>CACZIN010000066.1:0-2199 GCA_902781225.1 uncultured Lachnospiraceae bacterium | reverse complement strand
GATCATGCCGCGGATCGACTGCATCAGGCTGTTTGCCTGCCGGATCTCCCGGTTCAGGTTCCCGATGTCTGTCTCGATGCCTTTCTTTTCCATCGCCGACGCGGCAGCTCCCATATGCTCGGTTGGAATCTGGTCAATACCCTGCCGCTTGTAGGACTTGAGGCTCACACGCTCCGGGCGCTGGTTCCTCTCCAGATACCGGTTCTGGTATTCTTCCCAGCTCTGCCGCCAGATCTCCGCATTCTCCTTCCGGTTCCAGTCCACGGTATCAACCTTGCGGCTTTTCCACTCCCCGCTCGGAAGCCGGATGCGCTGTCCGTTTTCATCAAGGACATATTCCTTTCTCGATTTCGGAAGCCACTTCCCGTTCTCATCGATGCCGCGCATGGTCAGCATGATGTGAACATGGGGATTATGCCCTGGCGGCGCGGGATCATGGATCGCAATGTCACAGCACATCCCTCTGGAGACAAAGTTCTCGCGGCAGTATTCCTTCACCATCGCGATGGACTGATCAAACGGAAGCTCCTTCGGCAGTGCCGCGATAATCCCGCGGGATAGCTGTGCGTCAAATCGTGTCTCTGCTTTCTCGACCGCGTTCCATAGCACCGCCCGGTCGGAATACTCCGGAGGCGCATTTGCCGGAAGCATCAGCTCGGAGAACACAAGCTCTGGCTGTTTATAGGCATAGTTCTTTGTCCGTCCGTCGTACTCGCTGAACAATTTCTCCGCGCTCTGGTAGGCAGCTCCCGCAACCGCCGATCCTCTGCTTCCGGATTTTTTGTTATAGCGGGAGCGGATTGAAATGGAAAAATGTGGACAGGTCATATGCGCCACCTCATCTCTCTTTTTCCTGCGTCTTCTTTCGCGTCTTCGGTTTCTCCCTTTTCGGCGCACCGCCGACATCGCTCTTTTCCCGAAGTGATGACACGACTGATGGCTTCCGATCCTTCCATTCCGTTGGAAACTCATATATCCGTCGGATGTCGTGGGATACATTTCCGTCGGCAATGATCTTCTTCGTGTCATCGTCCATGATGTCGCCGTAGATATTCGTCGTCAGATGCATCTCTTTTCCACTTTGTGTAATCGCCGTGGCTGTCGCTCTCCCTGTGATCTCGACGTCGGTCATACCTCTTTGTCCGCAGTACCGGAGCAGAAGCCCTTGCAGCACATTCAGTTTTTTCTGATTCATTCCGTTCTCCTCTCTCATGGCATAAAAAATGACCGATGCTTTTCTTCTTGAAAAACAATCGGTCTGTAACTTTGGATATTCATTTTTCACTTGTGCTTCGGAACAGGCAGAGGATTTTTCTGTCTGTTCCGTACACAAGTCCGCAAGAGGGTAGCCGTCGCAGACGGCGCAGGGGGAACGCAGTTCCCACTGGATCGGCAGTGCTCCATGTATGCTGCACTGCCGATCAGCCGTCCGGCGAGAACTCTCCGAAGGACGCAATGACACCGGAACGGTGTATAATTGCGCCCTCATAAATTCGGGACTATTCCCATTCCTGCATTTCTGCTTCCTTGATCATCTCCTGTAGCATCGTCTGTACATCACTTTTGTGAAACACATAAGTGAGCAGCTTCATGATCTGCTCCTCAGACAGAATGTCTGGCCGCTCGATAAACTTCTCCAGTTGATCTGGCGCTCCTTGATCCTGATCTCGTTCTCGTAATATTTCTTTCTCTGCTCCCCTTTCTCGACATCAGCCCTCAGCTCCGAGAGCGATTTTCTTCCTCTCCCGCTCATTCGCATTACCCCTTTCAATTTTGAGTAAAAGAAAAGCGACCAGCCATCCAAGGTTGATCGCTTATAAATCAATACTCCTTAAATTCCGAGACTTTATAGTTTTGAATCCATCCTGAATGTGAATTGCCTTCCTCGTCTGACCAGGAGACTTCAATCCACTTCCTATATTTATCAATTACAGAAACTATCGTACCTGCTGATAATTTTCCTTCTATTTTTGAAGAACAATCCGGTTTTATACGGGCAACGGTCTGTCTGTTGATAATTCGCAATCCAAAATCATTATAATTTGCTGCCGAATTCTCATTACTAATATAGAAATTATTTACATATTGAACGATATTAGTTGTTACGTCTCTAATATGATGTCTATTTGCAGCCCTGGTTGTCTGTCCCTGGGCTGCTCTTTATAATGGCCTTAATTGAGAAAGGAAAGGTCCCAGAGT
>CACZIN010000065.1:0-2298 GCA_902781225.1 uncultured Lachnospiraceae bacterium | reverse complement strand
CTCCTCGTCTCCGATTACCTGCACCCGGATTCTCCGCTGGTCAAGCCAGACATGGGATATTGCTCCGACCGCTGCCGGCATTCCCATCGCCATCTCCGCGCCTTCAAATGCCGATCCGACCGCTGTGGCACAGCAATAAATCTGTTCTTCGTTTCCGACCGCCATCTCTCCGTTCGTTCCAATATCCAGAAGAAGCACTTTCTCTTTTGAGTTCTTCCGCATCACTGCCAAAAGATCCGAAGTAATATCCCCTCCAACAAATCCGGCAACCGCTGGTGCTATGTATACCGATCTGCAATCCGTAAGTCCAAGCTGTTCTCCGGTATACTCTTTTCCAAAGAATTCCTGTGGCATAAACGGGGTCACCCCGATGGAAACGGGAGAAATTCCCACAAACAGATGACACATTACCGTATTTCCCACCACGGCAAGACGGTGAATCTGTTCCTCTCTCCCTGCTTTTTTCTGCAGCGTCCGAAGCATCTGTGCAATCTGAAAAATGATCTGTTCTTTTAATATCTCCAGTTTTCCTGCTTCAGATGCCTGAATGCGTGAAATCACATCCGCACCAAAACTTCTCTGTGCGCTTGGTTCACTGACCGTTGCCAGCTTTTCCCCTGTCTTTCCATCAATCAGATGGCAGACTACTGTCGTCGTGCCGATATCGCATGCCGCATCCAGCCTTTCTCCCTCATCTGCCGGATAATGTGTGACTGTTCCGTTTTCTGCAATTTTAGACTTCTGTGCACGAAGCTGCACTTCCGGAATTGTGATGCGCATCCCATCGGTTACTTTTGTCATACAGGCGAGTACTTCCCCCATATGTTCCACCTCTACGGTACACTTTCCGCATCTTCCCCTGCCGCCGCATGGTGCCGTCAGCACATGGATTCCCTGTTCCTGAAGGGTCTCTAAAATAGTTTTTCCTTCTTCCGCATTAAGTTTATGTAATTTTTTTTCAATTATTACTTCTATCTGCATAGGCTTTCTTATACTCTAAAAGCAGCAAACCGGATCAGATTCGATTCGCTGCTTTTTCACAGGCTTATTACTTGTTTCTATTACTTTTTCAGTGAAGACTCACGATAAATGATATCATCTCTGCCCGGTCCGTTAGAAACCATCGTAATCGGATATCCAATCTGCTCCTCAATGAATTCAATGTACTTGCGGCAATTTTCCGGAAGATCCTCATACTTTTTGATACCACGGATGTCACATTTCCAGCCCGGAAGCTTTGTAAGTACCGGCTTTGCCTTCTCTAAGAGGCTGGTAACTGGGAATTCGGTTGTCACTTCTCCGTTGATTTCATATCCGGTACATACCGGAATCTCATCCAGATATCCTAATACATCAAGTACCGTAAAGGCTACATCGGTTGTTCCCTGCAGACGGCATCCATATTTGCTGGCTACACAGTCGAACCATCCCATTCTTCTCGGGCGTCCGGTTGTTGCACCAAACTCTCCTCCGTCTCCTCCGCGGCGGCGAAGCTCATCTGCCTCATCCCCGAAGATCTCGCTGACAAATGCACCGGCACCAACAGCAGAAGAATATGCCTTACATACGGTGATAATCTGCTTGATCTCATATGGTGGAAGTCCTGCTCCGATCGCACCATATGCAGCCAGTGTAGAAGAAGATGTAACCATAGGATAAATTCCATGATCCGGATCTTTTAATGTTCCAAGCTGTCCCTCTAAAAGAACGGTCTTTCCCTCTTTTAATGCCTTATCCAGGAACAGGGAGACATCACACACATATGGAGCTACCATATCCCGGTACTCATGTAATGTATTTAATAATTCATCGGTATCGATGAGTGGCTTGTGATACAGATGCTCTAAGATAACATTCTTCTGTTCTGCAACACGTGCTACCTTTTCTTTTAACAGTTCATCGTCGAAAAGTTCACTTACCTGGAAACCAATCTTTGCGTATTTATCTGAATAAAACGGAGCAATACCAGATTTGGTTGATCCGAAGGATTTTCCTCCCAGACGCTCCTCCTCGTACTGATCAAACAGTACGTGATATGGCATCACGATCTGTGCACGGTTGGACACAAGAATCTTCGGCATCGGAACATCGCGGTCTGTGATGGACTTAATCTCTTTGAAAAGACGTGGAATATCAAGTGCCACACCATTTCCGATTACACTCGTCGTATGACTGTAAAATACTCCGGACGGAAGTGTGTGTAATGCAAACTTTCCGTAGTCATTTACGATTGTGTGTCCTGCGTTCGCACCTCCCTGAAAACGTACAATGATATCGGCCTGCTTTGCAAGCATGTCC
>CACZIN010000064.1:0-3386 GCA_902781225.1 uncultured Lachnospiraceae bacterium | reverse complement strand
AATATAAAACCGCGCGAACCGAAACTCGTTGCCATCTGCTATTGAAAACATGGCAGATGGCAATTCAGACATCGGCTTCGCGCGGTTATGTTTTATTGCGGGAGTACAGACAAGTGCGGCACAAAAGTCCTACAAATTGTCTCCGGGATGCGGACATGACCCGCGGAGTGCTCCAAACTTGGAAAGACACGGATCATCGAAGATGCAAACATCCGGCTGGTTAGAAATGCCACATTTTTCTCCAACGAATATTCCGGCTGCATTTTCATCTGAAATCCCACGGTGTGGTCTTCTGATAATATTACTTATCACCCAAACAAAGGCTATGCATATTGCGGCATTAGAGATAGTTTAGATCCGATGCAGCTTCTGTTCGTATTTTTCCTGACGAACCGGAAGACGGAACGGATTGTTGACATAGACGATCATGTACATGCCGGCTGCCGTAATCATACCCGTCACAACGTCGAAGACGGAGTGCTGTTTTAAAAACATGGTAGAGAGAATGATGCTCACCATGAGGATGGCGGAACCGCAGCGCATGATGCGCTTGTGCTTAAAAGCATCGGAACGCCATACCGCGATATTGACGGCGATCGAGTTGTATACATGAATGCTCGGGAACAGGTTCGTCGCGGTGTCGGAAGCGTACAGCCACTTGACGATATGTACAAAAACATTATCCCGCGCAAAGGTTGTCGGTCTTAAGTAGTGTCCGTTCGGATAAATGGTGGACACGATCAGAAAAATTGTCATTCCGGTAAAAAGCATCGCGCACAGCCGGAAATATTCGGAACGGTCTTTTAAATAGAAATAACCGATGCCCCAACCGACGTAGCCGAACCATAACAGGTAGGGGATGATAAAATATTCGCAGAACGGAATGTAATCGTCCAGCGCGGTGTGAATGACATGAAAATGTGTGGTGACGGTCTTCTCGAGATGACCAAACCATGGAAGATAGATTGCAAAATAAGATAAAAGAAACAGAGCTTTGTTTCGATCGATAAAGCCGCTGATTCTCTGACGAAGTTCTGGTTTCATAATATCCGTCCTTTCTATATAAATAGTAATCAGTATTCCAATTTCTTCACGACTGCGATTATAGCACACGCATTTCTGCGAGACAATCGGCTTTCTCTTTTTTTAAGAAAGATTATTTAAAATTTAAGAAAACGTTCATACATCGAAAGATCGTTTGTGCATTTATACAATAAAAGATAAAACGAAGATTTTACATAATTGTTACGATTGGGGGAAGTTGTTGACAAACAAAAAGGGTCATTTATAATAAACCATGTGTTTTCATTGAAAGAACAGGCATATAAATGTTTACGATAAGAGGAAAGGAAACAGAAAATGAAAAAGAAAATCGGGATTACCGCGGCAGTCATTCTGGGAATACTCGCAGTCTGCTATATCGGATTTGCGGTGTTTTTCCAGAGCCACTTCTGCTTTGGCACTACGATAGATGGCATTAAGGTGGGAGGATGCAATACCGCAAAGGTGGAGCAGCTCATAGAAGAGGAGATCGGAGGATATGAGCTGACGCTGGTGGAACGCGAGGATCAGACAGAGACCATCACGGCATCACAGATCGGCGCGGCGCCGGTTTTTCACGGGGAGATCGAGCAGCTGCTGGCGGATCAGAACGCCTTCGCATGGCCTGCCATTCTGTTTGGAAAGAGCGCGCTGGAACTGGAAAAAACAGTAACCTTTGACGACACGAAGTTTTCTGAGACGATTGAAGCGCTTTCCTGCATGCAGGAGGAGAATCAGAGAAAACCGGTGGATGCGTCCTGCTCCGGCTATTCCAAAGCGGACGGCTATACGCTTGTCCCGGCGGATTATGGAACGACGATCGATGAGGCAGCGTTAAAAAATGCGGTGGCAGAAGCTGTGGAAGGGCTGGAGGACACACTTGACCTGGAGAAGAGCGGCTGCTATGTGGATCCGGCAGTGGGAGACGATGACAAAGATCTTCTCGCGGTGATCGACGAATTAAACCAGTACGTCGCATCGACGGTTACCTACGATTTCGGGGATCAGACAGAAGTTGTGGACGGCAGTACGATCAGCGAGTGGCTCTCGGTTCTGGACGGTGAACTGGAGGTTGACGAGGAGGCGGTGCTCGACTATGTCAAGGGACTTGCCAAGACCTACAATACCGCGTACAAACCGAAGACGTTAAAGACTTCTTACGGACCGGAAGTGACGATCTCAAACGGCGCTTACGGCTGGAAGATTGACACAGAGGGAGAGGAGGCGCAGTTGCTTGAGGACATCAAGTCCGGCAAGAGCGTGGAGCGCGAGCCGGTCTATTCCCAGACAGCGAACAGCCATGGCGAGAATGACTACGGCAATTCCTACGTGGAGATCAACCTGACATCACAGCATCTGTTTGTATACAAGAACGGAAGTCTGGTTGTGGACAGCGATTTTGTATCGGGAAATCTGTCAAAGGGACACGGTTCTCCGACCGGAGCGTTCAGCGTGACCTATACGACCACGGATGCCGTGCTGCGCGGAGAGGACTACGCGACGCCGGTAAAATACTGGATGCCGTTTGCGGGAGACGTCGGCATGCATGACGCGAGCTGGAGAAAAAGCTTCGGCGGGAATATTTATAAGACAAACGGATCGCACGGATGCATCAATCTGCCGACATCTGTGGCAAAAACGATCTACAATACGATCGAGAAGGGCTGGCCGGTACTGGTGTACACGCTTCCGGGAACAGAGAGCGCCGCACAGCTGCAGCAGGATGTGCAGACCGTGATCGATCTGATCAATTCTATCGGCGAAGTGACGGCGGACAGTGAGACAGTCATCTCGTCAGCACGCAGCCAGTATGATGCGCTGCCGGATTCCACAAAGGCGAATGTGACAAATTACGATGTGCTCGTGGCAGCCGAGGCATCACTGGCACAGATCAAAGCGGCGGGAGAGCAGACGGGAATGTAGGCTGTCTGCCGCATGGAATTGTCGCAATAAGTATAGACCTCTTTGGGGTGATAAGTAATATTATGGGAAATAGATACTTAAAAGTTCCAGATAAACATGCGGCGGCAAATTCTAACCGCAAAATCCGGTATTTCTAACCATGCCGCAGCTGGCATCTTCGATGATCCGTGTCTTTCCAAGTTTGGAGCACTCCGCGGGTCATGTCCGCATCCCGGAAGACAATTTGTAGGACTCTTGTGTGTGTCCCTTATTGGCACCAGACAACAGGTGGCATAAATGCCACCTTTATGTCGAACATAACATAACCGCGCGAAGCCGCTGTTTGAGTCGGCATCTGCCCTATTTTCAATAGCAGATGCCGGCGAGTTCGGTTCGCGCGGTTTTATATTGTCTGTGAAGAGGTGCCATTAGGGACACCAGAA
>CACZIN010000063.1:0-3730 GCA_902781225.1 uncultured Lachnospiraceae bacterium | reverse complement strand
CATATGATGTGGATAACTATCGGTTTTTAGGAAAAAGTGTTGAAATAGAAGTTTTTTCTAAAATGGCAGGCTAAAAAATAAATTTACCTTTCAATGCTGATCTTTATTGTATGAGAGAACCTCCCATGCTATAGTAGCTGTATTAAGACAAATAGTACAGTTGGTACAGATGGGAGGTTATGATTTGATTCAGTTAAATTACCGGGATTCCAAACCGATTTATGAACAGATCAAGGATGGCTTTCGGAAGCTGATTATCACAAATTCTCTTTCTGCAAACGAGAAACTGCCCTCTGTCCGCGAACTGGCGTCCGGGCTGGCGATCAACCCCAATACGATCCAGAAAGCGTATCGCGATCTGGAGAGCGAGGGATACACATACACGGTTGCCGGGAAAGGAACGTTTGTGGCAGAGCACAGGGAAATCCTGAATACGAGACAGCATGAACTGCTGGAAGAGTTCGATGAAGTGGTGGAGGAGCTCTGCTTCCTGTCGGTGAGCAGGAGCGATTTGATCGCACGGATCGAACATGCGGCAGAGGGAGGAGAGAAGGTATGATTCAGGTAAACGGATTAAAAAAGGCATTTGACGGATTTGTGGCGCTAAACGGCGTGGACATGCACGTGGAAAAGGGAGCCATCTACGGTCTGGTCGGACCGAACGGAGCGGGAAAATCAACGCTGATCCGTCATCTGACCGGGGTGTACCGCCCGGACGAGGGAGAGGTGCAGATCGACGGGGAAAATGTATATGAGAATAAGGCGGTCAAAGCAAAAATCGCCTACATACCGGATGAACTGTTTTACTTCATGCAGGCGGACACGATGGAGATGAAGCGGTTTTACGAGGGCATCTATCCCTCGTTTGACGGAAAGCTTTTCTACAGAATGCAGGAATTTTTCCCGAACATTGATGTGAAGCGGAATATCAGACGGCTGTCCAAGGGAATGCAGAAACAGGTGGCATTCTGGCTCGCCATCTGCTGCAAGCCGGACATTCTGATTCTGGATGAGCCGGTGGACGGACTCGACCCTGTGATGCGCCGCCAGATCTGGAGCATCATATTGTCGGAGGTTGCGGAAAAGCAGATGACGGTTCTGGTATCTTCCCACAACCTGCGTGAGCTCGAGGATGTGTGCGACCATGTCGGCATCATGCATCACGGGAAGATCATGATTGAGCGCTCGCTGAGCGACCTGCAGGGCAGCGTGTCAAAAATCCAGGTGGCATGCCAGAGCGGAATGCCGAAGCTACCGGAACATTTTCAGGTGCTGCACATGGCAAACACGGGGCGCGTGTACACGATGATCGTAAAGGGGGATCCGAAGGAGGCCGAGAGGGCGCTTTTAGACTGCAATCCGACCATCGTGGATGTGCTGCCGCTGACACTGGAAGAAATATTTATCTATGAGATGGGAGGTGCGGATTATGAAGTCAAAGACATCCTGTTTTAACCGTACCATATTTAAGAAGAACTTCACGCATTTCTGGCCGCTGTGGCTGCTCTATCAGGCGTATCTGCTTGTGGCGGTTCCCGTGAGTGTGTGGCAGAGTGCAGCCAGTCCGTATTATTACGGAGCAGGCTATGAGGACGGAAGCGCCCGCATGTACCAGCTGGTGGAGCTTGCGGTTCACCGGATGCTCCTTCCGCTGCCGGCTTTTTTGTTCGCGGGAGCAGCGGCGCTTGCGGTATTTTCCTATCTGTACTCGGCGAAGAACGCCAATATGATACATGCGCTGCCGGTCAACCGGCTGGAGCTTTATGTGACGAATTATCTGTCGGGACTCGTCTTTTTGATCCTGCCGGAGATTATCACATTCTTTATCACGGTGATCGTATGCCTGGCGAATCAGTTCACCTGTATCCAGTATCTGTTTGCCGCACTGCTGGCACAGGCGGGAGTGACCTTTTTTGCCTACTCGCTGGCGGTCTTTGTGGCAATGTTCACGGGGCATGTGTTTGCGATGCCGTGCTACTATGTGATCGTCAATTATCTGTATGTGGGATGCATGTTTATTGTCGCAAAGGTGATTGAGACCATCAGCTACGGGATTGAGAATGCATGGAATCCGGGGAAAAGCTGTATTTTATCGCCGCTTTATTATCTGAACAATAATCTGCGCAGCAATCTCATCTACCCGGAGAACGGAAATGGGATTACCGGCATTAAGATCACGGGCATGCCGCTTGCCGGAATCTATGCGGCGGCAGCAGTCGTGCTTGTCGTGGTGGCCTACCAGATGTACAAGAGACGTCAGATCGAGACTGCGGGCGACTGGGTCAGCATCGGAATCATCAAGCCGGTATTCCGCTGGGGAGCGGCGCTCTGCGGAGGTCTGATCGTCGGTGTCACGGTCGTATCCATGCTCACGGATCTGCCGCAGCTGCGCAAATATCCGTGCCTGCTGCTCTGCAGTGTGGTGATGGGCTTCCTCTTTTTCTTTGGAGCGGAGATGCTGCTGGAGAAGAATTTTAAGGTATTTCGCAGAAAACGCGTGCTGGAGTGGGCGGCAACTGCCGTGATCACAGTGGTGTTTGTATCCCTGTTTGAGATGGATGCGTTCGGTCTGGAGCGCTATGTGCCGGAGGTGGCGGATGTGGATACGGCGTTCGTCTACATGGACTATCCCGTGCAGGTAAAGGATGAGGATCTTGCGACGCTAACCGAACTGCAGCGTGAGATCATTGCGAATAAGGAAAACAATCAGGAAGTGGAGCGCACCGGATCCGGATTTTACTATACGACGTTTCTGTACTACATGAAGGACGGTTCTACGGTGGAGCGGCGGTATGCGCTTCCGCTTCACGATGCGGAGGATACGGCGGTACAGATGCCGGTAGATCAGATCCTTTCCTGGGAGAGCGAGCCGGAGAATCTGGAGCGTGAGATTTATGGTATCGGAAATGCGGAGTGCCGGTTTACCTCCGGATATGTGGATCTGTATACTTCTACGGGGCTTAACAACACGTACATGTTTTCCGAGAAGGAGATCGAGCAGATCTCAAAGGCCATCCGGGCGGATATCGCGGACGGAAATCTGGCGAAGTATTATCAGTATTGCCAGCAGCCGGAGGACACGTACTACAGCAACATAGAACTGGAATATTACAGTGCCGGCGGATATATCGACAACTGGATGTATTATTATGACTATTACGACAGTCTGGAGAAGCTGGAAGGAAAGAACGTGGACAGACAGGAGATGACCGTGGGCGGCAATCTGTATCTGACGTTCGGACCGGACTGCGTGCATATCGTGCAGACGCTTGAAGAACTTGGCATCACAAATGACAAGTGGAAGCTGATGACGAACAAAGAGATGATGCAGTAGAAATACGGCAGGAAGAGGAACTGCCGCACGAAGCATATCGTGCATTGATAAATAATATTATGAGAAGTCCCCCCTCTGGGATTTCAGATGAAAATGCAGGTGGAAATTTGGTTCAAAAAATGTGGCATTTCTAACCAGCCGAATGTTTGCATCTGCGATGATCCGTGTCTTTCCAAGTTTGGAGCATTCCGCGGGTCATGTTCGCATCCCGGAGACAATTTGTAGGACTTTCGTGTGTGTCCCTTATGGCACCAGACAACAGGTGGCATAAATGCCACCTTTATGTCGAACAAAACGTAACCGCGCGAAGCCGATGTCTGAATTGCCATCTGCCATGTTTTTAATAGCAGATGGCAACGAGTTTCGGTTCGCGCGGTTTTATATTGTCTGTGAAGA
>CACZIN010000062.1:2228-6547 GCA_902781225.1 uncultured Lachnospiraceae bacterium | reverse complement strand
CGGAGCAAGCGGCTCTGCACAGTGCCCGCTGCTTTTTGACGGAAACTATAAAGCAAAGCCTGCTTATTGGGCTTATGTGGATGCAACGAAACTTCAGCCTGCGATTCAGAAGGTTACTATTACAGAGGCGAAGGATGGCAATATTGCAGGAGAAACCTATGCAATCGATCAGGGAACGGTACAGTCTGAATTTATTCCGGTTTGGGATGCAGACGGTCTTACCGTACAGATAAAAGTAAAAGATACAACCGTAAATGACGCAGATGCCGTTACGGTATATGTAGATCCGGATAATTCGGCATCGGATATCACACCGCATAAGGTGACGGTTGCAAGAACAGCTGCTGTCGCGATCACAGGTGGATATCAGGCAACCGTCAAGGTTCCGATGAAGGATCTGAAAGTCGCACAGAAGATCAGTCTCGATGTTGTTGTAAACAATGACGGAGAGACAGGAAGCTTTAATGATCTGACCGGTGCGCAGGAGAGCACCAGCAAGTATTATGCAGTGGCAACCATGAAGCCGGGCATCGAGAAGATTCCATTCGGAACGGTTACGGTTGACGGAGATGCAGATGCCGCATGGGACAATGCGGTAAACATCCCGCTTACGATCAACATTGGCTCCGAGGCATCTGCCAACGCAAAGGTTCTCTGGGATGATGACAATCTCTATGTATATGCAACTGTAAACGACGCGGAATTGGATAAAACAGGCGCTCAGGCGCATGAGCAGGATTCTCTTGAAGTGTTCATCGACGAGGACAACGGCAAGACCGCTTCCTATGGAGAGGATGATAAGCAGTATCGTATCAACTATGACAATGAGCAGTCCTTTAATGGTAAAAAATGTCTGGCAGAGAATGTCAGATCTGCAACAAAAACAATCGATGGCGGATACGTGGTTGAGGCTGCATTCAAGTGGACGGACATCAGGCCTGCCAATGGAACGAAGATCGGTATGGAACTTCAGATCAACGATGCAAAAGGCGGCAAGCGTATCGGCACGTTAAGCTGGTATGACGAGACCGGAATGGGCTGGTCCGGTTCGAACGTATACGGTACGGTCGAATTAACCGGAAAGACCGGCGGCAATGGCGGCGGTTCGGCTGTAAATCCGGGAACTTCGGGTACAAAGCAGGATGTGAAACCGGACGGAAAAAAGGATACGACCATCGAGACAAAACCGGACGGAAAAAAGGATACGACCATCGAGACAAAGCCGGACGGATCAACCGTTGAGACATCCAGGGTGGAAATCAAAGTTTCCGGAGACAAGAAGGCGGAGGCATCGGTATCTGTGACAAAGGATGCGCAGGGAAATGTGACCGGTGCAAACGCAACCATATCGGGAAACAAAGGAGTACTTACCGCAGATGTGGTAAAGCAGCTTACCGAAGCTGCAGGAACCGAAGATCTTACGCTTACCGTGCAGGTCAAGAATGCAAGCGGTGATGTGAAATACATGGTTTCCGTTTCTGCGGAGAATGTGAAAAACAATAAATCACTGAAGGCATTTGCTATAAACAGCAAGACCGGTGAATATGAACTGGTAAACAGCAAGATCTATAAGCCGGAGGATGGAAATCTGATTGCAAGCTTTGGAAAGAAGGGCGATTATGTACTTCTGACGACAAAGGAAGCTGCCAGGGTTGAAAAAGAAATCCTTAAGACCATCGCTCCGAAGAAAACAAAGGCGACGGTTAAAAAAGGAAAAACAACGGAGTTTAAGCTTGACAGCAAGCTGAATTGGAACAATGTAAAGAAGGTAACTTACAAAACTTCCAAGAAGTCGGTTGCTTCCGTAAACAAGAATGGTAAGATCAAAGCAAACAGGAAAGGAACGGCAACGATCAAGGCGACCGTGACTTTAAAGAACGGAAAAACAAAAACGGTATCAATGAAGATAACCGTTCGATAGAAAATATTGGCAGGAATACAATTACTATAGTTTGTCGGTAATTATTCCATAAAAAGCCCTCGTGACGCAAACGGGGGCTTTTTTTATAATAAACCCATAAGAAAAATCCCAAATGAAATGAAACAGTAACTAAAGGGGGCATCCGGATGTTCTATAACAAGAGGAAAACGATCGGGGTTTTTTTGAACCGTGCAGAACTGGAATTCCAGCAGGTGCTCAGCAGATCACTGACCGAGACGGCAAAACAATGCGATTATAATATGGTTTTTCTGACTTCCTTCGGAATCAGGGAAACGGAGACGATGTACGATCTGTATGAGAAGAATGTGGTTGATTTTGCGCCGATTGAAGAATTTGATGCAATCATTGTTGCACTGGATACATATGATACGCCAAGTTTTCGCATGAAACTGATCGAAGGGCTGAAAAGCAGAGCACATTGTCCGGTTATCAGTTTTCGTGAGGCGTCGGAGGGGTTCTATGGGATACTCTCGGATGCCAATTCGATGGTTGAGGATCTGGTTCGGCATATCGCAAATGAGCATTCCGCAAAAAACATCTGTTTTATGGCAGGATATAAGGGGCATTACGACAGTCAGATCAGAGAGCAGCATTACCGGCTTGCGATGGAGAAACTCGGACTTCCGATCTATGAGAATTCGGTTTTCTACGGAGATATGTGGAAAGGAAAAGGCGAGCAGGCATATGAATTTTTCTTTTCCGATGCGTCGCATCGCCCGGATGCGATCGTCTGTGCGAATGATTTTATGGCGAGAGCACTCACGATCGCATTGGAGAGACACGGGATTACGGTGCCGCAGGATGTCATGGTCAGCGGCGTAGATAATTCACCGGAATCACGGGATGTACTTCCGCAGCTGACATCGATCGCTGTCGATTATGAGGCGATGGCAAAAGAAGCGGTCTATCTTGTGCGGGATCTGCTCGAAGGTGTGCAAAGAGAACACAATACGTACGTTCCCGCAAAGATATTATATCGGGAGAGCACGAAGGACTGTACCGACCGCGAAGACAAGAGAAGTGATGAAATCTACCAGAAGCTGATCGAGATCCGCGAGAAGCATAACTGGCAATCCTACTTTTCAACGGATATAGACGGATGTGCCGATTATGCGGAGATGAAGCAGATCGTAGCCAAGAATCTGCGCCTGCTTGGAAACTGCAAAGAATTCTATCTGGGACTGCTCGGAGAAGAGAAAGATAATATTCAATATTTTACACGGGATATTACTTCATCTGCAAAGCTTGGCATGGGAATCAAGAACGGGCAGATTTTAAATATATCCGGACAAAGTTTTCGGCAGAAGGAAATTCTTCCAAGGGAAGTCTGTGATGACAGTTGGAAAGTATATTACATTCAGGTATTGCATAATCGAGAAAAAAATTTCGGCTATACAGTCGTGCGGTTTGGAAATCCACTGGATGGTCCGGATGAATTTTATCATGACTGGAATCTGACATTAAGTCAGACAATCAACAATTTCTATGCGACAAAGTATCTGATTCACCTGAATCAGGAAAATCAGGAAAAAAGTGTGACGGATTATCTGACCGGATTAAACAACCGCCGCGGCATGGAAGATTATATCAATAAGAAGTGGCCGGAGTGGATCCTTGGAAACCGGTATCTGATCTGCGCAAGCGTAGATGTGGACGGATTGAAAGTGATCAATGATGCTTATGGACATAAGGAAGGTGATTGGGCAATCTGTACTGTTGCGGAAGCGATACGCAAGGCGATTGGTAAATACGGCATTGCAGCCAGAACCGGAGGGGATGAGTTTGTATTTGTCCTGACCGGAGCAAATGCGGGATTTATCCGGGATGTGGAGAATCAGATCCGCCACTATCTGGATGAAGCAAACGCACAAAGCGGTAAGTCTTACCGGGCGGAATGCTCGATGGGACATTATATTACGCAGATTACAGCGCGTGAATCTTTTGAAGAGTGCATGCGCATGAGTGATATAGAAATGTATAAAGAAAAGAAAGCGAAGAAAGTAGGGAGGTAATGATTATGAACGGACCGGCGGCACCAAAGGACCCGGAAAAGAAGCGACCATATTTTTATATTATGAAGGATAAGGAAATCTTCGGCGCAAAGCAGGAAGACGGAAGTGCGATCCATTTTATCTATGAGAGTGACGGAAGACTGATCAACAGCGCGCAGATCGTCGGAAATATTACGGATGAGAATATGCTTCAGCTATTGGAGACGGTGGAGGGATTCGGAAAGCTTGTACACAGTATCGGGGTATCGGTTGAGACTGACAATCCGAAGGAGGAGATGGAGTTCATCTTCCAGATGTACGGGAAAAAAGATCTCTACGGAGGCGGAACCAATCTGCGATGCAGCCTGACCGGAGACGGAATGGAA
>CACZIN010000062.1:0-2203 GCA_902781225.1 uncultured Lachnospiraceae bacterium | reverse complement strand
AGCGTTCGGTTTTATCTGAACGACGGATATACGGCTCCGGAAGAGGTGGAAGAAGAAGCGGTGGATACGAAATCGGAACTGTACTGCACGATGATCGAGCGTTCTCTCATGAATCTGGGCAACACCTACCGTATCCGCAAAGCGATCGAGAAGGCGAGAGCCGGAAAAGAAGTAACGCTTGCCTATATCGGAGGTTCGATCACGCAGGGGGCGGGAGCAACACCGATCAATACCGAGTGTTATGCCTATAAGTCCTATCAGCTTTTCAAAAGCAGATTTGCGATGAGAGATAACGTTAAATTTGTGAAAGCGGGCGTTGGAGGAACCCCGTCAGAGCTTGGAATGCTCCGCTTTGACAGAGATGTGTTAAGAGACGGCGAGAAGCCGGATATCGTAGTCGTAGAATTTGCGGTCAACGATGAGGGCGACGAGACGAAGGGCGATTGCTACGAAAGCCTTGTGCGCAAGATCTTAAAGCTGGATTGGAATCCGGCTGTCGTTCTGCTTTTTTCCGTATTTGCCAATGACTGGAATCTGCAGGATCGCTTAAGTCCGGTCGGCAGACTGTATGATCTGCCGATGGTCAGTATCAAGGATACCGTAGTGGAGCAGTTTACAAAGAAACCGAACGAGGGAAGGGTTCTGACAAAAAATCAGTTCTTTTACGATATGTTTCATCCGAGCAACCTCGGCCATACCATTATGGCAGACTGTTTACAGTATCTGTTTGAGCGCTGTGATTTGAGTGAACATGCAAGACTTGACGCTTTTGAGAGCGGCCTGACCGAGGAGGGAATGCTTGCACAGCAGCTGCAGATGAAGCCGGCAATCGGCAAAAGCTTTGAGCATGTACGGCTTCTGGATAAGAAAGATGTCTATGACGAGGCCAAAATTGATGCCGGTGGTTTCTGTGCAACGGATGATCAGCTCCAGAGTGTGGAGATGGATGACCGGTTAGAATTGACACCGGAGTTTCCGTACAATTGGATGTACGATGCAACGATGCCGGAGAATGCTGCCTTTACAATCCGCATCCATTGCAAAGCGCTTGTGTTGATCTTTAAGGATTCCGGAGAAGTGGACGTTGGAAAGGCGTATGTCGATGTGGACGGTGAGCGTCGCATGACGGCGGATCCGCATATTAACAACTGGCAGCACTGCAACGCGATGATCGTGTTCAATGAGGATGAAAGCGCCGACCATACGGTACGCATTGAAGTCGCAGAAGAAGACAGAGACAAGAAGTTTACAATTTTAGGATTTGGTTACGTGTTATAGGAGGAGTAAAATGGTTACAGTTAAGAATCCGATTTTAATGGGATTTTATCCGGACCCTTCCATTTGCAGAAAGGGAGAGGATTATTATATCGTCAATTCAAGTTTTGTGTATGCACCGGGAGTGCCGATCTTTCACAGCAGAGATCTCGCACATTGGGAGCAGATCGGTAATATTTTAGACCGTCCGTCGCAGCTTCCTGTGGCGGGAGCGGATATCTCAGATGGTATTTATGCGCCGACGATCCGCTATCATGATGGTTTGTTTTATATGATCACGACCAATGTGACGCACGGCAACAATTTTATCGGACGGCAAATGTTATTATTGCGGAACCCGTCCGAATCCGGAGGGCGTTCGCTATAACGGGGACTGGGAGATTTGGATTCAGGAACTGGATCTTAAGACCATGAAGCTGGTCGGTGAGAGCATGGCAATCTGGAAAGGTGCGGTAAAGGGATGTATCTGGCCGGAAGGTCCGCATATTTACAAGATCGATGGTTATTATTATCTACTCCACGCAGAAGGCGGAACCGGTCCGGAACATAGTATTACGGTGGCACGCAGTAAGAAGCTGTTCCAGTGGTTTGAAGGCTGTCCGCGCAATCCGATTTTCACACACCGCAATCTCGGTATGGATTATCCGGTCATCTATGCGGGACATGGAGATCTGGTTGATGACGGCAAGGGAAACTGGTATGTTGTAATGCTTGCATCAAGACCTTGCAAAAAGCATAGCAGCATGGGGCGTGAGACTTTCCTTGCCAGGGTGATCTGGGAGAACGGCTGGCCGGTGATCGCTCCGGGGGTCGGACATCTGGAGGACGAATTTACGATCGATATGCCTGAGCATCGCTTTGCGGAAGAAATTACGAATTCCGATGTCATTCATTTCTGGGGAGAACAGCTGGATCAGCGGCTGGTGGC
>CACZIN010000061.1:0-4720 GCA_902781225.1 uncultured Lachnospiraceae bacterium | reverse complement strand
ATTGCCATCTGCCATATTTTTAATAGCAGATGGCAACGAGTTTCGGTTCGCGCGGTTTTATATTGTCTGTGAAGAGGTGCCATTAGGGACACCAGAAAGACCGCTCATTGTCTGCGGTTTGTCGGACACACTCCGTGAGTGTCCAAACGTGGCAAAGACACGGAATGGGATGCCAGCCACGGCATGGAAGAAATACGTGAATTTTGCTTCAAAGATTTGCCGCGTCTGTTTATTCTGGAACTTTTTTGTTCTCTAGTCTTCTCATAATATTACGTATCAAGGCAAAGAGCGATATGCTTATTGCGACAATTCCTTTGTGTAAGAGGTTATCTTACAAACAGATATGCCGTGTAGGCGACATACAATAATACGCAGACGGCGCCCTCCGCACGGCTCATGGACCGTTTGGTTCTCGCGAAAACAAACAGCAGGATACCGCTGCAGAGAAGCAGGAAGCAGTCGATCACGGATTCGCCGAGCACGTGAAGCGGTGAGATGGCGGCGGACATACCGAGGATAAACAGGATATTGAAGAGATTCGATCCGACCGCATTGCCGAGTGCCAGACCGCTGTCGCCCTTTCTGGTTGCCACAATCGAGGTAACGAGTTCCGGCAGGGAAGTGCCGATGGCGATGATGGTCAATCCGATAAAATTCTGGCTGACACCGAAGTTTGCGGCGATGATGCAGGCGTTGTCGACGACCAGATCGCCGCCGAAGATGACAGCGGCAAGTCCCCCGCCCATAAAGAGAATACTTTTCGGAAGCGACAATACCTTACAGACTTCCCCTTCCTCACGGTTGCGCAGGGCGGAACGGATCATGCATGTGATGTAGACAACCATTCCAGCCAGAAGCAGAAAACCTTCGACGCGGCTGAGCGTTCCGTCGAGAAACATGAGACACAGAATCAGCGTTACCAGAATATTGACGGGCATGTCCCGTTTTAAGATCTCCGCGTTTGTCTGAAAACCGCACAAAAAAGCGCAGATTCCGACGACAACCAGACCGTTGAACATATTTGAGCCGACGACATTGCTGATGGCGATATCGTTGCTGCCGCAGAGCGCCGCGTTGATGCTGACGGACGCCTCCGGAGCGCTGGTTCCCATGGCAACGATCGTAAGACCGATGATGACGCTGGGCACCTTTAGGATTTTTGCGAGCGAGGAACTTCCCTCCACAAAGAAATCCGCACCCTTGACTAAGAGTACAAAACCGACGAGTAATAATACATATTCCATACATATTCCTTTCCTGCGACAAAGGAATGGGTATAAAAAAAGACCTTTATCGCATCAAAAATGAGTGATAAAAGTCTCGTTACTTACAATAATAACCGGCCTTGCGGCGTGATGACGATTATTATTTCATCTTCTGCGCGCTGCTTTTGGCGCATCCTAAGATGAAAACTACTCCCTTTTATTAAGGTTATTTTAGGGCGGTGTAAAAAAGATGTCAATAAAAATGTCGCTATTTGTCGAAATCCAAACGGAATCCAAGCGCAATCCAGACGGAAGCCGTATGAAATCCAGACACAATCCAAGCGGAGCCCAGGCGGAATCCACTTGAAATCCGGATGCAACGTGACCGGTATATCATCCGGACGTTTTTGCAAGATTATCGTTGTAACAATCGATGGATATGTCTATAATAACAGATAACAAACGGCAAGAGAACGGAGCGTGAGGACACATGTTTTTTATTATGGGAATTACGGACGGCAGAAAAGATTTTGATTTTCACCAGATGATGACCTGCGGCGCCTGCGGAGCTTACGGTAGATATCAGGTGTTCATGACATACACCGTACTTTCGCTTTTCTTTATCCCCTGTATAAAATGGAACAGACATTACTATGTGCAGACGAGCTGCTGCAATGCGGTCTATGAGCTGGATGCGGAGATTGGAAAGCAGATCGCGCGCGGCGGGGATGTCGAGATTCTGCCACAACATTTGCGTCCGGTGCATCCGGGAAATCGCGGAAACGGCTGGAATACTACAAAACAGTGCAGAAATTGCGGTTTTACGACCACGGAGGATTATGAATTCTGCCCGAAATGCGGTCTGCGGTTTTAGCAGCGGCACCGGGATGCGGAATAGAAAGAGGTTACAAAGGAGAGAACAATGGAGACATGGTATTATGAAGTGGTCTCGATCGATGGAGACTACGCGAACTTAAGAAGAACGGATATCCCGTCAGAGGATCTGAAGCTTGTGGCGCGGGCACTGCTTCCGGCGGAGATCATGGAGGGAAGCAGATTGAAATACGAACTGATGCAGTACGAGATCGTGGAAGGCTAGCGGCTCACAGCGAAAAGGAGGAAAATACAATGGAACATATCGCAAGGGAGGACGCATTCGCGTTATTGAGAAAATACAATCAGGACCCGTTTCACATTCAGCATGCGCTGACGGTGGAAGCGGTTATGAAGTGGTATGCAGAAGAACTCAGCTACGGAGAGGATGCAGAGTATTGGGGAATCGTCGGGCTGCTGCACGACATTGATTTTGAGCAGTATCCCGAGGAGCATTGCCTGAAGGCGCCGGAATTGCTGCGCGAAGCGGGAGTGGGCGAGGACATCATTCACGCAGTGGTCTCCCACGGATACGGCATCACGGTCGGTTGCGGGGCGACGATCGATGTGGAGCCGGTGCACGAGATGGAAAAAGTGTTGTTTGCGGCGGATGAGCTGACCGGACTGATCTGGGCGGCGGCGCTGATGCGGCCGTCAAAGAGCACGAAAGATATGGAATTAAAGTCGCTGAAGAAAAAATACAAGAGCAAGGGATTTGCGGCGGGCTGCTCGAGGGAGGTCATCGAGCGCGGCGCAGACCAGCTGGGCTGGGAACTGGAAAAACTTCTTACGATGACATTGCAGGCGATGGCTGCCACGGAAGACGAGGTGGCGGCAGAACTTGCGGCGCTGCAGTGACAGACCGGAAAATAAAAAAAGATATTTACAAATAAAAAGATTCGTAGTATGATACAGAATCAGCTACAAATCATAAAGCCTTACATCCCCCGGAGACAGAGGTGTCGATGCCGTTTGCAGAGGATGTTGTATACATGAGGAACCTTAAGGAGATGCACGATACGCAAGGAGGCAGTAAATATGGAATATCCGGTTTTGGATGCAAAAGCAACGGGAGCACGCATTCGGGAGCTGCGGCTGCAGCGCCACCTGACGGTGGAGGATGTGAGCCGGTTTATGGGGTTTGAGTCCGAGCAGGCCGTATACAAATGGCAGCGCGGCGACAGCCTTCCCACGGTCGACAACCTGTACGCCCTAAGCAGGCTGCTTGAGACTTCCGTGGATGATATATTGCGGGGTGAGAGAGAAGAGGACGAGAGTCCTCTTCTTCCTTTTTATATAGAGACCATGTCCCGGTTGGGCTGCGGAGTGGAAAAATATCAATCAATAGCCTTATTTTAGAGAACAGAAAATCAGACGGATGAAACCCATGAAATCCGCATAAACACTGGATTTCGCGAAAGGAATGGCGCGGGTTTTGCTTGATTAAAAGCCGGGCGCAGACTATAATATAGACAGATAATTGCGGGAAGACTTACAGATGGCAGGACACAGATTTTTGTGAAAGCATTTGATATGCTGATGAAAAAAGAACGGAGAAAGGGGAAAGGATGCTAGTATGACAATTGATAGAAAAGTAAGTAGTATCGAATCTAGTTTCGGAATGGAAAGTATGCCATTTGATACAGAGTGTCGCAAAAGAGTCAGGGATGTACTCGCAAAGAAAGTATCTGTAGAAGATGCTATTGCAGAGTTAAATAGAAAGTACCGCGTATCCGTACAGAAAAATGAAAGATCAAGAGTATGATTATTTTTATGATGATGAACAGGATGCGAAATATTGTTATCCGGGAACCAATGTCCTAAAGAATAAGCTTGATATTAGAGATCTGGATACTTTGCACGAAGCGGAAAGAGATTTTTCTTCTGTACGCCAGGCGGAATTAGCAAATATGGGAGTGACAGGGGATTTCTCATTTAAACATTTGTGCTCCATTCATAAGCAGTTGTTTCAGGATATTTATTCTTGGGCTGGTAAGACAAGAACTGTAGATATTGCGAAAGGAACTATTTTCTGCCTGGTTCCATTTATTGAATCCCAATTTGATGATTTATATCGAAAGCTGAAAAAGGAAAACTTCCTGGCTGACATTTCTGATGAGAAGGAGATGAGTACAAGACTTGCCTTTTATTTAGGCGAGCTTAATATGATTCATCCCTTTAGGGAAGGGAATGGAAGAACACAAAGAATTTATATTGAACAGTTATGTATGAACAATGGAAAATTTGAAATCGACTTTACAGAGGTTACCAAAGAAGAGATGACAGCTGCAAGTGTTAGATCAGCAAATGGTAGTAATGATATGCTGGAAGTATTGATTAAAAAGTGTTTAATCAAATTTTAACCTCTGTAAGTTGCAATTAGTAATAATAAGGCTAGAGGGAACTGCCGCAATAAGCACATCATTCTTTGCCTTGATAAGTAATATTATTAGAAAACCATACCGTGGGATTTCAGATGAAAATGCGGATGGATATTCGGTTCAAAAAATGTGGCATTTCTAACCAGCCGAATGTTTGCATCCTCGATGATCCGTGTCTTTCCAAGTTTGGAGCACTCCACGGACTGTGTCCGCAAATCATGAGACAATTTAAGAACTTTCGTGTGGCGCTTTTGCCGCTGC
>CACZIN010000060.1:0-6467 GCA_902781225.1 uncultured Lachnospiraceae bacterium | reverse complement strand
CTTCGGCGTGGGCAGGATGACCGTGCAGCGTTTTATCCGCCTGACGGAACTGATACCGCCGATTTTGCAGATGGTGGACGAGGGGAAAATCGCCCTCACACCTGCGGTGGAACTGTCCTTTTTGAAGAAAGACGAGCAGGAAAATCTCTTTGCCACGATGGAGAGCGAAGAAGCAACGCCCTCACTCTCACAGGCACAGCGGATGAAAAGCATGAGCCAGAGCGGGCAGCTTGACATGGATATGATATTTTCCATTATGACGGAGGAAAAGGGAAACCAGAAAGAAACCTTGAAAATCAACACAAGCAAACTGAAAAAATACTTTCCGAAGGACACAACGCCGAAGCAGATGGAGGAAACCATCATCCGACTTCTGGAACGTGAGTTGCAGAGAAAACGGAGCAGGGACAGCCGCTAACCTTCTTTTTTCGGGAAGTAAATGCAGGAATTTGGAACAGAAGAAAGACAGAATTTTAAGGAGAATGAGGTAAGGAATGAAAGAAATCCAGTATGAGATTGTAAAGGAAATCGCCGTATTGTCTGCGAGTGACAGCGGCTACACAAAGGAAATCAATCTTATTTCATGGAACGGGAGAGAGCCGAAATATGACATCCGCAGCTTTTCCCCGAACCGTGAGAAGTGCGGAAAGGGTATCACGTTGAACGCTGATGAAGCAGCGGCACTCCTTGAAGCATTACAGAAAGAAGTAAACAGCGGGGATTGATGGTATCTGATTGACAGGGCGGGGCGTTTCCAGACGTTCTCCTGCCCTGTCTGGAAAGGAAGATTTAAGTATGGGCGAGGATAGGAAAACAACTGGAAGAAGAAAGCGTATTGTGCCAAAAGGGCAAGTACAAATGATTATCAGTCGAGAATATAGCGTTTGTCCCGATTATCTCCGAGGATATTCGGAAGAAGATTGCCGAGGGCGACACCTTCGACAATGAGGGGCTGTCCGCTTAGAATGTACGCAATGGAACATGAAAACGTTAGGACAGATATGGAGGTTTTACAGTATGGCAGGAATAAGAACGGAGAACAAGATTTATGAAGTCGGCATTTACTGCCGCTTATCAAAGGACGATGGCACGGATAACGAGAGTGCGAGCATTGCGACACAAAAATCCATCCTCACGGATTATGTGAAAAGGCAGGGATGGCATTTAGCAAAAACGTATGTTGACGATGGCTACTCTGGAACAAATTTCCAAAGACCAAGTTTCCAGAATATGATTAAGGACATTGAAAACGGGCTGATAAACTGCGTGATTACAAAAGATTTATCCCGTCTGGGGAGGAACTATCTTGATTGTGGGTTATATCTGGAAGTCTTTTTCCCAGAGCATAACGTGAGGTATATAGCGGTCAATGACGGCGTGGACACCTTAAACAAATCCGCTATGGACATCACGCCTTTCCGCAACATCCTAAACGAAATGTATTCTGCCGATGTGTCAGTCAAGATAAAATCGGCGTACCGTGCGAGGTTTCAGCAGGGGAAATTCATGGGAACAACAGCCCCTTATGGCTATGTCAAAGACCCTGCCGACCACAACCATCTGCTGATAGATGACAAAGTTGCCCATGTGGTAAGGGAGATATTCGACCTTGCGTTAGCGGGCAACGGCATCGCCAAAATCCGCAAGCACATCAACAAACAGCATATCCTACGCCCTGCCGCTTATGCGGTGGAGCAAGGGGCAACAGGCTATGAGCGGTACTTTGAGGATAACGAGGAAAACCGTTATATTTGGAGCGAGAACAGCGTGAGGGGCATTTTAAGAAGCCCGATATATGCGGGCAACCTTGCAGGCTACAAGCGGATTGCAGCCAACATGAAAAGCAAGAAACGCCCCTCTAAGCTGCCCGAAGAATGGGAAGTGATACCAGACACCCATGAGGGGATAGTCACGCAGGAGGAATTTGACACCGTACAGCAGCTTATGACGAGCCGCAGGCGGGAGCAGAACGCAGGGGGATTTGAGAATATCTTTTCGGGCGTTATCAAGTGTGCGGACTGCGGCTATGCGATGCGGGCGGCGAGTGCCAACAGGAGGAAACGCCCCGACATCATCGACTGCGTACAATACACCTGCAATAATTATGGCAGATATGGCAATGTTATGTGTACCGCACACAGCATTGAAGCGAGGGACTTATTCAATGCCGTCCTTGCCGACATCAACCGCTTTGCGGATATGGCGGTCAATGATGAAAAGGCGGTCAGAGCCATAGAAAGGCGGCTCACGGAAACAGACCAGAGCAGGGCGAAATCATTAGAGAAAGAAAAGAAGAAGCTGAACAAACGCCTTGCGGAGCTTGACAGGCTGTTTTCCTCTCTCTATGAGGACAAGGTAATGGAGCGTATCACGGAGCGGAATTTTGAGATGATGTCGGGGAAATACCAGAAAGAGCAGCTTGAAATTGAAGCACGGCTGAAAGAGGTAACGGAAACGCTCAATGACAGCTATGAGAAATCGCAGGGCGTGAGGGACTTTCTATCCCTAATCCGCAACTATCAGGGGCTGAAAGAGTTGGACGCAACCATCATAAACGCACTCATAGACAAGATACTTGTTTCGGAACGTGAGAAACTTGCGGACGGGACAGTAAGGCAGGAAATCAAGATTTACTATAAATTCATCGGCTTTGTCGGTGAATTACATATCACACCCACAAAGCGGTGGACGGCGTTAAAGCCTAAAAATTGTACGGTGTGCGGTGTTGAATACGTCCCCAGCTCTGGAATATCAAAGTATTGTCCCGCTTGTGCTAAGAGGATACAGAGGGAGAAATCAAACGAGAGCAAACGCAGGAGTAGGGAGAGGAACCGAAGGGCATGTATTGAACTGTCCGCAAAAAATGACCGACTGACTTGGATCGGTGATCCTTCCTCCGGTTGTCACTTTAATCGTGTCAAAGTCCAGCGCGGCAGTTGCATTTAAGGTTGTCGGCGTGGCATTTCTTATCATCATCTGCGGATGTTCCTTCTTAATGGAGCAGTGCCCGGCAGATTTTGTTCCGGACGGATGGACACTTCCGGCAGCAACCGAATCTTCCGGCGTGGAGAACAAAAACTGGAAAGAAATGTTAAAGACTCCGGTCTTTTATGTCATGCTTCTGTTATTTACCTGTGGCGCGTTCAGCGGAATGATGGTTATTTCACAGGCATCCGCAGTGGCAACCAATATGGTCGGCATGACCGCACTTATGGCAAGTACCGCGGTTTCCATTCTTGCGGTATTTAATGCGGCGGGACGTATCCTTGCCGGATTTTTATCCGACCGGATCGGACGTATCAATACACTGACGATTGCAACCGTGCTCGGTGTGTGCGGACTGCTTCTTTTATATTTTACCGGACAGGGTGGTTATGCCACGTTTTATGTCGGAATCGCATGCATCGGCGTCAGCTTCGGTTCCTTTATGGGCGTGTATCCGGGATTTACCGCGGATCAGTTTGGTGCAAAAAACAACAGTGTCAATTACGGAATCATGTTTATCGGTTTAGCGGCAGCCGGCTATTTCGGTCCATCTGCAATGCGAAACATCTACATGACAGACGGCGCGTATGCCAGAGCGTTTCTGATTGCGGCGGCATGTGGCGCAGCCGGATTTGTACTCACATTTGTATACCGTTTTTTGGCTAAAAAGAAATAAAAGATTACAGATAGAAAGAGAGGATTTACGCAATGGAAAGAAAGTATCCACATTTATGTCAGCCAATTACATTAGGAAATGTCACTTTCCGTAACCGTATGTTTGCGTCCCCGATCGGCGCGACCGATATCGACAAAGACTGCGTTCCGGGCGAGCGCACCCGTGCATTTTATGAACTGCGTGCAAAGGGCGGCGCGGCAGCCGTAACGATGAGTGAGCTTGTCGTACATCCGGAAACCGATGGTTCCCACATGCTTCACTTAGATCTTGCGACCGTTGGATCACTTGCTGCATTTACATTTACCGCAGATGCCATCAAGAGGCACGGCGCGGTACCGAGTGTGGAATTTTCCCATTCCGGACAGTATGCCGGAACTTACATGGCAGACAAAAATAAAAAACAGGGACTGACACAGTACGGCCCGAGTGACGGCGTGCGCCCGGACGGCATGAAAGTGACCGCGCTGACCAAAGAGCAGATCGCAGATATCGTCAAGCGTTACGCGGACACCGCAGTTCTTGCAAAGCGTGCAGGATTTGAAATGATTATGATCCACGGCGGACATACCTGGTTATTAAACCAGTTTATTTCCTCGTTCTTTAACCACAGAACCGATGAGTACGGCGGAAGCTTTGAAAACCGTATGCGTTTTACCATCGAGGTATTGCAGGCAGTCCGTGAAGCGGTTGGCCCGATGTTCCCGATTGAGTTCCGTATGAGTGGTTCCGAATTGTTCGATGGCGGCTACGATCTGGACGAGGGTGTAAGAATCGCACAGGCAGTAGAGGAATATGTGGATCTGATCCATGTATCCGCAGGTTCCTACCAGTTCGGATTTTTCAAGACACATCCATCGATGTTCTCCGAGCACGGCATGAACGTCTACCTTGCAGAAGAGATCAAAAAGCATGTGAAAAAGCCGGTTGCCACGATCGGTGGGTTAAACGATCCGGAGCAGATGGAAGAGATCATTGCTTCCGGCAAAGCGGATGTTGTATACATGGGACGAGCTCTGCTTGCCGATCCGTATCTGCCACAGAAGGTTGTTTCCGGCAACGATGACAAGATCGTGAAATGCCTGCGCTGCTTTACCTGTATGGCAGAGCGTCCGACCACACAGACGAGAAGATGTACCGTCAATCCTCTGATCGGAAGAGAGATCGAGGGCACAGATATCGTTCCGGCAGCCGTGAAAAAGAATGTGCTCGTTGTCGGCGGCGGTGTGGCAGGATTAAAAGCAGCCGTTACGGCAGCACTGCGCGGACACAAAGTTGTACTCTGTGAAAAGAGTGACAAAGTCGGCGGTATCTTAAAATGTGAGCAGGCGATTGATTTCAAACAGGAGATGTATCAGCTTGGACTTTCCCTTGAGGCGCAGGCAATTGAAGCCGGTGTGGAGATCCGCTGCAATACGGAGGTGACACCGGAATACGCAGAGGCACAGAACGCCGATGTGATGATTCTTGCAGTCGGCTCGAACCCGATTGTTCCGCCACTGAAAGGCATCGATGGAGACAACGTGGTGATTGTCAACAACTACTATCTTGAGAAAGAAAAAGTCGGCGATTCTGTAGTTGTGCTCGGCGGTGGTCTGGCGGGCTGTGAGGCAGCCATCCATCTGGCACAGGAAGGCAAAAAGGTGCATCTTGTCGAGATGCGTCCGGAGCTCGCACCGGATGCAAATATTCGTCACCGTCCGATTCTTATGCAGATGGTGGACAAATATGTCGAGGCACATACCGGCTATCAGGGAATGGAAGTAACCGCAGACGGCGTACTGTGCAAAGATGCCGAAGGAAACGAAGTTTTAGTTCCGGGAAAATCCGTGATCTGTGCGGTCGGACAGCGTGCAAACCGCGACGGCGTGAACGCACTGCGTAACTGTGCTCCGGTTGTCCGTGAGATCGGTGACTGCGTGCGCCCGAGCAATATTACAAGCGCGATCTATATGGGATATCATGCAGGATTAGACGCATAAAAGGTTTGATTTTAAGAAGTCATTTTCGTAAAGGAAGGTGGCTTCTTTTTTGTATAAAAACGTGATATAGTAGGCATAGATTTTGCTATAAAACAGATGAGGCAATCAAGTATAAACTTGATATGTAGCGTCAACCCATTTGCTGAAAGCAAATTATGCATGGATTGATGTTAAATATAGGGAGAACAGATATGAATAACTGGGAAAGAATGAAAGCCGGCAGACTTTATAATGCCGACAGCAAAGATCTGGAACAATACCATTCGTTCGGAATGGAAACCTGTGATAAATTCAACCGCACACCGCTGTGGATGAAGAAAAGAAAGCAGCGTCTTCTGGAAAAACTGATTCCGTCCGCAAAGGATGGCGGGGCATCGATTTTTGCACCGTTTTACTGTGAATATGGTGTCAATATCCACTTTGGAAAAGGCTGTTTTGTCAACTATAACTGTACATTTTTGGACTGTGCCCCGATCACGCTTGAAGACGGTGTGTGGGTAGGCGCAAACGTGACGATTGCGACACCGTGCCATCCGTTCCTCTCTGATGAGCGCTTGCCACAGCAGTATCCGGACGGTTTCCATGACCTTGAGTATGCAAAACCGATCCACATCGGAAGCGGAAGCTGGATCTGTTCGAGTGCAACAATCTGTGGCGGAGTGACCATCGGGAAAAACTGTATCGTTGCGGCGGGGGCGGTCGTAAACCGTGATGTGCCGGATGACTGCATCGTGGCAGGCGTTCCCGCAAAGGTATTGCGAAAGCTGGATGAGCAGGACCGGATACATGTGTGGGACACTTACATGAAAAATGAAGTGCCGTTGTCG
>CACZIN010000059.1:0-8346 GCA_902781225.1 uncultured Lachnospiraceae bacterium | reverse complement strand
AGAGAACATCATGGATGCAAAGGTTCTTGTATCTGGTGGTCGTGGAGTTGGAAGCAAAGAGAACTTTGCTATGCTTCAGGAACTCGCTGATGTATTCGGCGGAATGGTAAGCTGTTCCCGTGCAGCTGTTGAGAACGGCTGGTTAGCACAGGATTATCAGGTAGGACAGACAGGTAAGACTGTTCGTCCACAGATCTACTTTGCAATCGGTATTTCCGGAGCAATCCAGCACGTAGCTGGTATGGAAGAGTCTGACCTCATCATCGCAATCAACAAGGACGAGGATGCTCCAATCTTTGACGTAGCTGATTACGGTATCGTTGGAGATCTGAATAAGATCGTTCCACAGCTTACAGCAGCTTTAAAGGCTGAGATGGGCAAATAAGATTTACCTAATATTAAGTATAATGAATCCGCCGCGGGTACCCGTGGCGGATTTTTGTTGGTTTCAGTTTGGTATATCATCTTGTTCTGATTGACTCTAACTGGATACGCAATAAAACTTTCAAATGAGTGAACCGCAGGCTGTGCCGTGACAACATAATGGTGTAGGGCAGTGAGGACTGCACACCAAACAATCAAAAAGCTTTTTGAACCCTTTGGAGGAACCATGACACGCGAGGAATTTGAAGAATTAGTAATGAATACAGGTCCGGACATTTATTCCTTTTGCCTGCAGCTTGCGAGAAATCGCGAGGAGGCGGAGGAACTGTATCAGGAGACCATGCTGGCTGCAATGGAGCGCCACAGAAAAATCGATACGTTACAGAATCCCAAGAGTTATCTGCTGGGAATTGCAGTTGGATTGTGGAAAAATCGAAGGCGCAGGATAGCCAGACGGAACCGGATACACCCTGAGACCTCGTTGGATGCACAGCTGGAGGAAGTCTATCCGGCGGACGATGCGCAGTCTCTGGAGGAGGAGATTGCGGAAGCGGAACTGAAACGGACAGTTCGGCACATGGCAGAAGAACTGCCGGAAAAATACCGTCTGGTGGTGTACCTGTATTATTCCGGAGAGCAGAGGATAGAAGAAATCGCGTCGGCGTTACATATTCCAAAAGGGACTGTAAAAAGCAGACTTCACAAGGCAAGAAGTATTATCAGAGACCGTATGGAGGCAGAAGGATATGAAATCAATGAGAGATGAAACAGCCGACCGGCAGATCGATAGCATGCTGAGCCGTGCCCTGACACAGCAGGCAGATCCGGATGCTGCATTGCAGCGGAGGATTTGCAGTCAGTGGAAGGAGAGACGAGAGATGAATCGAAATAAGAAATGGATGACGGCAGTGGTGGCTTCTGCATGTGTGCTGGCAGTGTCAGTGAGTGTGGGTGCGGCAACCCGCTATCTGAGCAGCCGAGAGGTGGCAGAGCAGTTTGAGATGGACAATATGGCGAAAGCATTTTCCCAGGGGGACGGCATTGAAATCAACCAGACCCAGACCTATGGGGAATACAATGTCACGCTCCTTGGGGTGGCAAGCGGTGCAAACCTGGGCTTGTCACAGCCGGAGGAAATCGAAAAGGAGAAAACCTATGCAGTCGTTGCCATCGAAAGGACCGATGGAACACCGATGGCGGATGGAACAGACGATAATGAGATGCCGCAGGATTTCTTTGTGTCACCGCTGATTGAGGGATATGATCCCATGAATTTTAATGTCATGACGATGGATGGAGCTGCAACATGGGATGTCATTGATGGCGTTGAGTATCGCATTGTGGAGTGCGACAATGTAGAGATTTTCGCAGACCATAAGCTGCATTTGTGTGTGATGGACAGCACCTTTTACAATAAAAATGCGTACAATTATGATCCTCAAACCGGCGCGATTACGCCAAATGAAGAGTACGAGGGTATGAATCTGCTGTTTGATCTTCCGTTGGATGCGTCAAAGGCAGATCCGGATAAGGTGCAGGAATATCTGAAGGATTTTACACTGATGTTCCCGGAGGCTGATGAGGCAGAAAAGGATTCTTCTGCCGTAAACGACGAGCAGGGCATTGTATGGGATGAGGAGCTTCCGCAGGAGTATGTGGACTATATTACCAGCGGACAGTGGAAAAAAGAGGTGGCGGAGTCAAAACGCATCATAGAAAAGACTGTGATGGATGACAAGGGCGAGGGCCTTTACACGTTGGATTTCCAGACAGATTTGGATGACGGGTCAGGGATCGGCGGAACCTTTTATTTCAATGACTGGGAATTCGTGGATGGAGTAGCGGTAGACAGATCCTTTTACAGCAGCAGCGAGGAAGGCATGTGCTACGAAGTCATTGCGGTGGCAGAGATGCAGGAAGATAAAACCGTGACACTGCGGGCGTACGACCGCCTGGTGCCGGAACAGAAGTCCGAAGAAGGCTCATCTTTAGAGATTACAGAGTAATTAATTGGGTCAGAAAAGTGGGAGGCAGATATGGAGTTGCCTCCTGCTTTTCTTTGGATAATATGTTATGTGGACTTGACCATATTGTCGGAAAGGTGTAACCTATTAAAGTTGATGGTTACCATAATTGGAATCAATCAGCAAATAAAAATAATTTTTGCGATAGCACGCAAGAGAGGGACGGACTTGGGAATAAGCCGTCACCTAGAATAGGAGGAAATGCTATGCATAACACTAAGACAGCCGAGCTGGTTCTGACAGCTCTATTTGCAGCGATTATTATCATTATGGCTTTTACCCCACTTGGGTACATACCGTTGGTTGTAATTAATGCAACAATCATTCACATCCCGGTTATCCTGGGAGCACTGTTCTGCGGACCGAAGAAGGGCGGGTTCCTTGGATTCGTCTTTGGACTCACCAGTTTTATCAAGAACACCGTAATGCCGTCATCTTTGTCAGCATTCGTATTTTCACCGGTACTTGCAGCAAGCATGGTTGGAACAAGCGGAATTTTTAAGAGTGCATTCATCTGTTTTGTACCGAGAATTCTTGTGGGAATCCTGCCATATTATGTTTACCTTGGAGTAAGGAAAGCTGTGACATCAGAGAACAAGAAGATCTGGTCAACGGTACTCAACGTACTGATCGGGGTGTTTCTTCTGGTCGGATGCCGCGCTTTTATCAATAAAGTATTCGATGCCAACCCGCTTTCGACAGGAGCGGTATGGGCGATCAATGCGATCGTCGGTGTCGTTGTATTTGCGGCTTTGGAAGTGTTCACACTTAAGAAAAGCGGCAGCGTATCCGCATTCATCTATGCGGGTGTGGTCGGCGCAATGACCAACACAATTTTCGTTATGGGCGGAATCTTTGTATTGTACAAGAACGCTTATGCGGATGCACTCAGCATCGATCCGGGTGCCGTACTCGGAGTCATCGGCGGAGTCATCAGCTTTAACGGCGTGATCGAGGCAATCGTTGCGGCAATTATCGTTGCGGCACTCGGCGTTGCATTAAACAAGATCAAGCCGATTCAGAAGTAAATCATCATCTGTTTTTGATAGAAATTCATAGGAGGAAAGGACATGCTGAGGGGAAAATGCGTTGTTCTTGGAGTAACAGGCAGTATTGCGGCGTATAAAATTGCTAATCTGGCCAGCGCGCTGGTAAAGCTGCATGCAGACGTCAATGTTATTATGACAAAAAACGCAACTAATTTTATTAATCCGATTACGTTTGAGACGCTGACCGGAAATAAATGTCTTGTGGATACATTTGACCGAAATTTCCAGTTTAATGTGGAACACGTGGCACTGGCAAAGCGAGCAGATATTTTCCTTGTAGCACCTGCATCGGCCAATGTCATTGGGAAGATTGCCGGCGGTATCGCAGACGATATGTTGACCACGACCATTATGGCGTGCAAGGCTCCGAAGCTGATCTCGCCTGCTATGAACACGAACATGTTTGAGAATCCGATCGTGCAGGATAACCTGAAGAAGCTTCAGAACTTCGGTTATGAGGTGATTCAGCCGGCGAACGGATATCTCGCTTGCGGTGATACCGGGGCAGGCAAGATGCCGGAGCCGGAAACACTGCTTGCATATATTCTGCGAACGATTGCCTGTGAGAAGGATATGGTGGGCAAAAAGGTGTTGGTGACTGCGGGACCAACCCAGGAGCCTGTCGATCCGGTGCGTTTTATTACGAACCATTCTACGGGTAAGATGGGCTATGCCATCGCAGAGAACTGCATGCGACGAGGCGCAGAGGTCACACTGGTCTCCGGACCGGTACAGATTGCGCCTCCGTTGTGTGTCAAAGTCATTCCGGTAGTTACAGCAGCAGATATGGCAGCTGCGGTCAAGGAATGTTACCCGGAGCAGGATATTATTATAAAGACGGCCGCTGTGGCGGATTACCGTCCGGCGCATCCGGCAGATGAGAAAGTTAAGAAGAAGGACGATACATCAGTAATGGAACTTGAGCGTACCGAAGATATTTTAGCGTACCTTGGGGCACATCGAAGAGACGGGCAGTTTATCTGCGGTTTTTCGATGGAGACAGAGAACATGCTGGAGAACTCCCGGGCAAAGCTTGCCAAGAAGAAGGTTGACATGATCGTTGCCAACAATCTGAAGGTGGCGGGGGCAGGATTCGGGACCGATACGAATGTCGTTACGATCATCACGAAGGATGATTGCAAGCAGCTTGAACTGATGAGCAAAGCTGAGGTTGCATCTTCAATCGTTACAGAGATTCTTGACAAGATGAAATAAAACAGACAAGTTGAGAGAAATGAGAACCGATTCGTACATCTTAAATGTATGGCGGTTCTCTTTTTTCTTGCAAAATAGCGCAAATGTGCGTAGTATAGTATACAAGTTGCGTACAAGTAAACTTATATAAGTACAAGTGAGGGCATATATGGCTGTAAATGAGGGAAAACAATTAAAATATTTTCAGTTAATGGAGGATCTGAAGGAGAAAATTTTATCCGGTGAGATTCAGGCGGGGGACAAACTTCCTTCTGAGAATGAGCTGTCCGGCGAGTATGGAATCAGCAGGCAGACGGTTCGTAAGGCACTCCAGATGCTGCAGAGTATGGGTTATATCTATGCGGAACATGGCAGAGGTACGTTCTGTTCGGAACTTGCGCGCCATACACATACTTCGAAGAATATTGCGGTTGTGACGACGTATCTGTCGGATTACATTTTTCCGCGTGTCATTGCGGGAATCGATTCTGTGCTGACCTCCCAGGGATATAGCATTATCCTCAAAAATACGAGAAACTCACGTTCAATGGAAGCAAAATGCTTAGAGGAATTGCTGCAGAAGGACATTGATGGTGTCATTATTGAGCCGAGTAAGAGCCAGATTTTCTGCAAACACACGAACTTGTATGATAAATTGGACGAATATAACATTCCATATGTGTTTATTCAGGGATGTTTTGAACAGATGAAAGACAAGCCACAGGTGCTGATTGATGATTGCAAGGGCGGATATATGATCACGAAATATCTGATCGAACTGGGACATAAGCATATCGCAGGCGTTTTTAAGGCGGATGATACGCAGGGACAGAACCGGCACAAGGGATATGTGCGTGCATTGCAGGAAGCGGGTATGCCGTATGATCCGGATATGGTTGTATGGTTCTACACGGAGGACCGCAAGATCCATCCGTATGAGGGCATTCAGAATATTGCGAAAAACAAAGAATTGGACGCGGTTGTCTGCTACAATGATCAGAATGCGATGGGAGTGATCCGGGCGCTTGAGGCACTTGACTTGAAGATCCCGGATGATGTATCGGTTACGGGATACGATAATTTTTATATGGCGAATCAGTCGGACTTTCGTTTGACATCCATCGCGCATCCGCAGGAAAAATTAGGCGAGATGGCGGCAGAATTACTGCTGGATCTTGTGGTAAACGGGGAGAATAGTGAAAAACAAAAGATTATGATCGAACCAGAATTGGTGGAAGGGACTTCGTGTAAGAGGAGGTAGTTCAGCCCCTACCCATACATTCGCAAAACCGTACAAGCAAGCTTGTACTTTCCCGCAACGATGTTGCTAATTTTGCTCATATATGGGGCGGTGACTCTATTCGAGTCACCTCACTCGAATCATGCAAGCCACTTCTTTCATGCAAGCATGAGAAGTGACTTCCCTGATTCTTCGGGGCTCTGAATAGTCACTCTTTTTTCTAAAAAAACAACTTGTAAAGACGTTCGTACAAGTTGTATTCTAATCTTAAGATAAATGATTACGATCAAGATATCAAATTTAGGAGGGGTTACAAATGGAATTAAAGAAATATCAGTTTTGGTTTTGTACAGGTTCACAGGATTTGTACGGAGATGAGTGCCTTGCAAAAGTAGCGCAGCACTCAAAGCAGATCGTGGATGAGTTAAACAAGTCAGGAATGCTTCCATATGAGGTCGTATGGAAACCGACACTCATCACAAACGAGCTGATCCGTAAGACTTTTAACGAGGCAAATGCGGATGAGAATTGTGCCGGTGTGATCACATGGATGCATACATTCTCACCTGCAAAGTCCTGGATCTTAGGTCTTCAGGAATACCGCAAGCCACTGATGCATTTACATACACAGTTCAATGAAGAACTTCCATATGACAGCATCGATATGGATTTCATGAATGAGAACCAGTCTGCACATGGTGACAGAGAGTACGGCCACATTGTAAGCCGTATGAGAATTGAGCGTAAGGTTGTTGTCGGACACTGGAGTGATCCGGTTGTTGTCGGCAAGATCGCAAGCTGGATGCGTACTGCAGTCGGAATCATGGAGAGCAGCCATATTCGTGTCATGCGTGTCGCAGACAATATGAGAAACGTAGCCGTAACAGAGGGCGACAAGGTAGAAGCACAGATTAAGTTCGGATGGGAAGTTGATGCTTACCCGGTAAACGAGATCGCAGAGTCTGTTGCAGCGGTATCGCAGTCTGATACAAACGCTTTGGTTGATGAGTATTATGACAAGTATGACATCTTACTTGAGGGCAGAGATCCGGAAGAGTTCAAGAAGCATGTAGCCGTACAGGCACAGATTGAACTCGGATTTGAGCGTTTCTTAAAAGAGAAGAATTATCAGGCAATTGTAACACACTTCGGAGATCTCGGCGCATTAAAGCAGCTTCCGGGACTTGCAATCCAGAGACTTATGGAAAAAGGCTATGGATTCGGTGCAGAGGGAGATTGGAAGGTAGCCGCTATGGTACGTCTCATGAAGGTTATGACAGCCGGAATGAAAGATGCAAAGGGAACTTCCATGCTGGAAGATTACACATACAACCTTGTTAAGGGTAAAGAGGGAATTCTTGAGGCTCATATGCTTGAGATCTGTCCGTCTATCGCAGATGGCCCGATCAGCATCAAATGCCAGCCTCTTTCTATGGGTGACAGAGAAGATCCTGCAAGACTTGTATTTACATCAAAGGAAGGACATGGTATTGCAACATCCCTGATCGATCTTGGAAACAGATTCCGTCTTATCATTAATGATGTAGAGTGCAAGAAGACAGAGAAGCCTATGCCGAAGCTTCCTACAGCCACCAACTTCTGGACCCCGGAACCGGATATCTACACAGGAGCAGAAGCATGGATCCTTGCAGGTGGTGCACATCATACTGCATTTACATATGACCTTACTGCAGAGCAGATGGGCGACTGGGCAGCAGCAATGGGTATCGAGGCTGTATACATTGATAAGGATACAAAGATTCGTGACTTCAAGAGAGACTTAATGCTTGGAGAGGTCTTCTACAGATAAGATAAAGCAACATTCCGCTCACTCACACAGTGGAGTGGGCTGAAAAGTTAAGCACTCATATTTTGGAGGGAAAACAATGACAAACAAAGAGGCAATTACAGCCGGAAATACATCACTTGGAATTGAATTTGGTTCCACACGAATTAAAGCAGTACTTGTCGGACCGGATAATGGTGTCCTTGCAATCGGAAGTCATGAGTGGGAGAATCGTCTGGAAAACGGAATCTGGACATATTCACTTGATGATATCTGGAACGGACTGCAGGATTGTTACAAAAATCTTGCTGAGGATGTCAAGACACAGTATGGCGAGACACTGACAACAATCGGTTCCATTGGATTCAGTGCAATGATGCACGGTTATATGGCGTTTGACAAGGATGGAGAACTTTTGGTTCCTTTCCGTACATGGAGAAATACAATTACCGAGGAAGCGGCTGCCGCGCTGACAAAGGAATTTTCTTATAACATTCCACAGCGCTGGAGCATTGCGCATCTGTATCAGGCAATGTTAAACAAAGAGGAGCATGTGAAGGATATCGCATTTTTCACCACACTTGCAGGATTTATCCACTGGAAACTGACCGGGGAAAAGGTACTCGGCGTGGGTGATGCATCCGGAATGTTCCCAATCGACAGCAATAC
>CACZIN010000058.1:0-8682 GCA_902781225.1 uncultured Lachnospiraceae bacterium | reverse complement strand
AAGAGGTGCCATTAGGGACACCAGAAAGTCCGCCCATTGTCTCCGGTGTGTCGGACATGCACCCGTCGGATTGTCCAAACGTGGAAGAGACACGGAATCTGATGCAAACATTCAGCTGGAAGAAATGCTCACATTTTTCTCCAACGAATATTCCATCTGCATTTCCACATGAAATCCTCAAGTGTGTTTCTTATAATATTACTTATCAGCGCAAAGCACGATATGCTTGTCGCGGCAATTTCTTTTTACTAATAGTGCAGTATCTCGATCAAAAAGAGCCACGCAAGTCCGTAGTATGTCACCACCGCCACCAGATCGTTGACCGTCGTGATGAGCGGTCCGGATGCAACGGCAGGGTCGATATGGATCTTGTGGAAAAACATCGGGATCAGCGTTCCCACCAGGCTTGAGATCAGCATGGCAAGGATCAGCGCCACTCCGATACAGCCGGACACCGCAAAGGCAAACTGCAGCGTTCCCGACTTGAAAAAGTAGATGTAACACCCGATCAGGATAATTGACATCATACCCAGGATCAGGCCGTTGCTAAGTCCGACGCGCGCTTCCTTAAAGACCAGATGCACCTTCTGCCCGGCAGTGAGATTTTCATCCATCAGCACACGGATCGTCACAGCCAGAGACTGCGTTCCCACATTTCCCGCCATATCGAGAATCAGCGACTGAAAACACATGACAATCGTCAGCTCCGCGACCACGTGCTCGAACATCCCCACGACGGAAGACACGACCAGTCCCAGTCCGAGCAGCACAATCAGCCATGGCATACGCTTTTTAATACTGTCTTTTAGTGGCTCCTCCAGATCCTCCTCCGCGGTCAGACCGGCGAGCATGGCGTAATCCTCGCCCATCTCGTCATCAACCACCTCAACAATGTCCTGCGAGGTGATGACTCCGATGATCCGGTTCTCCTCGTCCAGAACCGGAATGGAATCCTCCGAATAATCCTTGATCCATTCGATGCAGTCCGCGATCTCCTCCGTGGCATAGACGAACGGATAGGACACCACAATCAGATCCTCCAGATTCGTGTCCTCCCGCGCGATAATGAGATCATTCAGACTGATCGCACCGCAGAAGATACGGTTCTCATCTACAATGTAAAGTGTGGATATGTTGTCATTATCCGCCGCCTGCCGGATCAACTCGCGCATAGCCTGCTTTACGGTCACATTGGACGGAATCTCCACATAGTTGGTGGACATCCGGCTTCCGATCTGCTCTTCATCAAAAGAATCGATGAGATCTATCTTATGCCGTATCTCCTCATCGAGCAGCTCCGTCAGCGTCTCGCGTTCTTTTTTGTCCATCTGGCGCAGCAGATCGGCAATTTCATCCGCGTCCATCTCCGAGACGACTGCTGCCTTTTTCTTCATATCCATCTCTTCCAGATACGACGGAATCTCCTCCTCATCGATGTAGGAGAGAACCTCTGAGATCTCCTCCGCATTTAAAATGCGGTATAAGCGCTGCCGCTCGGTCGGATTCATGTCTTCGAGCGCCGCCGCAATATCATTCTCATGATAATCCAGAAGTCTGTCACGCATCACCTTCGGGGATGACATTCCGCGTACAATCGCCTCGATCTCTTTTTGATATTTCATCTGAACTTCCGTCACATCTTCCAGTTTCTTTTTCTCTGTCATCTGCTCTTTCATGCAAGCCACCATTTCCTTTCCGATGTTGTCACATTCTGCCGGGACAAAATGTGCACGCAAACAACGAACGCCACGTTATTTATGGCATTCTGATACAGACAGCGCACGGCTGTCTCCTTGTTTTCGGCATGATTTGATTATGTTGTCTGGAAATATTGTCTGTGAATACAGAGCATAAGAAAAAAAGATATCCTCGATAATCGTTCTTCGATCAAAAAATGGCAGGCAGACTGCCGCTCATTCTTTCCCCACAGACAATATGATTACTTCGTCCGCAACTGTCGTCAGTCATGCTGCCACCTCCATTCTTATTTTAATCCGTTGCTATCCTAACATATTTGTCTCAGTTTTGCAACGCACTTTTTCTGCCAGCCAGGTTCGCACCAGCGGAAGCCAGCTCTGGCACTGCTCCTGCACACCATAGCCATCCACATTCATGGATAACTCCGTACAGGTCGATAACCCGTGTCCGCCTGCTGGATACATGTGAAATTCCACCGGCACATTCACCTTGCGCATCGCTGCGACAAGCAGCAGGGAATTCTCGACCGGCACACAGTCATCGGTAAACGTGTGCCATAAAAATACCGGCGGCATGTGCTCTGTCACCTGCTTCTCCAGTGAGACTTTTTCCAGCATCTCCTCCGTCTTCTGTCCCTTTAACAGAGCTTCAAACGATCCCCTGTGTGCGTATTTGCCGGACGTGATAACCGGATAGCAGAGAATCAGCCCCGCCGGACGCAGGATCTCATTTGCTACGCCGGCTCTCTCAGAAAGCCAGGATTCGTGCCAGAATACGCCCAGACTTGCCGCGAGATGACCTCCCGCAGAGCAACCCTCTACATAAATCTGATCCTCCTGCACGCCCCATTCCGCAGCGTGTGCATGGATCAGCTTCATCGCCTCCGCCAGCTCTAAAAGCGCTGTCGGGAACACCGCCGGCGCGCAGGAATAGCGAAGTACGGCAACATGGTATCCCATTGCGAGAAACTGTACTGCCATCGGCTCCGCCTCCCGGTCCGAGGTCCATTCGTATCCGCCTCCCGGACACAGCAGAATGAGCGGCCGCTCCTTGATCCGAAGCTCCCGGCTTTTTTCCTGAATATAGATACAGAGTCTTGCCCCCGGCAGGGATCCCTCCGCCTGTATTGTGATTGTTTCTGTCAGCATCTGTCTATTCTCCTCCGTCTTTTCTTAATATACAATCTGGTTCCGTCCGTTTTCTTTTCCATGATAGAGCTTCTGGTCCGCCGCACGGATGATCGTTTCCATATCCGTCTCTCCGTCATACTCCGCCAGTCCGAACGTCATGGTGACATGAATCCAATCGCCCTGATAAGGAATGCCCATGCCGCGGATTCTCTTCAATATATCGTGAAGTACCTCATTCGCCTGATCGCCGTTTTTATTCTGAAATACAAACAGGAATTCCTCTCCGCCCCAGCGGCAGACTTTTCCTTCCTTTTCCATCGCCTCCAGAAAAACTTTTGCCAGTTCTTTCAACACCATATCCCCGGCATCATGCCCGTAGGTATCGTTTGTCTTCTTGAAAAAATCGATGTCGCCGATTGCAACGGACACATATCCAATCTCTCCGGACGCATATTTTCCGGCGATTTTCTCCAGATACGACCGCATGCTCCAGCGGTTGTACAGACCGGTAAGCGGATCGATAGACGCCATGTGTTCCAGCTTCTCATTATATTTTACAAGCTTGTATTCCATCTCCTGCGAATCTCTGGTAAACACGATCATGATTGCCGTCAATTCCGCAAAAATAGCAAGCGTATTGATAATCTGAAAAAGAACACCGGTATCCGCAGAAATATTTGTCACCGGATCATACCTGTTCGTATAGGCATACAGAAAAATACGGTACGCACATGCCAGTGCCGCAGCGCCGATCTTCATTCCCATCGTTCCCACGCTCACGGTAAAATTGAGAACCAGAAGCACAAACACAAAATGTTGTACACCGCAGTCCCAGCCATACTCCCAGATAAAAATCAGAATCCATAGAACCATCAGCGCCTGCGAAAATATCGATGCAAACTTCGTATGATTCAGATAGGTCGTGTAAAAAGATACGAGATAACATCCTATACACACCAGGCAGATCACCGCTGAACGGATATCCTTAATCGCGCAGAATACAGCAAACAGGCTTAAAAAGTACAGACACAGCATCAATGCGCTGATCCGCAGCGTAACCGCCGTCTTCTTCGTCTCGTTCTCGCTCTGCACGTCTTTTAATACAAAGTCCTTTATCTTTTGCACCATAGTACAGTCCCCTCCCCCAGAAAACCGTCCTTTCTCCATAGTTCTATCATATACATTTGAAGTCTTTTTTTCAAGGTTTTCCTTATATCTTAAGTACCATATATTGTATTCCAAAAAACATTGCATCCCCTGGCGCAACGTCATTTCTTTTTCTGATCTTGATGTAAAATAAGATAACATGTAAAAAGGCGTACGATTTCTCGTACGCCATTACTGACCCAAAGGCGACTGACGGATTTGAACCGACGATCAGGGAGTTGCAGTCCCACGCCTTACCACTTGGCTAAGTCGCCCTATCTCTCTTATATGCCTATTATATGCAGCTTCCCGTCATTTATGACAGATCACTTCTGCCGGGAAGCATCACATCAGACACACAGAAATTTTAACAAAACCATTGTCTCCCGTCAAGTCATATTTTTAAAATAAACAGCATCTGCCGCCTACGGCGTTCCAAAAACAAATGTCACATACATCGTTGCCTGATCGTAAGTTCCGTCTTCCTTCGGATCAAGCACTGTCTTCGTCAGCATATATTCCCCGTCCGTCAGCGTGCTGTACAGCCACTCCCATTTGACATCCGTGACCACGCTGCTGTGCGCCGGAATGGAATAGATCCCCTCGTTAAACCTGTAATTGGGAACCAGCGTCGACACGTCCACCCAGTCGCTCCCGATATATTTCTGCAGATGAAAATCGGTTCCGTACAGAATCTCCTCATCCGTATAATTTGAGATCGTAACCGATGCCTTTCCGCCTTCCACACGGTTGATGTACATTGCGTAAGGTACTTCCCGTTCTGCCTCCTCCGTATCCTCGATCGGCACAACCTCCGTTTTATTTCCACCGCAGGCTGTCAGCATTCCCATGCAGATCATCGCGATACAGCCTGTTATCCATAATTTTCTCATGAATCTTCCTCCGATAACGTCTTCCTTTTTATTATAACCGATAAGTGCATGGTTTGTCTCGAAAGATTTTCTTATTTATTTTACTTGACAACTTTACTTGTCATACATATAATTATTTTGACAAGTAAAGTTGTCAAATGCATGGCTCTTTGTGTCGCAGATGTCACAAGCAGCCTCAACCGTCGATGGAACGGAAGCTCTGGCTCCCGGTTTCTTCAACACACAACGTCTGCGGAATTGGAGGATTATATGAACGAAGAAATGACACCGGATTATATGACCGGCACACCCAATACTGTCTGTGCGGATGCCAGACGACAGTTTTCCCGCATCGGTCTGATGTTTCTGATTGGAACCGTGCTCATCTATGGAGTTCAGTTCGGCGCAAGCGGAATCGCAAACGCGATCAATCCGGATCTGCTTTCCAGCACGAGCTACGCGCTTTTGATTGTTATGATTCCTATGTATGTGATCGCCATGCCGGTCATGGCACTTCTGATCAAGAGGATTCCGGCTGTGACCCTTCCCAAAAAACACATGACCTTCGGTCAGTGGCTGATTGCTTTTCTCATGTGTTATGGTGCCATGTATGTGAGCAATTATACCGGCATAGTCCTGACACAGCTGATCAGTATTCTGAAGGGAAGCCCGGTAACCAACACCATGCTTGAAGTCGCTACCAGCTCCAATGTCTGGGTGAATCTGTTTATCATGGTGCTCTGCGCCCCGGTTGCCGAGGAGCTGATCTTCCGGAAGCTTCTCATTGACCGCCTTGCGCAGTATGGCGAGGGCGTCGCTGTGCTTTTCTCCGGCCTGATGTTCGGACTGTTTCACGGAAATCTGAACCAGTTCGTCTATGCTTTTGTTCTCGGCCTGTGCTTCGGCTTTATCTATGTCAAGACCGGCGACATCCGCTACACGATCGGGTTACACATGCTGGTGAACTTCCTCGGCTCTGTACTCGGCGTGGCAATCTTAAAATGGCTGGGAGACGATTTTCTCTCCGTCGCTTCCGATCCGGCAGGCATGATGTCCTACATGGCAGGAAACTTTGGAAAACTGATCGTTTACTTTATTTACATTTTTCTTTTGCTCGGCGTGGCGATTGCCGGTATTGTTCTCTTCATCGTCAACCTGAAGAAAATCCGGTTCCAGCCGGGAATGAACACGATTCCGAAGGGAAAACGCTTTTCCACAACCGTATTAAACGTTGGAATGGCCCTCTACATGATCGTCTGGATCGTGATAATCATTGTACAGCTCTTGCAATAATGAAAAAAGCTGCCGCAGGTATCCCGTTTTACCGGCTGTATTCCTGTGACAGCTTTTCTCATGCAATCATTTATGCATTTAAAATATTCATAAATTCTTCCCCTGTGATGGTTTCTTTGTCATAGAGATATTTCGCAAGTTCATCCAGCTTTGCGCGGTTGTCCTTAAGGATCTTCGCCGCCTTCTCATGCTGCTTCTTTACCAGTTCCACCACTTTTCTGTCGATCTGCGCCTGCGTATCCGCTGAGCACGCCAGGGATGCATCGCCGCCAAGGTACTGGTTGGTCACCGTCTCAAGCGCCACCATATCGAATTCCTCACTCATACCATAGCGCGTGATCATCGCCCTTGCCAGCTTGGTCGCCTGCTCAATATCGTTGGAGGCACCTGTTGTAACACAATCAAATACCACTTCCTCCGCGGCACGACCGCCTGTCAGCGTTGCGATCTTGTTCTCAATCTCTTCCTTATTCATGAGATAGTGTGTACCTTCCTCTACCTGCATCGTATAACCCAACGCACCGGAAGTTCTCGGAATAATCGTGATCTTCTGTACCGGAGCGGAATTCGTCTGCTTTGCCGCTACAAGGGCATGACCGATCTCGTGATAAGCCACCGTCCATTTCTCTTTGTCCGTCAGAATCGCATTCTTCTTCTGATAACCGGCAATGACAACTTCGATGCTCTCTTCCAGATCCGCCTGTGTCGCATAGGCTCTGCCGTCACGCACCGCGCGCAGCGCAGCCTCATTTACAATATTCGCCAGCTCCGCCCCGGATGCTCCGGACGCCATTCTGGCAATCTTGTTGAAATCCACATTATCCGATACCTTGATCTTCTTCGCATGTACCTTAAGAATTGCCTCTCTGCCGCTTAGGTCCGGCAGCTCTACCGGTACACGCCGGTCAAAACGTCCCGGACGCGTCAGTGCCGGGTCCAGAGACTCCGGCCGGTTCGTTGCCGCCAGGATAATCACTCCGGTGTTGCCCTCAAAACCATCCATTTCTGTGAGAAGCTGATTGAGGGTCTGCTCACGCTCATCATTTCCGCCCATATTTCCGTCACGCTTTTTACCGATGGCATCAATCTCATCGATAAATACGATACACGGTGCTTTCTCTTTCGCCTGGCGGAACAGATCACGCACCTTTGAGGCGCCCATACCGACAAACATCTCCACAAATTCGGATCCCGACATCGAGAAAAACGGTACATTTGCCTCTCCTGCGACAGCCTTCGCCAGCATCGTCTTACCGGTTCCCGGAGGGCCGACAAGCAGAATACCTTTCGGCATGGATGCGCCAATCTCCCGGTACTTGTCCGGATTATGCAGATAATCCACAATCTCCGTCAGATTCTCCTTCGCTTCATCCTCTCCTGCCACGTCCGTGAACTTGATTCCCTCCGAAGACTTTACATATACTTTGGCATTCGACTTGCCCATACCGAACATCATCGCGTTCCCGCCGCCGCCGGCTTTGTCCATCAGACGCTTGTACATAAACTGACCGATTATCATGAAAATGGCGATCGGCACAATCCAGCCCAGCAATGCGCTTAAGAACGGGGACATCTGCTCTACAATCTGACTCGCAAACTCCGCCCCGGAATCATGAAGCCGCTGCACCAGATCCGGATCATTCATCGGACCCGTCTTGTAAATATTTCCGTCCTTATCCGTAAAGACGATCTCACTCTCATCGATCTCGACTTTTGCAATCTTTTTATCTTCCGTCATCGTCATAAACGTTCCATAATCCACTTCCTTGACCTGACGCTCTGCCATCCACGGAATTGCCATAAAATTCAGCATCATCAACAGCAGAAAAACCATAACATAATAGAAGATCAGAGGTTTTTTCGGTGTTTTTACTTCATTCATACTGACTCCCCTTTCCTGTTTATTCTCTTATATATTGTGATAATTTTAACACGGTTTCTAAACAGTGTCATATTATATTTTTATAAACAAATCTAAAAAATTTGCGACCGGTTTTCCACACAATTCAAATGTAGAGTGATTTCCGCACAAAAAAAGATCCCGAAGAAATCTTCGAGATCTTTACAGAGGCGACTGACGGATTTGAACCGACGATCAGGGAGTTGCAGTCCCACGCCTTACCACTTGGCTAAGTCGCCATATTTAAGAACAGACAGGATAAACATGCCCGCTCTGCAAAATTACCGATAAAAAAACTCCCCGAGTAGGACTCGAACCTACGACAGCGCGGTTAACAGCCGCGTGCTCTACCGACTGAGCTATCGAGGAATACTAACTGAAAGATACAAAATTACACAAAATGACGTAGCTAGTACGTCATTTACTATATAACAGAATTGTTATAATTGCAATACTTTTTTTAATTGTACCTTCAAAACTTCATACAGGAGTTCTCCAACAAACCCGAAGTTGCGTAGCAACTTCTAATGCAAGCTACGCTTGCTATTTGGTCAAGCCCTCGATCGATTAGTAACAGTCAGCTCCACACGTTACCGTGCTTCCACCTCTGCCCTATCTACCTTGTAGTCTTCAAGGGATCTTA
>CACZIN010000057.1:0-14219 GCA_902781225.1 uncultured Lachnospiraceae bacterium | reverse complement strand
ATGTTGACAGTGCTTCTTTATAATTATCCAAAAGTTGCTTTCTTGCAATACTGTGTAAGCGTGGGTTGTGGTGTAGTATCTTTAACTAAGGGAACCTCCACTTTCCCATTTTGAAACTGCTTGTCTTGACACCCCGACTTTCTTCGCAAGTTCTTCTTGAGAAAGTCCTTTCGTTTTTCTCAAATACTGTATTCTATCTGCCATATTCATAGTCATGACTCCTTTCTGTTTTGTAAAATTATAGCAAAACGATTGGTTGCATAACCACCATTTAGAACTGGAAATTTGTCAACCGGGAGTTGCACCTGTCTTTTCCGCAGCTTCTGCTTTCCTGATCCATGACAGCAACATTTTTTGCCGCTATTTCTTTCCCGCAATTCCTGTATCAGTGTCCTAATTTCCCGAATCCTTCTTTGTCTGACATAAAGCATAGATTCCTGCCAGCAAAAGAACGGGTGCTATTATCCCGGCAAGTATTCCCATTCTCATATTGCCGGCTGCACTTGACACAAATCCTACCAGCGTCGGTCCGCCGGAGCAGCCAAGATCCCCCGCCAGCGCAAGCATAGCAAAAAGTAATGTTCCGCCTCTCCTTAGTGCCGCCGATGCCTTACTGAACGTCCCCGGCCACATAATACCTACGGAAAAACCGCAAATTCCGCAGCCGATAAGTTCAACCATCGGTATCGGAACGAGGGATATGCAAAGATAGGCTGCTATGCAAAGAACACAACTTGACTTCATAAATCGGTCCAGATCAAGTCTGTTTCCGTATTTACCATAGATAAGTCTTGAAATTCCCATAAGTATGGAAAAGGCCATCGGACCCACAAGATCTCCAAGTGTCTTTGTAATGCCAAGTCCTTCCTCCGCAAAAGTCGATGCCCACTGGCTTACCGCCTGCTCAGAAGCGCCCGAACATGCCATCATGATCATAAGAATCCAAAATATTTTTTCATGGAAAAGTTCATTCAGGTTCATTCCTTTTTCGTCATCCCCCGTAAGACTATAGATCGGAACTTTTGTAAAAAGGATCAGATTCCCAATGGGAATGATTGTCCAAAGTAATGTAAGTATTTTCCAATGATCGATTCCTATGACGGTAAAAAATACTGTGGAAATAAGTACAACGCCGGTACATCCCCAGCAGTAAAAAGAATGCAAAAGACTCATTGCGGCTTCCTTGTTCTCTGTCGGACACGCTTCAATGATCGGGCTGATCAGCACCTCTATCAGTCCGCCTCCGATTGCATACACAAATACAGCAATCAGTATTCCCGCAAAAGAGTTCTGCATGATTTCTGGAAGAATTGTAAGCAATATCAATCCAAGCGCCGCACATACATGGGCGATTATGACAGAAGCCCTATAGCCAATTTTATCTATAAAACCTGCCGATAGCAGATCAACAAGCAGCTGTATCATAAAGTTGACGGTGATAAGCAATGTAATCTGCGTCAGTGGAATATTGTAGTTTTTCTGAAAAGTAACAAACAGCAGCGGAACAAAGCTATTCACAATCGCCTGAACTATGTAACCTATGAAACATGCATACATGGTCTTCTGGTAATCGAATTTCATGTCTTTTTTCTCCATTTAAGTATTGTTTTCCCCATTGATTCTTTTTATAACTCTGCATGGATTGCCAACTGCGACACAATTTTCCGGAATGTTTTTTGTAACAACACTGCCCGCACCAATCACAGTCCCCTCTCCAATAGATACCCCGGGAAGAATGATAGCTCCGCCACCTATCCAACAGCCATTACCTATTTTTACGGGTAATGCATAAGTACGGCAGAAATATTCTCCACTGTCCGGATTCCACTCCGGAGTAAGACGGTCCGCCAATTCGACAGGATGAGTTGCTGTATAAATTTGAACATTAGATGCAATTAAAACATTATCCCCAATCTCAATTTTATTGCAATCCACAAACGTGCAATTCATATTGACAGATACATTCGTTCCTATATGAATATTTTTCCCATAATCGCAAATGAAAGGCAGACCTACTGACACGTTGGCACCTATGCTGCCAAAAAGCTGTTTTAAGACCTCATTCTTTTCCTTTTTCTGTTCATAAGAAAAGGAATTATACTGCTTTAACAAATCCCTTGCAGTCTTTTTCATATCTAAAAATATCCTGTCATGGCAGTCATACCATTCGCCAGACATACATTTTTCCAATTCCGTCATACTATTCCTCCCCCCAAATATAAAAATTCTGAAGTTCTACTTTTTTGCGCTCATAAGCTCTGATTTTCTTAATTCTACAAACTGGAAGTTATCTTTCTAAAAACAATAACTTATCTATCGTGATTCTTGGCCGCCACCAGCTTCTTGCCTGCTCAAACTCAGCATACTCCGTTCCCCATGTCCAAGATATGTCGAAGCCTCCGTCAGCCTTTTGCAGTTTCCCTAGTACCTCTTTTTCAGCATCAATCAGCTGTTGTATGCCCTCTGAGATAAACTCTTCATAGACCCCAACAAAAAAATCAGATGGAGCAGGCACATATTCTACACCATATAAAGTAACATCTTTTTCGATGGCGCTTTCCAATCTTTCGCAAATCACTTGATGTGCCTTTTCCAAATCGATGACATTGTTCATGCTATTCATGCGCAACATTTCATAACTAAGCAAAAAACATTTGAGTGCGTCTCCACTGACATCCAAAGTATCATTCAAATAATCAAATGCCTCCTGAACAATCTCCCGATAATATTCGTCGCCATTGCCAAAACATACGCATAATGTCGCCAGGGAAACCGTTGGATTAAAGCCATGAATGCCGTCATCTCTCTTTTCCCACCAGAATGCATGCGGATAATCCTTGTTGCTGTCAATTGCAAAAAGCCATCGCCTTTGAGACTCATCAAAGGAATCATGAGAATATAAATAGCTGATGATAGACTGAACTATTTCGCTGTCTTTCTCTAATGCTCCAATCCGATATAACGTAATGACCGCATCATTGGTTGCGATGGGGTTTGAATTAGGGTTCCAGTTGTCCGCCTCAAGTCCATGTCCAAAACCACCATCGCTATTTTGATACTGTCTCAATTCTTTAATAACACTGTCTTTTGACCCGTTTTGGAAAAAGTATCTGTAAAGTGCCCGCTCATATGCTCGGGCATTCTCCATAATAAATTGTTTTGCTTTATCAATTCTCATATTCTAATCCCCTTCAAAAATTCCGATTTGTTAATTTGTTTTATTATAGCACATGTAAGCTCATTCACACTAAAAAAGAGCAACCGAATTATCTCGATTACTCTCTGTTCATTACTTCCATGATAATAATATCATAGTTTCCTTTTCAAAAAAAGTCTCAATATCGTAGTCATTCCGTAGTCATTCCGTATATATTTGTAACTTTTTGTAAGTCGTTTTTCTTGCCACAATAATATTATCATCTCTTATTTTTGAAAAAGAAAGATACGTGTGGTTAGTTCTTTATTAGTCCATGGTTAGTCTTTTGTTAGTTTCTCGTTATCATTCAAATAGAACATACCGTTTTCCCAATAAGCTTACCATTCATTACATTTCAGGTGCTTACCACTCAGACTTACCACTTTTCTTACCACTTTAAATCACGGTTTTGTGATATTTTGCGATACTTTACGAGGTTTTCTCTGCAAACGTCAAATGCCTTCAATCCCTTATAAATCAAGCATTACCGCCTCTTTCCAGTCATTACTTTTCATCAACAACTTGGAAGATAAAAAACTTCAGATAGTAACTCTCATCCGCCGCCCACAGAATCGGGTGATCCGGTGCCTGCGTGCGGAACTCGACCTGGCGCAGCCGCTTGTGCGCCGAGCGCGCCGCCTCGCGGATCGTCTTGGCGAGCAGCTCCTGTGTCATAAAGTGTGAACACGAGCAGGTGGCAAGATAGCCGCCGTCCTTCACAAGCTTTAACCCCTTCATGTTAATCTCACGGTAACCCTTTATCGCGTTTTTCGTCGCCTGGCGCGACTTCGTAAATGCCGGCGGATCAAGAATCACGACGTCGTACTGCTCGCCGCTCTGTGCCAGCTTCGGCAGTTCATCCAGCACATTGGCACAACGGAACTGCACCGTGTCCTCCAGTCCGTTCCGGCGCGCATTTTTCCGCGCCTGCTCCACGGCATACTCGGAGATATCAAGTCCCGTGACCTCTGCGGCGCCCGCAATTCCTGCATTTAAGGCAAACGTACCCATGTGGGTAAAACAGTCCAGAACCTTTTTCCCTTTGCAGATCCGCTGCATGGCAAGGCGGTTGTACTTCTGATCCAGGAAAAATCCGGTCTTCTGTCCGTTTACGACATCCACCATATAATGAACGCCATTCTCCACGATCTCCACGTTCGTGTCGAACGCCTCGCCGATAAATCCCTTTACCTTCGGCAGCCCCTCCTTGGTACGCTCGTTCGCGTCGCTTCTTTCATAAACACCGCGGATGCGGATGCCGTCCCGCGCCAGCGTCTCCTTTAAAAGTTCCACGATCGTCTCCTTGAACTGCTCCATTCCGAGCGCCAGGCACTCCACGACCAGCACGTCCTCATATTTATCTACAACCAGTCCCGGCAGAAAATCCGCCTCCCCGAAAATCACGCGGCAGGAAGAGGTATCCACCGTCGTCTTGCGGTAATCCCACGCATTCTGCACGCGCATCTGCAAAAACGCACGGTCGATCTCCTGATCGATCTTTCTCGTCAGCATCCGGACCCGGATCTTGGAATTGACGTTGATGAAACCTCTTCCCATCGGGTAACCGTCAAAATCATGTACCAGCACCACCTCGCCGTTCTCAAATGTTCCGGTCACCGTGTCGATCTCATTGTCGAACACCCACATTCCCCCGGCTTTGATGGTTCTTCCCTCACCCTTTTTCAATGTAACAATCGCGCTCATAGGTTCCTCCTTTTTCTATTCCGCCTTCTCCGGGCGGTTTACAATGTAAATTCCCATGCATACCAGCACCAGCGCAGCCACCGACATCACGCTTAAGCTGTCCGTCTCCCCGAGCAGAACCGCGGACAGGATCACACCGCACACCGGATTCATAAACCCGAAGACTGCAACCTTTGACACCGGATTATATTTTAATAAAATGCCCCACAGCGAATATGCCACCGCGGAGATCATCGCCATATACAACAGCAGCGCGGCGCCTTTTCCCGTCCATACGGTCAGTCTTCCGCCCGCCGCAAAGCCGCAGAACACCATGATCAGACCGCCGATCAGAAACTGCCAGCCGCTTAGAGCGACCGGATTCTCGTCCTTTGAAAAAATCTTCATACAGGCGGAGGAAAAAGCATATGCCACTGCCGACAGAAAAATAAATCCCTCCCCAAGAAACGTGAAGCCGAGATCAAGACCGCCTCCCGTCAGATTCACAAGCACTACTCCCGCAAATCCAATGATGCTTCCAATGATTTTTCTTCCATTTAATGTCTCTTGATGAAACAGAAGGCTTGCCACAAGAATGGCGCAAAAAACATTCACACCCTCGATGATCGACGCCTTTACCCCGGTCGTCCGGGCAAGCCCGATGTAGAAAAACAGATATTGCAGTACCGTCTGCATCATACAGAGAATCAGCACTTTTCCCCATGATGTTCTCTTCGGAATCAATATTTCCCGGGCTGCCACACGACGATCGTCTTCTGCATAAATTGTTCTTTTTGTCTCATTTATCTGTATACTCCGTTTCCATCTGTCCTTCCGTCCGCCCTGCAGACGTAACCACCGCTCATTTTAGCACAGAACCTTCCATCTTGCCACGACAATTTATTTTCCTGTTTGCCTGCCATCCCCCGCTGCGTTATACTTAGGATAGAAGTAATCACGCACGGGGCAGCGGCATATCACTGCCTCCCACAAAGGAGAACCTATGGCAACTATCAGTTTATGTATGATTGTAAAAAATGAGTCCGCAGTGCTGGCGCGCTGTCTGGACAGCATCGCCGATCTCATGGACGAGATCATCATTGTAGACACCGGCTCCACCGACAACACGAAAGAAATCGCCGCGCAGTACACCTCGCGGATCTACGATTTCAAATGGACCAGCGACTTTTCCGCCGCGCGCAATTTTTCCTTTTCCAAAGCGACGATGGAATATATCTACACCGCCGACGCCGATGAAATTCTTGACGACGCAAACCGTGAGCGTTTTCTCCGTCTCAAGGACGCCCTTCTGCCCGAAATTGAGATTGTACAGATGAAGTATGTGACGCAGGGCACGTTCGACACCGTCTTGAATGCGAAAAAGGAATACCGGCCAAAGCTGTTCCGCAGACTGCGCACGTTTACCTGGATCGATCCGATTCATGAGACCGTCCGCTTAACGCCGGTCACTTTTGACAGCGATGTGGAGATTCTGCACTGTCCGCAGTCCCTGCACAGCAAGCGCGACTTCTCCATCTTCATCAAAGCATTTGAGCACGACGGACAATTTTCCCCGAAAATCCGCACCATGTACGCAAAGGAACTTCTAAAGACCGGCGACAAAAAGGATTTTACCGACGCAAAACCGATCTTCCAGCTCATTTTCGACAATGACCCGGCAGATGACGCCCGAAAAGAAGCGGCCTGCGTTCTCGCCCGGATTTACCGCATGGAGGATAACAAGAACGAATTTTTCAAGCTGACCATGAAGGACATGCTCACCACGCCGTGCGCAGAGATCTGCTACGAACTGGGAACCTATTTTGTGGGACAGCGCGACTACGCCGAGGCGGTTCTCTGGTTTTACAATGCCGCCTATGAGACGGAAAGCATCCTGGACGTTCACACAAGCGGGGATCTTCCGCTGCTCGGTCTCGTCGAATGTTACGAGGCGCTCCTCGCTGAGGAGGAAGCCAAAATTCCTTCCGACACAGCGCTTACCATCCAGTACGAAATGATGCTCGACAAATACCGGGAGGCTTCCAGAGACTGGCGGATGCCGGAGGAGGACTGATCTTACAAATCTCCGGAAATACACTCCGGCAGGGCTTGTAAAATACGACATAAAGTGATAGGATGAAACTATGGTAAAAATTTAACAATCTTTTGTGTGGGAGGTATTTGAGATGGATTTTCGTGAAGAATACAAACAGAAGCTTGTCTCCGCAGATGAGGCGGTAAAGCTCATCAAATCCGGAGACTGGGTAGATTACGGCTGGTGCACCAACACCGTTGACGCACTGGATCAGGCTCTCGCAAAGCGCACCGACGAGCTGACAGACGTCAAGCTGCGCGGCGGTATCCTGATGAAGCCGCTGGCTGTTTTTGCACGTGAGGATGCAGGCGAGCATTTCTGCTGGAACTCCTGGCATATGTCCGGTATCGAGCGCAAGATGATAAACAGAGGCGTGGCTTACTACTGTCCGATCCGCTACTCCGAGCTGCCGCGCTACTACCGCGAGCTTGACTGCCCGGATGACGTTGCCATGTTCCAGGTCGCTCCGATGGATGCGCACGGCTACTTCAACTTCGGTCCGAGTGCCTCCCATCTGGGTGCAATGTGCGAGCGCGCAAAGCACATCATCGTAGAGGTCAATGAAAACATGCCACGCTGCCTCGGCGGTACCGAGTGCGGCATCCACATTTCCGATGTCACCTACATCGTGGAAGGCTCCAACCCGCCAATCGGTGAACTGGGTGCAGGCGGTCCTGCTACGGATGTGGATAAGGCTGTCGCAAAGCTGATCGTCGATGAGATTCCGAACGGTGCCTGCTTACAGCTCGGTATCGGCGGCATGCCAAACGCTGTCGGTTCCCTGATCGCAGAGTCCGACTTGAAGGATCTCGGCGTTCACACTGAGATGTACGTGGATGCGTTTGTCGATATTGCAAAGGCAGGTAAGATCAACGGTTCCAAAAAGAATATCGACCGTTACCGCCAGACCTACGCTTTCGGCGCCGGCACCAAGAAAATGTACGATTATCTGGATGACAACCCGGAACTGATGAGCGCTCCGGTCGACTACACGAACGACATCCGCTCGATCTCCGCACTGGATAACTTTATTTCCATCAACAATGCCGTGGATATCGATCTCTACGGTCAGGTAAATGCAGAGTCTGCCGGCATCAAGCAGATCAGCGGCGCAGGCGGACAGCTCGACTTCGTGCTCGGCGCTTATCTGTCCAAAGGCGGCAAGAGCTTTATCTGCTTATCCTCTACTTTCAAGACCAAGGACGGTCAGGTGCAGTCCCGTATCCGCCCGACGCTGGCAAACGGTTCCATCGTTACCGACGCAAGACCGAATACACACTATGTTGTAACCGAATACGGCAAGGTGAACTTAAAAGGTCTGTCTACCTGGCAGAGAGCCGAGGCTCTGATCTCGATCGCGCATCCTGATTTCCGCGACGACCTCATCAAAGAGGCGGAGCAGATGCACATCTGGAGAAGAAGCAACCGCTAGTGCCGGAGGGTAGCTGACGGATGGGACGTGGAATGTTGCATATAGTTTCACTATCTGAGGCCAGAAGAATAGCCATGTTCCAGATGAAAGCAGGCGTGGAGAATCAAATCGCCAAATACAGAATTTCTAAGCATGCCGCTTTTGACATCTGCGATGATCCATGTCTTTCCAAGTTTGGAACACTCCGCAGAAGGTGTCCGCAACCTGCATAACCGCGCGAAGCCGATGTTTGAATTGGCATCTGCCTTATTTTCAATAGCAGATGCCAACGAGTTTCGGTTCGCGCGGTTTTATATTGTCTGTGAAGCGGTGCCCTTAGGGACACCAGAAAGTCCGCTCATTGTCTGCGGTTTGCCGGACACCTCCTGTGGATTGTCCAAACGTGGCAAAGACACGGAATATAACGTCAAAAGCGGCATGCAAGAAATTCACGTATTTTGCTCCAACGATTCTCCACGCCTGCTTCCATTCTGAAACAGGATGATTCTTCCCCTTCAGATCCTGTCAATCCTGTTACCATTCCACTTCCCATCTGTCAGCCGTCCTCCGGTACAAGCCGGTTGTCTACAGGGTTCCAGTCATCCGGTCGCGGATCTCTACTCCGGTCGGCGTCCCCGCAAGCCCTCCTTTTCCGGTCTCACGGATATCCTCGTTCATGCTGCGCCCGATACTGCGCATCGCGTCAATCACTTCATCCGGCGGAATCTTACTGAAAATCCCTGCCATCGTCATATCTGCGGAAGTCATCGCATTCACGGCTCCCATGACATTGCGCTTCACACACGGAACTTCCACGAGTCCCGCCACCGGATCGCACGCCAGACCAAGCAGATTCTTAAGCGCCAGCGCCGCCGCATTGGCAATCTCCTTTGCACCGCCGCCCAGAAGATACGCCACACCGCCTGCCGCCATCGCGGAAGCCGAACCGATCTCCGCCTGACAGCCGCCTGCCGCGCCCGCCAAAAACGCACGATTTGCAATCACGCCGCCGATTCCGGCTGCCACGTACAGAGCTTCCACCATGCGCTCCTCAGAAAAACCGCGCTCCTCCTGCACACTCAAAAACACTGCCGGTACCACACCGCAGGAACCCGCGGTCGGCGCCGCCACAATCCGCTTCATGCAGGCATTGGACTCGCTGGTTTTCAGCGCTTTCTCCATCACTTTTCCGATAAAGTCTCCGCAGAGCAGCGTTCCCGCTTCCCGCGCCCGCTTCATCTTGGTTCCCTCTGTTCCGACCAGTCCGCTGGCTGACTTTAACGTCTCATCGTAATGTGCATCCGCATACTGCATCGCCTGATACATCCCGCTCATCTGTGCGAACGACTCCTCTGCGCTGATGCCCTGCTCCACGCAGTCATCCTCCTGCACAATTTTCCAAAAAGGCTTCCCGGTCTCTTTCTCCACCCGGCACAGTTCCTCCAATGATCGGTACATTGTCATCCTCCCTCTGTTTTCCTATCATCCAGACGGTTTTCACCGCCTTCCCGTCACATACGCTGCATCCTTCTGCCCGCCGGATGCCTCTATGCTTCCAGCATACTTAAGTAGGTAACCTTTAAAATTCCCTCCAGATGCTCCAGCCACTCGATCGACTCTCTCGGCACCTCTCTGTCGCACTCGATGACCATGACCGCCCTGGTGCCCCGGCTCTCGCGGTAAAGCTGCATCGTAGCAATATTTACCGACTTGTGCGCCAGCATCGAAGTCACCTCAGCCACATGCCCCGGCTGGTCGATGTTGTGCACGATCAGGGTCGGATAATCCCCGCTGAAATTCGCTGTCAGCCCGTCCAGCTCGCAGATCCGGATCTGTCCGCCTCCTACCGACGCTGCAATGACTTCCAGCGTACGCCCGGATTTTCCGGTCAGATTCATCTTGACCGAATTGGGATGTACATCCCCCAGATCAATCCCCTCCAGTGTAAAACTCATCCCGGATTCCTTTGCCAGCGTAAAACTCTCCGGGATTCTCGGATCATCCACCTGCATCCCGAGCAGTCCTGCCAGGATCGCCTTATCCGTACCGTGCCCCTTGCCCGTTGCCAGGAAAGAGCCATGAAAATATATTTTTGCGTCCGCAACCTCCTCCGCCAGGAGCTTTCTGCTGACTCTGCCGATCTTCACAGCTCCCGCTGTATGTGAACTTGACGGTCCTACCATCACAGGGCCTATGATGTCGAGTAAATTCATCCTTTTCCTATTCCTTCCTTTGCGCTTTCCGCGTAAAATAAGGGGTATATCCCCGATATACCCCCTTGTCTGCCAAATTCTTTCCTTATTATATAAGCATTATACGGAAAAGACAACCTGTTTTTTTTCGGGAGAATATGATACACTGAATGAAATGCAACGAATCGGAGGAATCCCATGAAAACACAGAAGACTTCCACAGCAAATACACATACACACACCGACGGCTCCACTCATACACACGCTGACGGCACGACTCACACACATGCCGACGGCACGGGCACGACTCACACACATGCTGACGGCTCCACTCACACGCATGCCGACGGCTCCACTCACACGCATGCCGATGGCACAACTCACACACATGCTGGCGGCACTGCACATACACACGCCGACGGCTCCACTCACACACATGCCGATGGCTCCACTCACACACATCCGCATCACCACGAGAATACCAAGGCGGTCTTAAACCGCATGAACCGTGCGATCGGACATATGGAGGCAGTCCGCACGATGATCGAGGACGGCAGGGACTGCAGCGAAGTGCTCGTTCAGATTGCAGCGGTCCGTTCCGCCATCAACAATATCGGTAAAATCATTTTAGAGGACCACATCAGCCACTGCCTGGTCGACGCCGTCGAAACCGGGGATGAGCAGGTCATCCGGGACTTAAACGACGCAATCGACAAGTTTGTAAAATGATACATTTTTCATTTGGACATAGTTTGTTCATTTTTTATTCATAATTTATAGAAATTCAGGAAATCTTAAACCTTTTTTATACATCTTCCCGATTGATTTTTGATGCAATTAGCGCTATATTCTCTTAGTATCGAAATTTAGCTTTACTTCCTTTTTACAGGAGTTTTACACAGGAGAATCGGCAGCCCGGCTGCCCGCATATATTGCACACATGAGCGTACCGGCGTTCCCGCGCCGCTACAGTCATATTGGGAGGGTTCTATGAAAAAATTATTTAACAATCTAAAAGAAAAGCTTGCACCGCTTTCCGGTAAGCTTCAATCTCTGAAAAGCATTCTTCCGCAGAAGAAGCCGCACAGTGAAAAATACTATAAACGGATTGCTTTCCTTAATAAGTATTCTCTTATTTTCCACTTTTTATTAGCCTGTCTGTTAATTCTTGTCGTGGAGACGATTTCCAGACGGGACTTTGTGAGCGCCATGACGTTCATCAGCAATCACACGCTTGCATTCTTATATAATGCACTGATTATTTTTGCATCTCTGTCCCTTGTCTATCTGACAAAATATCGTACACAGATGCGTATCTTAATCAGCGGTCTGTGGATTTTCCTTGGAACCGTCAACGGTCTGATTCTGTCAAACCGTGTCACACCGTTCAGCTACACAGACTTAAAATGCCTGCCGGATCTGTTCGCAATGCAGAACACCAACTATTTTACAGCTGAGGAAGCAACCGTGGTCGTATCCGTTGTGGTCGCGTTCTTTGTCATCCTTGGTCTTCTCTTTGCAAAGGGACCTCGTTATCAGGGAAAGCGCCATACCGTGCTTGGTCCGATCTCCATTGCCGCTCTGATTTTAATCGGTCTTCCGATTACCACACAGGCAGCACAGAGTTCCAACATTCTTGCTTCCTATTTTGCAAACATTGCACAGGGCTACTCTGATTACGGCTTTGTGTACGGCTTTTCCACCAGTGTTGTCGGCAGAGGCATGGATAAACCGGAGGATTATTCCGAGGAAACCGTTGATGCGATCAACACCCTTGTGGATTCCGCCAGCAGCCCTACCACTGTTTCCACAGGCAGCGAGCCAAACATTATCTGCGTTTTACTGGAGTCTTTCTGTGATCCTTACGAAGTAAACTTTTTAAATATGTCCGAAGACCCGATTCCGAATTTCCACAACCTTGAGGCAAACTACTCCACCGGTTACCTTACCGTACCGGTCGTAGGTGCAGGTACCGCCAATACGGAGTTCGAGGTTCTGACCGGAATGAGCATGCAGTATTTCGGTACCGGCGAGTATCCTTATAAGACGATCTTAAAGCAGACGGACTGCGAAAGTATTGCCGATGATCTTTCCCAGATCGGTTATGGTACGCATGTCGTACATAACAATACCGCTACTTTCTACAGCCGCAACAATGCTTTTTCCATGATGGGATTCGATACCTTTACCAGCAAGGAGTGCATGAACATCTCCCAGTATACGCCGAACGGCAACTGGCCGACCGATGATGTGCTGGTACAGGAGACTGTAAAAGCCATGAACGCGACGGAAAACCAGTCCGATTTCGTTTATACCATTACCGTGGAAGGTCACGGCGATTACCCGACCGAGAAGATTCTGGAGAATCCGGATATTCTTGTATCCGGCGCCGCAGACGAGGCTTCCAACAATCAGTGGGAATATTACGTCAACATGATTCATCAGGTGGATGACTTCATCGGAGATCTGATCACAGCGGTTGACCGCCGCGGAGAGGACACCATCATCGTGTTCTTCGGCGATCATCTCCCGACCATGGGACTTACCGATGCGGATATGAAGTCCGGTGATATTTTCAAGACCAAGTACATCACCTGGAACAACATGGGTCTTGCAAAAAAAGATGCCGATCTGACCGCTTACCAGCTTCTTGCTCACATTACCGATCAGGCAGGGATTCATGAGGGAACCATGTTCCGTTATCATCAGACACAGACCGCTTCCGAGACCTATCTTTCCGGTCTGGAGGATCTGCAGTACGATCTGCTGTACGGCAAACGCTACACCTACGGCGGAGAGGACCGCTACCCGGCATCTGACCTTGTGATGGATGTGGAGGACGTTACCGTCTCCTCTGTCCGCAAGAATACAAGCAACAACACCTTGACGGTGTACGGTGCCAACTTTACCAAGAATACGAAGATCTTTGTAAACGGCAACAAAGTTCCTACCACATTCCTGACATCGAACCTGATTACGACCAGTCTGGACAATGTACAGAACGGCGATACCATCACCGTGAATATCCTCGGTTCCAAGAGTCTTCTGCTCCGTGCCGGTACCGGTGAGGTTGTCTACGAGAATCCGGATATTGTTCCGGAGACGGAAGATCCGACCGAGATTCCGGATACGTCCGCTACCGAGATGAAGAACACCGAGACTGAAAGCTCTGAGATGAAGAGCTCTGAGACAGAAAGCTCTGAGATGAAGAGTTCCGAGACAGAAAGCTCCGAGATGAAGAATTCTGAGACAGAAAGCTCTGAGACAGAAAGTTCTGAGACAGGCAGCTCCGAGACGACCTCCAAAGCCGACAGCTCTGCGGTCACTTCCAGAGCTGCATCGGATACCAACAACTAGATGCTAAAAGGAACTGCCGCAATAAGCATACCGTGCTTTACTCTGATAAGTAATATTATAAGAAACACACTTGGGGATTTCATGTGGAAATGCAGATGGAATATTCGTTGGAGAAAAATGTGAGCATTTCTTCCAGCTGAATGTTTGCATCGAATTCCGTGTCTCTTCCACGTTTGGACAATCCGCCGGGTGCATGTCCGACACACCGGAGACAATGGGCGGACTTTCTGGTGTCCCTAATGGCACCTCTTCACAGACAATATAAAACCGCGCGAACCGAAACTC
>CACZIN010000056.1:0-9486 GCA_902781225.1 uncultured Lachnospiraceae bacterium | reverse complement strand
GAAGCAGTGCCGCTAGGGACACTAGGGAATCCGCTCATTGTCTGCGGTTTGTCGGACACATTCCGTGGATTGTCAAAACGTGGAAGAGACACGGAATCCAATGCAAAAGCCCGCCGGGAAGAAATGCACGCATTTTTTTCAGCGAATATTCCATCTGCATTTCCATCTGAAATCGGTGGGATGTGTTTCTTATCATATTACTTAGCGCGTCAAAGTGACTGTCCGTTTCATGCGGCGGCCTTTTTTAGATAACATTTAACATAGCTTTGACGCGGTGGACAAACGTGTGGGATTCCGACATTTTCCCAAGGCAGTTTGCCGCGATCTGTCTTCTCTCGGCATCATGTGAGAGGTAGTAAGCGATTTTGGCAAGAAAATCATCCTCGCTCTCATAAAATACGAAATCTTCATCCGGCTGAAAATCATCCAGAAAATCTTCCTGATAGTTTGTCAGCAGGAAACCGCCGCTGCCCATGATGTCCATGCAGCGGAGCGGGATGCCGGAATGAATACTCTTTAACGTGATGTTCAGGTTGATGCGGCTGTGCTGAAAAATGTAGGGCATCGTGTCGTAATAATCAACGGGACCGATGTACTCCGCCTTTGGGAGAAGAGGACTGGGATGGTGTGTATACAATTTGAGAGGAAAGCGGTCGGAGGCAAGGCGCAGCAGTGACAGGCGCTCGTTGGATGTAATTTTTCTGCACAGGAAGTAGTTGGCATATACAAATGCCGCGGATTCCGTGCCGTCCGGAAGCGGCTGGTACGGGCATGCGGCCTGTAGATCCTCAAGGATAGGCGGCGTGAGCAGATCCTCAAGAAAAAAGTAGCCGTAGACGTTCTGCTGCGCGAGCATAATGGAATCGAGGTAGCCTTTGGTATAGTCGGAAAGGCCATTCAGCCGTTCAAAAAGATTGTGCTCCTCGTTGTATAGCGACCCCACAAATGAAACGTCGGAGGATACCTGCGGAAGCAGTGCATCCGGGCACTTCATGGCAGAAAGGCGGGATACATTTGCCGCGAGCGGAAGATAATATACGGTTGGGATTCCTGCGTTATGGAATTTCAGATAGGTCGCCTTGTCAAAAAGAAATACATAATTGCAGGGATTGATCAGCGTGTAGGAGTACAGCGTGACCAGGGGGCTGTCGTATACGTACGAAATGTATTTCAGATGATGCTTCATACAGCAGTTTGACAAGATTGGAAAATAATTAAAGGAAAAAACAAAATCGTAGGAAAAATGGGAAACGGCGGCGTCAAACTTCTGCTCGTAAGAAACATTCTGCCTGTCGTTGTACGCCTCATGAAAAAAGAGGTCGCAGGTAATGCCGCAGGCAGTAAAGGCGTCTATCATATCCTGTTTGGCAAAAGCCGGTGAGTCTAAAAATAAAATTCGCATAAAATCCTCCGTCTAGGAAAGACCGTAAGCCAGTGCAATCATCTGCAACAGCCGTTCCGGGTAAGTGTGGTATTTTTGAACTTTTTCAAAACCGTTATGTGCAATCTCTGCACGGTCCTTGTCGTGGGACAGGTAATATTCCACCTTGGCAAGCAGATCATCCTCACAAGAGAAGCAGTCGAGATCCTCGCCGACCGAAAAACAGTCCGGCAGTTCGCTCTGTGCGTTCGTGAGCAGGAACCCTCCGCATGCGAGAACATCGAAAATGCGGAGCGGAAGCCCGGTCCGGATGGAACGGGAGGTAATGTTGAGGTTGATTTTACTGTTCGCAAAGACAAGAGGCATCTGGGTGTGCGTCTTTACGCGACCGCAGTTTCTGACCGGAAGCCCGGTGGTGTCGCTTCCCGTGTAAAGGTATACCGGGTAGCGGCTGCCAAGCGAGCGCATGATAGAGATGCGCTCTGCGGAAGAGATCTTGGGACACAAATAGTATTGCGCAACCACAGCACGGTCATTGCGCCTGGAATTCTCGGGCGGAATGTAGAATTGCGGCATGGCATCGCGGAAAGAATCAACGATGATGTCCGGCAGCAGTTCTTCGAGAAGATAGCAGCCGGGTAATTGCATCTGCACATCCATAATGCCTTCCAGATAACCCTTCAGATACGCATCTTCGGTCTGAAGCCGGTCGTAAGGACATTTCTCGGTGTATAGTGAGCCGACGAATGAAATATCGGCGGAATATTTCCGGATCAGATCGGGGGTGGCGTTCCTGATGACGGATGCATAGCGGGCAGGATTGCCGGCTAACGGAAGATGAAAGATGCATTCCGGGTTCAGCGGATGAAAATCCTCATACTGCGCGCGGTCAAATAGAAAAATGCGGTTCCACGGAAGCCGTATCGAATTGGAAAAAAGCTCCAGCACCGGAGCGTCCACCGTCAGACACAGATAGCGGATCTGAAAGATATTACATACTTCTGCAATAAAGGGGTAAAAATTGATGCTGAACACGAAGTCGTAACTGTGACGCATCAGCTCGTCCTTCAGTGCGGTCAGTCCTTCGAGCGGAGTTGTGTTTTTGTTGTAGATTTCAAGACATATCTCAGAGACCTGATTGCCAAGTTCTTTAAAGCCGTCGATTATATCCGGTTCTACAATGCTGCCGTAGCGGTAACACAATATATTCATAGATCGTTCCTCAATCATCAAAAAAATTGAATTCCATATATGATTATTATATAATAATTACATGCACACTGACAAGGGTCAGCGGGGATAAGAAATGAGGAGACAGCTCATGAAAAGGATACTGGTGATAAGAGGGATTTCAGCGTATGACGTACTGGGAAGAGCGGCGGATGAAATCTGTGAGGGATTCCGCAAATGCGGATATCAGGTAGATATGATCGGGGCGACAGAACCCGGAGCGGATGACAGGTTTGTAGAATGTCTGGAACACCGGGATCAGTATGCGTTTTATTTTTCCATACAGGCGATCCTGTGGAATCTGGAAAGCGAAAATCTGCCGGAACTTGCGGAGATGAAGCGTGTCGGCTGGATTGTGGACGACCCGGTGTACCATCAGAAACGAATCTGGGGAAGTCTGGGAACAAACGCCCGTCTTCTGATGGTGCGTGATTCACACGCGGCGCAGCTGCGCGAGGAGTTTTCAAAGTTCGAGCGGGTGGAGACGCTGTACCACGGCGGATTTCTGCCGGAGGGCCGGGTGCCGTACCACGAGAAGGACATTGCCCTGTTTTTTCCGGGAACGTACAAACCGCTGCGGGATTCCGAGAGCAGGATTGACGCGATACCGGGCGTGTTCGGAACCATAGCAAAACAGGTAATGCCCCGCATTGTGGGAGAGCATCTGGCGAGCTCCTGGACAGAGGAAGTGAGGAACTATCTCCGGGAGATCGGATTTGAATACAGTGAGGATGAGTTCTTTGCGATGCAGAAAGTGCTCGAACCGCTGGATCAGTACCAGAGAGACTATATGCGCCAGAGCATCATAGAGACACTCCTGACAAACGGTCTGAAAGTCGCGGTGGTCGGCGCCGGATGGGATGCCTATGACGGCGCGGGCAGGGAAAATCTGGAAATACTTTCCTCGGAGGGCGTTGATATCACAGAAGTGATAAAGCTGATGCAGCGCTCGCGCATTGTGATCAACAATACGAACATATTGGACGGCATGCATGAGCGCATCTTTACGGCGATGCTTGCGGGAGCCGTGTGTGTGACAAACGAGTACACGCTGTTGAACAAATTACTGGTACCCGAAAAGGAGATTGTGACCTTCCCGCTGAACAGACTGGAGGAGCTTCCGCTTCAAATCAAAGATCTTCTGGAGCATGAGGAACGGGCGGCAGAAATTGCCGAAGCGGGCTATCAGAAAGCGCTGGCGCATCATACCTGGCAGCACCGCGGGGAGCAGATCGTAAAATGGATGGAAGACGGCGGCGATTTTCAGTATGAATAGAGGTTATGAGAACGGACAAAAAGTTCGATATAAACTATGATATGGCAACAGGATGTTGCGGGAAAGTAGGAGGCTTACATATGTTAAACGGAAAGACAATATTGGTTACAGGCGGAACGGGATCCTTCGGAAATGCGTTTACGCAGTATGTGCTGGATCATTATGATGTGAAGAAGATTATTATTTATTCCAGAGATGAATATAAGCAGTTTATCATGAGCAACAAATTTAAAAAGTATGGCGATAAGCTCCGGTTCTTTATCGGAGATGTCAGAGACAGAGAGCGTCTGTACCGTGCGTTTGACGGAGTGGATTATGTCGTTCATGCCGCAGCATTAAAGCAGGTTCCGGCGTGCGAATATAATCCGATGGAGGCAGTGAAGACCAACATTAACGGAGCGATGAATATCGTCGATGCAGCATTGGACTGCGGAGTTAAGCGCGTGGTTGCCCTGTCCACAGATAAGGCGGTAAATCCGATCAACCTTTACGGCGGTACAAAGCTTGTATCGGACAAGCTCTTTATTGCCGCGAATGCATATGCGGGAGCCAAAAATGTCTGCTTTTCCATCGTGCGTTATGGTAATGTTGCGGGAAGCCGCGGATCGGTTATTCCGTTCTTCCGTAATCTGGTAGAGAACGGGGAGAAGGCGCTTCCGATTACCGATTACCGGATGACACGTTTCTGGATCAGCCTGGATGAAGGCGTGCAGCTTGTTATTAAGGCACTGTCGGAAGCCAAGGGCGGTGAGACGTTTATTTCCAAGATTCCTTCCTTTAAGATCACAGATCTCGCGCAGGCGATCCTGCCGGGATGTGAGATGCCGGAGGTCGGCATCCGTGAGGGAGAGAAGCTTCATGAGATCATGGTTACGCGTGAAGACTCCATGATGACCTACGAATACGAGAAGCATTTCATTGTATACCCGCACTTCGAGTGGTGGGATGATTCCAAGATCCAGGCAGGCGGCAAGCGTGTGGAGCAGGGCTTTGAGTACAGCTCGGGAACCAACACGGAATGGCTGTCGGTAGAACAGATTCAGGAAATGCTTAAGACTGTGAAAGAACACTAATGGAGGAAATCAACCATGATTAAATATTGCAAGAGATGTTGTCTGCCAAGTACCAAACCTCATCTTTCTTTTGATGAAGAGGGAATCTGTAATGCCTGCAGAAATTATGAGAACCGCAAATCCGTAGACTGGGATGAGAGAAAGGCAGAGCTGCTGGAGATTCTGGACCGCTATCGTTCCAAGGATCATTCAAACTGGGACTGCATTATTCCGGTCAGCGGTGGAAAAGACAGTACCTATCAGGTAATTACCATGCTGGAGCTGGGCATGAACCCGCTCTGCGTGACGGCGACGACCTGCGATCTTACACCGATCGGAAGAGAGAACATCGAGAATATCAAAAAGATGGGTGTGGATTATATTGAAGTGACGACCAACCGTGTGGTACGTGCGAAGCTCAACCGCATCGGCCTGACAGAGGTGGGAGATATTTCCTGGCCGGAGCATGTCAGCATTTTCACGGTACCGGTGCGTATGGCGGTGAACTTTAACGTCCCGCTGATTATCTGGGGAGAAAATTCCCAGAACGAGTATGGCGGACCGGCAGCAGCAGTTGAAAATAACGTGCTGGATCGCAGATGGCTGGAAGAATTCGGCGGCATGCTCGGTCTCCGCGTGAATGACCTGATCGGTCAGGAAGGCATAACGAAAAAAGATCTGATTCCATTTACGTATCCGACGGATGAAGAGCTGAAGCGCGTCGGCGTGACGGGAATCTTCCTGGGATACTACATTCCGTGGGAAGGTCTCCACAATGTTCTGGTTGCAAAGGCGCACGGATTTAAGAGCTGGGGCAAAGTGGTCGAGGGCGATTATGACGACTATGAGAACCTCGATAACTACCAGGCGGGAATTCATGAATACTTCAAGTATCTGAAGTTCGGATTCGGACGCTGCTCGGATCAGGCATCCATGCATATCCGCAGGGGACGCATCTCCCGTGAGGAGGCAATGCAGGTGGTAAAGGAGCGCGACGGTGCATTCCGCTGGACCTATCTGGACAAAAAGCTGGAGGATATCCTCGAGCCGATCGGTATTACGGTAGACGAGTTTATCAAGATCTGCGATGAGTTTACGAACAAGAAGCTTTTCCTGACGGACAAGAATGGTAAGCTGATCAAGGATAAAAACGGCAATCTGACCAAGATAAACTATGACAATGTAGAAGAGAAAGACAACAAATAATGGAAACAGTCATTATAGATTATGGAATGGGCAATCTGCTTTCCGTACAGAGAGCGTTTGAAAAATGCGGATCAGATGCGGTAATCATCGATAATCCGCTCGACCTTAGGGAGGCGGAGCATATTGTGCTTCCCGGGGTCGGCGCTTTTCCAGATGCAATGAACAATTTAAGAGACGGCGGATGGATTGAGGAATTAAACCGCGCCGTGCTTGAAAAAGAGACACCGATTCTTGGAATCTGTCTTGGGATGCAGCTGCTGGCAGAGCGGGGCTATGAGGTCTGCGAGTGCGAGGGACTGGGATATATTCCGGGCGAGATCGTGCGTTTTGAACAGACGCAGGCGAAGGAGAGAATCCCGCATGTCGGATGGAACGACATTGAAAAGCGCGCCGAAACGCCTCTCTTTGATGGAATTGAAGATGGAACGAACTACTACTTTGTGCACAGCTATCATTTTAAAGTGAGGGATGAGGAGAATATTGCCGCGGTTACTCCGTACTGCGGTGAGTTTGTCTCGGCAGTGGCAAAAGATCATATTGTCGGTACGCAGTTTCACCCGGAGAAGAGCCAGAAAGCCGGTTTTCGCCTGATTAAGAATTTCCTGGCGATGTGACGGAAGAGAGAAAGGGAGCAGAGATAGAGAGATGTTAAAAGTTCGCGTGATTCCTACCTTGCTGTACAAATCAGTAGGCCTGGTGAAGGGTGTGGGATTTAACTCCTGGAGAAGAGTGGATACGGTATTGCCGGCGATTAAAGTATACAACATGCGCGAGGTGGACGAGCTCATTCTGGTGGATATTGAGGCGACCAAAGAGGGGCGCGATCCGGATTACGAGTCCATCCGTGATTTTTCGAGAGAGTGTTTTGTGCCGTTTTGCGTGGGCGGCGGAATCTGTAATATAGAGCAGATCCGGCAGCTTCTCCGGGCCGGTGCGGATAAAGTTGCGATCAACAGTGCGGCGTACGACAATCTGGAACTGATAACAGAAGGCGCCAGATTATTCGGATCACAGTGCATTGTGGCAAGCATAGACTGCAGGAAGATCGACGGTTCCTACCGCTGTTTTTCACATAACGGCGAAGCTGACACGGGGTATTCGCTGGAAGAATGGGTTCAGAAAGTCGTGGAAGCCGGTGCCGGTGAGATCCTGCTGACCTCGGTGGAACTGGATGGAACCATGCAGGGCTACGATGTAGAGATGATAAAGATCGCGACAGAGTTAGTGAATGTTCCGGTGATTGCATCCGGCGGTGCCGGCAGTTACGAAGATATGTATCAGGCAATTACGCAGGGCGGAGCATCGGCGGTTGCGGCGGCGAGCATCTATCATTTTACGGAACAGACACCCAGGGAGGCAAAGGAATATCTGGGAGAGCGGGGCATACCGGTACGAATCAAATAATGATTCCGCGGGTGCGCCAAAATAAGGAGCGAATATGGAACTCGGAACATTCATCGAACAAATATGCCGCTATGACAGGCAGGAATATTTTGAATGTTATGGACAGATAGAAGAACGGCTTCATAATTTGGAGAAAATACTGGGAACGCTGGAAGAATCGCAGCGCAGCATGATATTGGAGCAGATGGAGCACCAGGCAGGAGAAGCACCTGTCTGGATGCGGATACATCTGCTTTCTTTTTGTATGAAAGTGTCAAGGACGCCGGCTTATACACAGGAGCTGCTGCAAACGGTGCTGGATGCAGACTGGAGTGAAGTGGGGGAATATGAGAAGCTCAGCGATTACTGGCAGATTGGCACGGCTGTATTTGCCGATGCGCGGCTCAAAGGGGAGCGGACACAGGAACAGCTCGCGGCGCTGTACCGGATGCTGTTTGATGCTTTCTGCGGGGCGCTGGGAATCAAGGGACGCAACTATGTTCCGGTGGAGGAGAGAGACGGGAACCTGGTCTTTGTGATGACCTCACAGGTGCTCGGACAGAACCATGCACCGACGAAGACATTGCTCGACCGCTGTCTGGTGCTCCAGAAGTACCTGGGCAAGAAAGTGGTGATCATCAACACGGCGATGCAGATTTCCGGAAAAGGAGCCGGACCGTTCTACGATCTCTGTGAGGCAGGCTATCTGCCGGAATTGTGTAACCTGGATCACATCGAGTTTCAGGGAGAGGTGTTCGAGTTTCACCAATGTGCGAATGATATGCCGAACCTGGATACAATGGTACAGCTGGTGCAGATGATTCGGGAGCGGAAGCCCTGCTATCTGCTCGATATCGGAGGCAGCGACATCTGTGCGGATATTTGCGGTATGTTCGTGCCGGAGATTACGGTGGGAACGGTTTTTTCGGCGGTGGCGATGTCCTGCGGGGAATACCAGCTGCTGGACGGAAAGCCGGGAAACGGGGATCTGCCGGTGCTGGAACGCCTGGGAGTGGATGCGGAAAAAATAGCTGCAGCCAGATTTACATTTGTATTTAAGCCGCAGGAACACCACTATACCAGACAGGAGCTGGGGATATGGGAACACGGATTTGTCCTGATGATCGTGGGATGGCGGCTGGATTGGGAGATTGCCGATGATTTTCTGGCAATGCTGGATCGGATTGCCGCACAAAGAGAGAATGTGCAGGTAGTCTTTATGGGACGCTATGAGTCCTGGCAAAGCATACAGACAGGCTATGAGAGACTGTGGAAGCATACGCGGTATCTTGGAAAACAGGAAGATGCGCTCGCCGTTTTCGCGTGCGGAGATCTCTATGTGAATCCCAGACGCGCAGGCGGCGGAAGCTCTGTGGCGGAGGCGCTGTATCAGGGACTGCCGGCGGTCACGCTGCCGGAAGGAGATGTATCGGCTGCTGCCGGCGAGGCGTTTCGCGTGCGTGATTATGAGCAGATGGAGCGGGAGATCCTGCGCTACATGGATGATGCCGGATATTACAGCCGGCAGTCCGCCCGCGCTAGGGAGCGTGCGAAAGAATTGCTCGACAGCAGAAAAAGCTTTGGGGAAGCGATTGGAAAGCTGGAGGAGAAGATAAAAGATGGGAGTGTCGCGCTAAGCATATCTTGCTTTGATACGTAATACTATAAGAAACACACTTGGGGATTTCATGTGGAAATGCAACTGGAAATTCGGTTCAAAAAATATGGCATTTCTAACCGACCGGATGTCTGCATCTTCGATGATCCGTGTCTTTCCAAGTTTGGAGCACTCCGCGGGTCATGTCCGCATCCCGGAAGACAATTTGTAGGACTTTTGTACCGCACTTGCCTGTACTCCTGCAATAAAACATAACCGCGCGAAGCCGATGTCTGAATTGCCATCTGCCATGTTTTCAATAGCAGATGGCAACGAGTTTCGGTTCGCGCGGTTTTATATT
>CACZIN010000055.1:0-18124 GCA_902781225.1 uncultured Lachnospiraceae bacterium | reverse complement strand
GCTTTCACCCAGAAATCCTCAGAGGCTTGCTGTCCTTCCCCTTTGGTATTTACAATGATTGTGTTTACGAGTTTCAGAATATCCTTTTCGCTACGGATATAAGCGAAAGGATTGTAATGCATTGATTTTGCAAAGTTAATCGTGTTCAGCACCTTGATCCGGTAATTATTCTTAGACAGCATTTTGCCACATTCCACGAGGACTGTGCCTTTGGGATCAGTCACAACGTAGGAACTGTGCATCTGCATGAGGTTCGGCTTAACAAAAAATCTGGTCTTGCCGGAACCGGAACCACCGATTACAAGTATGTTTTTATTTCTCGCATACTTCGGCTGTTTTGGTCTGCCCGACATCATAAGTCTCTCCGTTGCAGTTAATAATACGTTGTTCTCGAATACAGGATCAACATACGGTTCAATATCCTTGGCGGTTCCCCACCTTGCTGAACCGTACTCCACTCCCTGCCGGAATTTCTTTGCATTTTTCGCTTTATAATAAACTACCATACGAAATCCAATTCCGCAACCCACTCCTACCAGTAAATCCCTCGGCAGAAAACTTGGTAGCGGATTATGGAACGCACCTCCAATCCCATTGATTGTGTCCAACACCTTCTGTAAGGTGTTATCACCTGCCTGCTGTCCATACAGCCATGAAACCTTATTCAGAACATACCCGAAGATCACATAGGGAGCACATTTCAGGGCAAGCTGCTTTTTATTTACCCCTTTTGTTTTTTCTTTGAGAGTTTTCGGAATTGACTGCAAATCTTTCACAATCCCGTCAATGACCTTGCTTATAAGCTCTGTCCCTTGTCCTTATTTTTCTCTCTGCTGCGCTCCTCTGTGCAACAATCTTCTGAAGTCCTTTCAGTTTCTGTCTGAGTGACGGACGCTGCTGTTTTTTCTCATTAACTTTGACAAATTCCTTGAATGCCTGTGCAATCACATCGGCATCCTTGCCCTTGAAAAATACAAGATACTTGGGTGGTTCCATGGTCTTATCCTTTTTTACTGCGAAATCGACATTGTATTTCCTTGCAACACGCTCAAAGGATTTAATATTGCTATCCGTAACCTCAATGGACTTTGCACCCTCTCCCTGACCGACCAGCTTTTTTACCGGGATTTTCCCATGGGAAGGCTCCTTATGCTTCTGGTGTTCCAGATACATCTTCATCGCCTTCTGTAACACGCTTGCGGTCAGTTTGGAAGTCTTGATTGCAAGAGCAATGGTTTTCTGTGTTGTTTCCTCCTGCACGGTGTACCTCCTTCCTTATCTGCACCAACTTGATTTAGGGTGGAACCAACAGCCTGTGAAGCTGTGTTTTCATTGCCATACTTACTGCTCCTCCCCTTCCTCAAGGTCTTTATCCCACCAGTTCATTTCTTCCTCATAAAAATCCTCGAATATATCAGCAGGAATATTTTCTTTCTGCTTTCTCGCTTTCATAATGTCTCTTGCTATTTTTGCCACAATTACCACAGCAATAACAGCAAGCAATAATTTCTTCACATCTTTTCTGTTCATTTCCTTTTCCTTTCCACTTCTGGACGCCGTGACCAGAAGTTGTTGCAATAAAAAAACAGATACAAAATCTTTCGATCTCATATCTGCCTTAACGCTGTATATTTTTCTATATTCTTTTTGATTAGTAGAGCTTTGCACCTGCCGGAATTGCATCATCCAGCATAACTAAATTAAGCTTTTCCTCTCCATTTACTGTATGAACAGCGGATAAAAGCATACCACAGGAATCAATTCCCATCATACTTCTAGGTGGTAAATTTGTAATTGCAAGTAATGTCTTTCCGACCAGTTCCTCCGGTTCATAATATGCATGGATTCCAGAGAGAATAATTCTGTCTGTTCCTGTGCCATCATCTAAAACAAAATGTAACAGCTTTTTGCTTTTCTTCACAGCACTACATTCTTTTACTTTTACAACACGGAAATCTGACTTGCTGAATGTATCAAAATCCACCATTTCCTCAAATAATGGTTCTGTTTCCACCTTTGGCTCAACAGGCTCAGTAACCTGTTCTTCTAAATTCATATTTTCATCGCACATATTCATTTCCTCCAGACATAATAAGCTAATGCCCATTATAGCAGAAAAGCTGTGCTTTGAGAAGAAATTCCTAACTTGAAAATCGTGTACATCTTTGCACCGATCAGATTATCTTCTATCCATACATCATCGAGCAGCAGACAATGTGATAACACTTCCAGATTTTCCATGTTTATCAGCCGTTGAACAACAGTATTTGTATTCTCCGGTATTTCATGAGCTTCCATTGCAATATCCCGCCTTGCTTCCCTGCAATACTTATACAATCCCAAGATATACTTATTCGACAGGATAAAACCATACGCATCATTATTCAGATATATCATTTTATGCTTTTCCCATTCCTCCGGCAATGAAAAATAGCACTTTGCTGTTTCGATATAGCAGTCTCCCTCATAAGTAGGCTTCATCTTCCTTTCCTGCCGGAGCATCTGATGATATATCTTTTCCCGGTCAAATATACTTCTTGCTCTGGTAAAATCAGGTGTCCTTCCACGCATAAAAGTGTAAACATTATTGATCACCGTTTTTCCCGCTAAAGACTTGTAATTGCCTACCCTGTGAAGGTACTGCAATACCTGTGTCAGCTTCTCCACAGAAGTAATCTCTTGATAATTATTTGTATCAATCTCCATTTGTTCAAAAGATAATGGTGTGCTTCCTTTTTTGATTTCACGCTCCATGATACGCTTGGTGTCTCTCATTGATTCCATATCAGTTCCTTTCCACTTCTGGACGCTGTGACCAGAAGTTATAAAATAAGCAGGTATAAAAACTTTCATTTCATACCTGCTCCTGTTCAGCAAGAAATTCTCTTTCCTGCAAGTTCCATTATGATATTGATTACTTCCCTAATGATTGCAATAATTTTTATTGCAAGGACAATCACTCCGATCATGCCGCCTATGACTGCGTCAAGTGCCAACACTCCAATGCTCCCTGCAATTCCAAAATTGCGAGGTATCAGCAGTACGAGCATCTTTTGTATGCCGAATGGAAATCCACTCATAATCCAGAATTGAAACCAGTTGCCAGCGGCAAAATCACCTTAAATAATACCCTTTTCATGCCATCCACCTCCATACATATCATGCTGCACTTCCTGCTGATAGAAATGATTTATCGTAGTTGGTGCATTATAAAGTGCTGTTATCATATACGCTTTGATATTTGTAATCTTTGTCGTTGTCTCTTTCATGCAACCAATCACATATTCCAGATGACTGCTGTTCAGTTTCAAGAATCTGGATTTTACAAGCTCATACGGATAATCCTCACCTGCAACTCGGATTGATTTTCTCTTTACGCACACTACTTCGCAGATTATCCCAAATAATTCGTCATAAAGTTCTTTTTCACCATAACCATCATACTTCATGTGATGATCATAATTGATATTTTCTTTAATCAGTTCTATGTATGCCTGTGCATCATCCATCGAATCAATCACATCATCTTGTGGCTTTTCTGTTGCAGATTGATTGATAGGATTGTTATAACTCTCCTCAGTATGGTTATAATTAGTCTGATTCATATAAGTCTGATTATAGTTAGTATAATTAGGGTTCGATTCTCCGACTTCTTGAGGTTCGATTTCCGAACTTCCAGAGGTTTGATTTTCTGACTTCCGAAAGTTCGATTTTCTGACTTCTTGAAGTTTGATTTTCTGACTTCCAGAAGTTCGATTTTCTGACTTCTTGAAGTTCGATTTTCCGACTTCTGTGATTTCATCAGCATTAGCAGGCTCTTTTTCGTCCATCTGCTCTGAAATTGAAGCAAAATTTTTCACATAAATTATATCCGGTTTTCCAAGTCCTCTGCGCACCTTTTCTACCAGACCAATTCCTTTTACAGAATCAAGCTCTGCCAATACCTTAACAGCTTTTTCCTTAGCGCATCCCAAATCCTCCATAATGCTGTCTATGGTATAAATGATGTATGCACGATTTTCATCGTCAAACCATTCATTTTTCATAGACAGCGACATACGATCAAGCATAAGTCCATACAATAATTTTGCATCACTGGACAGCTTCTTAAATCTCTCGTCCTTTATCAGCAGGCGTGGAACACGATAGAATGAGAACTGTTCCGCTTCTATTCCGTAATAATAGTCTAGCTGCAAAATTTCTCCCATTCTCGTCTCCTCCTTCCTACTGCGTATTTTTCCAGTTATCTAATAGCTGAAATATTATTTTTTCTATATCATCTGTGCTGTATGTATCCGGGAAATAACTGTTAATGCGTTCTGTTTTTATAACAACCTTACGCTCTACTGGCTTTTCTTTCTCCAGAAGCATACGCACCATTGGAAAGGTCAACTCTCCTTTTTTGTCACTTTCCTTCAGCATGGCACTCTGCTGTTTGGTTATGACAGCATTGGTGTCCTGTATGGCAACCAATACCCATTGCTGTGCATCCTCTGATAAAAACGAGATGTCCACCGCCTGCATAATGCCTATTTTCCCCGAATCCACCATATCAAGTAACGGTTCCGATAATCGTGAAATCCATATATATCTTTGAACAGTTTTTGCACTCTCTCCTGCAGCTCCTCCCAGTTCGTCCAGCGTAAGTCCACCTGCTCTGCTTCCCTGATGCTTCATGGCTTCGTATTTCATGCGATATGCCTTCGCTTTTTCGCTTGGAAGAATATCTTCTCTTTGAATATTGCTGTCCACCATGATAATCGTGGCTTCATCGTCCGTATAATTACGAATAAACATCGGCATTGTATCAAGTCCTACAAGCTCACACGCATGTCTCCTTCGGTGTCCTGCAATAATTTCATAGCCGCCCTCAGCTCTTGGTCTTGCAATACCCGGCATCAGCACGCCATGCTCTCTGACACTCTCCACCGTCTCCTGCATCTTTTCATCGTCCAGTACCTTAAATGGGTGACCTTTGAACTCATGCAGTTCTGATAATGCAATTTCCTGTACCTGCTCTATTCCTGCCTGTGGCTGTCCATCTCCGAATAAATCATCGAAGCTGTTCAGTTTTACCTTTGCGGCACTTCCTGTTTTATTCATCTGCAAGCACCTCCTCTGTCAATGACTGATAGGCACTCGCTACTTTTCCATTTGGATCATGCTCATAAATGCTGACACCTTCAGCAGAAATCTCCGCAGCTCTTACCGACATCGGAATACTGTTTTCAAATATTCTTACCTTGCTACCATAATTCTCCACAACCAATGCACTGATGTCTTTTGCATAATTCGTTCTGTTATCAACCATAGTAAGCAGAATACCTTCAATCTCCAATTTTGGATTGATCTGCCTTTTTACCTTTCCTATGGTCTTTATAAGCTGTTCCAGACCTTTTACCGGCAGATATGCTGCCTGCACCGGAATAAGGATGCTGTCGGCACTTGCAAAGGCATTTATGGTAATCATGCCAAGGGAAGGCATACAATCAATCAGAATGTAATCATACCTTTCTTTCTGCTGTTCTATATAAGTCCGAAGCACAAGCTCCCTGCTCATGACATTTACCAGTGATACTTCCAATCCCGACAACTCTATATTGCCGGGCATAAGGTCTACACCCTCGTCATGCTTTAGGATGCCATAATCCGGCTCCATATCTTCTTCATTGATGATATTCGCCATAATGGTTGCAAGAGATACATCCAGTTTATCCGGCTCCTGAAAGCCTAAACTTGCTGTCAGGCTTCCCTGTGCATCCGCATCTATCAGAAGCACCTTTTTCCCCTTTTTTGCAAGTCCAATACCTAGATTACTTGTTGTGGTGGTCTTTCCAACTCCACCTTTCTGGTTTCCGATTACTATAACTTTACACATGATGAAATTCCTCCAAATTCTACTATTATTCTTTTACATTGCTCTTTTTTACTTCTACATACGATCTGTAATATTTATCTGTTCCCTTGTTGGGATAGAGGTCTGACATTTCCAGAACCTCTACCTTTGGGTGTCTCTGCATGATTTTTTTGAACCATGTAATATCATTTTTTGTTCCCATCAACCGAATCTTTAACATCAATCATTTCCTCCAAACATTGCATACAAGCAACAGCAGAACAAATCCTCTACTGAATATCTCCGGCACTCATCCACCTGCTCCTCTGTGTCCTGTTCATCATCCACGCTCGGTGTACCATTGCAATACAGATTAAATGCCATTCTGACAACCTTTGCACTTCCACTGGTCTGCCAGCCTTCATGCAGGCACTCCGGTTTTACACATCCAGTCTTGAAATTATAAATTCTATCCACATTTCTTCGTGTATCTTCGTTCATTCCAATGCAATAGCAAAGTGCCTTGTGATATACATCTGCTTCTCTAACTTTCTGAATTTTTTCATAGTAGAATTTCTCATGCGCTTCACTGATAAAGTTAATATTTTCTTTTTCTGCTCCTAACGCTGTACTGTTCATACTGACTTCCTCCATTTTCTTATTTTGTTCCGTTGACCATAACAAAAAAGGACATTCCTCTAAAATTTCTTTTAGAAAAATGTCCTTATAGTACAAAATATGAACTTGAACTGACTCGATTTTAATTTAAAATCGTTTGTTTTAACCCTTTAAGATAGGTTATTTTGTCGTACTCCTGTCGTACCATACAAGTTGGAAGTCCGCAAACCCTTGATTTTATTGGTCTTTTTTATCCAATGACTTCATTGTAGGGAACAGCAGTACATCGCGGATCGCCGGGCTGTTGGTCATCATCATGACCATACGGTCGATTCCGAATCCGATACCTCCGGTCGGCGGCATACCGATGGAAAGTGCATTTAAGAAATCCTCATCGGTGTGGTTCGCTTCCTCATCACCAGCCGCAAAAGCCTCCTCCTGGGCAGCGAAACGTGCGCGCTGGTCGATCGGATCATTCAGCTCAGAGTAAGCATTTGCCATCTCCCAGCCGTTCATGAAGAATTCAAAACGCTCTACATAGTCCGGGTTCTCCGGCTTCTTCTTCGTGAGCGGAGAGATCTCGATCGGATGATCCATCACGAACGTCGGCTGGATCAGGTGCTCCTCGACATACTCCTCGAAGAAAAGATTTAAGATATCGCCCTTTTCGTGACGCTCCTCGTACTCGATGTGATGCTCATCTGCAAGCTTCTTCGCCTCGGCGGTATCCTTCACCTCGTTAAAATCGACGCCTGCATACTTCTTCACCGCATCCACCATGGTAATGCGCTCAAACGGCTTGGAGAGATCCATGGTATGCTCCCCGTAGGTCAGCATCTCGGAACCGGTCACTTCCTTTGCCACATAGCGGTAAAGGTTCTCGGTCAGATCCATCATGCCGTGGTAATCGGTATATGCCTGATACAGCTCCATGAGTGTGAACTCCGGATTGTGTCTGGTGTCCAGACCCTCATTACGGAATACGCGGCCAATCTCATAGACACGCTCCATGCCGCCGACAATCAGTCTCTTTAAGTAAAGCTCCAGAGAAATACGAAGCTTTAAGTCCTCGTCTAACGCATTGAAATGTGTCTCAAACGGTCTTGCAGCCGCACCGCCCGCATTCGACACGAGCATCGGGGTCTCAACCTCCATGAAGCCCTGTCCGTCCAGATAGCGTCGGATCGTGCTGATAACCTTGGAACGCTTCACAAATGTGTCCTTCACATCCTCATTCATGATGAGATCGACATATCTCTGACGATATCTGGTATCGGTATCCGTCAGTCCGTGGAACTTCTCCGGCAGAATCTGTAAGCTCTTGGAAAGCAGTGTTACCTCTGCTGCATGAATGGAAATCTCGCCTGTTTTCGTCTTAAAAACGGTACCCTTCACGCCTAAAATATCGCCGACATCATACTTTTTGAAATCCGCGTAGGACTCCTCGCCGATGCTGTCGCGCGCTACATAGATCTGGATACGTCCCTTTAAGTCCTGAATATTGCAGAAAGATGCCTTACCCATGACACGTTTGAACATCATACGTCCGGCAAGAGATACCTCCTTGCCTTCCATCTCCTCAAAATGCTCCTTGACATCCGTGCTGTGATTCGTCACGTCATACTTGGTAATGACGAACGGGTCCTTTCCGTTCTCCTGCAGTTCGTGTAACTTATCATAACGAACCTTGAGCAGCTGGTTGACGTCCTGCTGCTGGTTATTATTCTGCTCTGCCATGCTTTTCCTCCATTTATCCTGCGCCGCCTGTCCGCGTGAAGCGGAGTCCGCAGACGGTCATGCTCTACTCGTTTGATGATCTGTGAATGGAAAGTATCTTGTACTCGAACTCTCCTGCCGGTGTCGTTACCGTTACGGTATCGCCGACTTTCTTTCCAAGAAGCGCCTTACCAACCGGCGACTCATTGGAAATCTTGCCCTTTAAGCTGTTTGCCTCTGTGGAACCCACGATCTTGTAGGTCAGCTCCTCGTCGAATTCACAGTCTAAGATCTTTACCTGACATCCGATGCTTACCTTATCTAAGTCAGCCTCTTCCTCTACAAATACCTCAGCGTTCTTAAGGATCTTCTCGAGTTCCTCAATACGCGCCTCAATATCTCTCTGCTCGTCCTTCGCTGCATCGTACTCTGCATTCTCGGACAGATCGCCCTGCTCTCTTGCTTCCTTGATCTTCTGGGAGACTTCCTTTCTCTTGACAACCTTTAAATCCTCTAATTCGTCCTCCAGTTTTTTGAGTCCTTCATACGTCAGAATGTTTTTCTTGTCCATTACTCTCTACCCTTCTTTGTAATTTTTATCAGTTCAATTTTCATAAAAAGCTTCTTCAAATCGGTCACGTCCAAGCTTTTCTCTCTGGTGATGCATGCTCTTAACAATCACAGTATTATAACCGATAGGCACCCTGATGTCAAGATTTTCGCCTTGTTTCCAGGGCTTTTTGTGGATCGGGATGTAGGTCGCCGCGGCGCAGATCATCTCTGTCCGGTATGCTCCCTCCCACTCAAAATCCAGGATCACTTTCCGGGTCATAAACGTATCTCTCACCCCCGCCTGTCCTTTCCCCGCGGACAGTCTGGTTTTTGGAAAAAGCATCACCACCAGCCCGTTCTCCTCATACATTCTCTCTGCAAATGCGGAAAAATATGCGGGACGCCCGGTGTATACCGTAAGATAATTCAGATCGTCTCCGATCTGTTCAAGCACATCGCGCACATCCGCCGGCTCGAAAACATGACTCTGCTCCTCGTCGATCACCACAAGCTCCACGCGCTCCGGGCGGAAGCTCTGCGCCTTTAAGATCGCCAGAAATACCGGTCGGAAATTTCTAAGAAACTCATTGGAATAGGACATTCCCTATGCCTCATATCCGTTTTTCTCATTATATGACTCCACTTCCCGGAATAATGCCTCGAGCTGCCCGTAATTCTCCACCTCGTTGATCCTTCCGCGAAGCTTGGACGAATTGCGGTATCCCGCAGTGTACCACGCCGCATGCTTGCGGATCTCACGGATGCCCGTGTAGTCTCCCTTGCAGTCGATCTGCATTTTCGCATGGCGCAGCAACATCTCCGTCACCTCTGAAAAATCCGGCCGGGAAAGGTGCTCGCCCGTCTCAAAATAATGCAGAATCTGGCGGAAAATCCAGGGATTGCCCTCCGCTCCGCGCGCGATCATGTAGCCGTCGCAGCCGGTCTGCTCTGCCATCGCCGCCACATCCTCCGGCGTGCGGATATCCCCGTTTCCAATGACGGGAATCGATACCGCTTCCTTCACCTGACGGATAATGTCCCAGTCCGCATGTCCGGCATAATACTGCTCTCTGGTACGCCCGTGCACCGCGACCGCCGCCGCACCGCTCTCCTGCGCAATGTGCGCCAGCTCGACCGCATTGACGTGCGCATCGTCGAATCCCTTGCGGATCTTCACCGTCAGCGGTTTTTTGATCGCCCGCGCCGTCTTCTCAATGATCTCTCCGGCAAGCCGTGGGTTTTTCATGAGCGCGGAGCCGTCCCCGTTGTTGACGACCTTCGGAACCGGACAACCCATATTCAGATCCAGAATGTCAAACGGCCGCTCCTCAATCTGCTTCGCAATCTCACTGATAATATCCGGATCGGAGCCGAAAAGCTGCAGCGATACCGGGTGCTCCTTCGGATCGATGGTAAGGAGCTCCTCCGTGTTGCGGTTCTTATACAGAATCGCCTTGGCGCTCACCATTTCCATGCACACCAGCCCCGCGCCCTGTTCCCTGCAAAGCAAGCGAAATGGCAGGTCGCTTACGCCTGCCATTGGTGCCAGTATCAAATTATTTTCTAAGGTTACATTTCCTATCTGCAGTGTTCGGATTATTGCCACGCTGCCACCCTCATTTTCTACTTATTTAATCTTACCGGATTTGCGGTTCTGCTTTTTATAGATCAGATTCATGCCCTTCAATGTCAGATTCGGGTCATACACGTCGATCATTGTGGTCTCATTTGCAATGATTCTGCCCAGTCCGCCGGTTGCCACGACCTTGACCTCGCCCATGTTCGCCTCATCGATCATATGACGGATGATGTATTCCGTCTGTCCGATCTGCCCGTAGACAAGCCCTGCCTGCATGGAGGAGATCGTCTCCTTCGCGAGGATGCTCGCCGGCTTGCGGATCTCAATCTCCGGAAGCTTCGCCGCATCTTCCCACAATGCTTTTGCGGAAATCCGGATTCCCGGAGCTGTGACGCCGGATACAAACGCGCCGTCCTTGTCCACCAGATCGTACGTGGTCGCCGTGCCAAAATCAAGGACAAGCACCGGTCCGCCATACAGTTCGTACGCTGCCGCCGCATCCACGATACGGTCCGCACCGATCTGGCGCGGGTTCTCAGTCACGACGCGGATACCGGTCTTGGTTCCCGGCTCCACAATAATCGGCCGGATGCAGAAATACTTGATAATCGCTCCCTCGAGGGAATGCATCACATTCGGGACAACCGACGCGATAATCGCATCCTCGATGTCGTCATGCGAAATCGAATTCTGCTCCAACAGGTTGCTCAACAGCATCCCGTATTCATCGGATGTACGGGGCATCTTCGTCGTGATACGAAAACTCGATACCACCTCGTCTCCCCGAAATACTCCCACGGTAATATTTGTGTTTCCCACATCAATCGTCATTATCATCGTCCGTACCCCCTATATTCCCACGTATAAAACCTTATAATACATCTGCAGCGCTTCCAACAGCTCCTGTTTTGTCTGCTGCAGCTGACGGATCTTAAGTCCGCAGCCGATCTCATCGTACAGCAGATCATTTTCATCGCAGGAGGTACGGAATTCCAGTTCGCCCGTTTCGCTGAACACCAGCTGGAAAATACCGCCCACATCCTCCGTAAAAAGCACGCACATGATCTTCAACTCGTTCTTGATCTGCTCCGGCAGACCCTTAAAATCTTCATTCAGGTAAAATTTTTTATTGTATGCGCTCGCACCGCACAGTACCACTTCTTCCATTTCAGACATTCCTTTCCAAACCGTTTCCACAGGTGCCGCCCGCGCAGCACCCTCTACACGTATCCATAGACGCCCCGGACGGAGACCTCCCCCGCCGATACGAGTCTTCTGCTCTCCCAGGTATCCACGATCAGCTCGCCCCGCGGCGTGATGCCCATCGCTTTTCCCTCAAATGGCTCCTTCGGATCAAGCACCTTCACAATCTGGTTCCGGTTGACCAGATGCGCATCGTACTCCTTCACAAGACCGCTCAGATCCTCGGTCTCCATGAAAATTGCATAATAATGCTCAAACTGTTCCCATACTTCCTCAATCAGAGCCGCGCGGTTAAAATGTTCTCCGGTCTCCATGTAGAGTGAAGTTGCCACCGGCGCAATCTCCTCCGGGAACGATTCGTTGTGAACGTTGATGCCAATGCCGATCACAATGTGGTTGACATAATCCATCTGTGCGCTCATCTCTGTCAGAATGCCGCAGACTTTTTTCCCGTTCATGACAATGTCGTTCGGCCATTTGATGCCCGCCGGTCTGCCTGTCGTCTTCACGATCGCCGCAGACACCGCAAGTGCCGCCACCAGCGTCAGCATCGGCGCATTCACGGGCGACAACTCCGGCTTTAACATCAGCGTCATAAAAATGCCGGCTCCCTGCGGGGACTCAAAGCTTCTTCCTCTTCTGCCTCTGCCTGCATCCTGCTGTCCGGCGACCACAAGCGTTCCGGTAGGGTAATCTTCCTCCGCCAGCTGCTTCGCCCTGGTATTGGTGGAGTCGATGACCGGATAGTAAAAAATCTCCTGTCCGACCCACGCGGTCTTGCGGATGCTTTTTAATTCTTCCTCGCTCAGTGTGTCCGGCACCGACAACAGCTTATACCCCTTGTTCGGCACCGCCTCGATCTCATACCCGGCTTCCTTGAGCTGGTTGATGCCCTTCCAGACCGCCGTCCGGGATACGCCGAACTTTTCACACAGATCCTGTCCGGACACGTAATCGTCGGCATCTCTTAAAACGGAAAGTAGTTCTGCTTTCATGATGTTCCCTCTTATTCTCCCAGTGTAGCAAGCATGACTGCCTTAATCGTGTGCATACGGTTCTCTGCCTCGTCAAATACAACCGACTGCTCACTCTCAAATACTTCGTCGGTCACCTCAAGCTCGCTGTAACCGAATTTTTCATAGACTTCCTTGCCAATCTTGGTCTTTAAGTCATGGAATGCTGGCAGGCAGTGCATGAAGATCGCCGTTGGCTTGGCATTTGCCATGGCTGCCTTGTTGACCTGATACGGCATCAGATCCTGCAGGCGCTCTGCCCAGACTTCATCCGGCTCGCCCATCGATACCCAGACATCCGTATAAATAACGTCCGCGTCCTTCGTGCCCTCTGCCACATCCTCAGTCAGCGTGATCGACGCTCCGGTCTCGGCTGCCACTTTTTTGCAGTAATCAACCAGCTCCTCGTTCGGGAAATATTTCTTGGAAGTACATGCGACAAAGTCCATACCGAGCTTTGCGCAGGTCACCATCAGGGAATTGCCCATATTGTAGCGGGCGTCCCCCATGTATACAAACTTCACACCCTTTAAATGTCCCAGGTGTTCGCGGATTGTCAGCATATCTGCAAGCATCTGCGTCGGATGGAACTCGTTCGTCAGACCGTTCCACACCGGAACTCCCGCATATTTTGCCAGCTCCTCCACAATGTCCTGTCCGTATCCGCGGTACTCGATACCGTCAAACATCCGTCCCAGCACGCGCGCGGTATCCGGAATGCTCTCCTTTTTGCCAATCTGCGAACCAGATGGATCAAGGTAAGTCACATGCATTCCGAGATCATGTGCTGCCACCTCAAATGAACACCGTGTGCGGGTGCTTGTCTTCTCGAAAATCAGCGCGATATTTTTTCCGATCAGACTGTCATGCAGAATTCCCTGCTTCTTCTTGCTCTTAAGATCCGCTGCCAGATCAATCAGGTAGAGAATCTCTTCCGGTGTGTAATCCATCAGTTTTAAGAAATTGCGTCCTTTTAAGTTCATGATTGCGTTCCTCCTTGTCGCTTTGTGCTTCCTGTTGCAGAATAAACAGGCTGCCACTTTCGTGACAGCCCCTATTTTCAATCTGATCTATCCGATGTTCTATTTGTTCTCCAGAGCTATTTCTGTCACAGATTTTGCCAGCCCTGCGATTCCCTGAATCTCAGACGGAATGATAATCTTCGTCGCCTTGCCGTCTGCCGCCTTTGCAAATGCCTCAAGGCTCTTTAACTGGATGACGCCCTGATCCGGAGCTGCATCCTTGATCATGCGGAGACCGTCTGCGTTTGCCTGCTGAATCTTAAGGATTGCCTCAGCCTGACCTTCTGCCTCGCGGATGGTTGCCTCCTTCTTCGCCTCTGCGCGAAGGATCGCCGCCTGCTTCTCTGCCTCTGCATCGAGAATTGCGGATTCTTTCTTACCTTCTGCCACGAGGACGGTAGACTTCTTCTCACCTTCTGCACGAAGAATCGCTTCTCTTCGCTCACGCTCTGCCTTCATCTGCTTCTCCATCGCATCCTGGATCGCTGCAGGCGGAATGATGTTCTTAAGCTCTACACGGTTTACCTTGATGCCCCAAGGATCGGTTGCCACATCAAGTGTTGCTCTCATCTGCGTGTTGATCGTCTCTCTGGATGTCAGTGTCTCATCCAGCTCGAGATCACCGATGATGTTACGCAGTGTCGTTGCGGTCAGGTTCTCGATCGCCATCAGCGGGTTCTCCACACCATATGCATACAGCTTCGGATCTGTGATCTGGAAATAAACGACCGTATCAATCTGCATCGTAACATTATCCTTTGTGATTACCGGCTGCGGCGGGAAATCAACTACCTGCTCTTTCAGGGTAACCTTCTTCGCCACGCGGTCAATAAACGGTATCAGCAGATGAAGACCTACCGGCCATGTTGCAAGATATCCGCCCAGACGCTCCACAATGTACGCATGCGCCTGCGGTACGATCTTGATACAGGACACCACAACTGCCAATATCAGAATAACCAAAATCAAAAAAGCTACTAATAATCCTCCCATTATCTAACCTCCAATTATTTTCTGTCCGGATCTCTAACACTATTTTCCCCGTTAAATATCATATTACTATATTTGATTTGAAAATACAAGAAAAGCCGTAGGAAATGTCTTGTCATTTCCCACGACTCTGCCATGATACCTGTTTAATAAAATACGTGGTTTCCGATTACCACACCCGCGTGTCCTGAGGACGCTCTGCTAAAGCAGGTAGCGCCGCCCGTATTGTCAGCACCGTTGATGGCTTCCTGTGCTGCCTGAATACAGCTGGACTTCGGACCGTTTGCCGCAATGCTTGCAACGGATCCTCTTCCTGCCGGCGGGAACTGTCCTGCCTGATATATTACACCGTAAATGCTGCCCGCATATCTGCCGGATCTCACACGGTTCATGACAACCGCACCGACTGCAAGCTGTCCTTCGTAGCACTCATTTCCTGCCTCGCACTGAATCAGTGCGGCAAGCAGTGTCACATCATCCACCGAAGCGGCCACCGCAGAATTCTGAACGGTACCCGCGCTGGATACCTGTGCGGACTTAGCCGCTTCTGCCGCAGCCTTCGCAGCTGCTGCCTGCTCCTCCTCGATCGTGACAGCCTCACCGAGTGCAAGCTCCGTCGTCACATACTCCGCGCTCACATAACCGGTGGTTCCCTTGTAATCGATCGCAACCCATCCGTCTACGGTCTCTGCATCTGCATCCAGCGGGAACGTCATTCCCGTCGATACCGCTGCCAGCACGGACGCATCCGGGTCTGCGCTACTTCTGATGCGAAGTCCGTTCGTCTGGATCTCTACCTCTGTATCAAATGTATCGTTCGCATAGGTATATGCTTCCGATCCCGTCACGCAGTAGGAATTTTTCACATATCCGTCTACGTTTCCGGATTCCACATGTGTCCAGGTATCACCAGCCTCGGTGATCTCTGCCACATCTCCCTTGTATAATTTGCCGACAATCGCTGCATTCTCGTCTCCGGATTCCCTGATATACAGGAAATCGTCGACATCTGCCATCAGGCGGTTCTGCCACTCCTGCTCTTCCGCAGACATCTGATCTGCATCCGTGCTCTGTGCATCCTCCGACTGCGCATCAGCGTCTGTCTGCTCTGCATCCGCTGTCTGCTCACCATCTGCCTGGCTCTGCGCTGCATCTGTCTCGCTCTGTGCTGCATCTGCCTGCTGTGTCTCTGTTGCTTCGGCCTGCTGCAGCTGTGCATCTAATGTCTCTGCAGCTTCTGTATCCGAAACCGCTTCCTCCGCTGTAGCAACCAGAAGTCTTCCTGTCTGGTTCACACCGGCTGTCGCCGCTTCAATATCACCAAATGCCTCTGCTTCTAACTGATCTAACCGGGCAACAACTCCTGCTGTTCCCCCTGTAGCGAAGTCCGTCTCTGCCTGTACCGCTGCGTTCCTTACCTGTACTCCGTCAAGATCAGCAGCCTGTGCGATTGTGCTCATCATCACCAGAGATCCGGCAACCACGATTCCCTCAATCGCTCTTTTCTTCAAACTCATAGAACCCTCCATCGGTGTAATCACATGTTTATTGAAATAGTATTACACCTTTGTGCTGTTTTATTCATATTTTGTTACAATTATTACGGATTTGTTACAGCAGGGATTATAACAAAGGTACTGTTTTTTGTCAAGTTTTCGGGGTTTCCAGCGGCTTCATGCCGTTGCTTTTCCATAAAAAGAGGCAGCCGGAAGCCCCGTTTTGCAAGGCTTCCGGCTGTTTTTTGTGCATTTTGCCAGTTTTTCGTTTTTATGAAGATTTTCTTAAGAAAACACCTCTTCGATGACCTCATCGATCAGCATGTCCGCCGGGTATTTTTTCACCTCTCCGGCTGCTTCTTCACACTGTGAATCGCATTGCGTCGGAGAAAATTCCCCGCACTCTGCACTCTCCTTTCTGTCCGTGCCGGTCTGTTTCTTTCGTATATATCTCTGGATTCTGTTTATCTTATGTAATGTGACAATCAGAAGCATCACGGTGAGCAGACTGCACACTGCAGCTCCCATCTGCAACTGTTCCGGTGAAATATATTCCAGCCAGAGCATGTCCATTACCTCTCTTTCCGATCAGACTTTTTCCTGTCCGATTTCTTCTATATTATAAGGAACCTGCACGGATTTGAAAAGAGGCTTTCCCCGTGATCTCACCGCAATTTGCGACAATCTTTTTACATGCAGTGCCGGCGTCGTCTGTGCTCTTTTTCCATTGCCGCCGCAAAGTCCGATCTCCAAGTCTTTTCTTGACTTTTACGCATAAGGGTATTATAAATAAGGGAAGCAGACCATTAGGAAAGGGATTCTTACTATGAAGAAAATTGTTATGACCGGAGGGGGAACTGCAGGGCATGTAACGCCGAATATTGCTTTATTTCCAGCTCTGCAGAAGGAAGGTTATGAAATATCCTACATCGGTTCCTATGAGGGAATCGAAAAACGGCTGATCGAGGAGCAGGGTGTGCCGTATTACGGTATCTCGTCCGGAAAGCTCAGACGTTATTTTGATCCGAAAAACTTTTCGGACCCATTTAAAGTTTTAAAAGGCTATCATCAGTCCGTCCGTCTTTTGAAAAAGTTAAAGCCGGATGTCGTTTTTTCAAAGGGAGGCTTTGTCTCCGTGCCGGTTGTGCTTGCAGCAAGCCGCTGCCATATTCCTGCGATCATCCATGAATCGGATCTCACGCCGGGACTCGCCAACCGCATTGCGATTCCAAAAGCCACAAAAGTATGCTGCAATTTTCCGGAGACGATGGCACATGTTCCCGAGGACAAAGCCGTGCTTACCGGCACGCCCATCCGCGCGGAATTACTGTCCGGAGACGCCCACCGTGCTTTTGCACTCTGCAATTTTACAGATTCCGCAAAACCGACGCTTCTGATCGTCGGCGGAAGCAGCGGCTCCCGCGCCATCAATACCGCCATCCGGGATCTGCTTCCGGAGCTGATTAAAAATTATAATGTCATTCACCTGTGCGGCAAGGGAAATGTAGACGCTTCCCTGAACGCCATTGCCGGTTATGCCCAGTTTGAGTATGCCAACGAGGAACTTGCCGATCTGTTCGCGCTCTCCTCTCTTGTCATCTCCCGCGCCGGAGCCAACGCAATCTGCGAGCTTCTCGCACTGCGCAAACCGAATATCCTGATTCCGCTTCCGGCAGCAGCCAGCCGCGGCGATCAGATCTTAAACGCCAACTCTTTCCGTTCCCAGGGATTCAGCTATGTTCTTGAGGAGGAAGAGCTGACCAACACCACACTGTTGGAAGCCATTGACCATGTCTTCCACAAAAAGGACGCTTATATCGATGCCATGGAACACAGCAAGGTCACAAACTCCATCGAGACGATCATTGGACTGATCCGCGAGGCATCTTCGCACAAATAGCGTTCCTGCATAAAAAGGAATTGTCGCAATAAACATATCGTATGTTGATAAGTAATATTATCAGAAGATCATATCGTGGGATTTCAGATGGAAATGCAGATGGAATATTCGTTGGAGAAAAATGTGAGCATTTCTTCCGGCTGAATGTTTGCATCGGATTCCGTGTCTCTTCCACGTTTGGACAATCCGACGGGTGCAT
>CACZIN010000054.1:0-14190 GCA_902781225.1 uncultured Lachnospiraceae bacterium | reverse complement strand
GGTCATGTCCGCATCCCGGAAGACAATTTGTAGGACTTTTGTGCCGCGCTTGCCTGTACTCCCGCAATAAAACATAACCGCGCGAAGCCGATGTCTGAAGTGCCATCTGCCATGTTTTCAATAGCAGATGGCAACGAGTTTCGGTTCGCGCGGTTTTATATTGTCTATGAGGGAGTACAGCTAGCGCGGCTAAAAAGTCCGCCCATTGTCTCCGGTGTGCCGGACATGCACCCGTCGGATTGTCCAAACGTGGAAGAGACACGGAATCCGATGCAGACATTCAGCCGGAAGAAATGCTCACATTTTTCTCCAACGAATATTTCAGCTGCATTTCCACATGAAATCCGCCGGTGTGCTTCTAATAATATTACTTATTAACCTCAGGGAGCTTATGCTTATCGCGGCAGCTCCTTTTGTGTTATGCATGTTCTTTTGCTAACGGCAGGGTGAAGATAAATTCCGTTCCCACACCCTCCGTGCTGATACAGTTGATATTTTCGCCGTGTGCCTGGATGATCTCCTTTACGATGGAGAGACCGAGACCGGTTCCTTTTTTGTCCTTGCCGCGGGAGAGATCCGTCTTGTAGAAGCGCTCCCAGATCTTTTTGATGCTGTCGCCCGGGATGCCGATGCCGGTGTCCTTGACGGAGACAAAGATCTTGTCGTTCTTCTCCGTGGTCTCGATCGTGATCGCGGAGTCCGTGTGGCTGAACTTAATTGCATTGTCGATCAGGTTGTAGAGCACCTGCTCGATCTTGCTCATATCGGCAGAGACGAACAGTTTTTCGCCGGTTAAGATCAGGTTGAAGGTAATGCGCTTTTCCGTGCATCGCCCCTCGAACGTCTGGACTGTCATGCGGATTGTGTGATTGATGTCGAAATCCGTGATGTCCAGCATTGTGCCGTGCGAGCCGAACTTGTTTAACTCAAGCAGGCTTTTGGTCAGCTTGTTCAGCCGTTCGGTCTCAAAGAGGATGATGTTTAAATATTTGTCCTGCATCTCCACGGGAATGGTGCCGTCGAGCATCGCTTCCACATAACCTTTGATGGAGGTGAGGGGCGAACGGAAATCATGCGAGACGTTGGAGACAAATTTTTTCTGGTCGTCCTCCAAGGTATTCAGCTCATTCGCCATGTAGTTGAGCGAGGCGGCGAGATAGCCGATCTCATCGTTGGAGTGAACATCAACCTTTTTCTCAAAGTTGCCGGAGGCATATTCATCCGCCGCTTTCGTAATCTTGCGGATCGGTATGTACACCACGTAGGTAAACAGGATCAGCACCACAAAGGCAGCCAGAAACAGAAGTCCAAGCGTCTCATAGGCGATGGCGACAAGCCCGTTCGCGTAAGAGACGAGGCTGCTGACCGGCTTGTGAATGACCACATAGCCGCGCACTTTGTAATTGACCGTGATCGGTGAGAAAACACTTAACATCTCTGACGTAAACTGGTTATAAAACGTGCCGGTCTGATAATAGCGGCTTCCGAAGTCGGTAATGTTGAAGCCGGGAACCGGTGTGGGATCACAGCCCGGCGCCGCCGTGTTCAGAATGATGTTGCCGTGCGTGTCCACGATCCAGATTTCGCTGGAGAGATAGGTGCTTAAGGTGGAAAGCTGTGTCTGTATCTCGTCCAGCGTCATGGTCTTGGAAAAATAATTTCCGGCATAGTTGGAGGAGATCAGGGCGGATTCCCGGTAGAGGCTGGCAGCTTCCTTTTTTTCCACAAAGGCGAACGTAATGTGGTAGGTAAAAGTTGTAATGATGAGAAAACCGATCAGACCGTACATCAGATAGCCGGCGAGCAGTTTGGGGTAAAGGGTACGTTTCATAGGTCACGAACCTCGAATTTGTAGCCGATGCCCCAGACAGTTGCGAGGCTCCAGTTGGCATGATCCTTGATCTTCTCGCGGAGACGCTTCACGTGAACGTCCACGGTACGTGTGTCGCCGATGTATTCATATCCCCAGATGTGATCCAGAAGCTGCTCTCTTGTAAAAACCTGATTCGGCGAAGCCGCGAGGAAATATAAAAGTTCCAGTTCTTTCGGCGGCATATCGACAGCCTGCCCCATGTAGATGACGGAGTAGTTCGAGAGATTGACCACCAGATCCGTGTACTTGACACATTTTAACTCTGCGGCGGGTTCCTCCTGCTTTGCCGGCTGATAGCGGCGCAGCACTGCCTTGACGCGCGCGACAAGTTCCTTGGAGTCGAACGGCTTCATCATGTAATCGTCCGCGCCGAGTTCCAGACCGAGTACCTTGTCAAAAATCTCGCCTTTGGCCGACAGCATAATGATCGGAACATTTGCCTTCGCACGGATCTCGCGGCAGACCTGATAGCCGTCCATACCGGGAAGCATCAGGTCGAGCAGGATCAGATTCGGATTGTACTGATCAAAAGCGATCATGGCTTCCTCGCCGTCATTGACGATCCTGGTGTCGAAACATTCCTTTGTGAGATACAGGGAAATCAGTTCTGCGATATTATTGTCATCATCTACGATGAGAATTTTTTGTTTTGCTGCCATATCATCATCTCCTCATTATTATTTCAACAATCAATCCTTAAACTCGGCAATCGTAACGCCCGCATCGCCCTCGCCGAACTCGCCGAGATGGAATGATTTGACATATTTTAAGCGCTTCAAATGAGCCTGCACCGCGTTGCGGAGTGCGCCCGTGCCTTTCCCGTGGACAATGCGCACGGACGGCAGATGCGCCAGATAAGCATCGTCCAGATACTTGTCAAGAAGCGGAATGGCCTCGTCGGTTGTCTTGCCGATGAGGTTGATCTCCGTGGAGACGGATGCGGATTTGCTCATCTTGATCTTGCCGGCACTGGTCTTCTGGAACTTCTTGGTGCCCGGTGCGGCATCCTCTTCCAGAAGGATCAGGTCGTTGATGTTGACCAGAGAGCGCAGAATTCCCATCTGCACATAGAGGTCGCCCTTGGCATTCGGAAGGGAATGGACGGTGCCTTTTAAGTTCATGCTGATGACTTTGACGCTGTCGCCGATGCGCAGCTTCTTCGGAACGTTGTGGTTCGGCACCGAAGTCTTTTTCTGCTCGGACATCTTCTGTGCGGCTTTGTCCATCTTGCCGCGCAGCCTGGTACGTTCTTTTTCCATCTCGCTGACCGGTGCGCCCGCCTTGCCGTATTTGTTAAAATTGCGGATTGTCTCATCGGCGACGTCCTTGGCTTCTTTTAAGATATTGTATGCCTGCTCGTTTGCTTCGCGCAGAATCTTGTCGCGGCTGGAATCCAGACGCTCCTGCTTCTGCTCCAGCTTTTTCTTTAAGGACTCGATCTCGGCTTTGTACTGGTTGATCTCTAACTGCTCCCGCTCGATCGTGCTGCGGCTCTTCTCGAGATCTGCGATCAGGTCTTCAAAATCGCCCTCACTCTTGCTGATGCGCCCTTTGGCGTCGGTAATGAGGTCCGTCGGAAGACCGAGCTTCTCAGAGATGGCAAACGCGTTGCTCTTGCCCGGGATACCGATTAAGAGGCGGTAGGTCGGACTTAGCGTCGCCACGTCGAACTCACAGCAGGCATTTTCTACGCCCGGTGTGGAGAGGGCATAGACCTTGAGCTCGCTGTAATGCGTCGTAGCCATAATGCGTGCCCCGTAAAGGTGGAGCTTCGAGAGAATGGAGATCGCAAGCGCAGCGCCCTCGGTCGGATCGGTCCCGGCGCAGAGCTCATCGAAAAGCACCAGAGAACGGTCGTTGACCTGCTCTAAGATACGGATGATGTTGACCATGTGGGAGGAGAAGGTACTGAGCGACTGCTCGATACTCTGCTCGTCCCCGATGTCAGCGAACACTTCGTCGAAAATACCGAGTTCCGAGCGCTCGGATGCCGGAATATGCAGACCGGACTGTCCCATCAGCGTCAGCAGACCGACGGTTTTTAAGGAGACCGTCTTGCCGCCGGTGTTCGGACCGGTCACGATCAGCAGGCGGAAATCCTCGCCGAGCCGCACATCGATCGGAACAACCTTTTTCGGATCGAGTAACGGGTGGCGTCCCTTGCGGATGTGAATCCGTCCGTCATCATTGAACAGCGGGGCAACCCCGTTGTATGTCTGCGCGAAAGCCGCTCTGGCAAAAATAAAGTCCAGCTCGGTCAGAAGTTCATAGTCGGCGAGCAGCTGTGTGGCGTAGGAGGCAGTCAGATTGCTTAAGCCGGCAAGGATGACCTCGATCTCCTCCTGCTCACGGAGCTGCAGCTCTTTGTATTCGTTGTTCAGATTGACGACAGCCATCGGCTCGATGAAAAGTGTGGAGCCGGTGGAGGACTGGTCATGGATCATGCCGGGAACGAGAGACTTTGCCTCCGCTTTGACCGGAAGACAGTAGCGCCCGTCGCGCATGGTGATGACGGTGTCCTGCAGATAGCTTCTGGTCGTGGTGTTGTTGATCATGGAGTTCATCTGTGCGCGGATCTTGTCATTCATTCCGCGCATGGAGCGCCGGATCGAGTGCAGCGTGCTGCTGGCGTCATCGGCGATCTCGTCCTCGGAGAGAATACAGCGCCGGATCTCGTCGCACAGCGGTGTGAGAGGTTCGATGCCGGCAAAAAGACCGGTCAGGGAATCGTCCGGCTGGTCGTTGTCTTCCTGTGATCGGGAAAAGGCCTTCGCGCGCTTCGCGGACTCTAAGAGAGAGCAGACGCGCAGCAGTTCGATGGCGCTTAAGGCGCCGCCGATCTCTAAGCGCTTTAGTGAATCACGGATGTCCGTAACTCCCGAAAAGGACAGGGAGCCGTATTTGAACAGCCGGCTCAAGGCATCCGATGTCTGCTGCTGCAGCTGTTCGATCTGCGCGCGGTCGGTGATCGGGCGCAGCTTCTGACAGCGCGACTTGGCGTCGGCGCTGAACGCATATTCAGTCAGTTGATCGAGAATTTTGTTATATTCTAAGGTGTGTAATACTTTTTCGTTCATAGCAGTTCCTTTGATTTGATTGTCACATGGTTATGTCCTTCTTATTATATATGATTCCGGGAGTCTTGGAAAGCGGAACCTGAAAAGAATTGTAGAATCCTATTGCAAGCGTATGTGATTCATTTTATAATGATTACTGGTACGGTTTTCAGAAATTCGTGTGTAAATACATGCAGAAAAGAGGAAATCATGCAGCAAAAGGATAACGATCAGTTTTCTTTTATTAACGAAAAAATCAAAGAAAAGCCGGTCAATAAGAAGCGATTGCTGATGCAGGCAGGTTTTATCGCCCTGATGGCAGTCGTTTTTGGAATCATTGCAAGTCTGGTTTTTGCATATTTTCAGCCAAAGTTTGAATCACTGTTTTACCCCGAGGAGGAACCGGTGGTCACCATTCCGCAGGATTCGGTTGCGGAGACGGAGCAGACCGAGGAGACAGAGACATCCGAGGAGACGGAGGCATCCGAGGAACCGCAGGCACCCTCCGAGGAAGCGCCGGTACAGCAGCCCCAGGAGCTTGAGATCGCGGATGTACAGAACGTGCAGAACAAGCTGTATGCGGTCGGAAGAGAAGCCAACCGCTTTGTCGTGACAGTGACGGGAGTCAAGAGCGACACGGACTGGTTCAACAATTCCTACGAGAGCAGAGGACAGGCATCCGGCATTATCATTGCGGACAGCGGTCAGGAACTTCTGATCTTAACGGAGCGCAAGGTTATCTCAGATGCGCAGGAGGTCTATGTCACCTTCATCAATGATGTGACGGTGGAAGCGTCCATGAAGCACTACGACGGCAATACGGGAATCGCAGTGCTCTCGGTGCCGCGCAGTCAGGTGGATGAAGATACCATGAATGCGATCTCGGTGGCAAAGCTGGGGAATTCACTGACCACGATGCAGGGAACCATGGTCATCGCGGTCGGAAGTCCGCTCGGAACGAACTACTCGATCCTTACGGGGAATATTACATCTACCAACAATGTGATTTCCACGATCGACAATAATTATACCGTCTTTACGACGGATATTGTGGGTAGCAGCAGCGGCAGCGGCGTCATCATCAACGTGAACGGCGAGGTGATCGGTCTGGTAATGCAGGATTACGGCAATGAGGAGGATCAGACGACGCTGACAGCCCTCTCGATCTCCGAGTTAAAGCAGATGATCGAGAAGCTGTCCAACAATCAGGACATTCCGTATATCGGTCTGGAACTGACGACGGTTTCCGCGGCAACCGCCAAGGAATACGATATTCCGAAGGGCGCGTACATCAAGGAAGTCAAGATGGATTCGCCGGCGCTGGCGGCAGGACTGCAGAGCGGCGATGTCATTACGGAGATGGGTGGAGAAGCCGTCTATACGGTGGACAGTTATGAGAGCAAGATTCTGGCATTGGAACCGGGCGACGAGGTGGAGATCGTTGTACAGCGGCAAGGCGCGGAGAAGTACGAGGAGATCACCTGTACGGTACAGGTCGGAGTGTTAAAGTAGAGGATAGTAACAGAAGGCGGTGTCTTACGGCACCGCCATATTATGGAAATGAGGTCAGAAATGAAGTATATTGAGAGCCTGCGTGAGGGCGAGAGAATCAACGAAATCTATTTGTGTAAGGTAAAGCAGTCAGCGCTGACAAAGGCGGGAAAGCCTTATGATAATCTGATCCTGCAGGATAAGACCGGTACGCTGGACGCCAAGATCTGGGAGCCGGGCTCGGTTGGAATCGATGAGTTTGATTCGCTGGACTACATCGCGGTCATGGGAGACATCACAAGTTTTCAGGGAAATCTCCAGCTCAACGTAAAGCGTGTGCGCAAGGTGCAGGAAGGGGAATACGATCCGAAGGATTATCTGCCGGTATCCAAAAAGGACATCGACGAGATGTATACAGAGCTTCTGGGACTGATTGCGTCCGTGAAGCACCCGTATTTAAAAAAGCTTCTGGAGAGCTTTTTTGTCGAGGATAAGGATTTTGAAAAACGGTTCAAGTTCCATTCCGCAGCGAAGAGCGTGCATCACGGATTTGTGGGCGGACTGCTGGAGCATACGCTCTCTGTGACGAAGAACTGTGATTATTTTGCGGCAACCTATCCGATCTTAAACCGCGATCTGATCGTGTCTGCGGCAATTTTCCATGATATCGGAAAGTTAGAGGAACTCTCGACGTTCCCGGAGAACGATTACACGGATGAGGGACAGCTTTTAGGACATATCATGATCGGCGCCGAGATGGTCGGAGAGCGGATCCGCACGATTCCGGGATTCCCGAAGGGAACCGCCAATGAGTTGAAGCACTGCATTTTAGCCCATCATGGAGAACTGGAATACGGTTCGCCGAAGAAACCGGCACTTGCGGAGGCATTGGCACTCAGCTTTGCGGACAATATTGACGCCAAGATGGAGACGATACGGGAGATTTTTGCAAGTGTTCCGGAGAACAATCTGGAGTGGCAGGGATATAACCGTCTGTTGGAGAGCAATATCCGCAGATCGGGAAGAGAGTCATAGGTATATCACAGGATATGAAGAAAAACGACAGTATTGAGTTAAAGATCGAAGATATGGGCGTTGACGGAGAGGGCATCGGAAAATACGAGGGGATGACCTTTTTCGTGAAAGATGCGGTTATCGGGGATACGATCCGCGCCGGCATCACGAAGCTCAAGAAGAACTACGGCTATGCCAGGGTGCAGGAGATTTTAGAGCCGTCGCCCTACCGTGTGAAGCCGGAATGCCCGCTGTATGCGCGCTGCGGCGGCTGCCAGATCCAGGCGATGGACTATGGGCAGCAGCTCTGCTATAAGCAGAAAAAGGTGCGCGGCAACTTGATCCGCATCGGAGGATTTGCGCCGGAACTCATCGATTCCGTGATGGAGGAGATTGTGGGGATGGAGCAGCCGTACCGTTACCGCAACAAGGCACAGTTCCCGATCGGCGCGGACAGGGACAGGATGCCGGTGGCGGGATTTTATGCGGCGCGCACGCACAGCATTATCCCGGTGGAGGATTGTAAGCTGGGCGTTACGCAGAATGAGCAGATCCTTGGAGCGGTGCTTTCCTATATGCGTGAGAATGGCGTCTGTCCTTATGATGAGACGACCGGGCGGGGGCTGGTGCGCCATGTGCTGATCCGCTACGGCTTCACCTCAAAAGAGCTGATGGTCTGTCTGGTTATCAATGGAGAGACGCTTCCGCAGGAGAAGAAACTGGTGGATGCGTTGTGCAAAATGGACGGCATGACCAGCATTTCCGTGAACATCAACCGGAAGAATACGAATGTGATTTTGGGGGAGGAGACCCGGACCATCTGGGGATCGGATTATATTACGGATCAGATTCATCTGCGCGACTGTGACCATGATTTTGCACCGACCGATACGGCAATCGCCTATCATATTTCCCCACAGTCTTTCTACCAGGTAAACCCGGTGCAGACGGAGAAGCTGTACAGTCTGGCGCTCTCCTACGCGGGTCTGACCGGCAGAGAGACCGTCTGGGATCTCTACTGTGGAATCGGGACGATCTCACTGTTTCTGGCACAGAAGGCGGGGAAGGTCTACGGTGTGGAGATCGTGCCGCAGGCAATCGAAGACGCTAAGAGCAATGCTGCATTAAACGGTATTACCAACGCCTCCTTTTTCGTGGGAAAAGCGGAGGAGGTTCTTCCGGAGTTCTACGAAAAGGAGAGCCGGAAGCCGGATGCGGACATGCTTCATCCGGATGTGATCGTTGTCGATCCGCCCCGGAAGGGATGCGATGAGAAGTGCCTGGAGACGATGCTTCGTATGGAACCGGACCGCATCGTGTATGTCAGCTGTGATCCGGCAACGCTTGCAAGAGATCTGAAGATCCTGTGCGGGGGCGGCTATGCACTTCGGAAAGTGCGTCCGGTGGATCAGTTTGGGCACACGACGCATGTGGAGACTGTGGTTCTGCTAACAAGGCAGAATACCTGACAATCCTTGAATTTACGCACTTTTGCGAGTTTTTCTCTTTCAATTATGTGGAGGAAAATCGCAAGGAAAAAACCCTGATTCAGAAAATTACCGTGGCGGTAGCTTTTGAACTGGAGACGGGGAACACAAAGAATCCGGATATAAAAGTGAATATGGATACCATCGAATGATGGCTTTAAATAGGGATATTGGCAAGAGATGCTGATATCCCTTTTTGCGTGTAAAACATGGAAGGAGGGCTTGCATATTATGACCTTTACAGCGATAGGTGCAGTTGGCGGGATATACTTCATAATCTCCCATGGAAAGATTTTAAAACCAGGGAGGATGGAAAGATGGTCAAAGTCAGATTGCAGGGCACGACCTGCGAGATCAAGCGTATGAAAAGGTGTATCGAAAGAAATAAGAGAATTAAGGTTATAAGTGTGTCTGACGCTTTCCCAAATAAGGGAACCAAGAAGTATTTCAGACAGTATATGGATGTAATGATTGATCCAAATAGCGAGAAAAAAGCAGTTAACCAATAAAAAGGGAGGACGGAGATTATGTGCAAAGTGATATCTGTAGCCAATATTAAAGGCGGGGTAGCCAAAACAACTACTGCCGCAAATTTAGGAGTAGGACTTGTAAAAAAGGGGAAAAGAGTTCTTTTGGTAGATCTTGACCCACAAGGTTCGCTTTCATTGGGACTTGGGATTAGAAACAATAAGGAGCTTCCATATACGGTAAGCACAGTTATCCAGAAGGTTATCAATGAAATAGAAATCAGCGAGGGAGAGGGAATAATCCATAACGACGAGGGAGTAGACATACTTCCGAGTAATCATAGTCTCCGGACAGTTGAGCAGCAGCTGGATGAAGTGATGAGCAAGGAGCATATCCTTGAGGAGTACATCGACGGCATTCGTGATAGGTATGATTACATCATTATTGACTGCAATCCCGGTGTTGATAATCTTATTCTCAATGCCCTAACCTGCTGTGATAGCGTCCTGATTCCATCGCCCCCTGAATATCTGTGTGTAGAAGGTTTACAGGAAATCATTAGAACCATCGGGCAGGTAAAGAAAAGATTAAACCGAAAGATTGAGATTGAGGGAGTGCTTCTTACCATAGTAAATGGCAGGACAAATATTGCCAGGGACATCATGAATAAGATGGAAGAAGCTTATGGTCAGCATTTGAAGATTTTTCAGACTGTTATTCCAGAATCCGTTAAAGCGAAAGAAGCTGTTGCAAACGGCATAAGTGTTTATGAGCAGTCTCCAAAGAGCAGCGTGGCTGTTGCGTATGAGGCATTCGTCGAGGAGGTGCTGGATAATGAGTAAGAAAAGAGCTTCTGATAATATCAGCCTTACAGCGTTTGATGACCTTTTTGGGGCACCATCTGAGGGAGAACAGATAGTGGAGGTCGCTTTAAAGGAATTGCATGAATTCCAAAATCATCCATTTAGGGTTCTCGATGATGAAAAGATGTATGAAACAGTAGCAAGCGTTAAAGAGCAGGGAATAATAGTTCCCGGAATTGTAAGACCACGTAAAGAAGGCGGCTATGAGATAATTGCAGGCCACAGACGTAAACGTGCTGCTGAACTTGCAGGACTTAAGACTATGCCTGTATATATCAGAGAATACTCTGATGAACTTGCGACCCGTCTTATGGTTGATACGAATATCCAGCGTGAAGATATCCTTCCCAGTGAAAAAGCTCACGCTTACCGTATGAAATACGATCAGATAAAAAGTCCTGGTGTTAAAGGAAACTCTCTCGATGAGCTTGGAAATGCAGCTGGCGAGAGCGGGAAGACTGTTCAAAGGTATCTATGGCTTTCAAATCTGATAGATGGATTGATGGAACTTGTAGATACAAGAAAAATCGGAATGGCTCAGGGAATAGATTTATCTTTCCTGTCTGAGCAGGAGCAGATTTGGGTACTTAACGCAATAGGTGAGCTTAAATGCTCCATGAGCATGGCTCAGTCTGCACGAATTAAGGAACTATCAAAAAACGCTGAACTTACGGAGATAGCGATAAAACTTATATTAACCGAAACAAAGCCAAAGCCTAAGAAGTTTGTCTTAAAGGCTGAAAAGATTGCGGATTATTTTCCAGAAGATATGTCTGATGAAGATATAGAGGAGACAATTATCGGTCTTTTGGAAGAATGGAAATCAAAAAGGAATTAATACAGCGAGAGGAGGAGAACAGCGATGGGCTACAGGTCAAGCGGCAACCTGACGGTAGATGCCATGGGAAGCATAGCCATAAGCGGCAATGTTATACCCGAAGAATGGTATAAGCATATTCTGAAACCTACCACGGGAAAGCCTTATCTGTTGGCAATTACTATATTAGCTGATCTCGTATATTGGCATCGCCCTACTGAAGTCAGAGACGAAAGGACAGGCGAAGTAATTGGATGGAAAAAGAAGTTTCATGGGGAGATGCTCCAGAAGAGTTATCAGGAGTATGCAAATAAATTTGGTGAGTCAAAAAAGACAATCAAGCTTGCTTTTGATCAGCTTGTGGAGATTGGTGTCATCAAAAGATTTTTTTACAATATAGAATACTCCAACGGAAGAACTATTCCAAATCAAATGTTTATTGATCTGAATATATTGGTTTTGAAAGAAATCTCATATCCAAAAGAAGAAGGCGGCACTACTTCAAAGCAGGTTTCAAGAAAATTAGTGCCAAGCAATTGTAATGAAAGTGCTGAGAATGCTGATGAAATGGGCGATCTAAATGATGCTGAAAAATCAGAAGGAATATCAGGACAAAATAAGGAGGATATGTTGACAAATTTGTCAGGATACCCTGCCGAAAATGTCCCCATATCCCAGCCGGAAATTTCAGTATATGGTGACAGTATCGAAATGGGATCCTGCAATTATGAGGATGGATATCCCTCCGGGAACTTCCGGACAAATACAAATAATACTACAAATAATATTTACAAAGATCACATCATATCTATCACGCAGGAGACTCCTGTGCAGAGACAAAGGCGGGAAGAGATTGATGCGATAAGACAAAAAACAGAATTTTGGGATCAACTGATAAAAAGGCATATTAACTACGATTGGCATATGGAAAATGACGATGTTACCAGACGTGAAGATTATCATGAGTTATATTTGATCATGCACGATGTTATGTGTGGAGAGCACTCTGGACCAATGATTGTCAATAAAACACCGATGGATCCGGAAGAGGTGAAGCGCAGATATTTACAGCTTAATGATTCTCATCTTGAGTACGTTATAGACAGGCTTCACGATAATCCGAACCAGGACGGTATCAGGGATATCAGGTCATATATGATTACCTGTCTTTATAATGCCCCTGCGACTATTGGGCAGTATTATCAGCAGTGGGTAAACCATGATAATACAAATGGCGTATTTCTGAAAAAACGGAAGGAGAATGAAGGGTATGAGGATTAAGGAATGCTCAGTTATCTTTTTTAAAGAAATACTGATTCCGCTAATAGCGATAGCTGTAGTGCTATGCTTTGCATATCCGATATGCCATAAAGCAGAAGGTATGGACTATTTTCTGCTTTGGCTTATTGTAGGATTCCCCTTCGGAATCAGACGTATGATGCTATGGCTTATCCCGCATAATTATGGGATTTCCGGCAGTATTGGAGTTATAGGACTTGATTGTATCATAGGTGGTATTATTGGAGGATTTGTAGTGATATTTATGATCGGAAGGAGCATTGTGGCTTTAGTTAGGATAATCACTACCATGGCATTTGGATAAAGCTTTGGGCAACTTGTCTAAAGGCTGCCATGGATGTAATCCGTAATATATGACAGTAAGCTCTGGACAAGTTGTCCAAAGGTTAAAAGAACAAAAATATATTTACAGCGATAAGGAGCAGTTTTTGATCTCATTAGGGGGGAAGGAAACTGCTCCTTTTTGCGTTAGGAGGCTTTTATGTCAAAAGATTTGAAAACACTTGTAGCGAAGGAACTGGAAAAGGGATCTACACCTCTTATGTTCGATAGCGTGATAGTTCCGCCGGAGGGCTTTCGTGAAATTGACAGCAGAGAACGACTTCTGAATGTTCTTCAGTACCTTCTCAGGGTAAAGGAACACAGGAAGCTGATATGGAATGATACTCTCTCTGCCAACAATGTTTACATGGATGTATTCCTTGGCAAGACAGATTTTCACAGAGCTGCGCTCATTACCAGGCGTGAAGAAATCTATCAGCACATCAACTGGTATGGCGGAAAGCTTAAGCCGGATTATAATGGCAAAACCGTGATAGAAACTGATGTATGCGCATTTTCCATAACAGAGGATGAACTGGAGAAATGTAAGAAAACCTATGATGGGAATGAAGCTTATTCTTTCTATTTTGGAAAATATCAGATTCGTTCTCTCTATGCGGATTGCCTTGATTACAGAAAGAATATGGCACGGGATGAATTTACACCACATGCCACCAATGCAGGTACACAGCAGGCGGCTTTTGGATATAAATCACCGGAGGCGGCTTATGGAAAATACAGTGAGCTTTTCAGACTGAATGATGATGTGATTCGGGCAGTGCTGTTCCAGTGCCTTTTACTGGATGATCTTAAGATTGAAAACGGCATGGTATTTGCAAATCTGTATACGATATATTTACTACGGTAGGAACAATAAAACAGTAGATACAGCGATAGGAGCAGTTTTTTATATCTCTTCGGAGATGTAAAGGCTGCTCCTTTTTTTGCGTTATGGAGATTATTATCCGGCAGGAGACCGGAGGAAAGGAACGATATGAGGAAAATATATCTTAGGAGGCTGCTGGTGCCTCCCTGGCTGTGAACATTACCAGAGGATAAACGAAAGACAGGAGGATGATGATGCAAGAAGAAGTAACACAGAAATCTATTGCCCTTGTGATCAGAACCTCCAAACTGACCGCCGATGTGCTGAAGAAAGCTATGATTGCCTACTTAAATCATCTTAAGAATAAGCAGGCTAACTGGCATGGGAAGATTTCCGTAAAGAAGCTCATGGGCAAGGATCAGGGTGCGAATACCATGGAAATAACGGAGAACAATATCAAATCTTTTGAGCGTGTTGCGAAGAAGTACAATGTTGATTTTGCCGTGAAAAAAGACAAGACCGTGGATCCGCCAAAGTATGTTGTTTTCTTCAAGGGCAGGGATGCCGACGTGATTGCGATGGCATTCAAAGAATTTGTGCATGGAAACGAAAAGAGGCAGAACCGTGAATCCGTAAGGGATAGGCTGAACCGTTATAAGGAACTCTGGACTCAAA
>CACZIN010000053.1:0-15622 GCA_902781225.1 uncultured Lachnospiraceae bacterium | reverse complement strand
TCACAGACAATATAAAACCGCGCGAACCGAACTCGCCGGCATCTGCTATTGAAAATAGGGCAGATGCCGACTCAGACAGCGGCTTCGCGCGGTTATGTTATGTTCGACATAAAGGTGGCATTTATGCCACCTGTTGTCTGGTGCCAATAAGGGACACACACAAAAGTCCTACAAATTGTCTTCCGGGATGCGGACATAACCCGCGGAGTGTTCCAAACTTGGAAAGACACGGATCATCGAAGATGCAAACATTCGGCTGGTTAGAAATGCCACATTTTTTGAACCGAATTTCCGTCTGCATTTTCAGCTGAAATCCCACGGTGTGGTCTTTTAATAATATTACTTATCACCCCAAAGAGGTCTATGCTTATCGCGGCAATTTCTTTTTTTAATCGAGGCCTACAGCAGCTGGATCCCGCTCTTTTCGCATGCCTGCATCATCTCATCCGGCCACAGGGAGGACTGAACCTCGCCGATGTGCGCCTTGCGCAGGAAAAACATACAGATACGGGACTGACCGATACCGCCGCCGATGGTGTAAGGAAGCTCGCCGTCGATGATCGCCTTCTGGAACGGAAGCTTCGCGCGGTCTTCACAGCCTGCCTTCTTAAGCTGGGACAGCAGGGCTTTTTTGTCCACGCGGATTCCCATGGAAGAAAGCTCAAGGGCAATGTCAAGTACCGGATAGTATACAAGAATGTCCGCGTTTAACGACCAGTCGTCGTAATCCGGCGCGCGCCCGTCGTGCGGTTCGCCGTTTTCCAGCGTATCACCGATCTTTAAGATGCACACGGCGCCTTTGGTCTTGGTGATGTAGTATTCGCGCTCCTTCGGCGTGTTGTCCGGGAACATCTCCGCAAGCTCTTCCGTCGTGACGAAAAAGATGTCGTGCGGCAGGATCTCCTCGATGTAATCGTACTGGATCGCCATGTATTTTTCGGTCTTGCGCAGGCATTTGTATACGGTGTTTACCGTTTCCTTTAAGGTGTCGAGCGTGCGCTCCTCCTGCTTGATGACTTTCTCCCAATCCCACTGATCCACGAAGATGGAGTGGATATTGTCGGTGATCTCATCGCGCCGGATGGCGTTCATGTCGGTGTAAAGACCCTCCCCGTAAGAAAAGCCGTATTTTTTGAGCGCGTAGCGCTTCCATTTGGCGAGTGACTGAACAACCTCCGCGGGTCTGCCGTTCTGCTCCTTGATGTCGAAAGTGACCGGGCGCTCCACACCGTTTAAGTTGTCGTTGAGACCGGACAGCGGGTCTACAAACAGAGGGGCGGATACACGGGACAGATTCAGGCGCAGTGCAAGCAGTCCCTGGAAAAAGTCCTTGACCGTCTTGATCGCAATCTGTGTATCATGCAAATTCAATTCTGAATGATAATCTTTTGGAATGATTAAATTGTCCATCTGGGGTTCTCCTCTCTTGTGTACGCATAAGCGTAGACATTAACCTAAATAATTATAGCACAGGGCAGTTCATTTTCAAGAAAAGATACTGGCATTTGAAAAATAATACGTGTATACAATATAAGGTGAAAGATCGCTTGGAAATGGTATAAACATACAACTTTATGGCGGGAATCCGCCGATAGATGTTGACAGTAATATGCAAAAATGAGAAAATATTGGCAAGATTATTATGCAATTATCATAGAATCTGGGGTATCACAAGAGAAAAGGAGTTGAGGCACATGCAAAAGGAAAAAGGAATCGTATCGATTAAGGTTAAGCTTTTAGGTGTGATCGTTCCGGTTGTCATTGTCAGTATTCTGGTGCTCGTACTGATCGCCTACCGCACGTCGGCAGGACTGATTGAGAACTATTCCGAGAATCTGCTGGAGTCATCGGTGGAGAATCAGGCGTCACAGATTGAGGGCTGGCTGGAGCAGAATATCGGGGCGTTCCAGATGGCGAAGACGACGATAGAGAACACGAAGCCGGACGACAAGGAATTACAGACCATGCTGGATTCCTACTATAATTATAACTCGAATTATCCGGAGGGACTTTACATCGCGGACGAGACCGGAAAGCTCTGGAAAGCGGCGGATTCGACGATGAGCGAGTCGGACCCGGTCAACAGTGTCTGGTATCAGGAGGGACTGACCAGAGTCAATATGGCGATCGGATCCTCCTATGTTAATTCCGAAGGCGTCAGCGTCATCAGTGCATCCGGCATTTTAAATGACGGCAGCGGCAAGATGAAAGTCATCTCCGCGGATATGACGCTCGACCGCATTTCCGTCATTGTAAATGCGTTTATCGAGATGAAGAATGCGGAGGCCATCCTTGTGGATAAGGATACGGCGACGATTCTGGCAAGCCGTGATTCTGCGAAGATTTCCACGACGCTCGGCAGCGACGGCAGCAGTGCATTCGAGCAGAGCGTAGCGGCGAAGATTGCGGATCGTGATTACAGCTTTTCCACATTGGACGGCAATATGACCGTGTTCAAGGAGGTATCCGGAACCAACTGGATTCTGGTTTCCTATATTCCGACCAGCATTGTACTGGCAGACCTTGCAAACCTCAGGAATCTGATGATTATGATCAGTGTGATCTCCATTCTGGTTCTGTGTGTGGTGATTGAGCGCACAACGCACGTTGTAATCGCACCTGTCCGGAAGCTGACGAACGTCATCAGGGCGATGACGGACGGCGACTTTACCGTATCGGTCAAGAGCAGCGGCAATGATGAGATTGCGCTTATGAGCCGCAGCGTGGAGCGTTTTATCGCATCCATGAAGCAGATGATTGCGTCCATGGGAGACATTTCCGGAAAACTGGGAACACAGGCGGATGCGAGCGACAGTGTGTCCAGAGAGATGCAGTCGGCGGCAAATGTCCAGTCCCAGTCCATGAGCGAGCTGAATATGACGGTGGATCAGCTGTCCGTTTCCGTCAATGAGATTGCAAACAATGCGACCAAGCTTGCCGGCGTGGTTGCAGACACGAAGGACGACAGTGTGAATGTCGGCAACAAGATGCGCGAGACCGTTGAGGTATCCCAGAAGGGACGCGAGGATATGGAGCATGTCGGCGAGGCGCTTGAGAATATCCGAACCTCCATCCAGAATCTGGAAGCGGCGGTAAATAAAGTAGGTACGGCATCCGGTGAGATTGTTGAGATTGTACAGCTGATCGGAAACATTGCGGAGGAGACCAACCTCCTGTCCTTAAACGCTTCCATTGAAGCAGCGAGAGCGGGCGAGGCAGGACGAGGATTCGCAGTCGTCGCTTCTGAGATCGGAACGCTTGCAAGCAACAGTACCGCATCGGTAGAGCATATTTCAAAGCTGATTCATGAGGTCAATGAACTTGTGGCGGATGCAGTGCGTCAGGCAGGCGACAGCGCCGACAATATCAATGAGAGCAGCGGATTGATTCATACGGCAATCGATACCTTTGATAAGATTTATGACAACATTCAGCAGACAAGCGCGCTGATCGACCAGATGGTGGACAAGATCAACCAGGTAGATGAAGTGGCGACTAACGTGGCGGCAATTTCCGAGGAGCAGGCGGCAAGCTCGGATGAGATCCTTGCAACATCGGAGTCCATGCTGACGCAGGCAAAGGGAATTGCAGAGAACAGTGAGAACGTGGCAAAAGAATCCAGAAGCCTGACAGAGTCGTCCATACAGCTGGCAGATCAGGTTAAGCTGTTTCGTATTTAAGGGGGTATCAGATATGAAGAGATTGATGAGTGCGGTACTGGTGGCTGCGCTGGGAGTGACATGCCTCGGAGGCTGCCAGGCGGGCAGCACCGGAGGAGATACCGCAGTAAACGGCAAGGGCGTCCGGATCTATGTGACGCTGTCACAGGCGGATACATTCCGTAATACACTGATTGATGCGGCGAAGAAGACGGCGGAGGCGAGCGGAGCTGAGATTGCGGTGTACGATGCGGAGAACTCCATCGAGAATCAGGTGGCGCAGATCAAACAGGCAGTTGCAGAAGATTACGATGTGATCATGTGCGGTCCGGTAGATGCGGACACGGCATTGGAACTGGAGGCGCTGGCGGGAGACATCCCGATCGTCTTTTACAACAGCTGTCCGGATGCATCGGTGCTGGAAGCGGACAAATACATTTATGTGGGATCGGATGAGGGCGTTGCCGGACAGTATCAGGCAGAATATATTCTGGATCAGATGAGTGACAAGGATGAGATCAATGTGGTACTCTTAAAGGGATCGAAGAATCATTCCGCAACCAAGGGAAGATCCGAGGAACTCAAAAATACGCTTAAGGCATCCGGCAAGAAGATCAACATTGTGTTTGAGGATAACGCAGACTGGGAGCAGGGAATTGCAGAAGACTATTTTGATCTGTTCCTTCAGACCGGCAGGAAGTTTGACGCAGTGGTGTGCAACAACGATACGATGGCGCTTGGAGTCATTGATTCCTGCAAGAAGAACGGCATATCGGGAGTACCGATCCTTGGAATTGATGCGACAGCAGACGGCTGTGCGGCAATCCAGGCCGGAGATATGGCATTTACCGTATATCAGTCGGGAAGCGGACAGGGTGATGCGGCTGTCAGGGCAGCGATCGCACTCGGCTCTGGCGGAACGACACAGGGAATGGAAGGACTGTCGGACGACGGACTGTACGTCTGGGTACCGTTCGAGAAAGTGGACAGCTCCAATGTAGCAGATTATCAGTAAGAGAGAAGGAAGCGGGCATCAGTGCAGTATGCACTGATGCCGTTTTGGTGTAAGAGAATGGAATATACGCATGTGACACATACGTTTGGACCTGTTTATGACGATGCATCCCGGATTCTGATTCTGGGATCCTTTCCGTCTGTAAAGTCAAGAGAACAGCAGTTTTATTACGGTCATCCGCAGAACCGTTTCTGGAAAGTGCTGGCAGCGGTCTTTGAGGATACGCTGCCGGAGACGATTCCGCAGAAAAAGGCGTTTTTGTTAGAGCATCATATTGCGCTGTGGGATGTCATTGCCTCCTGTGACATTGCAGGATCATCGGACAGCTCGATCCGCAATGTGACGGCGAATGACATGGAAGTGATCTTAAGGACGGCGGACATCCGGCGCATCTGTGCCAACGGGGATACGGCGTACCGCCTGTTTTCTAAATATTGTCTGACCGGGGAGATGCCGGAAGTAAAGAAACTGCCGTCTACGAGTCCCGCCAATGCCGCATGGAATTTAGAGCGGCTGACACAGTGCTGGGCGCAGGAACTTTTGCTGTGAGACAAAGCGAGGGAAAAGGAGGTGTGAGACATATGAAAAAGAACGAGATGACATGGCAGGTGATGCTCATTGAGGCAGTCGGCATCGTGTCGGCGATCGCCTATCTCGGTTTGCAGATCTATTACGGGATTGCGTTCCACGTCAATCCGTTACATCTGATGATGAATCTTGTGTTTATGATTCTGGTATATGTGGGTCTGACCCTCCTTGCCGTCTACCCGGAACGTGTGAACGGATTGACAAGGGAGATATGCAGCGGTAAGATCAGACAGTATACGCTTCGGATGGTCCGGACGGTCAAGCTTGTCTTCGTGGAGGGACTTTTGTTCACCAGTGTCTGCGATGCACTCGGAAAGGAACTAAAGCAGGGATACAGCCTGATTATCGTGGTACTGATAGCAGCGATTGCGGTGTATTATGAGGGAAGGATCATACACATATTGAAGCAGAACAACAAAAGATAGAAAGGCATCTGCAATGACAAAGGATATGACGGAGGGAGCGATACCGCCTCTTCTGATAGGTTTTACAATTCCACTTGTTCTTGGTAATCTGTTTCAGCTTCTCTACAATGCGGTCGACAGCATGATTGTCGGAAAATTTGTGGGCGAGACGGCGCTTGCGGCAGTCGGTACAAGCAGTCCGCTGATAACGCTTGCGATTCTGTTTATCAGCGGGATGTGCATGGGAGCAGGCGTTCTGATGGGAATGCACTACGGTGCAAAGGATTATGATGTCCTGGAGCGGCAGATCAGTTCGACCATGATCGGCGGGCTGGTGTTTTCCGTTCTGCTCTCCGCCGTCTGCATTTTTCTGACACCGTGGCTTCTCCGGTTGATAAGAACGCAGGAGGAAGTGCTTCCGATTGCCACGGGGTACCTCCGCATTATTTTCTGCGGACTGATCTTCACGTTCATTTATAACTTTTATGCGAGCACATTGCGGGCGCTCGGCGACAGCAGATCGCCGCTTTATTTTCTGATGATCAGCGCTGCACTCAATGTGGCGGGAGACTTGTTTTTCGTGGTGGTGCTCGGCTGGGGCAGCAACGGATGCGCCTTTTCGACGGTGTTAAGCGAGGCGCTCTGCTGTCTGCTGTGCGGGTTATACATTAAGAAAAAGGTAAAGATTCTCTGCCTGGGGCGCAAGTGGCGCGTGTTTGACCGGAGATTATTCTATAAGACGGTGCAGTTTGGCTGGGTGAGCGCCATGCAGCAGGCGACGGTACAGCTCGGCAAGATCGGAATCCAGACGATCGTCAATACGATGGGAATCTCTGTCATGGCGGCGTTTGCAGTCGTAAACCGCATTGATGATTTTGCCTACACCCCGGAGCAGAACATCGCCCATGCGATGACCGCTCTGCTGGCACAGAACAAGGGAGCAGGCAAAAAGGAACGGATCCGGGAGGGATTCCGCTGCGGGCTGCGGATCGAGATGATCTACGCACTCTTTATCTGTGTGGTCTGCTTTGTGTTTGCGCGTCCGCTGATGAAGCTGTTTGTGACGGATGAGGAAGTGATCTCCCTGGGAGTGATCTATCTGTATGCGATTGCGGCGATGTATTTTCTGCCGGCGGCCACAAACGGGATTCAGGGATATTTTCGCGGAATGGGCGACCTTAAGGTGACGCTCATCAGCAGTTTTATCAACATGGGAGTGCGGGTGGCGGCAGCCGTTCCGCTGGTATTTTCCATGAAGCTTGGAATTGTGGCACTGCCGGTTGCCTATCTGATCGGATGGCTGGCAATGCTGGCGGCGGAGACACCATTGCTTTTCCGCCGGAAAGAGTGAGCGGGAAGCGGTTGCTTTTTCCTGCTTTACAAAGAAAAATGATAATGATAGAATACCCATAGGTGTTTTTTGTTCGGAAGACACAAAGGGAGGAAGCGTTTATGGCAAACCTGTTTCAGCTTTTACTGGCGCAGATTCACCCCAGACAAGGAAGACCTGCAGGAGAGCCGGAACGGGCGGAGGGATATAAGACACACCCGAAGCGCGAGAGCAATAATAAGGTTCGGGAGACCAGGGTTTTAGAGACCGGGGAGAGCACGCAGGAACGGGAAAGGATACAGACAGAAGTGGAAAAGGAAGATTTCTTATTAAGTCAGATCGACGAGTTTCGTGAGAAGGCGAAACAGCTGCAGGATCTGCTTGCAGCGAAGGAGAATAAAGTACAGGAACTGCAGTCGATTGTCAACGAGCGGGAAGGCAAGGCCGAGGAGTGGCAGCACATTCTGGTGGAGCGCCAGGAGGAAGCTGACAAGATCGTGACAGAGTTCACGAAGAAGGTCGATGACCTGGCAGACCGTGTGACAGCGAAGATGACCGAGATTGAGACAAGCATCTCGGGGCAGGTTGCGGAGGTAAAGCGTGCGAGCGAGGAGCAGCTTACATCGAACCGCAAGCTGAATGAGGATCAGATTGCTGCAAATAAAAAGCTTTCCGAGGAGCAGCTTGCGACAAACAAGCAGTTTTTGGAGGAGCAGGCAATCGCGAACAAGAAGCTTTCCGAGGGACAGATCGCCGAGGTCAAGGCGCTGCTTGAGAATGCGACGGCACAGCTGGAATCCATCAAGACAGATCTCTCCGAGAAGGTACATTCGGAGAACGTGAAGTGCTACCGCAACATTCAGGATCTGTTCAACGAATTTGATTCCAAGATCGAGAAGATGGACGAGATGGAGCAGGGAGTAGGATCGGTGAAGGGATATGTCAAATGCCTTTCCTGGTTTGCAATTCTGAATTTTGTTGTTCTGATCGGATTCATCCTGTATTCTCTCGGTGTCTTTAATTTTTAGCTTTAAGGAATAGATGATCATATGAGTACAGAATCAAAGAAAGTGTGGGTCGTGGGGCATAAGAATCCGGATACGGATTCGATATGCGCCGCGATTTCTTATGCATATCTGAAAAACCAGAGCGGGGATAAGAAGACCTATGTGGCAAAGCGCGCAGGTGCGGTGAATGAGGAGACCCGTTACGTGTTGGAGCGTTTCGGTGTGGAGGAACCGCCGCTTGTGACTTATGCCGGTGCGCAGCTGAAGGATATCAATATCCGCAAGACTGCTGGTGTCAGCAATCAGATTTCCCTGAAGAGGGCATGGGAGCTGATGAAAAAACTGGAGGTTGTAACGCTTCCGGTCACCAATCAGTTCGGCAAGCTGGAAGGTGTGATCGTCACCAAGGATATTGCGACGTCCTACATGGATGTGCTGGACAACTGCGTGCTCTCAAAGGCGCGGACGCAGTATAAGACGATTGCGGAGACGATCGACGGCGAGGTCTACGCCGGGAATGAGCATGCGCATTTTGTGCGCGGAAAAGTTGTGATTGCGACCTCCAATCCGGAATATATGGCGGATTATATCGAGGACGATGATCTGGTGATCTTAGGCGACCGCGAGGAGGCGCAGATGCAGGCGATCCGGTCGAATGCGAGCTGCATTATCATCGGCGGCGGCCTCGAGGTGGCGGAAGAAGTCAAAAAGCTTGCGGAAAAGCGGGACTGTGTGATTATCACAACGCCGTTCGACACGTTTTCCGTGGCGCGTCTGATCAATCAGAGTATGCCGATCAAGCAGTACATGACCAGACGGGATCTCGTCACGTTTGATATTGACGATTATGTGGACGACGTCAAGGACGTTATGTCGCGGGTGCGCCACAGAGATTTCCCGGTGCTCGGCTCAAACGGCAACTACGTGGGAATGATTTCCAGACGTAACCTCATGAACATGCAGAAAAAACAGGTGATTCTTGTGGATCACAACGAGAAGTCACAGGCGGTGGACGGAATCGGAGAGGCGGAGATCTTAGAGATCATCGATCATCACAGACTGGGAAGTCTTGAGACCGTATCGCCGGTTTATTTCCGGAATCAGCCGCTCGGCTGTACGTCGACAATTATCTATCAGATGTATCAGGAGCAGGGTGTGGAGATTCCGAAAGAGATCGCGGGACTTCTGCTCTCGGCGATCATTTCCGACACGCTGATGTTCCGCTCTCCGACCTGCACACCGCTTGACAAGAGCGTTGCGGAGCGGCTCGCAGAGATTGCGGACGTGGATATTGAGGATCATGCAAAGAAAATGTTCCGCGCCGGAAGTGATTTCAAGAACAAGACGACCGAAGAGATTTTCTATCAGGATTTCAAGATTTTCCACACGGAAGACTGTGATTTCGGCGTTGCCCAGATCAGCGCCATGAGCGGAGAGGAATTAGACCAGATCGGAGAACAGCTCCGCCCGTTCCTGCCGCAGGTGCTCGGCGAGAAACGCCTGAATATGGTATATGTCATGCTGACGGATATTTTGGAGGAATCTTCCAAGATCATTTTTGCGGGGGAGGATGCCGGAAAAATCCTGGCGCATGCGTTCAAGAAGCAGGAGGATGCGGATGGCATCCTGTTGGACGGCATTATCTCACGTAAGAAACAGATGATACCTACACTTATGAATGAGATGTCAGAGCGAGCGTAGCTCGCTCTGCGGGCAAGGCTTAAAGGCTTTGGCGGTAATCCCTCGGGGATTCCCCAAAGCTTTTTTTGTATGCTCTCGAGAAGGTCGAGTAATTCTGAAAGCCGCAGGAATAGCAGACTTCCGTGATTGGCGTGCCGGCGGCAATCAGTTCCCTGGCGAGGAGCAGTCGCTTGGTGAGCAGATAGCCGCCGATGGTGTAGCCGGTCTGTTCTTTAAACGTGTGCATCAGGTAGGAGCGGCTTAGGTAAAAATGGGAAGCCAGATCATCGATCGAGAGGTCCTCGGTCAGATGATCGTTTAGATAAGTGAGAATCGAGAGAATCTTCTCGTTGGAGGCGGAGTCTCCCACGAATTCGATGTGGTGGTGCAGGGCGGCGCGGTTGAGCTGAATCATAAATTCCAGAAATAAAAGCCGGTGGCGCAGTGCACCCGCATAGTCGTCGTCGTTTAAGGAGGCGTCCAGCGCGCGGATGGAGGCGCCGAGCCTGCCGCCCTTGGAATCCTGCAGACGGAGGATATGCGCCTGCTCACGGTATGCCTGCTTAAAGCAGAAGGAGAGATCGCAGTCTTCCTCATTGTACTCCGCAAGAAAATCCGGAGAGACATATAAAATGATGCGCTCGTAGGGAAGATCCGAGTGGATCTCGGGTTTGTGCACTTCCCCGGCATTGACCAGGACGATGTCGTTTGGGGCAAGCCGGTAGGTACGTCCCTCGATACAGTAGGTCACGTCGCCGCCGAGAAGAATCAGGATCTTGTGAAAATCGTGATAGTGGTAGTGAAACTCCCGGCGGGAAGTATCTTTTAAGTGAAACATCTTAAAACTGGTGGTTAAGTATCCGACCTTTTTGTATTCCGGCATCGCGTGCGACCTCCTTTTTTCTACTGTATTATAAAAAAGCACTTTTTGCAATATAAAAAGCACTTTGAGACTATATATTATAAAAAGTGTTTTGTATAATAAATGTATATGAGGAAATGCATGTCCAAACAGATGGAGGGAAATAACATGAAAAATTTCAGTAATTATACCGATTTTGATACAAAGGAAAATCTGCATTTTGAGTCCAAGACCGTGCACGGCGCGCTGGGAACGGAACCGCTCACCGGAGCAGTCAGCATGCCGATCTTCCAGGCGGCGACATTCCGCCATCCAGAGCTTGGCGAGTCGACCGGCTTTGCATACAGCCGTCTCGAGAATCCGACCAGACAGGAGTTAGAGCGCACAATGGCAATTCTTGAGGGAGGAATCAAGGGATTCGCATTTTCAAGCGGACAGGCGGCAAACATGGCGGTCTTTTCCCTGCTGAATCCGGGCGAGCACGTCATTTTATCGGATGATATTTACGGCGGAACCTTCCGCATTATCGGGGACGTTTTTGGAAAATATGGTATTGAGCACACCTATGTAGATATGTCGGATCTGGATGAAGTGAAAGCGGCGATCCGACCGAACACGAAGATGTTTTTCATCGAGACACCGACGAACCCGATGATGAAGGTGGCGGACATCCACGCGGTCTCTGAGATTGCAAAGAGCGTGAATGCACTCACGGTGGTAGACAATACATTTCTGACCCCGTATTTCCAGAAGCCGCTCACACTTGGCGCGGATATTGTCACACACAGCTCCACAAAATATCTGGGTGGACACAACGACACCATCTCCGGTATTGTGGTGGTAAAGGACAATGAGGAGATCGCAGAGCAGATCCACATTCATATGAAGTCCCACGGAAGTCAGCTCGCTCCGCTGGACAGCTGGCTGGTGCTGCGAGGAATCAAGACATTGGCAGTCCGCATGGACCGTCACAACGCGAACGCAATGAAGGTTGCCGAGTGGCTCCGCACACAGCCGAAGGTGAAAAAAGTATACTATGTCGGCTTTGCGGATCACAAGGATTATGAGGTGACGAGAAAGCAGACCACGGGATTCGGCGGTATGATTTCTTTCACGGTGGACAGTTTTGAGACGGTGAAGAAGATCTTAAAGGGCGTGGATATGATTATGTTCGCGGAGAGCCTCGGAGGAACGGAGACGCTTATCACATATCCGACGACACAGACGCATGAGGACACACCGGCAGACATCAAGGAGAAGCTCGGTATCACCGACTGTTTCCTGCGCATGTCAGTGGGAATTGAGAACGTAGAGGATATCATTGCCGATCTGGATCGCGCAATGAACGGCTGATAAAGGAGATTGGTGAGAAGATGCGATTTACAAAGATGCAGGCATTTGGCAATGATTATGTGTATATTGATGCGATTCATCAGGAATTAAAGAATCTGCCCGAGCTGGCGCGGTTTGTCAGTGACCGTCATTTTGCAATCGGTTCGGACGGAATGGTATTGATCTGCCCGTCCGAGAAGGGGGACTTCCGCATGCGGATGTTCAACCCGGATGGCACGGAGGGTGAAATGTGCGGCAACGCTCTGCGCAGCGTCGGAAAATATGTATACGATCACAGGCTGACGGATAAGACCGATCTTGTCATTGAGACGCTTGGCGGAATGCAGCATCTGACCCTCACCGTGACCGACGGGCTGGTGTCTAATATTCGCGCGGACATCGGTGAGCCGAGGCTGTCCACCGCAGTGATTCCGGTAGTCACGGAGCTGCCCGAGTTCGTGGAGCAGCCGGTGCAGGTGCTTGACCGGACATTCCACATCACGGCGGTATCCTGGGGGAATCCGCACTGCGCCATGTATGTGGATTCTGTGGCGGATCTGGACGTGGAAGGCTATGGAAAGACGATTGAACATATGACATCCATTTTCCCGAACAAGACGAACGTGACGTTCGTGGAATTTGTGCGGAAGGATTACATCAAGATCCGCGAGTGGGAGAGAGGAACTGGAGAGACGATCGGATGCGGGACAGGCTGTGCGACGGCGGTTGTGGCAGGCGTCCTCACCGGACGGACAGACCGGAAAGTGACGGTCGAGCAGATCGGAGGGCCGCTTCTCATCGAGTGGGATGAGAAGACAAATCATCTGTTTATGACGGGACCTTCCCACACGGTATTCGAGTCGGAAATCGACGCGTCAGACATCATCGGATAGGGGGCGCGGATAAGCGGCAGTGCATAAGATGCGCGATTGTGGCGCAGGAATGGAGATAAAATGAAGTTAAGTGAACTTTGCAGTGAATTCAAATACGAGTGTCTCTCGGGAAGCATGGATGTTGATGTGCGGGATGTCATCTATGATTCCCGGAAAATTACAGAAGGAACGGTGTTTGTCTGCATAGTGGGAGCTGTGACGGACGGACATAAATACATCCCGGATGCGGTGAAAATGGGTGCGTCGGCGATCGTTGTCGAGCGTGCCAATGAGGCGGAGCAGATTCCGGATCATATCACGGTCATTCAGGTGGAATCAGCCAGACGTGCACTCGCCTACATGTCGGCGGCGCTGTTCGGACATCCGGACCGCAAGCTTGTCACGATTGGCATTACGGGTACAAAGGGAAAAACAACGACGACCTACATGATCAAGAGCGTGCTTGAGATGGCGGGAAAGAAGGTCGGACTGATCGGAACGATCGGCGCGATGATCGGTGATGAGCATATCCCGTCGAAAAATACGACGCCGGAGTCCTATGAACTTCACCGGATGTTTGCGGCTATGGTGGAAGCAGGATGCGAGTACGTGGTCATGGAGGTGTCCTCGCAGGGATTGAAGCTGGACCGCACGGCAGGCATTTTGTTTGACTACGGCGTATTTACCAACCTTTCCCCGGATCACATCGGACCGGCGGAGCATGATTCGTTCGAGGAGTATCTGTACTGCAAGAGTCTTCTGTTCCGCCAGTGCCGCGTGGGCATCGTCAATGCGGATGATCCTCACTGGGAGGAGATTTTAAAGGGACACACCTGTCAGGTGCGCACATTTTCCGCAGAGGGAAATGATGTGAAAGATCAGGTGGTGGATCTGTTTGCGTCGGATATCGGTTATATCAACGAGGGCGGCAGACTCGGCATGCATTTTACCGTGAGCGGCTGCATGGACTGCAAGGTAAAAGTGCATATCCCGGGCAGATTTTCCGTGTACAATGCGATGGTGACGATGCTGGTGTGCAACCTTGCCGGTATTCCGGACCGGGCAGTGCTCGACGGACTGGAGAAGGTGCAGGTCAAAGGGCGTGTGGAGATCCTTCCGGTCTCAAAGGATTATTCGATGATTATCGATTATGCGCATAATGAGGTGAGCACGAGAAGCGTTCTGACGACACTCTTAGAGTACCATCCGAAGCGCCTGATCTGCGTCTACGGAGGCGGCGGCAACCGCTCTAAGTTAAGACGCTACGATATGGGCGAGGTGACCGGAGAACTTGCGGATCTGTGTGTTCTGACCTGTGACAATCCGCGCGATGAGGAAATCCGCGACATCAATGCCGACATCAAGGTCGGTCTGGCAAAAAGCAATGGAAAATACATCGAGATCGACGACCGCAAGGAGGCAATCGCCTACTGCATGACGCATGCAAAGCCGGGGGATATGATCGTGCTGCTCGGTAAGGGGCATGAGGATTATCAGGAGATCAAGGGCGTAAAATATCATTTTGACGAGCGTGAGGCTGTGGCGGAAATTCTCGACGAGATCAAGTCGGGAGAGCGCACGGTCGAAGCGTAGAATAACGTATAAGTATCGGACCTTTTGCAATAAGTAATATGATAGGAAGCATTACATGCAGATTTCTGGTGGAATGCCTATGAAACATTCTGTTCAAAAAATGCGGCATTTCTAACCAGCCGGTGACTGCATCTGTGATGATCCGTGTCTTTCCAAGTTTGGAGCACTCCACGGAGGGTGATAACCGCGCGAAGCCGATGTCTGAATTGGCATCTGCCATGTTTTCAATAGCAGATGCCAACGAGTTTCGGTTCGCGCGGTTTTATATTGTCTGTGAAGTGGTGCCATTAGGGACACCAGGAAGTCCGCTCATTGTCTGTGGCTTGCCGGACACCCTCCGGGAGTGTTCAAACGTGGAAGAGACACGGAATCAGATGCAGCCCATCCGGCTGGAAGAAATACACACATTTTTTTCAACGAATGTTCCACATGCAGTTCCACCCGAAATCGCAGGACATACTTCCTATAATATTACTTAGCGCGTATTCTTTTTATAAAGCGGTTGACTTCCGAGAAGACAGATGATAATATAGTATTCATATAAGATTACTATGAAAAAGATCTGGAGATAGGGGATAAAGGGAGGAACTGATATGAAGATTTCCACGAAAGGACGCTATGGGATCCGTGCGCTGATTGATCTGGCGGTGAATTCCACCAATGGTCATGTGTCGCTGGTAAATATTGCAAACAGGAATCAGATTTCTGTGCACTATCTGGAGCATGTGTTTTCCAGCTTAAAGCGCGGTGGTATTGTTAAGAGCGTCAAAGGCGCGCAGGGCGGCTACGTCCTTGCGGATAAGCCGGAAAATATTACGGTTGCACAGATGATCCTCGCGCTGGAGGGCAGCTACAGTATCGAGCCGGAATCGGTGAACGAGGATGCACTCTGCGAGACGGTGTCAAAGGTGATGGACACGCTGTTGTGGGATCGCGTGAACGAGGAGACGAAGCGGATCTTAGAGAGCATTACGCTGGCGGATCTGGTGAATGAATTTGTGCGTGAGTACGAGACCGAGCAGAATATGTATTATATCTAATCGGAAGGAAAGTACACATTTCTTTTATAAGTGATAAGTAATATTATAAGAAACACACTTGAGGATTTCATGTGGAAATGCAGCCAGAATATTCGTTGGAGAAAAATGCGAGCATTTCTTCCGGCTGAATGTTTGCATCGAATTCCGTGTCTCTTCCACGTTTGGACAATCCGACGGGTGCATGTCCGACACACCGGAGACAATGGGCGGACTTTCTGGCCGCACTAACTGTACTCCCTC
>CACZIN010000052.1:0-16310 GCA_902781225.1 uncultured Lachnospiraceae bacterium | reverse complement strand
ATGATCCGTGTCTTTCCAAGTTTGGAGCACTCCGCGGGTCATGTCCGCATCCCGGAAGACAATTTGTAGGACTTTTGTGTGTGTCCCTTATTGGCACCAGAAAGTCCGCCCATTGTCTCCGGTGTGTCGGACATGCACCCGTCGGATTGTCCAAACGTGGAAAAGACATGGAATCCGATGCAAACATTCAGCCGGAAGAAATGCTCACATTTTTCTCCAACGAATATTCCATCTGCATTTCCACGTGAAATCCCCAAGTGTGTTTCTCATAATATTACTTATCACTGCTCTTCGTCTGCGGAGTCTTCTTCCGCCGCCTCGATATACTTGGCGAACGTATGCTTATAGTACATTCCAAAAAAATACCCCATCAGACCGATTCCATAGATCAGCGTCAGGAAATTGGCAAGCAGCGTGGTTGTGTTCACCCAGACAAACAGAATCATTAAGATTGCAAGCTGGATCGTCGTCTTCATGTTGCGCATTGCGACAAAAAAGGAATACCGGATCGTCGCCTTGACCGGATTCACAAACTTTGCCTGCACGCCGAACACATAGAGGAGTGACAGAAAATACGGCACGAACAGAATTGCCGCCACTCCCTGCATCAGCTGTCCGAAGGAATTGCCGGCACGGCCGCCCAAAAGGAAGTCTCCCGCCAGGAATGCACCCGCTGCCAGATAAATGAAAAACAGCGCCGTCGCCTGCTTAAAGTTCTCCTTAAACGACGAGAAAAAATTCTGATGCCAGTACCCTTCATTGTCCGAAAGCTTCATGCTGGTGTAAATCAGGGCGGTCGTAGACGCCCCGATCGTAAACACCGGCAGGGAACAGATCAGCCAGAGCAGATTCAGCAAAAATATCTTTCCGATTTTATCAATGGTACGCCAAACCACGTTGTCGAGATCAAAAAATCTATCCCACATGGCACTCCTCCCATAATCTCTGAATGTATTCGCGCGATGCCACGGCATTTTCCGGCACGGTGTTCTCTAAGGTTGCATGAATATACGGCTTGCGCTCTTTCATAAAGCGGATGATCCTGTCGTAGTTCATCTCGCCGGTTCCGGCTGCCACCGATACCAGGCTGTTATTCTCCACCTTAAAATCCTTGATATGTACCATCGCAATATCCTCGCCAAGTACATCGATCGCTTCTGCTATTATAGCATCCCTGTCCTTGTAATTGCAAATATCAAGCAGATTGACCGGATCGAAAATGATCTGAAGGTTCGGGGAACCGATCGCGTCAAGCACCTTTCTCGCCCGCTTCGGATTGCAGACAATATGCTTGTACACCGGCTCGATCGCAACGATCACACCCATTTTTTCCGCATAGGAAACCACCGGGCGCAGGTTGTTGATAAAGATCTCAAGCGCCTCCTCGGAATGATTGCGCTCCTCAAAACGGTATTCCTCATTCACCGCTCCGGTCTCCGTGCCGACCACACCCGCACCGAGCAGCGATGCGAACCGGATATGTGCCAGATAGCGGTGCGTATTCTTTGCAAGGCTCGCCGGATTCGGATTGGCGAGATTCAAGTAGCATCCGAACACTGCCACGTCCAGCTGATTTGCCGCAAAGATCTTCTTTAAATACATGGCATAGCCCGGCGTCAGGGCACCGTCATCCACCGGATACTCTGAAATCACCTTTGCCAGCGCCAGATGTCCGCAGGCAAATCCCTGCTCATGTGCAATGGCAAGCCGCTCCTCAAGCGGCGCCTTTTTGATATCATGTAAACGTATTCCAAGCTGCATTTTTCTATCCTTTCCGGGCTTTCTTCCTCCTGCCCCGCCAATGTTCCGGCCGTCTTCTACCGCTCAACCTCATCCACGTCGTGAAGTTCGATCCCCTCTCCCTCGCATCCCTCAATGGAGACGTTGTCCAGCACAAGCTTCTTCACGTTCCGCGCATACAGTCCCTTTTTACAGCATGCTTCCACGCCGTTTGACATGATCGGCACGTCGCATTTTGCCTGCTCTGCAAAAGAAACGGATACGTTGCGCATGGTAATCTGTTCGATCTTCTGCTCCGGCAGACCGTCAAAGTAGGATGCTGCCACATGGCAGTCGTTCGCCGTGATATTTTCAAAGCAGAAACGCTTCATGGACGGTGTGCCGTCATCCACCGGATACGGCTCTCTCGACTGCACGAACTCGGTCCTTCCGTCCGGGTCGCAGAAATAGAACGCATTCGCAGTAAACGGCGTCATGACCTGCTCCATCTCCAGATCCCGGAAGATAATATTGTCCAGAATCGCATCCTTGCCGCGTCCCCTGCGCGTCTTGATGCGCAGACCGCGGTCGGTGTGGTAAAACCGGCATTTTTCCACGATCAGGTTATTGACGCCGCCCGCCATCTCACTGCCGACGGTGACCGCGCCGTGTCCATGCTCCATCAGGCACTGATAGACGTGAATATTGGAGGATGGCGTCTTGTATCTTCTTCCCATGTAGATCTTTCCGGATTTCACTGCGATACAGTCATCCCCGAGGGAGAAGCGCACGCCGCAGATCGTCACATCGCGGCAGGATTCCGGATCGAGTCCGTCCGTATTCGGCGACTTTGCCGGATTCTCCACGATCAGGTTGCAGAACAGCAGCTCGTCGCTGAAGTACGGGTGAATGACCCATGCAGGGCTGTCATGGAAGTACAGTCCCTGCACACGGATGTTTCTACAGCGGTTTAAGGAAAGCATTCTCGGACGGAACGCCCCCACCATCACCTTCTCATTCTTCCACCAGTTTTCGTGATTGGCAGCTCCGTTGATGCTGCCCTCCCCGTAGAGGGTCACATCCGAGACGTCGATTCCGGAGATAATTCCTGCAAACATCGGCAGCGGATTCCCCTCCCAGGTTCCGAGGTTGTAATCGCCCGTCTCGTCATAGCTCTCGATCAGTCCCGGCAGGATCGCATAGTGCGACCGGTCAGTGTCCGCCAAAAGTTCTGCACCCTTCGCCAGTTCAACATTGATCCCGCTCTTTAAGAACAGGCTGGTGATCTTATAGGTTCCTGCCGGAATCAGCACGCGGCTCTCCGGCGGGCACGCCATGATCGCTGCCTGGATAAACGTGGTGTCGTCCGACACACCGTCTCCCTTGGCTCCGAATTTGCGCACATCCAGCGTGACAAACTCATAATCCGTGCGGAATGCAATCTCTCCTTGTCTCATTCCGCTGGCATCCTCCACGCCGATCTCATAGTCGGTATCCGGCTTTAAGCCGTACAGCGACGTGATGACGGTATCGGTCGTCTTTACCTCATCTCCGTTTACAAGAATACGGTACACTTCTTTTGTCTTATAGATACCGCCGTCATCCAGTTCCAGCGAGACGCTCCTCGCCGTTTTCATCACAAGACGAATTTCCATTGTCTCATCCTCCATTTATACCTTACGGTCTACAGTGCAATAAAAGGGTGACAAGCCTGCCACCCTTTTTCTAAGCTTTGTTTTTGATTTTAGCCCTTTACACCACCGGCTGAAATACCATCTACGAACTTATCCTGTGCCATAAAGAATACCACAAGAGAAGGAATGATGGAGATCAGGGACAGTGCCAGAATTCTGTTCCACTGGAATCCGGAATCTGCATCCATGGACATTTTTACGAAAATAGCCAGCGGATATTTTGCCGGAGTATTCACGTAAAGCAACGGTCCCATGAAGTCATTGGATGACCACATGAACTGGAACAGTGCGATGGATGTGATCGCCGGGGAAAGCATCGGAACGATAACCTTCACCAGAGTCTGTACTGCGTTACATCCGTCAATCTTAGCCGCCTCATCCAATTCCTTCGGCACGTTGCGCAGGAACTGAATCAGCTGGAATACGAACAGTGTATCCGTTGCGAACAGGGTCGGCACAATGATCGGGAGATATAACTTGGAATCTACCCAGCCCATCTTGGAAAACATGATGAACTGCGGTACGTTCAATACTACCTGCGGCAGGAATAATGTCGCCATCAATACGGAGAAGAGAATTCCTCTGCCCTTGAACTCAAAACGACCGAATCCATAAGCGGTAACCGTCGCAGAGATCATCGTAAATACTACCTTCGGAATTACGTAGGAGAAGGTGTTTAACATTGCCTTCCATACGTTGATTGCTCCGCCGTAGCTCTCCATTGCCTTCTGGTAACCCTCAAGTGTCGGGTTCTTCGGGATGAAACCGATGCTGGAGAAAATCTCCGCATTGGATTTAAAAGTTGCACCAACCATCCAGACCAGCGGATAGATCATAATCAGTCCGACAAGGATCAGGACAAAATATCTTAAGAATACATTGACATAATGTTTTGTTTTACTTTCTGCTGCCATTCTTCTTAGCCCTCCTCATCAGAATAGAATACCCAGTATTTCTGGCTCAGGAATGCAATCGTGGTAAAGATCATCAGGATGACGAACATTACCCATGCCATCGCACTTGCCATACCCATGTCATACTGCTTGAACGCACTGTTGTAAATCAAAAGTGAAATCAGTGTTGTAGAGTTTCTCGGTCCACCCTGTGTGATGATGTACGGTCCGTTGAACTCCTGGAACGCCTGACAGAGCTGTGTTACCAGGTTGTAGAAAATAACCGGTGTAATGATCGGCACTGTCACAGAGAAGAACTGACGCCACTTGCCTGCTCCGTCGATCGAAGCCGCCTCGTAGAGATCCTGTGGAACACCCTTTAACGCTGCAAGGAAAATAATCATTGCAGAACCGAACTGCCATACACGAAGCAGACAGATTACGAACAGGGAATACTTTGTATCGGACAGCCAGCTCGGACCTGTGATACCCAAAAGACCGAGGAATCCGTTTAAAAGTCCGTCATCGCGGAATACTGCTTTCCAGAGTACCGCAATGGCAACCGATCCACCTAAGATGGAAGGTACATAGTAAGCGGTACGGAAGAAATTCACGCCCTTGATCTTGAAGTTCAGTATGTAAGCGATAAACAATGCAAATATCAGTTTTAACGGAACCGTGACAAATGCATACTTGAATGTAACCGTCAACGCTGTCGTAATCTTCTTGGTTGTGAAGACATTCACATAGTTCTGAAGTGTTCCGATCACATTCATGCCCTTAAACAGATTGTAGTCTGTAAAGCTGTAGAATAATGAGGAACCCATCGGCCACAGTTTGAATACAAGGAAACCAAACAACCATGGCAAAATAAAGAAGAAGCCGATATTTTCTTTGCAAATGTCAACAAACGTTTTTTTCTTCTTTGGCACTGCAACATTTGCGGTATTACTTTTCTTAGCCAACCTTTTGTACCTCCTGCTTATCTTAAAATTTCATTCACTCACGACTTAAAATCAGTCTCTGCGCATAAGCCATCATGGCTATGCCCATCCGTTCGGAATCTTTTGAATCAAACGGTTCTTTTATCAGACCATCGATCATGGAAAGTCCAATTTCTGCATATTTTTCACTATTTAAAACGCCCAGATTGCAAGCCTTTACAATAGAATATCCCATCATTGCACTTTCTTTTTTACTGAAATCATTATTCCAGCCGGCGGCAAGAATATTTCTGATGGTCTTCTTAAAAATCTCTTCGAGAGATTTGTAATGTTCGAAAATCTCACGACTCATGCTATCTATCACGTCGATCACCGTCATAAGATACCACCCCGTCCGCTCCATATCCGTCTGCTCCGACGGTGCCAGTGCCAGAAGCTGTCTGACAATCTTGGCATACTCCGCCTTGTTGTGATATCTGGTCTCATACTCCATATAGAATGGATACACCGCATACATCACATTGCCGGATATGTTCCGGGAAGAATCCTCCACGCATCCGAATACGCCGTTTTCGGACTGCGGGCTGTTCTTAAGCCACTCTGCATTTCTTTCTATCCAGGTGCGATACTGCTCTTCTCCCGTCTGATCATACAGGAAAAATCCGTACCTGCCAAACCGGTGGGCATCTGCCGCCGCACGGGCCGCTTTCTCCATCACCTCTTGCAGCTTTTGCTTTTCCGCTTCCGCGGCCAGGGGATACCATGCTCTGCATCCCTCCAAAACCATGACCGAAAGCTGCTCAACATCATGATCTTCTGCTATATATTCTGATACAAACTGATCAAAATTCATCATACACCTTTTTTAAAAATGGAGCTGCTGTCGTAAGAACAGCAGCTCCGAATTCATGCAGTCAGATTACTGGGAAATAACGGCTGTTACACCATCATATAATGTCTGTGCTGCTTCCTCTACTGTGTAATCGCCATAGCTTAAACCTGCCATTACATCGTAGTATACACCATCGCTGCTCTTTAACTGAGAATCCTCGAACTTCGGATCAAGGCTGTTGGATACCCATGCAAGAACCTTACCGTTAGCCTCTACTACCTGGCCGTTTAATAAGCCTGCATCGTTAGCTGTCTTTAATGCGATCTGAGATACCGGAACACCTCTCTCAGAGCCAAGGATCTGTGCTGCTTCTTCGTTGTTCATTAAGAAGTTAACAAGTAATGCAGCCTCCTTCGGATGCTCGCATGTTGCGCTGATTGCCCAGCACATGGAAACCTTTGCGTATCCACCCTGATACTCGCCAAGATCTGTTAAGTAGTCACCAACAACGATATCACGTCCCTCAGCTGCGCTTGCAAATTTGCTTGCAGAAGAATCCCACTCGAAGATACCTGCATAGTGTCCGTCGATCCAGTTCTGGTTCTGATCCAGAGATGCAGCACCGTCACCAGCGATTGTTGCTACAGAAGGAATTACATGAGTATCCTCAAGATCCTGGATGAACTGAAGTCCCTCTGCGATCTGGTCTGTTGTGTAGTTGAGCTGTCCGTCTGTTACCCAGTCGGTTCCGTATACAGACTCAAGGTAGTATACCATGAGGATCATTCTGTCGTACTCACCTAAAGCTAACGGATAGTAATCATCTCCGTATGCTGCGAACTTCTCGCCGCAAGCCTTTAACTCTTCTAATGTGGTCGGGATCTCGCATCCGATCTCATCAAATGTTGTCTTGTCCCAGTAGAAAATTCTACCTGTCATGGAAATCGGGATACCTGCCTGGGATCCGTCAGATGCTGTACACATATCAAGATATGTGGAATCAATCTGGCTGAAATCAATTACGTTGGAGTAATCGTTCAGGTTAAGGAAAGCGGTTCCATCGTTGTCATACTGTGTAATCCAGTTCCAGTTGATCTGGTTTACATCCTGTGCGGTGCCTGCTGCGAATGCGGTAGCCATCTTAGCTTCCCATCCATCCCATGCAGCGTATGTAGGCTCTACGGTAATTCCCGGGTAAGCTGCCTCGAATGCCTCGATTGCCTTTAATGTTGCATCATGTCTGGTGTCACCACCCCACCATGACATTGTTAATGTACAATTCTCATAAGAACCATCATCGGTAGCTGCTGCCTCTGTAGCTGCTGCTGCTTCTGTTGCCGGAGTCTCCGGTGTTGTGGTTGTGGCTGCTGCGTCTGTGTTTGTCTCCTCAGATGCGGAGCTTCCACAGGCTGCGGTGGAAAGTGCCATGGCTGCTACTAAACCGGTAGCCATTGTGCGTTTCAAGAAATCCTTTTTCATAGTTTTCTTCTCCTTTTTCTTTATTACTTGGCAATGTGCCCTTTCATCGTTTTGCACTCTGAAAGGTTTTAGTCACATTGCAATAATGTAAGTGCTTACATGTTGTATTATAGCACAGCCCTCATAAAAATGCACTACTTTTTTTCATATTTTAGCATTTTTTTGTTGGAATTGTTTCCATGGGCAAATATGAGCGGAATGCAGTCTATTGTGGCTGTTTTCCAATGTATGCCAGGATACCGCCGTCTACATATACAACGTGTCCGTTGACGAAGTTGGATGCATCGGAAGCCAGGAAAACAGCGGTTCCCTGCAGATCCTCGGCAGTACCCCATCTTGCCGCCGGAGTCTTTGCAATGATGAACTGGTCAAACGGATGTCTGGAGCCGTCCGGCTGGATCTCACGGAGCGGAGCGGTCTGCGGTGTTGCGATATAACCCGGTCCGATACCGTTGCACTGAATATTATGCTCGCCGTACTCAGACGCGATATTTCTTGTAAGCATTTTCAATCCACCCTTTGCAGCTGCGTATGCAGATACGGTCTCACGGCCGAGCTCACTCATCATAGAGCAGATGTTGATGATCTTTCCGTGACCCTTCTTGATCATTCCCGGAATGACTGCCTTGGATACGATGAACGGTGCATTCAAGTCAACATCGATGACCTGTCTGAACTCGGACGCCTTCATCTCAAGCATCGGGATACGTTTGATGATTCCTGCATTGTTGACAAGAATATCGATCGTTCCGACTTCCTTCTCGATCTGTGCCACCATGGCTTCCACCTGCTCCTCGCTTGTCACGTCACAGACATAGCCGTGTGCCTTGATGCCCTTCTCTTCATAGGAAGCAAGTCCCTTGTCCACGAGTTCCTGCTTGATGTCGTTGAATACGATTGTTGCGCCTGCCTCTGCGAATGCAGTTGCGATTGCAAAACCGATTCCGTAGGATGCACCTGTTACAAGTGCAACTTTACCCTCGAGTGAAAAATTGTCTAAAATTCCCATTTCTTTGTTCTCCTTTTCTATTATTCATGCGGCATCAGCCGTAATGACTGGAAGCCGCATCGATTGCTTAACTACTGCTTATCGGTTACAGTGTCACGCCCTGTTTGAAGATTGCCATATCGTGGAAGCCCGCTTCCTCGCTGCAGACTTTTCTGCCGGACGCCACGTCGATCACATAGTCGAACAGCTGCTGTCCCACTGTGTCTAACTCCGCATCTTCCACCAGCACGCCCGCATTGAAGTCGATCCAGTTTTTCTTCTTTCCGGCCAGCGTACTGTTGCTGGAAATCTTCACGGTCGGAACCGGCGATGCAAACGGCGTGCCGCGCCCCGTCGTAAACAGTACGATATGTGCGCCGCTCGCTGCAAGTGCCGTCGCCGCCACCAGATCATTGCCCGGTGCAGACAAAAGATTTAATCCCGGAGTCTTCACGCACTCTCCGTAAGAAAGCACGCCACAAACCGGTGCACTTCCGGACTTCTGTGTGCAGCCCAGCGATTTATCTTCCAGTGTCGAGATACCGCCCTTCTTATTTCCGGGAGACGGATTCTCATAAATCGTCTGATGATTGTCCTTGAAATACTGCTTGAAGTCATTGATCAGCGAGACTGTCTCATCGAACAGTTCCCTGTTGGCACAGCGGTTCATCAAAAGTGTCTCCGCGCCGAACATTTCCGGCACTTCGGTAAGGATCGTGGTGCCGCCCTTTCCGATCAGAAGATCGGAGAATCTGCCCACCAGCGGATTGGCCGTAATTCCGGAAAATCCGTCGCTGCCGCCGCACTTCATTCCGATAATCAGTTTTGAGGCACTGATCGGCTCGCGCTCAAACGCGGACGCATAATCGATGAGTTCATCCAGGAGCTTTGCTCCCTCCTCCATCTCGTCCTCACATTCCTGACAAACCAGGAATTTTACGCGGTTCTCATCGTAATCGCCGATGTATTTTTTCAATTCGCCGATATTGCTGTTCTCACATCCCAGTCCGAGTACGAGAACACCGCCCGCATTCGGATGATTTACCAGATCCGCCAGAATCGTTCTGGTGTGTTCCTGGTCGTCTCCCATCTGGGAACATCCATACGGATGCGGAAATGCGATGACTTCCTCAACGCTTCCCTTCACTCTGGCGTTGGCTGCCTTCGCCATTGCGGTTGCAATATTGTTGACACAGCCGACGGTCGGGATAATCCAGACTTCGTTGCGGACGCCAACTTTTCCGTTGGCGCGGGCGAAGCCCATGAATTTGATATCCTCCGTCTTTTTCACGTTCGTCTCCACCGGCTCATAAGTGTATTCCAGCAGATCGCCGAGCGCTGTCTTTAAATTATGTACATGCACCCACTGTCCGGCCGCAATGTCCTCCTTCGCGTTGCCGATCCGGAAGCCGTATTTGATCACCTCGGCTCCGGCTGCAATGTCGCGGATTGCCATCTTGTGCCCCGCCGGGATCGTTTCCTTGGCGGCAACCTCCTGTGTTCCCGCCAGAAAGGTCTCCCCGGCTGCCAGTTCCTTCAATGCCACGATAACATTATCATTTTCATTGATCTTGATAAAATCCTTCATGAATCGTCTCCTGCCTGTTTTTCACAGTGTATTATGCAAAAATCTTCTCCATTGCCTTACGCATTCCAAGTGTGCGGATCTCTTCTGTATAGGAAGTAACTGCATCCTCCACTCCTGCAAGAGCGCTCAGATCCTGTCCCCAGAATGCCTCGTTGGAGAGAACCGCATGTGCATACTCTCTTGCATTCTTAGAGCTGTTGGCTGCGAAGAACTCCAATACCGCAGCGTCGTCTAAGATATTGTACTCCTGTCCGTCGCGGTGTCCGATCAGCGCCTTGTCGCGGATCTCTGTTCCTGTATAGAATGCCATCAGTGCTGCCAGTGAGAATGTCAGGTGCACCGGAAGCTTTCCTTCCTTCTCGATGTAGCCTAAGAAGCTCGGCATACATCTTGCTCTCCACTTGGATACAGAGTTCAAGGAGATGGATAACAGTGCATGCTTTACATACGGATTGTTGAATCTTGTGATTACCGCCTCTGCGAAATCGATCAGATCCTGCTTCGGAAGTGTCAGTGTCGGAATCACTTCATCGAAAATGGTTGCTTTCATGAAGTTGAAGATCAGCTCATCCTGCATGGACTCTAACACGATGTCGTTGCCGCACAGATAAGAAGCAAGTACGAAGGATGTGTGCGCTCCGTTTAAGATTCTGACCTTTCTCTGCTTATACGGCTTCTGATTGTCTGTAAAGATCACCGGAAGTCCTGCATCCGGAAGCGGGAACTCTTTGCTGATGTCCTTTGCGCTCTCGATTACCCAGAGTGCAAACGGCTCGCCCGTTACGATTAAGTTGTCCTGGTAGCCGAACTCTTTGCACAGTTCCTCCGCCTCGTCTCTCGGATATCCGGTAACGATACGGTCAACCAGTGTGGAGGTAAATACACAGGCATCATTCAGCCATGCGGTAAATCCTTCCTCCAGTTTCCAGAGTTTTGCAAGCTTTAATACGCACTCTTTTAAATGAATACCATTGTCATCGATGAGTTCTACCGGCAGCATCACAAGGCCCTTGTCAGCCGCGCCGTTAAAGTGTTTGTATCTCTCATATAAGAACTTGGTTAATTTTCCAGGATAGCTCTTCGGCGGGTTCATCTCCAGGCGATCGGTATCGTCATACACGATTCCTGCCTCTGTTGTATTGGATACGATGTAACGGAGTGTATCCAGTTTTGCAAATGCCGCATACTTTTCATACTCGCCATATGCATCTACCGCATCTGCCACACTGGTCACAATACGGTTAATGCGCTTCGGTTCTCCGTCTACAATTCCGCGCAGCTGTACGGTATACTGACATTCCTGCTCGTGGAAACGATCCAGACTTCCGAACTCGATCGGCTTTACCAACACGATATCGCCATTGAATCTGCCCTGCTCGTTCGCTATATCAATCATATAGTCCACGAAAGCGCGAAGGAAATTTCCCTCTCCAAACTGTAATACTCTGACAGGTCTTTCAACCTTTCCTGTTTTTTCTCTGTTTAATAAGTCCATGATATCCTCCTGGTATTCTGATATATACTGCATTTTGTTGCTTTGTAAGCGTTTACACCATGTATTCTTACACCTTTTATAGGATTAGTCAATATGTAATTTTGCACAATTTAGTGATGTTATCTATATTCTGTTACTTTTTCTCCATTCTTTTGGCATTTTTGTTATTTTTTCCTGTTTCTGTTGTTGCTTTCTCAATTTCAATATTGTATAATAAATGCGGTTGCAATGAAACTGTTTTCACAGCTATACTTGTTTTGTACCTTATATTATGTAACTTTACATGTAACGCCCGGGGAAGCGGACTCATTTCTTCCATATTAAGGAGTTTCAAAAGGAATCACACCATGACAATTTACGACATTTCGAAGAAAGCCGGTGTTTCCATTGCCACCGTCTCCCGTGTTCTAAACGGAAGCGATAAAGTCCGGCCAGCTACCCGAAAAAAGGTAATGGATATTATAGAAAAATACGACTATACTCCGAATGCATTTGCGCGCGGCATGGGACTTCATTCCGTACAGACGATCGGTATTCTCTGTGCCGATTCCTCGGATCTTTTCCTCGCCAAGGCAGTGTATTATCTCGAGCAGGAGCTTCAGTCCAACGGCTACGAATCCCTTTTATGCTGTACCGGTTACAATCTGGACATCAAGAAGAATTACTTAAACCTCATTCTTTCCAAGAAAGTGGACGGTATTATTCTCGTTGGTTCCAACTTCATCGGTACCAATGAGGAGGAGAACCAGTACATCAAGGATGTTTCCGCACAGGTTCCCATTATGCTGCTCAACGCTTCCTTTGACTATCCGAATGTGTACAGCACGCTCTGCGACGACTACACATCCATGTTCGAGGCAGCCGGTTCCATGCTTGATGCGGGTATTGAGGACATCCTCTATCTGTACAATTCCAATTCCTACAGCGGTGTCAAAAAGCTGGGCGGTTTTCGCGCAGCCATGGAAGCACACTCCGTTCCGGATTACGAGAAACGGATTCTCTTCTACGAGGGAGACCCGCAGCAGATGGACGATGTCGCCAACTATCTGGAGCGTCTTTCCAAAAAGAAGCTTAGCTTTCACGGCGTGATCGCATCGGAGGATCCGCTTGCCATCGGCGCCATGAAATACGCCAGACGTCAGGGACTCCGCGTACCGGAAGATTTGTCGGTAATTGGATATAATAATTCCATGCTCACCACCTGCTGTACACCGGAGCTTACCTCCGTCGACAACCGTCTTGAGACGCAGACGCATCAGCTGGTGCAGACTCTGCTCGGAGTTCTCCAGGGCGAGGAAATGCCGAAGAAATCCATTTTTTCCGGCAAACTTATCAAACGAGGCACTACATTATTTTAAGGTTTTCAAATATACCAAGAACAACTATGGAGGGAAAAAAGATGAAAACATTTATGGACAAAGACTTTTTACTGCAGACAGAGACAGCCAAAAAGCTGTACAACGATTATGCAGCAGCCACACCGATTCTGGATTACCACTGCCACATCAACCCGCAGGAGATTTACGAGGACCGTCAATTTGAGAATATCACACAGGTATGGCTCGGCGGCGACCATTATAAATGGCGTTTCATGCGTTCCTGCGGCGTGGACGAGCGCTTCATTACAGGCGACGCTTCCGACAAGGAGAAATTCTTAAAGTGGGCTGAGGTACTCGGCAAAGCTATCGGCAATCCGCTCTTCCACTGGAGCCATCTGGAGCTGCAGAAATATTTCGGCTATCACGGCGTGCTCAACAAAAACACTGCTGAGGAAGTATGGGAGCTCTGCAACAAGCGTCTCGCTGAGCCGGATATGACTGTCCGCAACATCATCAAGCAGTCCAACGTCACACTGATCTGCACCACCGATGATCCGATCGATTCTCTGGAGTGGCACAAGAAGATCGCCGAGGATGCTTCTTTCGACGTAAAAGTTCTTCCTGCATGGCGCCCGGACAAGGCAATGAACATTGAAAAACCGACCTATCCGGAGTACCTGGATCAGTTATCCGCTGTATCCGGCATCAAGGTTTCCACCTTCGCGGATCTGTGCAAGGCACTTTCCAACCGCATGGATTTCTTCGCTTCCATGGGATGCTGTGTCTCCGACCACGCGTTAGAGTATGTAATGTACGCTCCTTCTTCCGCAGAAGAGATCGAGAGCATCTTCGCAAAACGTCTTGCAGGAAATGACGTCACCAAGGAAGAAGAATTAAAGTTCAAGACTGCATTCATGGTCAATGTCGGCAAAGAGTATGCAAAGCGCAACTGGGTAATGCAGCTGCACTACGGCTGCAAGCGCGACAACAACACACCGATGTTCAACAAGCTCGGACCGGATACCGGATATGACTGCATCAACAACTATGCCCCTTCTTCTGAGATGGCAGATTTCTTAAATGCCTTAAATCAGAGTGACGAGCTTCCGAAAACGATCATCTACAGCTTGAACCCGAACGACAACCAGGCCATCGGCACGATCCTCGGCTGCTTCCAGGATTCCACCGCAGTTGCAAAGATTCAGCAGGGTTCCGCATGGTGGTTCAACGATCACAAGACCGGCATGCAGGATCAGATGATCTCTCTCGCCAACCTTGGAAACCTTTCCGGATTCGTTGGAATGCTGACAGACTCCAGAAGCTTCTTATCCTATACCCGTCACGATTACTTCCGCAGAATTCTCTGCAATCTGATCGGCAACTGGGTAGAGAACGGCGAGTTCCCGGCAGACTACGAGACACTTGAGGAGATCGTAAAGGGAATCTGCTACAACAATGCCGTCAACTACTTTGGATTTGACTTAAAGACCTGCTAATTGGTTTCCCATTGAAATGCCCGGTTTTCCGGGCATTTCATGCAACAATACATAGAAAGGATATTTTATCATGGAACTTAGAACAGCTGCATCTCCAAGAGATGTCAAACACTACACCACCGAACGTTTAAGAGAGGAATTTCTGATTGACGACCTGTTTTTGCCGGATGTCATCAAGCTTGTATACAGCCATATCGACCGTATCATCACAGGTTCTGCCGTTCCGGTAAAAGAGACCTTAAAGCTGACCGCCGGCGACGAACTCCGCGCACAGTATTTCTGTGAGCGCCGTGAGCTTGGCGTCATCAATATCGGCGGCGCAGGCACCATCACCATCGACGGAAAGGAATACCACGTTGCACACAAGGAAGGCATGTACATCGGCAGGGGCTCCCGCGACATTACTTTTGCAAGCGATGACGCCGCTGCACCGGCAAAGTTCTATTTAAACAGCGCTCCTGCACACCGCACATGTCCCACCGTTCTCATCAAGCCGGAAGGCACACCGGAAGACGGCGTAGTCATTGTCAAGGACTGCAACAAAGTAGAACTCGGTTCTCTGGAGACGGCAAACCACAGAACGATCTGCAAATATATCCTTCCGGGTCAGGTAGAGAGCTGTCAGCTGGAGATGGGTATGACGAAGCTCGAGCCGGGAAGCGTATGGAACACAATGCCTTGCCATACACACGACAGACGCATGGAGGTCTATCTGTATTTCGATATGCCAAAAGATGCCCTTGTCATGCACTATATGGGTGAACCAACAGAGACACGCCACATTGTAATGCGCAACGAGCAGGCAGTCATCTCCCCGAGCTGGTCGATCCACTCCGGATGCGGCACCCAGGCTTACACTTTTATCTGGGGCATGGTCGGTGAGAATCAGGATTTTGACGACATGGACGATGTAGCCATGACAGATTTGTTATAAAACGGAGGTCTAAACCATTATGAAAATCGCTTTAATCAACGAAAACAGCCAGGCAGCCAAGAATGAGATGATCTGCAACACATTAAAGTCCGTTGTAGAGCCGATGGGTCACACCGTATTCAATTACGGCATGTACTCTGCAGAGGATGAGCATCAGCTCACCTATGTCCAGAACGGTATTCTTGCCGCTGTATTATTAAATTCCGGCGCAGCCGATTTCGTCATCACAGGATGCGGTACCGGTGAGGGCGCTATGCTTGCCTGCAACTCCTTCCCGCAGGTACTCTGCGGCCATGTAGAGTCTCCGCTGGACGCTTACCTCTTCTCGCAGGTCAACGACGGCAACTGTATCGCTCTCCCGTTCGCAGAGAACTTCGGCTGGGGCGGTGAGTTAAACCTCACTTACATCTTTGAGAAATTATTCTGTGCACCGGGCGGCGGCGGCTATCCGAAGGAGCGTGTCGTGCCGGAGCAGCGCAACAAGAAAATCCTCGACGAGGTGAAAAAAGTTACACACCGCGATCTCGTCTCCATCTTAAAAGAGCTTGACCGTGATCTCGTCGTCGGTGCATTGAGCGGCGAACATTTTGCTGAATATTTCTATGCAAACTGCAAGGACGACGCCATTGCTGCATGCGTAAAGGAATTGCTCGCATAAGCCGTTCCCACTAAGGAATTGCCGCAATAAGCATGGATCTCTTTAGAGTGATAAGTAATATTATGAGAAGATCACACCGTGGGATTTCAGATGGAAATGCAGGTGGAAATTCGGTTCAAAAAATGTGGCATTTCTAACCAGCCGAATGTTTGCATCTTCGATGATCCGTGTTTTTCCAAGTTTGGAGCACTCCGCGGGTCATGTCCGCATCCCGGAAGACAATTTGTAGGACTTTTGTGTGTGTCCCTTATGGCACCTCTGAACAAAACAT
>CACZIN010000051.1:0-17233 GCA_902781225.1 uncultured Lachnospiraceae bacterium | reverse complement strand
GCCAACGCTTCGCGTTGTCCTTAGAAGTTGCTTCGCAACTTCCGAGTAGATTTTTTCAATCTCACTCACCGTTGTTACCTCTCGGCGACAGCTTATTTACTATATCACAGCTCCAACCGTTTGTCAACAACTTTTTTTATTTTCTTTTGCTTCGTTTGAAGCAGTTGTTCGCGTCTCGTTTCCGATTCGCAATCAGCTTGATTAGTATATCTCGTGTCGACTGTTTTGTCAACAACTTTTTTCGACTTTTTTTGAATTGTTTCAACAACTCAGAAAATATGTCAATCAAGCGAGCGGAGAAGGAGGGATTTGAACCCTCGCGCCGCTATTAACGACCTGCACCCTTTCCAGGGGTGTCCCTTCGGCCAGCTTGGGTACTTCTCCGAATAAAATAATGATATAAAATTGTATCAGCACTTCTGTTACCGGAGTCGGTATCGTCTGTGTTGATAAGCGGAGAGGATGGGATTCGAACCCATGCGCCCTTTCGGACAAACGGTTTTCAAGACCGCCTCGTTATGACCACTTCGATACCTCTCCGTGTTCTTGTCTCAAATCAGTGCAGAAATAATATTACCATCTGCTTCCACCAATGTCAACACTTTTTTTCACTTTTTCTATTTAAGTATAATTCCGCTGTCGAAATGTCTTCCGGCGTCGTGATTTTCAGATTCTGATAGCTTCCCTCAATCACCCGCACCTGCTCCCCAAATGCGGTCTCCAGCATCATCGCATCATCCGTGACGGCAGAATCTCCCTGTGCCATCACCTTCTCATACGCCTCCCGGATCCGTCCGTAGGGAAATGTCTGCGGGGTCTGAACCTGCCACAGGCTGCTCCGCTCGGGCGTCTCTTTTGCAAAGCCATCCGCCCCGACCACTTTGATCGTGTCCTTTACCGGCATCCCCACCACGCAGGGATCCCCCTCTCTGACACACGCTATGGACCGGCTGATGATATCGGCGGTAACAAGCGGTCTCGCCCCGTCATGGATCAGCACATAATCACTCCCGTCCGCCGCCTTAAGTCCTTCGTACACGGAATGATAGCGCTCCCGTCCGCCTTCCACGACCGCACAGACCTTTTGGATATGATATTTTTCAATAATCTCTTTTCTGCAGTAATCGATCTCTCCTGCCCCCACTACGACGACAATATCGGTTACCGCGCTCTCTGCAAACGCCTGCAGCGCATAAAAAAGCACCGGGCGGCCGGCAAGCATCATATACTGCTTGTGCACATCACTGTGCATCCGCTTCCCCGCCCCGGCCGCAAGTACCACCGCTGTTATTTTTTCCACTATCGTTCCCCCAGCTTCAGATTCGGAACCGCATTCAGATCCAGTCCGTCCCTCTGACCGCGCACAAAATCATAATATGCCGCCACACCGATCATCGCCGCATTATCGGTACAGAAGATCGGCGACGGATGATAAAATGCCACGCCCTTCTTCTCGCACGCCGCACGCATTCCTTCCCGCAGGGTGCCGTTGGACGCAACTCCGCCCGCAATCGCAAATTTGTCCATTCCGAATTCGTCAATCGCTTTCATGGCATTTCCGATCAGCACATCCGTCACTGCCTTCTGGAAGGACGCCGCAATATCCGCCTGTACGATCGGAATATTTTTCATTTTACAGCCGTTTAAATAGTTGAGCACCGCAGACTTCAGACCGCTGAAGCTGAAATCATACGGACCATCCACAATTTTGGCGCGCGGGAACTCTACCGCATGCGGATTTCCCTCATGCGCCACTTTTTCAATCTTCGGTCCGCCCGGATAACCGAGTCCGATCGCACGCGCCACTTTGTCAAAAGCCTCTCCCGCCGCGTCGTCCCTCGTTTTTCCAAGGATCTCGTATTTGCCATAATCCAGCACCTTGACAAGATGCGTGTGTCCGCCCGACACCACCAGGCACAAAAAAGGCGGCTCCAGGTCTTTGTTCTCTATATAATTGGCGCTGATATGCCCCTCGATATGGTGCACACCCACCAACGGCAGATTTTTGGCATAGCTGATGGCTTTTGCCTCCGCCACCCCGACAAGCAGTGCTCCGACAAGCCCAGGGCCGTAAGTGACGCCGATCGCATCCATATCATCCAGCGTCATCCCCGCGTCCGAAAGCGCCTGCTCAATCACCTGATTGATTTTTTCAATATGCTTGCGCGATGCAATCTCCGGTACAACACCTCCATATAAGGTATGCAATGCAATCTGGGAGGATATGACATTCGATCTGACATCCCTTCCATTCACGACAACCGCTGCCGCCGTCTCATCACACGAGCTTTCAATCGCCAATATTTTTATCTCATTACTGTTCATCGGAAGAATCTCCCTCCACCTGATAGAATACCAGAATCTTCCAGTTTCCATCATCATCTTTTCTCAAAACATACATTTCGTTGGTACGGTCGAAGCTGTTATTCTCATTCATAAAATAAGACGCCGTGACATAAGCGCACTCTCTCCCGTCCACCGTCTGATATACCACATCATTGCTGTCGCAGACATTGCTGCTGCGAATCGTTTTTGACTTGTTGTGGTAATCTTCAATATCCGCTTTCAGGTCGGAAAGATACTGATCCCGCGGATTGTTCTCCAGCAGTTCATCATCCAGAAGCTTTCTCGCCTGATCCGCCAGCGACTCCAGTTCATCGTCCGTATAGGTATCATTATAGAAGCACTCCAGAATACGGTTGTAATACTTCACAACCTCACGCGGAGTTGCCGGATAGTTGGCATCCAGATTCTTTGTAATGAGCTTTTGTATCTCTGTCAGCTCCACCGTATCTTCTACCGACGTCCGTCTCTGTGTCGTAAAAAAGTAATACGCTCCCACGATCAGTAAAATGATCAGTATTGTTATCACTGCCTTAATCACGCCACTCTTCTTCATTATGACAACCTCCTTTTTCTTTAGTTCTCATCCTCAAACATCAATTCCACGCTTTTCCCGTCTTTTCCCAAAAACGCATCCGGGAAAATCTCACGCACTTCGGGCAGATAGTTCTCCGCGTGCACCAGAGACGGGGAGTAATGGGTCAGCCACATTTCCCTGACGCCGGCTCTCTTCGCCATGTCTGCCGCCTCATAGAATGTCATATGTTTGTACTGTTTCGCCTTGGCAAGCTTCTCCGGCTCCGCATACATTCCCTCGCAGATAAAAAGATCCGATCCCTCCGCCGCCGCCACGATTGATTCTGTCGGCCTGGTGTCCGTGCAGTACGTCATCTTGATACCGCGTCTGGCAGGTCCGAGCACCATCTCCGGTGTGTAGACCGTTCCGTCTTCCCCGGACAGGATCTCCCCCTTCTGCAGACGGCTCCAGTATTTCTGCGGAATCGCCGCCGCTCGCGCTCTCTCCACGTCAAACTTCCCTGCACGTTTTATTTCGACCGAATAACCGTAACAGGTAACATTATGATTGACACGAAATGCATGTATACAGTATCCATTGAGTTCCAGCCGCATTTCCGGCTCTGTAATCTCAATAAAACGTATCTCAAACGGAAGTTCCGGAGCAATCACCCGGAGCGCGTTCACCACACGCTCCAGCCCCCGCGGACCGATCATGGTAAGCGGCTCGGTTCTGTCCGCATTACCCATGGTGAGAAGCAGTCCCGGCAGTCCGCCGATGTGATCTCCGTGGTAATGTGTAAAGCAGATGACATCAATGGGCTTAAACGTCAGTCCCTTTTCCTTGATCGCCACCTGTGTTCCCTCGCCGCAATCAATCAGCAGACTGCTGCCGTTGTAACGCAGCATAGCCGCCGTCAGAAAACGGCGGGGCAGCGGCATCATTCCTCCTGTTCCCAATAGGCATACATCTAACATGAATAAACTCCTTTATCGCTATATCAGTTCTGTCTTTTGTTCCACCTCCGGCGCGATGGCAAATGTCCGCACCCAGGCGTCATAACACGGTTCGCACAGATCCATCCTGTGCACCGTTCCGTCTTTGTGTCCGGAAAAATAGCCCCACTCTTTACAAATAGTAAGAAAGGAACTTTTCCCGGCTTCTTTCTCCGTGCAGATCGGGCTGCCGCAGCGGTTGCAATAAATCACTCCGTTTTGTCTGCTCATTGATATATTCTCCATTCTATCCTCTGTTTCGCGCCGCTTTCTGCGCATCTGAATCCGTCAGGATTCATTATATCATTGAGCCGCCGTGCAATCCCACAGGGAATTACAGGTCACAGACCATAATTCTGGCATCTTCTTTCGGAAATTCGTAAAACCCCCGGCGGATGCCCACCGAGGAAAATCCCTGCTTCTCGTACAAACGGATCGCCCCCTCATTTGACACACGCACTTCAAGGACAATGCGGGCAATCTTATGGTCCGCGGCATGTTTTTTCATCTCTGTGATCAGCTGTTCCCCGATTCCCTGCCTGCGGCACGCAGGATCCACCGCCACATTCGTGATCTCACCTTCATCGACCGCGAGATACATTCCGACGTACCCCTGTATGGCATCCGATTCCTCCGCCACCAGAAAGATCGTGTCGGGCAGGCGCAGCGAATCCAAAAAGGCATTCTCACTCCACGGCTGCGAAAAAATCTCCGCCTCCAGAGACGCCACCTGCGCCGCGTCTTCCGCCGTCATGCTTCGGATGATGCTCATACGTTTTCCTTTCCTTTTGCAGCTTCCTGCTCCTTGCGCTCTCTTTCCGCCTGGGACAGCCGGAGATATTCCGGACGGTGTTCTGCCGCGCTCTCTGTTTTTCCCTCTTTATAATACTGCATGCCAAGCGCAGCAACCGCGCCGGCGCGCTGCTTGTTTAAATGTGCGGGTGCATAGGAATGCGGCACTGTAAGATGCTCCTCCAGATATGCCTTAAAAACAGGCACACCGTCTCCCAAAAATACGACCGCCTCTCCTCTGCTGTTGATGTCCGCCGCAATCTCATCGATTCCCACGGCGCACTCCCCGCGCAGCACCTGCATGTCGTTTCCGTCAAAACGGTACAGCCCGGTATAGGTCTGATTTCTTCTTGCATCCATAAGCGGGCACACCATGTCCCGGTGTCCCACCAGATTGTATGCAAGTGCGTCCACCGTCGGCACATTGATGATCGGCTTCTCCAGCGCCAGACCCAGACCTTTTGCCGTCGCCGAACCGATCCGAAGCCCCGTAAACGAGCCCGGTCCGCCCGCGACCGCGATCGCATCGATACTGGAAAGATCCAGTTCGATCATACGCGCCACTTCATCCAGCATGGGAAGAAGCGTCTGCGAATGTGTCTTTTTATAATTTACGGTATATTCTCCCAGAAGATTGTCATCCTCCGCGATTGCAACACTAGCCACCAGACCGGAACTGTCCAATCCTAATATTTTCATTTTCTGTCCTCCTGATGCTCTCTTATGGTAATTCTGCGGTAATCAAATCCTTTTTCCAGATCTTTTTCTATGGTAACTTCACTGCGCCGCTCCGGCAGAATCTCTTCGATCAGATTCGCCCACTCGATCATGCACAGACCGTCCCCATAGAAATAATCCTCGTAGCCGATCTCATCCATCTCCTCGATGTCCCCGATACGGTAAACATCGAAATGGTAAAACGGCATCCTGCCCTCCTCATATACCTGCACGATCGTAAAGGTCGGGCTGGAGACCGGCTCTGTGATGCCAAGTCCCTCTGCAATTCCCTGCGTGAAGACCGTCTTGCCAACGCCCAGATCACCCACCAGTGTATAGACATCGCCGGGCTTTGCCTCCGCACCCAGGCGTTTTCCAAGCGCGTGCGTCTCTTCCGGCGAATATGTTTCATAGATCTTTTCTGTCATATTTAAAATCCCCATTCTCTACTTCATCTTCAAACGGTACGCCGGCAGATGTGCCGCAGCCTGTGTCCGCAGTGCCGCGTAGTGTTCTCCCAGCTGTGCTCTCGGAATGACATAGGCATTGATCCGGCTGCTGTACACCAGAACATTGTGTTTCGTCGCAACCATCTTATAGATCTGCTCCCACGGAAGCAGCGCGCTCTCTTCCTTCTGCGATACGTGCAGTCCCGCCTCGTCCACTTCATAGTGCAGCATTCCCCGCAGTACCTCGGACATTGCCAGTGTGCGCTTCGACCTTAAGTACAGGCTCACCGGCGGGTAGATCAGAAATATGATGCCAAATACAATATATAATGCGGTGTATGTCGCCTCGATGTTCCCGCAGGTCACTCCTGCCACCACGAAAATCAGAATGGAAAACACAATGGAAAACCATCCGTGAAATCCGGAGTAGGTCTGGTACATATTAAACCGGTACATATCTTCTGCTGTCAATGTAATATCAAACTTTAGCGGCATATCATTTCCTCCTGTCTATATCTAAGCCAGTATAGCATTTTTCGTTCCAAAAGAAAAGGGGCTGTCGTCCAAGACAGCCCCCTTCCTAGCGGTTCGTTCCTTTTAGAATCGGTGAAATGTGTTTGTATACCAGGAATGTGATTACCACGGAAAACAGTCCTTTCACGATGGTAAACGGCATATTGAAGCACACCAGACACTGCAGGATGCTCTTCATGGATGGCGCAATCACCTGATAAGCGCCGAGCACCGCTTCCTCCGGCATGAAGTTGTAGTATACCGGATATACCAGAAAGTAGTTGGATACCACGGAAAATGCTCCCATGATCACAGCGCCGAGCAGAGATCCGATCAATGCGCTTCTGCGGCTCTTTTTGTGGCGGTAAATCAGTCCTGCCGGAAGTACAAATGCCACGCCCAGAAGGAAGTTGGAAAGCTCACCGACACCGCCGGTCGTCGTAATAAACAGATGAAGCACATTCTTGATCAGACAGATCAGGATGCCGCATACCGGTCCCATGGAAAATGCACCGATCAGTGCCGGAAGCTCTGAGAGATCCATCTTGATGAAAGCCGGCATAAACGGAACGGAAAAATCCAGAAACATTAAAATAAATGCCACTGCGGAAAGCATTGCCGTCACGCTCATGTAACGAACGCTCGAAATACTGTTTGTTGTTGTTCTACCTGTGATTGTACTGTTTGTGTCCATAATGACTCGTCTCCTTTTCTTTGCAGGAATTCGAGGTATTCTCGCGTGTCAGCCGTCTTTCAACGGATTGCATTCCGGCAGCGGAACAGCGCTTATTCCCGCCACGCAAAAATCCCCGGATGATTTACATCCGGGGCATCAAACTGCATTCTTAAGACCCTGCTGCCGCAGTGTCTTCCTAACATGCTTCTCTTCTCTCATCCAGACTATACTGTCGGTCCCGGATTCACACCGGCTCAACTGCAACTGCAGCTCACGGACTGATCTGGCATCTGCCAGAATCACCGTCGGTCGGGAATCTATGCTTCCATCTCTGTGAACTCATATCACCCTGCCCCGAAGAATTCCTATATTTATTTTGCTTCTATATTGTATGCCCGTACGGTCATACTGTCAACCCTTTTTCTCTATCCGTTCAACTTCATCGTCAGCTGGATGCGCTGCTTTTTCGGATCAACGCTCAATACTTTCACTTCCACAATATCCCCGACGCTGACAACTTCGAGCGGATGCTTGATAAACTTGTCGCTCATCTGCGAAATATGCACCAGTCCGTCCTGATGAACGCCGATATCGACGAACGCGCCGAAATCGATGACGTTGCGCACGGTTCCTTTCAGAATCATTCCCGGCGTCAGGTCTTTGATCTCAAGCACATCACTGCGCAGAATCGGCTTTGGCATGTCCTCTCTTGGATCTCTCGCCGGCTTCTCCAGCTCCTTGACGATGTCCTGCAGCGTCATCTCTCCCACACCCAGTTCTTCCGAGAGTTTTTTGTAGTCATGGATCTTTTTGGAAATACCCTCTACCTTCCGCTCTTTTACGTCAGATAACGTATAACCCAGCCGCTCCAAAAGCTTTTTCGTGGCATCATAGCTCTCCGGGTGCACGCCGGTCGCATCGAGCGGATTCTTTCCGTCGCCGATCCTGAGGAATCCTGCACACTGCTCATAAGCCTTCGGTCCCAGCTTCGGTACCTTCAAAAGTCCTGCACGGGATACAAATCTGCCGTTTTCCTCGCGGTAGGTTACAATATTTTTCGCCAGTGTCTTGCTGATGCCGGAAACATATTCAAGAAGCGATGCCGATGCGGTGTTCAAATCCACGCCGACTTTGTTCACACAGTCCTCGACCACGCCGCCGAGCGCCTCCCCGAGCTTTTTCTGGTTCATGTCATGCTGATACTGTCCAACACCGATGGACTTCGGATCGATTTTAACGAGCTCCGCCAGCGGATCCTGCAGACGGCGCGCCATAGACGCCGCGCTTCGCTGTCCCACATCAAAATTCGGGAATTCTTCCGTGGCAAGCTTGCTGGCGGAATAGACCGACGCGCCCGCCTCATTGACAATAATGTACTGCACTTTTACCGGAAGTTCCTTTAACAGATCCACAATGATCTGCTCGGATTCCCGCGATGCCGTTCCATTTCCCAGAGAAATCAGGGTAATGTGATATTTGGCAATCAGTTTCTTTAATACCGCCTTCGCCTCCACCACTTTATTCTGCGGAGCCGTCGGGTAAATTACTGTCGTGTCAAGCACTTTTCCGGTCGGATCTACCACCGCAAGCTTACAGCCTGTCCGGAACGCAGGATCCCAGCCGAGCACTACCTGTCCGGCGATTGGAGGCTGCATCAGAAGCTGCTCTAAATTTTTTCCGAATACACGGATGGCGCCGTCCTCCGCACGCTCCGTCAGGTTGCTCCGGATCTCGCGCTCAATCGCCGGTGCAATCAGGCGGTCATAGGCGTCTCTCACCACATCGCGCAGCACCTCATTCGTCTGCGGATTGTCGCGTACAATCACCTTTTTCTCCAGGTAGCGCAGGATATCCTCCTGCGGCGCTTCGATCTTCACGGTGAGGAACTTTTCTTTTTCGCCGCGGTTCACCGCCAGAATCCGGTGTCCGGCAAGCTTTGCCACCGGCTCGTCAAAGTCGTAATACATCTCATAGACGGATTCCGCCTCCGGATCCTTGGCGGTGGACGTCATCCGTCCTTTTTTCACCGTGAGGTCACGGATGCGCGTACGGTAATCCGCCTCGTCAGAGATGGACTCCGCAATAATATCCGAGGCTCCCGCAATCGCCTCCTCGGCGGTTGCAACTCCCTTTTCAGCATCCACGTATTTTGCCGCCTCCTCTATGAGCGGCGTTTTTATCATCTGCAGCGTAATCACACCCGCAAGCGGCTCCAGTCCCTTTTCCTTGGCGATCGTGGCTCGCGTTCTGCGCTTCGGCTTGTACGGGCGGTATAAATCCTCCAGCAGAACCATCGTCTCCGCCGAAAGGATCTGCGCTTTCAGTTCGTCCGTCAGCTTTCCCTGCTCCTCAATGCTGGCGAGCACCGTCTCCTTGCGCTCCTCCAGTCCTCTTAAATAGGTAAGGCGCTCCGCCAGGTTACGAAGCACCTCGTCGTTTAACGCGCCGGTCGCCTCCTTCCGGTAACGCGCAATAAAAGGAATGGTATTGCCTTCATCGATCAGCTTGACTGCCGCCTCTGTCTGATGACGCTTAATCCCCAGTTCCTCAGAAATTTTTGCAATAATATCCATATCTGTCCTCCAAATTTTACCGAGTCTGCTCCCAGTATACCGAAAATCCGCCGCAATCTCAAGTGCCTTCCTCATTGTCTTTTCGGCTTCCTCATGTTACAATAGACAAAGTTATCCTGCGATATGCCGGCAATACCGGCATATCGGGAAAGGTCTGATTATTATGAACAACAAACGACGTTCCCAGCGAATGGAAAATGCCGCTCTGCTTCTCGGCGTGATCGGAGCAGCTACTTTTTGTCTGGTCTATCCGGCACTGATCTGCGGATCTCTTGCCATCGTTTTTGCACTTTTATCCCGGGGCGGCGAGCGCACGCTGACCTCCCGCGCGAGGGCTGCCTTAATCCTCGGCGCCATCGCCCTTGGCATTGTCCTCGCCATGATTATTTACACGTTTGCGGTCGCCGAATTATATTACGGCGGCATGGAAAATATGGCACGCCAGGTATACGGCACGCTTGGCATTGATTTTGATACGCTGATGAATTCCCTAGGCCAGTAAATCCACATGCCACACGAACAGGGCAAGATTTTTGACCAGGCAGTTGACCACGATCAAAAGCAGGGCGATCCATATATAGACATCGCGAAAGCGCAGGGCAATCCGTATCCGGTTTCCGCTCACGCGCTCGATGGTCTGGCTGATCATAAACCAGCCGCTAAGCAGCGCCGCATACGGCACAAACGGGTGCAGCACAAAGGAGCGCAGCCATTTGCCCGCAAGCAGCGCCTTGACGGCTCTTGTCCCTCCGCACCCCGGGCAGTATGCTCCGGTCAGCGCATGAAATGGGCATGGCAGCAAAAATTTCCAGACCGGAATTCCGGTCACTCTGACAAACAAAAACAGCGCCGCGAAAATTCCCGCCGCGCACCAGCCCATAATATAAAAATCCCGGTCTACCCGTCTATCCGTCTGAAACATTTTAATCTCCATTCCTGTATTACTCCCTGCTATTATAACCGCCGCATTTTCGGTTGTAAAGCGCACGCACGTTTCCGGATTTCAAATCTCTTTAACTGCCAGTAGCATCCCGCGGTCTTCCATGCTATAATGTTCGCGAAGGCAATGAGCAGTGCCATTCACGAAATTTTGCAAAATGTGGCTGCTTGCAGACAAGATTCTGCAAAATTCGTGGATGATAGGGCGAATGCCCGTGAGCTCGAAAATGCGAAGCGTTTTTGAGCGTGCACTGCAACAATGCGCAAACCCTTCACCATACACAAATATCACATCCACAGGAGTCTACACATGTCAAGATCATCCAGCGAATTAAAACGTATTTCACGCGACATTTTAAATAACCGTTATTCCGTACCGATGGCAGCATTTCTGACTGCTTCCTTAATTTCCACACTCATCGAGATTCCGTTCTCCATGACACTCGGCGATTATCCCGGTACTCCGCAGCTTATCATCAACACGATTGCAGATATTTTAATTCTTCTGATCGCCCAGATGCTCGACACCGGCGTTATGCTTGTTCATATGAATATGACGCGCGGTCAGACATACCGCATCCGTGATGTTTTTACACCGTTTCGCAATGGCGCAGAGCGCTTTTTTCTCGGCGCCATTCTCTTCGATGTATTTCTGGTAATCGCAGGCATTCCTGCCATTCTTGGCATTCTTTATTTTTATAAAACAGGTGTCTCCGGTCGCTCCGGTGCCCTGCTTGCCGCCGGAAGCATCCTTGGTCTGATTTTTACTTTCTATGTACTGCTTACCTACCGGATGGTTTTCTTCTTCCTTTTAGACCATCCGCAGTTAAACGTGCGGGATGCTTTTCGCACCTGCCGTAACTTTATGCGCGGGCGACGCAAAAAGCTTCTTTACATTTTATTCAGTTTCCTCGGCTGGGGCGTGCTTGCCATCTGTTCTTTCGGCATTGCGGCTCTCTGGATCAGTCCTTATATGACGCAGACGCTGCTCACTTTCTATCTCGACGGCACCGGCGAACTGGATCAGATTCCCGTCCGCGATTACGATCAGGAGGCAAGACGCTTCACCGGATCTATTTTTTGATATCTTATGGCAAATCAGAAGTTCTGATTTGCCATTTGTATATACGCAACTACCAATCATTTCACATCAGGAGGAGTTTACTATGAACGAAAAAGACGGAGCAATCCGCGACGCCAGCGTACTTGGCGTACCAAAAATGCTGATTCTTGGCCTGCAGCACATGTTTGCCATGTTCGGCGCAACCATTCTCGTGCCGATTCTGGTCAACAGTTACTTCGGCGAAGATGTTCTGCATGTACAGGTTACCTTGATTTGTGCCGGTATCGGAACTTTATTTTTCCATCTGTGTTCCAAATTCAAGGTTCCGGCGTTTCTCGGTTCTTCCTTTGCTTTCCTCGGCGGTTTTGCCACGATTGCAAACATGGATTCCGGTGTATTCGCCGATATGTCCAACGCGGACAAGCTTTCCTATGCCTGCGGCGGAATTGTTGTCGCGGGGCTTTTATATCTGATTCTCGCGCTGATCATCAAGCTCGTCGGCGTCAAGAAGGTCATGCGTTTTCTTCCGCCGGTCGTAACCGGTCCGATCATCATCTGCATCGGGTTGAGCCTTGCCGGTTCCGCCATCAACAATGCTTCCACCAACTGGCTTCTCGCCCTCATTGCCCTGGTTACGATCATCGTTTTCAATATCTGGGGCAGAGGAATGTTTAAGATCATCCCGATTCTGATGGGCGTCATTATTTCTTATATTGCCGCATTGATCTTTAACGCCATGGGCATGACAAACGCAGACGGCTCTGCCATTCTTTCTTTTACCGACATCGCAAACGCTTCCTGGGTCGGTGTACCGGCATTTTCCCTCTGTAAATTCAATCTGTCCGCCATTTTGGTCATGGCTCCGATCGCACTCGCAACCATGATGGAACACATTGGCGATATTTCCGCCATCTCCGCAACGGTTGATCAGAATTTTATCGAGGATCCGGGACTCCACCGCACCTTGATCGGCGACGGACTCGCCACTTCCCTGTCCGCCCTCGTCGGTGGTCCTGCAAACACCACCTACGGTGAAAATACCGGCGTGCTCGAACTGAGCAAAGTGTACGATCCAAAAGTCATCCGCATCGCAGCCTGCTACGCCATCATCTTAAGCTTTATTCCGAAGATGGCTGCCGTGATCGGTTCCATGCCGTCCGCCATCATCGGCGGCGTCAGCTTCATGCTCTATGGTATGATCTCCGCCATCGGCGTCCGCAATGTCGTGGAAAATCACGTTGATTTTACGCAGTCACGCAACTTGATCATCGCAGGCGTCATCTTCGTGTGCGGCCTTGGTTTCTCCGACGGTCTGACCTTTACGATCGCCGGAACCTCCGTCACGCTCACCGCGCTGGCAGTCGCAGCGATCGCAGGTATTTTCTTAAACGCCATCCTGCCGGGCAATGACTACCACTTCGGAAAAGATGCCACGGGCGATGCAAACCGCGGTATTGACATGAAGCCGAACCTTCACGAAGATACCAGCTACGCAGATACAGAGGAATAAAATACCGCGAAAAGTGGAGGCGGCAGGGATCGGAAGCTGACTCATAAAAAGTTTTCTGACGTTTCAAGATGCAACCGGCGGCGGTCCATTCTGATCGCAAAATCCGGTATTTCTAATCCGCACCGCGTTTGACATCCACGATGATCCGTGTCTTTCCAAGTTTTGAGCACTCCGCGAAATGTGTCCGCACTCCACAGACAATTTAAGGACTTTCGTGTGTGCCCCTTGGCGGCACCAGACAACAGATGGCATAAATGCCATCTTTATGTCGAACAAAACATAACCGCGCGAAGCCGATGTCTGAGTTGGCATCTGCCCTATTTTCAATAGCAGATGCCAGCGAGTTTCGGTTCGCGCGGTTTTATATTGTCTGTGAAGCGGTGCCGCTAGGGGCACTAGGAAGTCCGCTCATTGTCTGCGGTGTGACGGACACATCCCGCGGATTGTCAAAACGTGGTCAAGACACAGAATCCGATGTCAAACGCGGTGCGGAAGAAATACAAGGATTTTGCTCCAAAGAATGGACCGTCTCCGGTTGCACTCTGAAACGCTGTAAACCTTTTTACATGATGCCCACGATCCCTGCTGCTTCCACTTTCCGCGGTATTTATCAGATGTAGTGCAGATGAATCTCTCCGAAGTTCGCAGAGCCATTCAGATACAGCACCGTGCTGCTCGTTCCGATGCTGCTGCCGGTTTCACGGATGGCGCCGAACGAACGGTCCAGATTATTCTGGATTCTCCATTCTTTCGGGATATAAAGGTTGGTCTCCCCGAAATTATTCTCCACGCTCACATTCGCAGAACCTTCCTGCACGATCGCATTGTCGAAGTACACCGAAAGTGATCCGAAATTGTTTTCAATGGTGGCGCGCCTAAAGTTATCGGAGTTGATGTAGCGGATTGCGGAACCGAAGCTGTTCTCGCACCGGATCTCTTCGCCGGTATACTGCTCACTGCTGGACGTCCCGACATTACCGGTCACCGTCTTCCATTTCCGTTTTTTCCCGCCAAAGATCAATGACAGACCGATGCTTCCAAGAAATGCCGCGCCAAGCACCGTCCACGGTGTGAGTGCCGTAATTCCAAGTGGCTCATCGTATATGATACAGATAAACGCAATCGCAAACAGGATTTCCCAGAAATTCACACTGCGGATTCCCTCGACAAAAAGCCAGAGGAAGAATACAGTCAGAATAATGCTGAACACGCCGATATCCGGCAGAATTCCAAATTTGCTTATAACGACATACACTGCTGCGAGGATAAAAAAGATTCCCCAGAATACTTTGCTACTTTTCATAATGCAACCTCTTTTCTTCTAATTTTTGAGTCAACGGTTTATAGTAATACCGCGATACATAGACCTTCTTGTGCGTGTTTAAAAATGCCACCACACTCGATGCCGTCAGATTGCGGTCAATAGAGTAAATCTGATCCGTGTTTAAGATCGTGGATTTGGATACTCTCATAAAAACGCCCGGAAGCATATCTTCCAGCTCGTATAGTTTGTACCGGGTCTGATACATCTCATCCCGGGTGTGTGCGCTGATCCCGTTCTCGTCTGTCTCAAAAAACAGGATCTTGGACAATGTCACATAGTATTCCGTGTTTCCTTTATAAAGCAGGATTTTCTCGGAAGCGTTGGTGACATCCCGCACGGCGCGCTGCACGGCAGCGACCTGTTTCGTCAGACCGCGGCAGCGGATAATCACTTCATCCTCCGCGGCGCTCTCGTCAATCTCAATTTTTATTTTCATAGCTGTAACTCCTTTGATGGTTCCAGTATAAAAAAAGAACCTCCCGGTGTAAACAGTTTTACACCAAGAGGTCATTTTCTCCGGGTAAGTGGTAACACTTTCCCGTTCCTGTCACATTAAAGTGTCTTTAACTTCTCTACGCCCGCATCCAGATAAGCGTTCTCCATCGTTGCAAACGCTCCCTTGTCCGCCTGCTCCGCAAACGCCGGGTCAAGCGGAAGCTTTCCGAATACCGGAATACCGAGCTCTTTTGCGACATCGTCGATATGGCTCTCGCCAAACAGCTTGATCTCTTTTCCGCAGTCCGGACATTTCAGGTAGCTGAAATTCTCCACCAGACCGAGCACCGGCACATGCATCATCTCCGCCATGTTGTACGCCTTTTTCACGATCATCTGCACAAGTTCCTGCGGGGACGTCACAATCACGATTCCGTCTACCGGAAGCGACTGGAACACCGTAAGCGGTACATCTCCGGTTCCAGGCGGCATATCCACGAACAGATAGTCCACGTCTCCCCATACCGTCTCGTTCCAGAACTGTTTTACCACACCTGCAATCACCGGACCTCTCCAGATGACAGGTGCCTCCTCGTCGTCCAAGAGCAGGTTGATCGACATGATCTTGATGCCGTTCTCCGTCTCCATCGGAACCATTCCGTCGTCCGTTCCGTATACCTGTCCATGAATTCCGAACATCTTCGGAATCGACGGACCGGTAATATCCGCATCCATGATGCCTACCTTGTATCCGGCGCGGTTCATCGCTGCAGCGAGTGATGCTGTGACAAATGATTTGCCGACGCCGCCTTTTCCGCTGACAACACCGATCACTTTCTTAACGTTGGATGCCGCATTCATCGGCTCCTTGGCAATTCCGCCGCCTGCTTTATTCTTCGCGTTGCTCGGACATCCCTCGCAGCTCTCCTTTGAGCAGCTGGATGCTCCGCTGCAATTACTGTTCTCTGGCATATTGCTCCCTCCTTAAATTCCATCTATTCTCTTACATGTTTTTCTTTCTCTGCAAAAACCGCCGCCAACGACTCCGTGTAAGGCGCTCTCGCCACACCGTATTCGGTAACAATGCCTGCAATCAGCTCATGGTCCGTCACGTCAAATGCCGGATTGAAGACCTTGACGCCCTCCGGCGCCATGCGCTCCTTGTACCACATTTCCGTGACTTCCTCCGCCGGACGCTGCTCGATCTTAATCTCGGCTCCGGTCGGCGTATTTAAGTCGATCGTCGACGTCGGCGCACAGATGTACACCGGCACACCGTAATATTTTGCCACCGCCGCCACGACGGACGTACCGATCTTGTTCGCCGCATCTCCGTTCGCAGCCACACGGTCACACCCGACAAATACCGCGTTGACCCAGCCGTTTTTCATGACTGTCGCCGACATATTGTCACAGATCAGTGTGACATCCACACCGGAAGACTGCAGTTCAAACGCTGTCAGTCTGGCGCCCTGCAAAAGAGGTCTGGTCTCATCTGCAAATACATGAAAATGATAGCCGCGTTCCTCTCCCAGATAAATCGGTGCTGTCGCCGTACCGTATTTGCTCGTGGCGAGCTGTCCCGCATTGCAGTGCGTCAGAATGCCATCTCCCGGCTTTACCAGAGTCAGACCATGCTCTCCGATCATCCGGCACACCCAGATATCTTCCTCCTGGATCGCCACAGACTCCCGGTGCAGCGCCTCCTTGATCTGCGCTACAGTCTCCCCTCTGTGCGCCTCCACAACACGCTGCATCCGGTTTAACGCCCAGCTTAAGTTCACGGCTGTCGGACGCGAAGAATCCAGATACTCCTTCTGCCGTACAAACTCACGGTAAAATGTATCGTAGTCCTCGGTATCCATCTGTTTTGCCAGCACATAGATCCCGTATGCCGCCGCCACTCCGATCGCCGGTGCGCCGCGCACCTGAAGCAGGTAGATCGCGTCCCAGATCTCCTGCACCGTGTGAAGCGAAATGATCTCTATTTTCCCCGGCAGCTTCGTCTGGTCGATGATCACCACTGCATTGTTCTCATCATCCAGCCGCACAGTGTCATAATCCATAATATTCCTGCTCTGCTGTTCTCCCACACTTTCACCCCTTTATTCTTATTCATCACAAACTATTATACTCTCTTTTGGCGATGTTTCCAAGAAGGCGCCCGCTTTCTCGTGTTCTTTTTTGCAGACAAAAAGGAATTGCCGCGATAAGCACAGATCTCGTTCGGATAACAAGTAATATTACGGGAAGGGCACACCGTGGGATTTCAGATGGAAATACAAATGGAAATTCGGTTCAAAAAATGTGGCATTTCTAACCAGCCGGATGTTTGCATCTTCGATGATCCGTGTCTTTCCAAGTTTGGAGCACTCCGCGGGTCATGT
>CACZIN010000050.1:0-18555 GCA_902781225.1 uncultured Lachnospiraceae bacterium | reverse complement strand
CGATTTACTTACAGGCAGCATAAAAATGCCAGCAGATACTCGCTGCTGGCAAGAAAAATTTATATTTTTTCAATTGTCTACTTGACGGGGAGCAGTTCATCTATGAGAGATAGCCTGTTTTTTTCTGTATTTTAATGATTTCATGTGGTAAGATGAAAATATATTGCTGATTGGGGGATTGTGAAGATGATAAAAATTGCAATTGTGGAAGATGAGGCAATGTACGCAAACCAGCTTGAGGAGTTTTTGCGGCAATATGAAAAAGAAAACAAAGAAGCTTTTGATATTACCGTTTATTCTGATGGGGACCAGATTGTACATAAATATAAGTCACAGTTTGACATTATCCTCATGGATGTGGAAATGAAATTTATGGATGGAATGTCAGCAGCAGAGGAAATCCGGAAAGTGGACAGTGAGGTTGTCATTATTTTTATTACCAATATGGCGCAGTACGCAATCCGGGGTTATGCGGTGGACGCGCTTGATTATGTATTAAAGCCGGTATCTTATTTTGCTTTTTCCCAGAGATTAAACCGTGCCATCGGGCGCATGAAAAAAAGAGAGCAGAAGGTTATCACCGTAAATATAAAAGGCGGTGCAGTCCGGATTAATATTGCCAATATTTACTACATTGAAAGCCAGGGACATAATCTTATTTTGCATACCATTTTAGGGGATTACGAGTCGGCAGGCACGATGAAAGATGTCGAAGAAAAATTGCAGGAGTTAAATTTCTGCCGTGGCAACAAAGGCTATCTGATTAATCTTCAGCATGTAGACGGAATTCAGGACGGGAGTGCGATGGTAAAAGGGGAGCCGCTGTTACTCAGCCGTTCCCGCAAGAAAGAGTTTATGGAAGCACTGACAAATTACTGGGGCGAGGTTGTAAAATAATGATGGATAGTTTTATGCCGGATATTCCGCGGATTTATACGGCAATTGCGGAGTGGGCGGCGTGTATGATATTTATTCTGCCACTGAAAAAAAGATTTGAGACATGGAAAACGGCATGCATTATGGCTGTGGTACTTGTGTTACAGTGTGTATTTTTAGTTGCGACTGGAAATCTGCGCATTGTTTTCTGGATACCGTGTATGGCTGGTGCGGTGTTTCTTATGATAGGTTTTATTTTTTTATGCTGTGACGTGAATAAAATGGATGCAGTATATTTTGGAATGATTGCATTTGTAGTTGCAGAATTTATGGCATCTGTGGAGTGGCAGGCTGTGTGGTCTGTCTGGACGAACAAATTGCCGGGAACAGCTATTCGCTGGGGAGTGCTTTTTATTGTCTATGGTTTGGTGGCATTTTTATTATGGAAGCTGTTGCGGCAGCATTTATCAAAAGATGAAGAATTAAATATCAATCTTAAGGAATGCGCCTCTGCAGCGTTAATTGTAATTGCAGTGTTTGCGGTCAGCAATTTGAGTTTTATCTCTAATACTGGGGCATTTTCTGACGGATATGCACTTAGCATCGGACATATCCGCACGATTGTTGATTTGGGAGGAATTGCGATTTTGTATGCGCACCTCATACAGTGTTGCGAGCTTCGGGTCCGCAGGGAGTTAGAGGCGGTGCAGAATGTACTTCAAAATCAGTATGTACAGTATAAACAGTCAAGAGAAAGCATTGATTTGATTAACTACAAATACCACGATTTAAAACATCAGATTGCGGTACTCCGCAGTGAGACAGATCCGGAAAAAAGAAATGAGTTTTTAAATCATATGGAGGAAGAAATCAGACAGTACGAGGCGCAGAACAAGACCGGTAATAAGGTTTTAGATACAGTGCTTACGAGCAAAAGCCTTTACTGTGCAAAGCATGGCATTACTTTTACATGTGTGGCAGACGGAACACTGCTTGATTTTATGGATGTCATGGATATTTGCAGCATTTTCGGAAATGCACTGGATAATGCAATTGAGTGCGAGCTGAAAATTGCAGACAAGGAGAAGCGTCTTATTCATGTGACAGTGTCACAGCAGAAGAACTTCCTTATTCTAAGATTTGAAAATTATTATGAAGGGGATTTAAAGGTAAAAGAAGGTCGTTTCCTGACAACCAAAAAAGAGAAAGAATTACACGGCTATGGAATTAAAAGTATCCGCTATACGGTCAACAAGTATGATGGGGCGGTCAGCATAGATACAAAAGAAAACTGGTTTGATTTAAAGATTTTAATTCCGATGGCACAGACTGCGACAGTTAAAAGGGAATAAAAACAAGACAGCATCATGAATTGTGAAAACAGCACAAAAACATGATGCTGTTTTTGGATAAAATTAACAATGTGCTATACCGTTTGTGCAAAAAAAATGCAGATTATGCAAATTTTCCATAAGAGAAATACTTTGTGATAGATTATAAATACAAAGTCCAAGGCGGACAAAAATGAATCTTGGGAGGATTTAGAAATGATTGAGTTAATTATTTCGATTTTAGTCCCTATTTTAGGGGGACTGGGTGTAAGTGAAGCAGATGTTACCACGTATGTGACAAACTGCAGCGGATACATCTATGCAATTCTTATTTCAATTATTATATTGATTGCATTACTGATAGCCGCACATTTTATTGCACCAAAAGGAAAAAGACATTTGGTACGCTGGGGAGCATCCTTAGCGTGGGTACTTGCACTTGTGATTATGGTAAATATGGTTTGCTATGGTCCGCTTTACACAAACCTTTCCGTTGTATTAAACGGTGGTGGAACAGTATCTGACGAAGCAAAAGCTGCAAGTAATGAAGTTATTAAGCAGGTCGGTGAAGAGGGTATGGTTCTTGTTAAGAACAACGGTTTATTACCTCTCAGTGATGATGTAACTTCCATGAATGTATTTGGGTGGGCATCCACAAATCCAATTTATGGTGGTACAGGTTCCGGTTCTGCAGATACCTCTACTGTAGTAAGTCTTTTGCAGTCCTTATCTGATGCAGGTTATAAGACAAATGAATCCCTGACAAAGTTATACACAGATTATCGTGTAGACAGACCAGCAGCTACTATTTTAGGTGGAGAGGGTTCCTTTGATATCACATTACCGGAACCGACAGCAGACTGCTACACAGATGATGTTATGAGTGAAGCAGAGAGCTTTTCTGATGTGGCAATGGTAGTAATAAGCCGTGGCGGTGGTGAAGGTTATGACCTTCCAACAGATATGAATGCAGTCATTCATGGCACATACAATGTTGCAGATAAAGTTTCTGTAAATCCTTCAAACTATGCTTATACAAATATTTCATACACCAACAATGGTGACTATGATGATTTTGATAAAGGTGAGTCTTACCTTGAGCTTTCTAACACAGAGGAGGCAATGATTGATAAGGTATGCTCGGCGTTTGACAAAGTAATTGTAGTAATTAATGCGAATAACCCAATGGAGCTTGACTGGGTAGATAATTATGACTCTATCGGAGCTGTTATCCTTGCACCTGGTACAGGTCAGACGGGTATGGCAGCACTTGGTGAGATTATCAACGGTTCTGTAAATCCATCCGGTAAAACAGTTGACACCTATGTGAAAGATTTGACACAGACACCATACTACAATAATATTGGTGCATTTGCATTCAATAATGTAGATGATTTAAAAGAGGTAATTGCTGCTTCTGATACAGCCTATGAAGGTACTATTTCTTTCGTAGATTATGTTGAAGGCATCTATGTAGGATATAAATATTATGAAACAGCATCAGATGACGGTGTAATTAATTATGACGATGTTGTAAAATATCCATTCGGATATGGATTGTCTTACACAACCTTTGAACAGAAAATGGTAGATTTCTCTGATAACGGTGACAATGTTACTTTTGGAGTAGAAGTTACAAATACCGGTGATGTTGCTGGTAAAGATATTGTTGAGGTTTACTTTACGCCACCTTATACAAATGGTGGAATTGAGAAAGCTTCTGTAAATCTTATTGATTATGCTAAGACAGGTGAAATTGCACCGGGAGAGACTGAAACAGTTCAGTTTACCATTAGTAAAGAGGATATGGCATCCTATGATGCAAATGAAATTAAAGTTGCTGGAGGCGGATATATTCTTGAAGCAGGCGAATATACAGTTTCTGTAAGAGCTGACTCCCATACTGTACTTGATGAGGCAGCATTTACAGTAGATGCTGATATTGATTACAGTAACACAGCACGTACTTCTGATGAAATTGCTGCTACAAATCAATTAAATGATTATACAGCAGGAAACATAACATATCTTTCCAGAGCAGATGGATTTGCAAACTATGCAGAAGCAACGGCAGCACCTGCAGCAGATGCGTATGTAATGGATGAAGAGACAAGAAAAGAAGTAGAAGCAAACTCTACCGCATACTATGAGTCCACTGCATATGATAACGCAACAGATGAAATGCCGGCTATGGGTGCAGACAATGGACTTACATTAGCAGATTTAACTGGAAAAGATTATGATGACCCTGCATGGGATGAGTTATTAGACCAGATGACATTTGAGGATATGTCACTGCTTGTAAATCTTGGTGGATGGCAGACAGCACAGATTGACTCTGTAGGAAAAGTTGCAACAAGCGACTGTGACGGACCAGCCGGTGTAAATAACTTTATTACAGGAACTTATGGAACGCCGTATCCAACAGAAGTTTTAATGGCTCAGACATGGAACACAGATTTATTATATGATCTTGGTCTTGCTATGGGACAGGAATATGCAGATGTTAATAACTATGGTGTATATGGTCCTGCTATGAATACACATCGTTCTGCATTTGCAGGAAGAAACTTTGAGTACTATTCAGAAGATGGCGTACTTGCCGGAAAACTTGCAGCAGCCCAGGTAACGGCAATGGCAACAAAAGGTACCTATAATTACATTAAGCATTTTGCTTTAAATGACCAGGAAACAAATCGTTGTGCGTTCTTACTTACTTACTCAAACGAGCAGGCAATCCGTGAGATTTACTTGAAACCATTCGAGTTATGCATTAAGAATTTTGATGGAACACAGATTGCACTAATGACATCCTTTAACTGGATTGGAACTGTTCCAGCCTGCGCAAATGAGGATACATTAACAACAATCCTTCGGAATGAGTGGGGATTTAAGGGAATGGTTATCACTGACTACGATGGTTCTTATGGTTACATGATTACAGACCATTGTGTCCGTGCTGGAAATGATTTGATGCTTGGATTTAATTCTCAGGAATCTAACCAGTTAACCAACACAGACAGTGCAACACTTACAAATGCACTTCGTACATCAAGCAAAAACATTATGTACACAATCGCAAACAGTGGATATTATACAAATGTAGACAATCAGGGAGGAATGTCTAATATGACAAAACTCTTTGTGACAATTGATGTCATTACTGTATTATTAGTAATTATCTGCATGGCATTGGTAATCATCCGCTATCGTAAAAAACATGTTATAATTGTTGCTCCGGCGGGAGAGAAAAAAGAAGAATAAATGGTGTAAAACAGTAAAGATTAAAATATGACAGGAAAGTTCTTTCATGTTCAGACATTATGGGCATGAAAGGACTTTTTTGTATTTGTTCCTGTAATCTATTAACCGGATAGTATTCTCTTTTACCATTTATGTAAAAAATAGCGCAGATTATGCAGATTTTTTCTATAAAAAATTCTTTGTGCTAGGATAGAACTAAGGAAATAAATGTTAAGTTGAGAAAGGGATTATATTATGGAAGCAATCAAAAACTTATGGCTTGGATTCGCCAGGAAGCATCCGGGGGCATCAAAATGGATTAGGGAAGGTGGTTTATTTGTAATCGTAAGTAATTTGATTACAGTATTAAAGTATTTCATGTTACTGTTTTTACCACTTGCATTTGCAGGACTTCCCAAAATTGATTTTGGATTTCCGGGAATTGACATTACACTGTTTGGCGAGACATTTAAATGGAACATCATTGGTTATGACGCACAGCACGGCGGACTGCCATATTTCTGTGCATATATGATAGCAATGGTAGTTGGTGAGTGTATCAACTTCCCAATTCAGAGAAGTTTTGTATTCCGAAGCAAGGGAAACATCTGGTATCAGGCAATGTGGTACCTGATTGCATTCTGTATCGTAACCTGTATTGTTAATTCTATTAACTGCATCTGGGTTGCTGTTGCAGGAATGTTTGTACCAGACTGGCTTTACAATATCGGAACAACTGTATTAAATGGCGGAGTATCCATGGTGGTATTCTTCTTTGTAAATAAAATTATTTTCCCTGAGGGGGAAGCGAAAAAAGCGGAAGCTTAAAATTTGTTGCATATCAGATTATGCCCCGGGTCATTTCTTGCCGGCAGATAATTCCAGAATTGTTTCGGCACAGCATCTGTGAAGAATCCCGGATTTGCAGTTCATAATGGCTTGTGCAGCTTTCAGCTGCACACCGGCATTGTAAAAAGGTGTTGACGAGATAAAAAATATATCTGAAAATATAGGTAGAAACCCAAAGAAGGTACGCCTATGATTACATTAAACGATTATCTCTATTCCGGAGACACCGTCTTAAAAATTTTGAAAAAATACACCGAAGACCTGCGGCAGTCCGCAGCACAGACTGGGAATGAAGTGGATGTCAGGCACTGCGAATTTCTGTCGCAGATTATGGAATTGCTCGAACACAATGATTTCCTGACGGCGCAGTCGCAGAAGATCCGGGAATTCTATAAATATATGGCGCGGGAATATCCTTACTTGTCTTTCACATTCAAAGGGAGGATCAAGTCTTTGATCCGTGCGGAGGCGAAGTTCAATGGTTATGTGGTGGAGTACATCTATGACTACTATACGAAGAACGGAACGTATCCGCCGGTGTCGGAATTGCAGGAACGCTTAAACTGCTTCCGGGATTTAATCGCGTATCGGATTGTCATCTCCATGCCGAAGTGCCATCTCAAAAATCCAAACGACGGAGAGCGGGAGGAGATCCGTTATCTGTATGAGATCGCCAATGTGCTCAAAGGATTTCTGGAGGAGCGCGGGTTTACGGCGGAGTACGCCGGAGGTGTGAAGGAGAGCGACTCCCCGCTACTTTCGGATGCGGTGCGCCCGTATTACCGCGATTATATCGCGCATGTGGACCTGGACGGTTATCGCTCCCTGCATATTACGTTCTTTGATAACAGCGCGAAGTGCTACATGGAGATGCAGCTTCGGACGAAGCGGATGGACGATATTGCAGAGATCGGACCCGCCAATCATCTGGGGTATGAGAAAAAGCAGGAGAGCGACCGGGCGAGAAGGGATGCCATCCCCGAGGGGGAATGTGTCTACTTTGATGAAGCCTACGAGCGCTGCCGGAGATTGCATGAACTCGAGCTTGCAAAGCTGGATGTCAATATGTTTGCGGCGATCGACAACAGTCTCATCAATGACGGGTGCGGGCTGTACCGCGGTCGGCTGATTCTTCCGTATGAGCACCTGTCGCGTTTTCAGAATGATCTGATCGACTGACCGTAAGTAAGATCGCCAGGATTTGAAACTCCAGCTCACTTTTCACACCCAGATGTTCCTTAAGACGGCTGATCCGATAGCGGATCGTGTTTGGATGCTGGTAGAGAGCCCGCGCTGCCTCGTCGATATCAAAGTGCTGCTCCACAAGCGTCTGCATGGTAGCGCGCAGAGGAGCGTATTTTTCGCCGGAGAGCCGTGCAGACAGTTCTGCCAGATATTCTGCCGAATAAGCATCCTTTGACAGGGAGTAGAGCAGGTTGGAGAGCCTAAGCTCGTTGTAGCGGGTAAGCGGCAGGCGGTGGCTTTTAGAACTTTCACAGGCATGGATGCTTCGCTCGATGGAGAGATCGATTTTGGACAGCGGCAGAGGAAGATCGCTGATTCCTGCAAGATAATCGGTAAGCATCAGCTCTGCTAAAATGGATTTCCACAGCGCGGTTATTTCTTCCGGTGCCTTTTCTTCCGGGAAAAAGCAGAGAAGCAGAATGCCTTTTCTGTATTTTATGACCTGTAAATGGGCAGGTGTTTTCATGTGCCGGATCTGAAGCTGCAGCCGGTTTAAGGTTCGCTGCAGACTGAATTCATCAATGCCGGACGGATGGAGCAGATAGGCGGAGGAGAGAAAAGGGTATAAAAGCATGCCCTCGCCGGAGGGGAACAGTGTTGCCAGAAGTCTGTGGATGGCATCGTGATGCGCCGGAGGGCAGACAAAGGTATCAATAAGTTCCTCATAATAGCTGTAGTTGCCAAGAGAGCGCAGATGATCTGTAATATTTAAGATGACATCCTCAATATAAATATCATGAAATAAAAATACGGGAACCTGCCGCTGCTCGGTTAAAGCCATGACTTCGTCGGGAAGTTCGGAATAAAACACGGTTTTGATGGCGAAAGCGGAGACGCCTTTTTCGATGAGTGAGAGGAACGCGGGATAAATTTTTCCGGGATCATTTTTGGCGAAAAGCAGATTCGTGATGACGAAGTCGCCCTCATGAAAGCCGCTGAAGTCGCCCTCAATGCCTTCATAATCAAGAATGACCACATTGGAAATATTGCGGTAAACACCGGAGGCACCGGAGATAAGGGTGAAATGATCCCAGAAGTCAAATTTTTCAAGAGATGCAACGTCAAGCATGTGAATCCTCCTTGTTCATATTCTTCGTATAAAATAGCACATATTTGTAGAAAATACAAAAATATCTCGGATTTTTTGGGAGAAATCCATAGTATATGGCAGAAACCTTTGGTATGATTCTAACCAGAGAAAAACAATCGCATAATAAATGAAAGCAAAGAGGCTTCGGAGATCGCTCCGGAAGTCTCTTTTTTTATTGCACAAGCCGAATGCCACAGGAATGCTGTGGAAGAAAATGCGGCAGATGGGAGAGAGATATGCGGGATGAGATGCTGGAACTTACCAGACAGATGGTGCGGATACCGAGCGTGAATACAACGCAGGGAGAAAAAGAGATCGGGCTTTTTATTGAAAGATATATGAGAGAGATTCCGTATTTTAAAGAGCATCCGGATCAGGTAATCGTACAGGAATTAAAAAATGATGCGCTGGGGCGGCGCAATGTGTTTGCGTTGCTGCGCGGAGAGAAAGATGAAAACGCGGACACGGTTCTGTTTCACGGGCATATGGATACCGTCGGCGTGGAGGATTACGGTGTACTTGCTGAGTATGCGTTTGACCCGGACGAACTTGCCAGAAAGCTTGCTGCCGTAGAACTGCCGGATGAAGTCCGCAGAGATCTGGAGTCGGGGGAGTATCTGTTTGGCAGAGGCGCCTGTGATATGAAGAGCGGCGATGCGGTCTTTATGGTGCTTATGCGGCATATTGCGGAGCATGTAAAAGAATTCTCCGGAAATATTCTGCTTTCGATCAATCCGGTAGAGGAGAATCTGCATACGGGAATTGTTGAGGGAGTAGAGATCCTGGAACAGATAAGACAGCAGTATGGTCTTAAGTATGTGCTTGCGATCAATAATGATTATACCTGTCCTATGTATCCGGGCGATCCGCATCATTATATTTACAGCGGTGTGGTGGGAAAATTGCTTCCCTGTTTTTATATCCGGGGGCAGGAGACTCATGTCGGACAGTGCTTTGAGGGATATGATCCCACAACGGTTGCCGCGAATCTGGTGTCGGGGATCAATCTCAACACAGAATTCTGCGACGGATATGAAGGGGAATACTCACTGCCGCCCGTTGCCCTTAAGATGAAGGACTTAAAGGGCTGGTATAATGTGCAGACGGCAAAAGAAGCGCTGGTGTACTTTAATTACTTTGTACACAATGCCGGCATGGAGGAGATTACGGAAAAGCTTGTGACAACCGCGGAGCGCGCGGTGCAGCGGTCGATGGAGTCGGTCAATGAGAATTACCGCCGGTTCTGTGCGCTTTCCGGAAAAAAGGTGCAGCCGGTTTTGTATCGCTGGGGAGTGATGACCTACCGGGAATTGTATGAAGCTGCAAAAGAAAACTGCGCTGGTCTTGACAGTGAACTTCAGGCGGAGACAGAGCAGCTTTTGCGGGAGAACTGCGATAAACGTGAACTGCCGGTTTCTCTGATCCGTTTGATGCTGGCAAAGGCAAATATTTACCACCCGGTCGTCGTGCTCTATTTCGCCGCGCCGTACTGTCCGCACAACACATTGCAGAAAGACGATGCCGAATATATGGAAAAGCTTGAGAAAATTGTGCGGGAAACGGAGCGGGAGACGGGACTTTCCTATCAGATCTGCAAATTTTTCCCGAGTCTTTCCGATAGCAGTTATCTTGCCATTGATGATACAGAAGAATCGATCGCGCTGCTGCGGAGCAATTTCCCGCAGATGGAACAGCTGTATCCGCTGCCGCTGGAGAAGATCCGCAGCCTGGGGATAAAGGCGGTTGACTTCGGCGTGTACGGCAAGGATGCACACAAGTGGACAGAGCGGTTGTACCTTCCATACAGCTTTGAGGTACTGCCGGAACTGATTGTAAAAGCGTTAAAGAATTTTCTATAGGAGGAATGAAGCATGTATGTAAAAGACGGAACAAGTGTATTGAAAAAGGTACTGGTTTCAAAGCCGCAGTTCTTAAAACCTGCACCGATCAATGAGATTGCAAAATTATGGAAAGACACGACGATGGATGTCGACGTTATGCTGCGGGAGCATCAGGAGTTTGTGGATGCCTACCATAAAGCCGGCGTGGAGGTCGAATATTTAGAGCCGGATGAGATGCGTCCGAATGCCGTATTCTCCAGAGATTTTGGCGGATGTGTCAAAGAGGGATATATTATGGGACGCTTTAAGCTGGATATGCGCTACAAGGAACATGTGGATTACAAAAAACGCATGGAAGAACTTGGCGTACCGATGATCGGAGAGGTCAAAGAAGGGCTGTTCGAGGGCGGAGATTTCATGTTCATGAATGAAAAATGGATTGCCGTGGGTATGGCAGACCGGACGAATGAGGCCGGTCTGCGGGAACTGCGGGCAATCTTAGAGCCGTTGGGCTATGAGGTAACAGGTGTTCCGGTAAAGCAGGAGTATCTTCATCTGGATATGTGCTTTAACCTGGTGGATGAACACCTGGCAGTCTCTTACAGCAGGGGGCTTCCGGAGGACTTCCGCAGGATGCTTGCTGCGCGCGACATCGAGATCATAGATGTGCTGGAGGAAGCCATTTATCTGCACGGGTGCAATCTGCAGGCGCTGGGAGATCACAGGGTATTGTCATTAAAACGCAACGCGGCGGTAAATGAGCAGCTGGCAGCCAGGGGAATGGATGTGATCGAACTGGACATTACAGAGATATTAAAGGCGGGCGGCGGACCGCATTGTATGACATTCCCGCTGCTGCGCGGTTAGAATCCGCGGCATGGCGCATGAAAAACAGAGGTTGGAGAGGATAAGAAAATATGAGTATTTTTCTGGTAGATGAATATAAAGATATGGAGCCCTATCTTCCGGGAGAACAGCCGAAAGATAAGCCCTACATTAAGCTGAATGCAAACGAATCGTCCATGCCGCCGTCTCCGAGGGTATTTGAGGCGATATCAAAAGGCGAGATCTGGAATATGAGTTATTACGCAGACCCGCACTGTCATGAGTTCCGCAAGGCGGTGGCGGAGGTATATGGCGTGACCGAGGCGGAGGTATTTGTGGGAAATGGCGCGGACGAAGTGCTGAGTTTTGTGCTGATGAGCTTTTTCAGACGCGGTATGAAAATCTATTTCCCGGATATTACATATGGATTCTATAGGACCTACGCAAAAACTTATGGACTGGATATGGAAGAGATACCGGTCAGAGATGATTTTTCCATTGATATTGAAGATTATATGGATTTGAAAGGGGATATTATTTTTGCAAATCCCAACAACCCGACCGGAATGACAGTTCCGATTGCTGATATAGAGCGGCTCGTGAAGGCAAATCCCGAGCGCATGGTGATTATCGATGAGGCGTATGCGGACTATTCCGGAGAGACCTGTCTGCCGCTGGCGGTAAAATATCCGAATCTCGTTGTGGTAAGGACATTTTCCAAGTCGCGGAATATGGCAGGAACACACATCGGATTTGCGGTGGCAAACCGTGACATCATTGAGGATATGAACAAAATCAAATTCTCCTTTAATCCGTTTAACTTAAATTCCATCACAATGGCGGCGGGGATCGCAGCGGTGAAGGATACGTGGTATCTGGATAGCTGTGTGAAGAAAACGGTTGCGACCAGAGAGCGGTTTAAAGCGGCATTGGAACGTATGGGATTTCATGTCATTCCCTCAAAGGCCAATTTTGTATTCTGCTATCACGATGCCATTGATTCCGGAGAACTGTGTGACCGGCTTAAGGAGGAGGGAATCCTCACGCGTCATTTTGCGGATGAGAGACTTACGAAGTACCTGCGGATCACAATCGGAACGGAGCAGGAGATGGAAGTTGTGGAGATCGCCATTAAGGAGATTTTAAAGGAGGCTGTCGGTGAAGAAAGTATTGATATGCGATTATGCGAATGCGTTGGAGCCTAATTACGAGCCAACCATCAGCAGTATGAGCGAGGCATTCGGTGAGCCGGTGGAATGTCTGATCCGCCCGTATGTAAGCGATGAGGAACTGGTACAGGAACTTGCCGGGGTTGACGGACTGATTACCGGGTTCCTTGAAATCGGGGAGGAGATTCTGGCACAGGTACCGGATCTGGCATGCATCTCTGTCAGCGGTGTGGGATATTCCAACATCGACGTTGCGGCGGCAAAACGGCATCATGTTGCAGTCTGTCATATCCGGGAATATTGCACGGAGGAGGTTGCCGAGCACACGTTTGCGCTGATCGGCGCCTTAAACCGCCACTTAAAGTATTACACAAAGCGTGTGGAAGAGAAGCAAGAGTGGAAATATCAGACGATCGGCGGCGAGAAAAATTTAAGCAGCCAGACCCTTGCGATATTTGGGTTCGGAAAAATCGGAAAGCGTGTTGCCGCGCTCGCCGGAGCTTATGGAATGAAAGTGCTGGCAGTCGATCCGTATGCGGATGAAAAAGATGCCGCATGCCGCGGTGTGCGGCTCGTATCGGCAGGAGAAGCATTTGCAGAGGCGGACGTTATCACAAATCATATGAATCTGACGGCGGAAAATGAGCATTATTTTGACGAGCGGGCATTTTCTAACATGCAAAAGAACCCTATATTTATCAATGTCGGACGAGGCAGATGTGTGGATGAGACTGCGCTGCAGCAGGCACTTGATAGTGGAAAAATCCGTGCAGCGGGTCTGGATGTCCTTGAGGCGGAGGCGCCGGATCTTGCAGCCTGCGGACTGCTTGGCAGAGAAAATGTAATTCTCACACCGCACAGCGCTTTTTACAGTGCAGAATCCATTCTAAAGCTTCAGAGGATCAGCGGTGCCAACATGGGCTATTTTCTGGCGGGAGCGCAGGAGAAAATAGATGCGGTGGTGGAGTAGAAAATGAGTCTTGTATTCGGTTTGACAGTTAAAATATTGATTCTTATGGCAATCGGGTTTGCGGGTAAGAAATGCGGCCTGATAGATGCGGTGTGCAAGGAAAAGCTGTCCGGACTTCTTGTGAACCTGCTGATGCCGGTCTGCATGCTCGTTTCGTCACAGCAGACCTTCCGGCTGGAACGGCTGCGCGGCGCCGGTGTGGTGGCGCTCATTGCAGCAGTGTATTACGGCGTGGCATTTGCTGTTGGAATGTGTGCCGGGAAAGCCGCCGAGTTTGAGAGAAAAAAGCGTGTAATGTTTACGCTGTTGATCGCGTTTGCAAACACCGGATTTGTGGGACTCCCCGTGTTGACGCAGCTCATCGGGGAGAGCGGCATGCTCTACGGCGCAATCTATAACTGCGTGTTTGATATCCTCTATTTTTCGTATGGTCTGTATCTGCTTGTGGGCAGGGAGGGCTGCGGTGTGCGCGGGTTGTTTTCCAATGCGATGATCTGGGTGGCGGTGGCAACGGTGGTGATCTATATGATGCCATGGCGTTTCCCGGCAGTTGTCACGGAAGCGCTTGGAATGTTGGGCGATACGATGATGGCGGTCTCTATGCTCATCATCGGTGCAGAAATAGCGGAAATGGATCTGCGTACAATCCTGACGGACCGGTCGGCGTACGGTGTGAGCCTGCTGCGTATGGTGGTGTTCCCGGCGGCAACTCTTCTTACGATGAGAGTGCTTGGTGTGGATTATGAAGTGGCGGCAACAGCCGTTGTGCTTGGGGCGATGCCGTCCGGTTCCCTGAATGTGATCATGGCGCAAAAATATCATACACATCCGGCGTTTGCGGCGACGGCGGTCATGCAGAACACGATACTGATGATTGTTACGCTGCCGTTTTTTCTGTATTTATGTGAAAGATTCTGTGGCGGATGATTGACGAATGGAGCCAGGCAGAGTATGATAGAAAGACAGGAATGCGCAGGCATTTACTTTTGAGAACACAGGAATAAGGGGTAAAGAACATGGGGACAAAGCAGTATGAGAGGATCTTTCAGATTCTGGGTGCTGTGCTGCTCGCCGCAGTGGTTGTGGGAGTGATCGCTGTATGTTTTGGCAACGGAGCGAGGAGCGGAGTCAAGAGAGAGATTGGAGCGTCCGACTATTATTCGCAGGAGGAGATCGATGCGGCGATGGATACCGCGCAGGAGTATTTCGACGATCATTTTCCGGGATGTGTGATGACGGCTTTCTGGTACGATGAGGAGAGCGTGAGGGAAGCGGAGTCGGAATATGCAGATGAGTATCAGGCAGATCAGGCGGTCATTCTTCTGTCGGATTTTCAGACGGACAAGCACGGCGGAGACGGAAGCCTCAATCCAAACGAAATATATCAGGACTGGCAGTGGGTGCTGGTGCGCTCCGGAAATGGCGACTGGACATTGAAGACATGCGGGTATTAAACCTGCATGTCTTTTTATTATAGGAAGCATGTCGCAAACGGATATAAGTTATTTTTTCCCGTAGAGAATGCCAACGCCGCTGATCATCCAGGGTGTGCGCACGTAGGCGGGGACAAAATCCAGTGTTTTTTCCAGATTTCCGATGTAGTGGATCTCGGAAATGCCTTCCTTTTTCAGCTCTTCCACAAACGCATCCATGTCGCCGTAGAGGCTTTTCTGGGCGAAGAGATCCTGGAAGGAAAAGGCTCCGCCGCGTTTTACGACGCGCAGTGCCTCCCGCACGACATCGCGCTTGTCCCTGGCGGAGTGGACTTCGTGGAAGACGAAGTTGCTGACGGCGGCGTCAAACGTCTCGTCGGCATAGTTCAGGTGTGCCGCATCGCCTTTCTCAAAATGGATGCGGGAAGCGACGCCTTCGATTGCCGCATTTTTTTCACACTGTTCTTTGGCGTAGTTCCACTGCGCGCCCCAGTAATCCATGCCGGTGAGCGCTGCGTCCGGGAATGCCTTGGCACAGCGGATGGTGAGCGGGGCAGCGCCGCAGCCGATGTCAAGAAGCGTGCCGTGTCCGTCCCAGTTGAGATGGGCGACCAGATGTGCGTGAACTTTTGCCATCATATCACCTTTTCCAAAGGCGAAGCATTCGTGGCACGCGTACATATAGATGCCGAAGGCGAGCAGAACGGCGCAGAGAATGGCGCAGATGACCGCGAGGGGCATACTTGAGAATGCAAGTCCTGACAGCAGTGCAAGCACCAGAAAGAGAGCGGCACCGCCGAAGGTCAGATACAAGAGTTTTTCAGGTACCCAGTTTCCGTAGTTTGGTTTTTGATTCATTGTGTTTTCCTCCTCGATAACAAATATTTTTTTTGTTATGTTTTATAAAAGAAAATGCCCACCGGATTAACGGTGAGCATCATTCTCTTCCTTTAAATATTGTATTAAACTCAGGGTGCCGGCGTCGGCGTGGATGCCGATCGCTCTGGCTAAAAACAGTCTTTCTTTCATTGTGTAGTCTCCATGAACTAATTCCAGATACCCGTGCAAGCGCATGGACGCAAGAATCCGGATCAGTTCCGGATCCGGTTCGGCGCCGAGATACTTTCTGTAATAGCGGCGGAAAGATTCCTGCATCATCGCGGCTGCTTCCTCATGAAAATGTTCATAGCAGCTGCCGGCGGATTTCTCCATCAGGATAATACATTCCTCGCGGTGTGCGGAGAGATACCGGATGATCTGGATCTCATTGTCGTCTGCGGTCTCGGGATGTTCCTCCTCCATCCGGGCAAGCCCGGAAAGGAGCTCTCTGGAATCTGCGATGAAGGGATCTAAGATGGCGCGAAGCAGCGCTTCCTTGCTCGCAAAAGAAAAGTAAAAGGCGCCGGTTGTCACGCCGGAAGCTTCGCAGATCGAGCGGAGGTTTGCCTTCGCATACCCCTTTTCCAGAAATTCCCGCTTCCCGCAGGAAAGTAATTTTTCTTCGGTTAATTTTTTGCGGTCGTCTTCCATAACAACTGTTATGTTAGTGCAAACTAACTTGAATGTCAAGATATACGAGGAATTTTTTTGCAAGTATTAAAAATTCGTTAAAAAAATGAATAGAATATGCCCGCATATCATGATAAAATGGGGCTATAGACAATTCTAACGGAGGATACGAAAGAATGAAGAAAAAATCATCGGTTATTACCAAACTTATCATACCGGTTGCGGTTCTTGGATGCATCGCAATTATGATTGCAGGTGTGGGTCTCTTTTCCATGACAGCGGTTCAGAAGGAAAGCAATCAGGTCTCCAGTGAGGGTGTCCGCGCGACAATCTGTATGGATGAGATCAATCTTGCTTTTGCCAACACGCAGAAGCTTACGCTTGCGCTCTGCGCAGAGCCGAGCAAGGATCTGTATGAGTATGTGGCATCCCAGCTGACGGAATACCAGTCGAACGTGGACAGCTATGAAAAGGAGCTTCTGGCGATGGATCACTATTTTACGGCAGATGATATCCAGCTTATGAATGAGACATTTGATCTGCTCACAGAGGCGCAGGGGACAACCGTGGAACTGATGCAGACGGCGATGGCCGGTGATTCTGCAGCTGCAGTGACAAAGGCAAATTCTGTGATGAAGGAGTGGTCAGATACGATTGCGGCCAATATGGATACGCTCATATCTCGCAACGATGAATTGGTGAAGCAGAATATTCAGGAACAGAAAGATCTGTACAACCAGAATATGATACTATCGCTGATCCTGCTGGCAATTTCTTTTGTGGCATTTGTCATGGTGGTTGTTGTGATTATCAAGACGGTTGTAAAGCCGCTCAGAAAGCAGACGAGTGAACTGACAGAGATTATTGATGAGATCAAAGGTGGACACGGTGACCTCACAAAGCGCGTTACGGTAAAGTCGATGGATGAGATCGGACAGTCATCGATCGGTATCAACCATTTCATCGAAACGCTGCAGAATATCATGTCCAACATCATCAGCAATTCCAATGTCCTTGACGGAGTTGTCGGAAATGTGGCAAGCAGTGTTGCAGCGTCCAGTGACAATGCCAATGATATTTCTGCGATCATGGAAGAACTTTCTGCGACGATGGAGGAGGTATCCGCAACGACGAACAGCGTCAGCGAGAATACGACCGCAGCGGAAGGCAAAGTACAGAAGATGGCAGATCAGACCAAGGTTATGTCACAGTATGCGCAGGATATGAAGAAGCGTGCAACGGAGCTGGAGCACACGGCGACTGAGAACATGAACAGTACCAATGAGATGATCGGCGAGATTACAACGGAGATGAATCAGGCTCTTGAGAATTCTAAGAGTGTGGAGAAGGTTGCACAACTGACGGCGGATATTCTGAGTATCTCCAGCCAGACAAACCTGCTTGCGCTGAATGCATCGATTGAGGCAGCGCGTGCCGGTGAAGCCGGAAAGGGATTTGCAGTTGTTGCAGATGAGATCAGACAGCTCGCAGATTCTTCGCGTGAGACAGCGAACAATATCCAGACGATCAATGAGCAGGTAATTGAGGCAGTACAGGGGCTGGTTGTTTCTTCGGAGAAGATTGTTGGTTATATCAACGAGAACATTCTGCCGGATTACCGTGCATTTGTGCAGGGGGGTCAGCAGTACAATGATGATGCGACCCACATCGACAACACGATGGCAGAGTATGCGGGCGAGGCGCAGGATATACTGGCGACAATGATGGAGATGACAGAGGCAATTGAGGGCATCAGCCGTGCGGTCGAAGAGTCCGCAAACGGCGTGACTGATGCAGCCACGAACATTGATTCCCTGGTACAGTCCATGTCCGCTGTAAACGGACAGATGGAGGAGAACAGCACTGTGGCAAAGAACCTCAAGGAAGAATCCGCGGCATTTGCAAGTGTATAGAGTATAGAAGAGGAGAAAGGGAATGTCGCTCTAAGCATATCCTGCATGGATAAGTAATATTATAAGAAGACCACATCGTGGAATTTCAGATGGAAATGCAGCTGGATATTCGGTTCAAAAAATGTGGCATTTCTAGCCAGCAGGATGTCTGCATCTTCGATAATCCGTGTCTTTCCAAGTTTGGAGCACTCCGCGGGTCATGTCCGCATCCCGGAAGACAATTTGTAGGACTTTTGTGCCGCGCTTGCCTGTACTCCCGCA
>CACZIN010000049.1:0-22408 GCA_902781225.1 uncultured Lachnospiraceae bacterium | reverse complement strand
ATCCACGGAATGTGTCCGACAAACCGCAGACAATGAGCGGATTCCCTAGTGTCCCTAGCGGCACTGCTTCACAGACAATATAAAACCGCGCGAACCGAACTCGCCGTCATCTGCTATTGAAGTTAAGGCAGATGACGTCTCAGACAGCGGCTTCGCGCGGTTATGTTTTGTTCATCAGTGCCGCAAGGGACACACGAGAATCCTAAAATTGTCTGCAGATTGCGGACACACCCGCGGAGTGCTCAAAACTTGGAAAGACACGGATCATCGCAGATGCAAACCCCGTTGGGTTAGAAATGCCGTATTTTTTGATCCGAATTTCCAGATGCATTCCATCTGAAATCGAAGGGCATGCTCTTCTCCTCATATTACTTAGCACCTCAAATCAACCGCCCGTTTTATGCGGCAGCCTTTTTAGGCATACATTTCGATGTCTTCCGTCAGAAGCGACACGGCTCTCTCATATCCCTGATAAAGGGTATAATTCTTCTCTACAAGTTCCTCGATTCCCATCTCTTCTTTTTGATAGATTTCATCTCCTAGCGCATATTCTTCTGTCTGCGCATAAGACACCATCATACCAAACAGCGGAAGCTGTTCCAGTTCTTCGTTGTGATCCATCATACGCTTCAGATCGGGCATCAGTTCCGCCACAGACCGCTGCTGGCGCAGTTCCTGCAGCAGCTTCTCCTGTATCGCAAGTCCCTGCTTTACCTGCGTGCCAATGCTGTCAATCTGCTGGCGCATCTTATGCCATTCCGCTGCCAGCTTTGTCTTTGTCTCCGCCGAATATGCATCCGGAATGTTCTTCTCAATCTCCTCGAACGGAAGCGGTCTGCTGCAATATTCCGCGACGACATCTTTCAATGTCATAAGCCGGGTTCCCTCGATGCGTGCGCCTCCCTCTGTCGCATCGATAACCTCAATCAGCCCCTCGTTCGCACGGATCGCCTTCTCAAACCATTTTTTGTAGTACCACATCTGGAAATCCGTCTCTAACATGGTTCCATCAATTCCCTCGACCTGAATCCGGTTTCGGCTCTTTATATATTCGTCATTATCGCCGAACGCCCCTTCAATTCCCGCCGTATGTGAGATTCCGCCGGTAAACGCCATGTCCTGGCCAATCAGGATCAGCTTGCGGAATCCCAGATAGCACGCAAGGGCAAACGCCGTCGCAGAAACACAGCCGCCGGACGGAATATCCGGAAACGGGTACTCCATGTTCTCATCCAGAATCTGATTCCAGCGCTTTTCAAAAAAGCCATAATAGTACACCCGCTTCGCACAGTGTTCCAATACCCACGGGCGGGTAATGCGGTTGCAGCACCATGCCAGATCCGTCACATCCAGATTTTCAAAGAAACGGTCCGGGGATTCCGGGTCAATCGTACACACCATGTCCGGTCTTACGCCCGCCCGCAGCACCGTGCGCAGCGCGGCGTCAACCACCACGATAAATGCCTTTCCCTGTGCTTTTTTCAATTCTGAAATATTTTTATCCAGAGACGGTCCGGCGGACACCAGAATCGCCGGTATCTCCTCGACGTTTAATCCCTCAAGTGCCTGCCTGATCTGGTAAATATTTCTGCATCCGATCATATGCTTCATATTGTACAGCGTATGCTGCGGCACCATGCGTTGAAAGGTCAGCCGCGTGCTCTTATGTACAATCTCTTCCTGCAGACGTTCCTGTATCGCATCCATGAATCCCTCGCACGCATCATGGTACAAGACATCATATCCCGGCAGAATACAGAATTCCATAATCATAAAATTCAGATCCTGCAGCGTAAATCTCATAATGGTTTCTATATCCGCCGTCACTCCGGGAACGCAGATCTGCAGTCTGTCATCCGCAATAAGATCCGACAAGTCCATGACGCAGTTCACCAGATAAAAAAAGGAAGCGTTCGGCTCATACACGATGACATGATTGGTGTCGTCACACTGCCCAAGTAGTTCCCGGATGTGTCGTCCATCCGACAATCCAAACACAAAATAGGTCTCGTAAATCCGCGACGGATACCGCTTTGCATAGCAGCTTGCCGCTGCTTCCGGATCCAGTCTGCTGTTTAAATACCAGACCCTGTTCGTCGTCTGAATTCCAAAGATCTTCTCCTGCTTCTCTGTCTCTGCCGTTATGATATTGTTATCTATCGTTATAGAATAAAGCTGTTCCAGAAGCGCTTTATTTCTCTGTTTCCATGCTTTTTCATTCTTATCGAGCAATGTCATCTGTTCGTTCCCCTTATTTCTCCGGACTCTGATTCTCTTCTGCTTCCAGGCAAAGGATCATTTCCTCTGCCAATCCCTTCAGGCAGTCCGCCATCCCCAGCATATCCTGAGCCTGATAGTTCTCGATTAAAGTTTTTAACACTTCCAGAAATTCGAGCGCACGCGCACTGTCTGCCCCTGCATAGATTGCCTGTATCATTTCCTGAAACTGCGGCAATAAATTGCGGACTGCTTCCAATCCATCCTGCCCCCTGTTCTGGTACAGGCACTCGGTTGCATGTTCTATGTCTGTTCTTAATTTTACAGTATCCATCGATTATGTTCCTCTATCTTACTCATTCGCTATCTGACCTTTAAGCTGAAAAAAGCCGGCTGGTTAGCCTGAGCAAGCATAGACTGTCCTGCCTGAGCAAGGATGTTGTTCTTGCTGTACTCAACCATCTCTTCAGCCATATCTGTATCACGGATACGAGACTCTGCAGAAGATGTGTTCTCAGAAATGTTGTCCAGGTTGGCGATTGTGTGCTCAAGTCTGTTCTGTAATGCACCCAGCTTAGAACGCATAGAAGATACGTAGCTGATAGCATCCTGAGCTGCAGACATTGCCTTACCAGCTGCGGAGAAGGAAGATACTACTAATCCGCTTACGCCAAGACCTGTAGCAGACATATCAGAGATATCGATTGTGATAGCCTGTCCGCAAAGGGAACCTACCTGAAGCTTCTTACCTGTGAAGTTACCATCGATCAGGTTCATTGTGTTGAACTGAGTTGTAGAAGCAATTCTGGTGATCTCAGATGCTAACTGGTTGATCTCCTGCTGAACTGCAGTTCTGTCTGCGGTTGTATTGGTGTCGTTTGCTGCCTGAGTTGCTAACTCATTCATACGCTGTAAGATGGAGTGTGTCTCACTTAATGCACCCTCAGCTACCTGGATAAGGGATACACCATCCTGTGCGTTGTCAGAAGCTTTGTTTAAGCCTCTAACCTGGCTTCTCATCTTCTCGGAAATTGTAAGACCTGCTGCGTCATCTGCTGCGCGGTTGATCTTGTAACCAGAAGATAACTTCTCAGAAGACTTAGCCTGTGCGCCTGTTGTGATACCTAACTGTCTGTTAGCGTTCATTGCTGTAAGATTGTGCTGTACTACCATAATTGTTTCCTCCTTGAATATGATGCAGCATCCATGCTGCATATTGTGTTTTATCCGTGACGTCTGTTCTCCCGACCGTACGCTTCGCTCAAACTCTGCCACTAAGCAACATTTTCTGTTTACTTATTATCTATATCGGTCAAATATCATGATACTTTATAGATGAATTCAAATTTTTTTATCATTTTTTTTACAGTGGAATTTCGCCATAAAAATCAGGTCGCAGTATTTTCCATCCAGCAGCAATTCGTCCCGGAAACATCCCTCTTCCACGAACCCTGCCTTTCGATAGCTCGCAATCGCGCGCTTATTATCCGCCAGGACGCGAAGCTTTATTTTGTGGAGTTCTAAATCTTCAAACCCATACTCCAGTATAAGCTTTGCCGCTTCCTCTCCGATTCCGCGGCCCAGCCATTCCTCCTCGCCGATAAAGATCCCGAACTCCGCCTTTTTCGCTTCCCTGTCAATATCCCGCAGATAGACAGAACCAATCGGGTGCTGTCCCTCTCTGACCCATATAATAAACTGCTCTGCACGCCCCTGTCCAACCACATTCTCGAGCCACTTCCGGTGTCCTTCCCGCGTGAATTCCTCCCGGTACAGAAACCACTTCCGCACGAACGGTTTGTTTCTCCATGCAATCACACGGTCTGTATCCTGTTCCCCGATTGCTGTCAGATAAATACGCGTGCCGTCTATCCGTATTTTCATCGCATCTCTCCCTGTCTTTACTCTGCCTTGCTTCCCGTCCAGTATCCCCGGATGCACTCTATGATATAATCGCACAGTTCCGGTTTCAAGGCATAAAACATGGGCAGACGCAAGAGGCGTTCGCTTTCCTTCGTTGTATATCTGTCCTCCCCGACAAATTCACTGTACATTTGTCCTGCCGCTGAGCTGTGGAGCGGCACATAATGAAAGACGGCATAGATTCCTCTCTCCCTTAAGTAGGAAGACAACCTGGTTCTCTCCTTAAGATCTTTTACTTTAATGTAAAACATGTGCGCATTGTGTTCGCATTCCTCCGGAATGTACGGTAATTGCAGATATCCCTTTTTCTGCAGGTCTTCCAAGCCGCTATAATATTGATTCCAGAGTGCCAGACGTTTGTTGTTAATCTCATCCGCCTGCTCCAGCTGCGCATAAAGGTAGGCTGCATTCATCTCACTCGGCAGGTAGGAAGAGCCGACATCCACCCAGGAATACTTATCCACTTCCCCGCGGAAGAACTTTGTCCGGTTCGTTCCCTTTTCCCGAAGAATCTCTCCCCGCTCCACATACTCCGCCCGGTTGATATTGATCGTGCCGCCCTCTCCCATCGTATAGTTCTTTGTCTCGTGGAAGCTGTAGGAACCAAAATCTCCGATTGTTCCGAGATATTTTCCCTTATACTTTGCCATGACTCCCTGCGCTGCATCCTCCACCACAATAAGATGATGCTTTCTGGCAACCGCCATGATTTTATCCATATCACAACCGACTCCGGCATAGTGCACCGGCACAATTACACGGGTTCTCTCTGTAATTGCCTCCTCAATCAGATCCGCATTTATATTCATCGTGCGGGGATCAATATCGACAAACTTTATCTTCGCCCCACGGAGCACAAATGCGTTTGCGGTAGATACGAACGTGTATGAAGGCATAATTACCTCGTCCCCCGGCGCGATGCCGCACAGCAGTGCCGCCATTTCCAGTCCGTGCGTGCAGGAGGTCGTGAGCAGTATCTTTGCTCCCCCAAAACGTTGTTCCATCCACTCTGTACATTTTGCCGTAAATTCGCCGTCTCCATTCAGCCGCTTATTGATTAAAATGGCTTTTTTTACATACTCCATGCTTTTTTCCAGATATACCGGCTCGTTAAAGTTAATCATTCCACATTCTCCTGTATTCTTGTAAACAGGGATGTGACATATTCGAGCATCTTCTGCTCTCCGCCGTCCCTGCCTTTTTCGATTGCAATCTGCTTCTTCTGCGCGTAAAACACGTCATCCGACGCATACCGGATAACCGCATCCACCATCTCTTCTTCTGTCGTGACTGTGAACTCCCCGCCAACATTGTACGCCACATCGCATGCCGACAGGGTCACAACCGGAAGCCCCGCCATCAGCGCCATGGCACTGCTCCAGCCGCCTCCAAGCCGTCTCGGATTCAGATACAGATGCAACGCGCGATATGTTCCCGGCAGATCCATGCAATACCCGAGAAAATGGATACGCTTCCCATAAGAGGTACCCGCCAGTTTTTCCTGCAGCCTTTCCGCATCGCCGATCACCGCAAAATCTACGTTCTCCGCGGCATCCATAATCTGCTTCATTATATTCAAAAATGCTTCGTCGATCTCAAGATCAAGCCGGTTTCCGACAACCGCCACAAAGAATTTTCCTTCCGGCAGCCCCAGCTCGTCCGGCACACATTCTTTTTCTGCTTCCTGTGCAATAACCGGCAGCTTTTCCTGCATAAATATCTGTTTCTGGCTGGGAAGCAATTCCTTTTTGCACGCTTCCTCATACGCCCCGGTTCCCGGGACATAGCGAATCAGGATATCCGCTTCCGACACCGGACATTCCGTGGTCATTGCCATCGCCACTGTGGCTGTAAATTCCCTGCACAGATCCGCAAGCGGATTGGTAACCCCCAGCTCTAACACAAGCCATGGCTTCCAGGCCGCTATCATGTGCAGCATCCTGCTGCATCGATCCAGACTGCCGTCTTCCATGGAACATCCTATATTTCTGATCTTAACTCCCTTATACGGGATGTCCCGGACTCCTTCAAATCCGCCATAATAATAACGCGGATCTACCCACAAATCAAACGGGAGATGATAATCCAGCGGACAGGTAATAATGCAGACCTCATAGTTCATTTTTTCCTGCAGTATATACGCGAATTCCAGCGTTATCAGCGTAGGCGCGTGCTTGATACTGAGCAGCTGCTCTGTCACAATAACGATCCGCTTTTTATTTCTCTCCTGCTCTGCGATTCTATCATCCGGGAGATTCAGCGCCTGCATAAAGTTCCGGACATTATTTCTGTGCAGCATGCGCTTTTGCTTATACGGCGCCGTTCCGTAGATCTCCAGCTGCGCTTCCACCATGCTTCCAAGAAAGCAATCCTTATTTTCACGGCAGACATGCCAGATGATGTCCTCCCAAAAAGCATCCAGATTTAAATATTTAACGAGAAACGAAAGGATATATAACGCATCGTTCATCTGGAATTGTTCACGCAGGATCTGATGTACGCTCTCCTGCTGTTCTATATTATAATTTTGGTATATTTCTGCCAGTTTTTCTGCATCGCTCTGCGTCCTCTGCTCATTCTCTCTGTCAATTCCGGCAACACAGACCGATATTACATTCTTTATCCATTCCAGCGGTGTCATCCCATACCCCTTACTCTAATGATATAAAAGCCATTTTTTGAAAAATCAAAAAATGGCTTTTATATCGTTATTTTTTATTGTCCGTAAACTGCGGCTCCATATAGCCGGACTTCATCATGCTCTTGTAATACTGATTGACGACCTTCTGGCTCTTGCGCACTTCCTTGACCTGTTTGCGCACAGAAGCAAACTTCTGCGTCATCAGATCTTTGTTGCGCGCCTCCTGCGCCTGAATCGTCGCACTCTTATCGGTCAGCCTGCGAATGTATTCCTGCATTTCCGCAATCTCTTCGCGGTATTCCTGCTGATTGGTCTGCAGATCTGCTTTTATCTTATCGTAGACCTCCTGGAATCCGGCGTCAAGAAGCTCCAGCTGTTCGATCTGCTTTGCTTTTTCTTCCACGCAGGCATCAAAATCATCCGGATCAAGTCCCGGATTCTCCAGTTCTTCCTTCTGGCGTATATTCAGTTCAATAATCGCATCCAGAACTGCACTTTTTTTCTTCAGGCTCTGGATCATGATCGAAAGATACGGGTTCTTCTCCATTCGCTGCTCCTGTCAATCTGTTGTAGCCGGCACACAGTTCCATTTATTTGGATGCATGTGCCGTTCTCATAACTTCTTTCCATGTATCACGCATGGTACGGAGATGCTTTAACACCTCTTCCATGATGTCTTTATCTTTTTTAATATTTGCCTCGCGAAGGCGCATCAGCAGATAACTGTAAACTTCATCAAAATCCTTTGCCACCGGATATTTGTGGTCGAGCGTGCTCTGGAATTCCTCGATAATACGCTGTACCTTCATGATATTGTTATGTGCCTTCTGAATGTCTTTCGCGTCAATCCCCTCAATCGCAAGATTGGCGAATTTGATTGCCCCGTCGTAGAGCATCAAGGTAAGTTCTGCCGGGGAAGCGGTCATAATCTTGTTATTGGCATATGCTGCATATCCCTGATTTGCTAACATAATGGTTGTCCTCCATACATATATTCGTCTCTGCCGGTGCTTTTATACACTCAGCAGAGACGCTTTCACGGCATTATGCCGTCTAATTTCCAAACAGACTCGACAATGATGACGTCTGGCTGTTCAGCTTGGATAATGCTGTTTCCATCGCGGAAAACTTATTGTAATAATAATCCTCTTTGTCCTGCAGTTTTTCTTCCCATTTCTTGATAAGATCGGTATAATCGCTGTATTCCGATGCCATCTCCTTGTCATTGTATACCTTGTAACTGCTGCTTAAGGTAGATGACTTCATCTTCTCGCCGACTGCATCATAGAGACCGCTTGTCAGCTGCTGCATAAAGGAAATTACCGTATCCGGATCAGACGTAATCATCGCCATCAGCTTGTCGGCATTTCCGGACGTAGCGGTGTCATCCTCGTCCCCGTCAATATGGTATGCATATTCCTGATTCTCCGGCGCATTGAAGTAGCCGAGAGTCTTAATTCCAAAACTCGACAAATAATAGGTCTTTCCGTTTACCTCATAGCCCTTGCTCATTGAGGATGTCATGGCATTCATGACTTTCTCCAGACTCTCATCACGGCGCAGCAGGGAATCCTTGATCTTCTGCTCCCATTTCTCCACCTCGGAATCCGAGAGAGCATCTTTCTCCTCATCGGTCAACGGCTCATAACCCTTTGCGGAATCCGCATTGTAGAGTGATGTAATCTCGTTGATCAGTGCATTGTACTGTGTCAGGAAATCCTTTACCTTATCGTAAATTCCCTGTGTATCTGTCGATGTGGTAATGGAGATCGCATTCGTATCTCCCGCACCGGTTGCCTGCAATGCAGTGATCGACAGACCGTTGATGGTATATGTATTGAGTGAGCTGGTATATTTGATCCCATTCAACAGAATCTCGGAATCTGTACCGTCAATCTTCTTTGCATCTGAATTGTATGTTATGTTCGTGCCGTTCTGAATCTCATGAGCACTCTGCACCTGGCTCACAAAATCTGCAAACGCGGTTGCATACTCTGTGGATGTCTCATCCATCGCCGCGAGCTTCGACAGTACCGCATTCTTGTCAATGACCTTCTGATCTGCCTCCATGGCTGTCTTGTTGGCAGTAATCTGTGATGCGTAGGTATTAGTAAGCGTCGTCACCCCCGCTGAACCACTCGCCGCATAGGCATTCTTTACCGCTGCCACAATGCTCGCTCTGGAAGCACTGTCAGCGCTGTCTAACGTATCCTCCGCATTTTCAAACGCATTGACTTTCTCAACATTTGAGGTCATCTTGTTGACAAAATCATCTGTCAGGGTGTCCTTGTTTGCTTCTTTTAAATCTGTAAGCGCATCTGCTGCACGGCCGATATCTGTTGCTGCGGCTTTCTGATGATACACCATCTTCTGGATTTCACTCTGTGTGCAGGCAGAAAGTGCAACTGTCTTGCCGTCTGCTACTTCATTACCGTCACTGTCGATCTGTACCAGATTGCCACTGCTGATTTTGTATGTATTCCCGTCAGAACCTGCCAGAGTATTGTTGTCATTCTGTGTGTAGGTCACACCATTTCCATCCGTATACTTGTAATAACCGGTTCCACGCGATTCTGCGGTTACCTCATAGTAATTGGTGTTCTCCTTGATCGTGGCAGTGTTCACCGTACCGTCATCCGCCGTATATGAATACGTGGCATTGCCGTCTGTGTCCTTCCCGCCGGTCGCTGTCCATACATGACCGTCACCGTCTGTGTAAGTACCGTCGTCATTCTTGGTGTAAACGTTGTTGCTACCATCTTCATAGGTAACCATCTTGCGGATATAAGTCGTATCACCGTTCTCATCCTTATAGCTGTAAATGGTATTACCAAGACTGTCCGTATCGGACTTCGTGTAGACATTTCCGTTTGCATCCATCAGGGAATCCACTCGCTGGGATGCCGTCATTCCAAGCAGTGTCTGCAGCTTCTTCTGATCTGCATCGGAAAGTCCGCTGCTCTTTAAGGCATCCATCATTGCCGAATAAGCGCTGGCATAACCATAGGATGCGGTCAGATTGGCATTCTGTGCCGACTTTGTCTTGTAGTCCTCCTGCGCCGTCTTGTAAGCTGCGATCGCATCTGTGATATTCTGATTGAGCTGGCTGCCATCTGCATCATAATACTGTGTATAAGATGTATAGGTGGCATCGGTTGCCTTGGACTGTACATTCAGCCCCAGCTTTGTCAATGCACTGATACCATCTGCATCGCCGCCTGTAAGTGTAAAATCATTATCCTTTCCGGTACTCTTGGAACTGATAAAGAAACGATGGTTCGTCTCATCGTAATTCGCACTGACGCCTGCGTCCTTCAATGATGCAAGGAAGCCTGCAACTGTCGTCCCCTGTGTTACCGTAATGGAAGTCGTCGTTCCGTCTCCCATCGTCAGATTGATCTTACCGTCCCCACCGGTATAGCCAAGCTCCGCCAGCGTCGTGCCTGTGGACACGCTGCTATCCAGCTGGCCGCCGGTCAGATATCCCGCCTGCGCCACGCTGATAACATTCAGGGTCTGTGTACCGCTCGGCGCAGTATTGCTCGCTGTCACTGTAGCTTTGGTGGTATCGGACACCGTGGTGGATTTCAGATTGTATGCGCTGGATAATCTGAGATTACCCACGCTGGAATACAGACTATAAATCTTGGTATTGAGCGTCTTCCACGCATCCTGCTTCCAGGAAAGCTTGGTCTGTGCTTTCTTGTACTTGTTGGTCTTATAGTTATAAGAAGATACCAGAGCCGAGATGATCGCCTCTGTGTCCAGTCCTGAATTTAATCCGGTAATACGAATTGGCATATGCTCACCGTTCCTTTCTATAACTTCTCATCCACAAGGATTCCCGCGATCTCCCATACCTTGGCGATCATGTCCAGTGTCTCCTCCGGCGGATACTCCTTGATGACTTCCTTTGTGGTCTTGTCGATGATCTTGATTGTAACACGGTTCGTCTTGTCGTGAATTCCGAAAATCGCCTCCGAGTTCTTCATCTGTTTGTTCAGATCATTGACTGCTTTTTTTAACTGTGTTCCCTGCTTCGCATCTTTTTCCTCGGACGGATCCTTATCCTCCTGATCCTTGTCTGTAAAAAAGTTCTGCACCGCGGGCTTCTTATCTGCTGTCTGCGACAGCTCTGCCTGTGTGGATGCTTCCGGCTGTGCCGCTGCATCCGGCGCCTTTGCGGATGTCGTTGTCGCACTTCCCTGATACGACGCTGCCGCTCCGCTCTTCATACTCTCTATTTCCATCTCTTACCACCTCCGTGTGATATATGGCTCCTCTATGTTCCCGGTTTTCTATGTCTTATATCGGTGAAACTATGGCTTTTATTAACCGCATCAGAAAAGATTCTTCAGCGCCTCCATTGCATCTGTTGCGTTCAATGCCGCCTTGTTCTCATTCTGAATCTGGAGGTAAACCTCCTTGCGGTATACCGGCACTTCCTTCGGTGCACTGATTCCGATCTTGACCTGATCTCCGCGGATCTCTAACACCGTGATCTCAATATTGTTGTTGATGACCAGCGACTCCCCTTTTTTGCGTGTCAATGCCAACATGCCTTATTCCTCCGCTTTCTTCTTTCCTTTTACTACGTCATAGATCTTATATTTGACAGGATAATCATCCTCAACAATGATCTGCGCTCCCTTGCGGGTGTCTGTGTTAATGACGATCGGCGCCTTGAGGTTTACCGAGGTGTCTTTCGGGTCCGGCGCTGCCGTGAGTGTGACGAGCACGTAAGTATTGTCCTCTGTCATCCCGCCGAGCGGACGAAGCATCTCATCGTTCACCATCGGATTGTAATCCGGGCGCACGAGGTTTGGCTGCATGACCGGGAACGCCGTGTGCGGATCGTCCATGGACTGGAACCACATTACGGAACTCTTGTCTTTTTCCTTTTCCTCGTCAAATATCAATGCAAAATTCCGGTATTCCGGAAGTCCGATCATTCCATCCTCCAACGTAATGATCTTGTCATCCGCAATATCGATTTCCCCAAAAAGTCTTGTGTTTGCTTTCATCGGTTCTCCTCCAGCTTCCCCGTTTGGTGTCTGTTAAATATAATTCAATAATGTTGTCTGATTGATCTTCGCCGCAGCCTGTAAGGATGCCTGATATGCAGTGTACGCTGACGTATAGTCAATAATGATCTCAGACAGATCCCGGTCTTCGTTGGTGGACTTTAATTCCTCCATCGTGGTCTGCTGATTTGCCATACGGTTCTTGGTCAGATCCAGGCTCTGCCCCTTGCTTCCGAGGTCCGTGTTCGCCAGATTAACCTTCTGCAGATAATCGTCAAAATTACCGATGTAGCTATTATAAAGCTTCTGCAGATTGTCGTCCGCGTAATCGCGTTCTTTCTTCGCCGCTGCGATCCACTCCTCAAGTGCCGCCTGGCAGTCATCGGAAGAATACTCCTGCATTTTCTGCATTTTCTCCAGTTCCTCGACTTTATTGTTTGCGTCCTGCGCAAACTTTACCGCCTCGATCATGGCGTCAACATCTCTTCCGATCGATGCATCAAATACGGCGGATGCCTGTGTATTGACCGTCAGGGTCTGGTTTGCCGCCACGACATAGTTGATATCCTGATAGATTTCCTTGCCGTTTTCAAACTTTATATATTCCACCGGGTTTGCCGCATCCGTGATGTTAGTGCAGTTATAGTAATACTCCGGGCGTACCTCACCCTTGTTAAATCCTGTCTTGGTGTAGTTGACATCCAGGCTTGCCCTGCCGCTCTTGATCGTCGATGACGCGTCAGAGCTTAAGATCAGCTCACCGCTCTCCTTAATAAATACCGCTTCACCGTCTGTGATATTGTAGGTGTTGTCCGCAGTCTGGGATGCTTTTGCCCAGTCCTCAAACGTATCGTATACGGTTACCTTCAGTTCGCCGTCCGTCTGTGTCACACCGGCTGCATCTGTGTAGGAATAACTGAGTGTTCCTGTCGCACCGTTTGCCGACAGTGCATTGCCGTCCTTGTCCGTGATGCTGTTGATCTCGCCGTAGCTTAAACGGATACGGTCAAATGTCGCCTGCTTCGGATTCGAGATGGTGTTGCCGGTCACCTCCGCCGCTGTGGTCGGAAGCGTCACCTCATCGCTGTAGTAGCGGTGCTCTTCCAGATTCTTATAGGAAAGTCCCTGTGTGATATTGTAAGATGTCGTATCGTCGTCTGTCATAAAGGTCAGCTTCTGATTCGTGCGGTAACCGGTAAAGACGGTACGTCCCGCATAATCTGCATTTCCCTCCGCATAGACCTGATCCCGCAGCTTCTCTAACTGAGTTAAGATCGTCTTGCGGTCGTCTGCGGTAATCTGATCGGATGCCCCGTAGGTACACTGTGTACGGATGTCCGTCAGAATCGTCTTCATATTGGCAAGTGCCGTCTCTGTCACTTTCATCCAGGATTCTGCATCCGGAATATTGTTCTCGTAATACTGGTCAATCTCGCTGAGTGTTGTGCGGAGTCTGAGTGAACGCACCGCAATGACCGGATTCTCGGAAGGTCTCTGAATCTTTTTCTGGGATGTCATCTGATTGTTCAGATTGTTGACATTCACTTTATTTCCATTGATGTTGCTCGTCGTATTGTGAAGTATAATGTTATTCGTAATACGCATTTATGATTCCTCCTCATATCCTTGTCTATACACCGGTCTCAAGGATCAGTCTGTCATAAATCTCCGCCATGACAGATACCATCTTTGAAGAAAGATTGTAGGCATTCTGAAATTTGATCAGATCCATTGCCTCCTCATCTTCATCAACGCCCGAAATCGACATACGCTGCGTGTCAATCGCGCTCGCCACATTCTGGTAATTCTTGCTGAAAATTTCTGACTGCTGGGTGTCCACGGAAATATCTGCAATCATGCATTTTAAGAATCCGTCCGCCGTACCTCCACGGTAAAGTACCTTGCCGCTCTTTAACGTCGCAAGTTCCTCCACGAGATCGTACGCGTCGACGCCGCCCTTTCCGTTGATGTCAACGGTTGTCGCCAGCTTGGTCGGATCCTTGACAATCATGCTGTTCACGCAGATATTCGCTGCCGTCAGCTTGTAATACGTGTCTGAGCCAGATCCGTTGACTGCATTCCCGTTCGCATCCTTGCCGTCGAAGGAGAACTCTTCGCCGGTCACGGTGTCTGTACCGGTGAAAAAGGCATATCCACTGGCGGAATTGCCCTCGAGATCCACACCTTTTTTCATAATATTGTTGAATTCCGCTGCAAAGCTGCGCAGGAACTGATTCATCTGACTCATATAATATGGAATACCCATCGCATCAATCGACGTTCCGACCGATGCCGTGCGTCCGTCTACACGCGCCTGCTCCTCAGACGTGAGTGCTCTCTTCATATTGAAAGTATAGGAAGTGATGTTGCCGTCCGCATCCTGTTCAAAGGTAAATCCCTCATACGCATACTCTCTTCCATTGATTGTCAGTGTGCCTTCCTCCGGCATGCTGACTCCCACAATGCTTGTGATGGAAGGATTGGTAATCTGAACCTCGGTGCTGTTTAACACCTTTGCCAGTCCTGAGAAATTCTCACCGTTGTTTCCGTCGCGGATGTCAAACAGCGCTTTTAACGTGCCAGACATCGAGCTTCCCCCCGCATTGAAGGTATTGCCTGTCTTCGACCATTTAATATCATAAAGTCCGGTCGCGTCTGTCTGATTAACCTTATACTCTCTCGCCTTGCACTCGAGTGTCTCGTAATTGTAGGTATCTACGAGCACCTGACCGCCAATTTTCACAGTGTAGTAATTGGCGCCTGTCGGCTCGTCCGGATGGTTCGTATCCGTGATCGGCACCTCGGAAACCTCGGTCGGCACAATCTCGGACAACTCATCAATCAACAGGGCTCGCTGGTCACGCAGCTCGTTTGCGTAGCCGCCCTGAATCTCAATGACGTTGATCTGCTTGTTCAATACCGCTATCTTCTCCGCGATCGCGTTAATATTCTGGACCGTGGATTTGATCTCATCATTCGTCCCCTTCTGAATATCGGTCAGTCCTTCTGACACGCTGTTGAAGTAGGTTGCCAGATTCTGTGCGCTTCCGATAAACTGCTGGCGGGTATTGACATCCGATGCATTGTTCTTCAATGTATCCAGCGAATTGAACATCGTGTTCAGGATCGTCGTAAAGCCCTTGGATGAGCTGTCATCGATAAAATAGTTCTCGATCTGTTGTAAGTAGCTCAATTTTGTCTCATACAGTCCGACCGATGACTGATTGTACCAGTATTTTGTATCGTAATACTGATTTCGGATCTGCTTGACAGATAAGGTCGTAACGCCGCTTCCCACAGCTCCGTACTGCTGATGCACTAAAAGCGCATCCGATGCCACACGGTTCGACTGCTGTCTGGAATAGCCGGTTGTCTGCACGTTTGCAATATTGTTAGCCGTTGTATTCAGTGCGACCTGATAGGCACTTAAGCCTGATGATGCAATATTTAAACCAAAAAATGTAGATGGCATGTAACACCCTCTCTTTCTATTACGCGCTCAATTATCCAAGCTGGGTCAGCAGATGTTCAATCATCTCATTGACCACATTGATGAAACGGCTGGCTGCGTTGTAAGCATTCTGATACTTGATCATGTAGGTCAGCTCCTCATCAGAAGATACGCCGATGACCTGCTGTCTCTGATTGTCCACAGAAGCCACCGTTCCCGTAAGGCTGGTCGCCGTGGAATTGTAGACATTTCCGTAGGTTGCCATCTCACCGATCATATCTTTGTAGTAATCTTTAAAACTGCACGCCTTGGTGTCGTTCGGGTTCAGCGTAAGCCGCTCCTCATCCCACACGCCCGACAGCTTTGCTGCCAGTGCATAATCGACATCACCGTTCTGGCACAGATGCGGCAGCAGCGTTTCATCGATCACAAGCGCCTCGTTGACACTTAAGCTCTGCAGTGTGTACTGCTTTGTGGTATCGTTCGGGTCCTCTTCATTGTAAATGTAGATCTCCTTGGTCTCCGTCACCGGGTTGCCGTTGGCGTCCACTTTCGGATTGCCGTTCTCATCTACCGGCTGATATGTGTAAGTCGCCTTTGTGTACCGCTCTGTTCCGATTCTGGAGAACAGTTCCTGCGGCGGAAGCTGCTTGTCGGAACCGGTCGCACAGTTGTCTACATTCAGAATTTTGGTGTTCGCATTTAATGTTACGGTCGAGCCGTCCGCCAGTATCACATCCAGCGTTGTAGCAGCACCGTTCGTAAGATTCTTAATCGTATCTTCCGCAGTCACATTCGGACAAAGCACATCATTTAACGCGGTCACAATGCCGTGGATCATCTGATCCAGCTGTGCCTCTGCCCGCAGCATGACGGACATTCCGGTCGTATCGTTATAGGTATCCTGATCCAGTCCTTCAATATCCGTATAGTTCGCGATATGGTCGCCGCGCGCCAGTACCAGCGCTTTCAGTTCACCCATATCGTTCTTGTTCTCTGTGGAGATATCCCGGCTGCCAAAATCAAATACGTTGACGTATTTTCCCTTGTTCACATCCGAAAGGTAGCCCCAGTACGGTGTGATAAAACCGGTCAGCTTGTCTGTTTTCTTCTCGATATGATAGCAGCGGCTCTCATCGATAAACTCCGTGCCCTCAATGCTGACTTTCACGATACCATCGGCTGTCTCGTTGTAGGAAATATCCACGAGGGCGGACAGCTCATCCAGCGCCTGGTCTCTCGCATCACGCAGGGTCATGGCTGTCTCGATGCCGCCCGCCTCTACTTTCATGATCTGAAGGTTGAGATCCTGAATGGTATCGCCGAGCTTGTTGACCTGATCGATATTATCACTGATCTGCGTATTGATGTTGTACTGGTAACTCTGTAATCCCGAATAAACCGTATTCGCGCGGCTCACGAACAGTTGGGCTTTCTGAACGACCAGGTTCTGGCTCACGCTGTCATCCGGCGTCTTGTATAATTCCTGAAAAGAGGTCCAGAAATCTTCCAGTGCATCCTGGAAAGCCTGTCCCTCCATCTCCTGAAAATAAGTCTCGACCTCATTGGTCGCCTCGTAAGTTGCCGCATAGAATGCCTGCCGTCCCGACTCCGTGCGGTAAGAGCGATCCAGAAAAACATCTCTGGAATGAATCACATCACCGATGTACACGCCGAGTCCCGACTGCTGCTTGCTGACCGCCGTCGTCTCATTGAAAGTTACATAGTTGCGATCCGCAAACAGCACCTGCTGACGTACATATCCAGTGGTATCTACGTTTGCAAGGTTGTTTGCCGTTGTATTTAATGCGTTCTGGCTGCTCTGCAAGCCGGACACACCGATAAACAATGTTCCAAAACCATTTGCCATGGTATCTTCCTCCGTACTGCTGCTCTATCTACTGCTTCGCGTCAAATCCACTGCCGCCAAGCAGATCTCCTGTATTGTAGGCGTTTTTATCGTAATTGGCGGTCTCCGGTGCCTGCCGCATGCTCTTTAACAGCGTAAGGTCAAATTCCACCATCTCCATCGCCTGCTTTAAAAGGGCTTCATTCTGATGGTTCAATGTCTGCATCTTCGTTCCCACTTCTAAAAGTCTGTCCCGGCGCTCCGCAAGCATCTGCTGCTCCTTCGGCTGGTTCTCCAGATAACCAATCATACGGTTGATCGTCATCTGCTCCGGCTTTTTCCCGAGAACCGTTGCCATGTCATTAAGCACCTGCGTGCGCTTGTTCGACAGGTTTAACAGGGTGCTCGCCGCCTCCTGCTCCTTCTCCGTCACCTCGCCAAGCTTCGCAATGTCCGCTTTGATAATCGCCTGGCTCTTCACATCTGCGAGATCGATCAGCGTCAGATATTCCGTTTCTTCTTTTTCCAGAACTCCCAGAAGTTCTTCCATTAAACTAGCCACAATCTGCCCTCATTTCTCTTATCTTACAGCATAAAGGAGCGATATTTCTCCAGAAGCTTCTCTGCAAAAGCCTCGTTGCTCACATCGTAAGTGCCGGATTTCACCTTCGCAGAAAGCTCCGCAACCTTGTCTTCTCTGATGTCAGAAGCCTCGGCTACTGCCTGCTTTGCGATCTGATAATCATATCCTATGGAAGAGATCTCAACCTGATCCCGGCTCTTCTCAGTCTTTGCTGCTGCGGATGCCCCGGCTGCTCTGTTTGTCTTATAAATCTGTGCCACGCTGTTATACGCTTCTACTCGCATAATGGCATCTCCTTTCTATTCTGTAACGCAAAAATAACTTTTCTAGTCAATATATCGGACGATTTGGCTTTTTCCTTAGTGATAATTTTTATGAGATAAAAAAGATTTCGTCTTATTTTCATCATTGACGGCACCAAAATAAGGGCATTGATCTGCCCTCAGAGTCGTTCTTAAGGCGCAGATGCAATCCCCTGCAAAATCAGAATATGAAAATAAAACCTGTCACTGCAATCCTGTTTTGTTACACGCCGCCGCCAGACATCCGTATCACTGCAATACGAGTGTCACGGTCAGTGTTCCGCCATTCGCTGATGCCTGAATCAGCAGCGGCTGTGAAAATGTATTCGTAAATTTCAGATCCAGATAGCTGCCCGCAATCGTCGCGTCAAGTCCCGCCGGAAGATAATCTACCGGAAGAGAATGTGCATGGCGCTCCGTTGCCGGAAGTCCCGCATATACCATCGCCGCATACAGTGTGGACGATACCTGGCACACACCGCCGCCGGTGCCGGTGCTTTTTTTGCCGCTCACATAGATCGGAGCCGTCACATATCCGTTCGCGGATGTGCGCGGTAAGATGGTATTGCTGAAAGAAAAACTGCCGCCCGGCTGTACCACCGTGCCGTTAATGCGCTGTGCCGCAAGTGCAACGTTCGTTGCGCGTGGAATATTGTCAACATAAGAAGTCGTACAGGTACCGATCACCGTGCCGGATGCCTGCTGCGTGCTCTGTGCCGTCTCATTGTTCTGTGCCCCCGTCTGGCTGTCCGTCTGCTGCGCCTGGCTGTCTGCCTGCTGTACTGCTACCACCGGCTGTCCGTCTGCGCTGCCGTTTCTGCCCTCGGCCTTTCCATATGCCACATAATGTCTGCAGTAAGCCGCCATGTCACTGCCGAACGCCGCCTGCAGATCTTCGTAACGCTGTCTGTATGCCTGCGGATTAAATTCCGCGCTGGCGCTGCGGCCTTCCTTCACGCCGAAGCTGATGAAATGGTTCAGAAGCGCATCTGCATTATTTCCATATGCTGCCACTACATCCGGATACGCCGCGCTGTAATAGGATGCGTCAAACACCGCACGGTACGCCGCGCGATCCGCCTGCCCTGCCTGTGCCTGTACCGGATGCATCACCATAAGCATCACGCCAGACAGCACGCACAACATTCCTAATAACCATTCCCTTTTCACAGCTCTCATAACTCTTCCTCCGAACGTAACCACAGTTTCCTCACAGACCGCCTTCCTTCTGTCCCTCTCCTGTGTGCATTCTTTCCGTTTCCCGCGGTTCTGTCTTTTTTTGCATTGTAACAGAGGGTTTATCAAAAAACAAGCAAAGTTTTCAGAAAATGTCAGAAAAATTGTATCTGTATCTATTTTCCGCTTTCATCTTCATCAAGTGGTTCTTTTTCTTCCGCAATCTGTGCAAATCCAAGCACGACCTTAAAGAGATCGCCGTCCACATAGAGCATAAAGCTGCCGCCCATCAGTTCCATCAGACTCTTTGCAATGGAGATTCCCAGCCCGCTTCCCTCGGTATTGCGCGATTCGTCCCCGCGGACAAAACGCTCCATGAGTTCCTCGCTGGATATGTTGAGCGGATACCGCGATGTATTCCGGAAAATGAGCTCCACCTGCCCGCCATTCTCCCGCAGATCCACGTACACCCGCGTGCCCGGCTGCGCATATTTGCAGATATTGTTCATCAGGTTGTCAATCACGCGCCAGAAATGTCTGCCGTCCGCCATCACATACACCGGCGCCTCCGGCTTCTGAATCAGCAGCGTCAGATCTGCGGCGTTCAGTTTGTCCTCGAATTCTCCGACGATCTGCACCACAGAGACGCCCGCCTCGAGTTTTTCCAGATGCACGGCGAGATTGCCCGTGGAAGCTTTCGACGCCTCGATCAGATCCTCGATCAGCTTTTTCAGCCGGTTCGACTGACGGTCCAGCACTTCCAGATACCCCTCTGCCGTCTCATTGGAAAGCTCCTCTTTTTCCAGAAGATCCACATAATTGATGATGGAGGTCAGTGGCGTCTTAATATCGTGCGAGACGTTCGTGATGAGTTCCGTCTTAAATCTCTCACTCTTCACGCTCTCGGCAACCGCCTTTGCCATGCCTGTCTGTATGCTGTTGAGATGCTCGCCGTGTTCCTTTAAATCCCGGTACATGTGTGTCGTATCGACCGGGTGCTCCATATCGCCCTCCGCAAGGCGCTCGCCTCCCTCTGCGAGGCGCTTCATCTGTAAAACTCCCCAGAAGATGCATGCGAACTCTACGACTTTTACAAGCCTCCATCCCGTTCCCATGTTACTTCCCGTGTGCAGCGTACCGGCAAGCGCCTCCGCAAGCATCGCTATACAGAAAACGAGTCCCGCCCTTAAGAAAAGCGGCAGATTCCGGGTCACCGCACCGCAGAGCCTGCCGATCACGCTAAGCACCATGTAGATAACGGTATTTTTCCACCATGCCCCGGCTTTCACGCGCGCGGCAAAGGTCAGCAGCGACAGAAGCGCAATCCAGCCTCCCGCAAGCAGACAGAGCAGAATTCCCGCAAGCGTCGGGATCTCAGCATTGCCGCGGCTGGCGGCTTCCATCAGAATCAGAAAGAGGAATCCCTCTGCCACCAGCGCAAACCCGAGGTACAAGTCAAGCGGCATGCCATCCAGCCAGGTCAGTGTAATCCCGTCCTCTCCCGCGTGATGCCCCGCCGACCGCACCAGCCACATCAGGCAGAAGACGGTAAGCAAAAATGCCACCGCCAGAATCGGGAAAATGGCATAGCGGACGCCATACATCAGCGCCGTAAGTGTCGTCACCTGCACAAACAAATCGTCACTCCAGCCAAGCGGCACATTTTCCGGAAGGATCGTGACGACCCAGTATTTCCGGTGCATTGATTCCGCCGTATAGTTCATCTGCAGCATGCCGTCGGTAAGCTGGTACGTTGTCTTGGTATCACTTCCCTTCTGTTCCAGATCGGAGTCATCGATCACAGTAATCGGAATCCCCGCTATTTCTCCGCAGGTGACGCCGTCCAGGATCACGCTGTTCGTCCAGTCCACGGCCTGAAATCCCAGATCTTCCCCCAGGTCTTCCACATCATCGAAGGTCACATAGGTTCCGTTATACGCCACAAGGTCCCGATATTTTCCCACATCCGCATCGTATGTGTAATCATAGCCCGTTGCCAGATCCGGCGACAGCATGAGGATACTCACATTTTTTACCGGAACGTATGCGTCCGGCGTTTCATAATAAAATATGCCATCATCCGCATTGTAGCACCGCTTCTCAATATCCACCTGCGCAGCGTAATCTCCACTGTCCGTGTAGAGGCTGTACCCGCCCCACAGGGTCATGCTGTAATTGTAGCGTGTCACCTCGTTGATGTCATAGCTTTGGCAGTACAGCTTATCCCTTGTGACCTTCTCGTCAAAATTCCGCTCCACATACGTGTAGGATTCGTTGAGATCTACGGAATCAATATTTTCCGCTTGAATGATTCCGTAGCGGAAATATGTGTCATTCCAGCGGTTATTTTGCGGTTTTGCACCATTTTCCATGTTCACACTGTAATCCAGCGCCCGGATTGCATACTGATCGGCAACATTCTGATACCTCGTTGTAAGGAACTGCCCGCGCGACATCTCATACACGCCCGCCTGATCCATCAACAGGACGCCGGCGGCTCCTGCGAAAAATACCACCGCTCCGAGCGTGACCCCGACCCATGCTGCCGCTTTTGCTCCCACACTGTCTTTCCTGTTTCTCACACTGTTTCCTCCATTTTATAGCCCCGTCCCCACACGACTTTTAAATAGCGCGGTTCCGCCGGGTTATACTCCACTTTTTCCCGCAAATGCCGGATATGTACTGCGACCGTGTTCTCCGTGCCGTAGGGATTGTCCCGCCACACCTGCTCATAGATCTGGTTTGGTGAAAATACTTCCCCCGGATGTTCCATCAAAAGTTTTAAAATATCGTATTCCGTGCGCGTGAGCGATACCGGCTCCCCGTCGAGCGCAACCTCCTTTGTGCGGTCGCACAGTTCAATCCCGCCGATGACAAGCACATCCCGCTCCTGCTTCGTGTTGCCGCCGAGCTGCATATAGCGCCGCAGCTGTGATTTTACCCGCGCCTGCAGTTCCACCGGATTAAAAGGCTTCGTCACATAGTCGTCCGCTCCCACCGTCAGTCCCAGAATCTTATCGGTGTCCTCGCTCTTCGCCGTCAGAAGGATGACCGGCACGTTGCTTTTTTCACGGATTTTCACCATGGCAGAGATACCGTTCATCTCCGGCATCATGATATCCATGAGCACGAGATGGATTTCTTCTGTTTATTGTAAAATATAAATGTAGAAAGTTGCAGACGAAAAATGTAGGTCGTTGCAACTACATTTTGTAGGTGATTGCAAAGCACCAGAATCCTAG
>CACZIN010000048.1:0-38007 GCA_902781225.1 uncultured Lachnospiraceae bacterium | reverse complement strand
GTGGAGTGCTCCAAACTTGGAAAGACACGGATCATCACAGATGCCAGCAGCGGCATGGTTAGAAATACCGGATTTTGCGGTCAGATTTGCCGCCGCATGGTTATCTGGAACTTTTAAGTATCTGTTTCTTATAATATTACTTCTCAACGCAAAGCACGGTATGCTTATTGCGGCAGTTCCTTTTTATTCATTTATCACCGGCGAAATGACCGGCTTTCCGTCGCGGTCCAGAAGCGGCGTCATTCCTCCCGCATATCCGCTTGCGTGAAACACATAATTCACGCCGGTTTCCTTATCCACCCAGATTTCCGTGGTCGTCATCGTTCCCTGGGAATAAACCTTTTCAAATCTCTGATCCTTTGCCATTTTTCTTCCTCCTTCAATTGGTTGTGTGTGACTCTCTGATTTCTATCATACACATCTGTTACATTTTTACAACTTTTTCCTTGCGGGTGATGCGGAATGTCGTCTCCACCATCGTAATCATCAGGACAACAAACCCCAGCAGATAGACCGGCAGGATGGAAAAAGATACCGCATTGCCGAGGAGTCCGAACAGCGGCGGAATAAACGTCGAACCGACATAAGCGCTTGCCATCTGGATTCCAATAATCGCTCCCGAATTTTCCGCCCCGAAATTATATGGTGTGGAATGGATAATGCATGGGTAAATAGGCGCACATCCCAGACCTATCACAAGAAAAGCTGCAAGCGCGACCATATAGGACTTCACCGGAAGGCACAGGATAAAAATCCCGCAGACAAGAATCCCGGTTCCCAGCAAAATCATTTTACGGTCGCCAAGACGATCGGTAATGATTCCGCTGATGAATCTTCCGGCAGTAATCCCTATATAGAACAGCGCGGCAAAACCGGCCGCACGGTCTGCAGCAATCCCTTTTACCTCAACAAAATAGGTACTTGCCCACTGCATAGTCGTAGCTTCTGCAGCACAGTAAGCGAAAAATCCGAGCAAAAGAAACGGAACCCCTTTGATCTTAAGCGCACCGGTTAGACCTACACTTTTTCCGTCCTCCCGGGATGTACTCTGGTTCACATTCCATACCGGCAGAGTAACAAGCAGAAGCAGTGCAATGCCAAGCTGTATCAGCCCAACCATGCGATAACCGCTGTTCCATGTCCTGTTTGCCAATGCATAGCTCATAATGAACGGACTGACGATGGTACCGACGCCCCAGAAGCAATGCAGCCAGCTCATATGCTTCGCTTTATAATGAAGCGCGATATAGTTGTTAAGTGCTGCGTCAATGGCTCCCGCTCCCAGCCCGTAAGGAACAGCAAAAACAATCAGCATCCAGAACCGGCCGGAAAAGGAAAAGCCGAACAGCGCAATGACCGTAAGAAAAACACTGGCAACGGTTACGATTCTCGTGCCGAATTTTCTGGTCAGCTTATCAGAAAGAAGACTCGAGATAATTGTTCCGCCAGAGATAACCATAGATACGATGCCCATATAGGACACCGGCACGCCGAGTTCGGTATGCATCACCGGCCAGCCGGATCCCAGAAGTGAATCCGGTAAGCCAAGGCTGATAAAAGCGATATAAATTAAGATTAGCAAAAATATGTACATATTCTAATTACCCTCTCATAATATTGACAAAATATGATCCGGCTGGGAAGCAATATACTCTTTCACAATTGTGTTACAATATGTTTTCACAATCTCACTATCGTAATCATGTGCGAGTTCATTTCTTACTTTGAGCATGTCCATCCATTCATCATCCGAAATCAAGTTTGCCTTAAATGCTTCACGCAGAACATCCCTTGGAGAACCTGTAACGAATCCTGTTATTGCATAATACTGTATCAATATGTCCTTCATTACCTTCCACGATAAATCAAAAGTAATACTAAATTTTGCACTGGTTCCGCTTAATACAAAGGAATCCGTAAGATCTCTTTCCCTGGCCTCCGCCAAAGCATCCAGCAAATTGCAAAATGATTGAAACCGTCTGTCAAATTTCGCGTCCATATTGTTTTATATCCTCCATCAATAAATCATTCCTACAGGTATCCATATTTAATAAATCAACACTGTACAAGGTCGGCAGTTCTTCGACTTTTTCAAGCAGCTCATCAAAATCAGCCCCGCCGGATAACGCAATATCTATGTCACTGCGTTCCCCGGCTGTTCCTTTTGCCCGCGATCCATATAAAATCACTTTTTTCGCACCATGCTCTCTGCAAAGATCCGCAACCCGGCTTATAACTTCATCTGCTTTCATATATCTCCCTCCTCTTTCAGCTGCGTCTCTTACTCTATCCGCGCCTGTTGCCATTTTCGTCAAACGTGCGCTTCAACGCTTTTTCCACAAGAATAACAGAACCAATCAGAACCAAAACCTGAACCGCTTCGATGACAAGCGTTACTGTCCCTACTACATCTTCACCCGATTTTGCAAACGGGATTTGAGCGAGAACCGTCGGCACCAGCAATATGATGCCTGATTTGATCCATAACTTTCCGCAACAGTCATGCGCAAATGCCCAGGTATCCTTATTCTTTTCGGACATGGCAGTTCTATAGCCGATCAGCCCGTTTATCTCTTTTGGAGGATTTTTGTACATGCAGTAACCCGCTATCACCATAATAGAAGGCATCAATAGATTACATAAAAACATCGCTATAAAAAATCCCATATTTTCCTCCTGTCTCCCGGATTACAGTATCTTTTCCATCCCGATCTTCTGCGGCACGAGCCCACACTTCTCGTAGAACTTCCGCGCATTTTCATTGCATGCCCAGACATTGAGGGTCACATTGTAACAGCCGGACGCCTTCGCATAATCCAGCACATACCGGTACAACTGCTGCCCGATATGCTGTCCTCTGCAGTTCTCATCCACACACAGATCGTCAATATAGAGGCTCTTGATGTCCGTTAAGATATTGTCATTGATGTGCTGCTGGAAAACGCAGAATGCGTAGCCTAAGATGCTGCCCGCTCCGTCATCCGCAACAAAAATCGGGCGCGTCGTATCCTCTAAAATTTCCTTTAATTCGTCATCGTTGTATTTTCTGGCATTCGCCCGAAATAAATCCGGCCGTCCGTTATGATGAACAGTTAATACCTGTGACAGGAGCCGGTCAATCCCCGGAATGTCCTGTGTGCCTGCATGTCTGATCTGCATAATAGTGCTCCTTTTCTGTTTGCCGCTTGTATATCATTTTATTGTGCTATTGCAAACATTATATCATATTTTTTTCATATCCACTCTTTACATTTCTGTTATCCTACCGCAACTATCCCATTTATATCTTCGCGCATAGATGTTGACTTATCAACATCTATGCGCTATAATCCGAGATATTGATTTATCAACATCTTGCAAAGGAGCGCCCATGGATCATCGTTTTGAAACCTTTTCACTCTCCATCCTGGAGTTGAACCGGTATTTACAGAAAATCAAAGAGCTGGAGATGAAACAGTTCGGGCTGAAGGCCAATCACACCATGTGTCTCTATTATCTGGGACAGCACCCGGAGGGGCTGACCGCAACGCAGCTCACAGAACTCTGCAAGGAGGACAAAGCCGCCGTCTCCCGCTGTCTCTCACAGCTTAGCGACCGGCAGCTTGTCGTCTGCGAACAGCCGGAAGATCACAAGCGATCTTACCGGTCGCACTACATGCTTACCGGGCAGGGGCGCTCCGTTGTAAGCGGCATCCAGACACGCATCAAAGAAGCGCTCTCCTACGGTGGACGCGGGCTGACGGAGGAAAGGCGCCGCGATTTCTATGGCACTCTTGCAATCATCAGTGAAAACCTGTCTGACTATCTGACCGAACACAGTCAGCAAAAATAAAAATATATGGAGAATCTTATGGAAAAACTCAGAATTATCACAGACTCAGCATCCGATCTCTCTGCTTCTACCAGAGAAGACCTCACCATTCTGCCGCTTGCGATCCGCTTCGGCGATACGGAATACCTCGACGGCGTCACAATCAGCCATCACGAATTCTACGAAAAGCTGATTGAGAGCGACACTCTGCCCACAACCAGTCTGGTATCCCCCGCCGCTTTTGAAGAGGTATATGCCAGGGCGGTGGCGGACGGGGAGACCGTCATTGCAATCACGATCTCTGGCCGTCTCTCCGGCACTTACCAGAGTGCCACGATCGCGGCAGAAGATTTTGCAGAAAAAGTATTTGTCATCGACAGCTATAACGCCACGATCGGCGAGGGCATTCTGGTCAGATATGCACTTTTATTAAAAGATCAGGGATTATCCGCCCAAGAAATTGTCGGAATCTTAGAAGCCTCCAGGGAGCAGATCCACACACTCGGCGTCTTAGATACCCTGGAATATTTGAAAAAAGGCGGCCGCATTTCCGCCGCCACCGCCTTTCTCGGCGGCGCCATGGCGATCAAGCCGGTCGTCGCCGTATCGGAAGGCGAGATCGTCATGCTCGGCAAGGCGCGCGGCTCCAAAAACGGGAATAATTTTCTCATGAAAGAAATAGAAAAGGCAGACGGTATCGATTTTACCCGCCCCTTCTGCCTCGGTTACACCGGACTCAGCGATGAGATGCTGCAAAAATATATCAAAGACAGCGAAGCTCTCTGGAGGGGACACACAGAACAGCTTCCGGTCTGCTCCCTCGGCGCGACGATCGGAACCCATGTAGGTCCCGGCGCCATCGCCGTCGCATTTTTCTCACCCCAGTCTTAATGCTGTCCGTTCTGCCAGCTCACCTGACCTTCCTCGATCATCGGATAGCAGGTGAGCGTTGTTCCGTCGAGATCTTCCGCGTGCATGTCCACGCCCATGATCCGGTGATTGTCATAGGTTGTGTAATAGTAGATTCCCTTTGTCGCATTGCAGCAGGACGTATAGATCGTAATCTCGTATTTTCCTTCCGCCACTTCGCAGCAGCCTCTCTGCTGATCCACCGATCCTAAAATATGGAAAAACTGGCTGACACTCTCCGCCTCCGAATCGCCGGAAACGGCATTCATCCTCGTGAACGCCACGCGCGCAAAGCGGGACGCGGAAGAAAGATCTCCCGGAAGTCCCAGCGCACCCATTCCGCGGCTGTAGGTGCTAAGCGGAACATCTTTTGCGAAAGAATTCTCCGGCTGCTTCGGGGAGAGCCCGATATAGTTGTTGAGCATAAACATCTGCTGTGCAAACGGCGGATTGTTCGTGAGAACGCCCACCGGATTGTCGTAGATATGCAGACCATCCGCCACCGACTCCACCGTAATCGCCTCATTTTCGTCTGCGATGATCCAGTGCAGCTGTGACGCCGGGAACTGCTCGGCGAACGGCGTTCCGACCAGATTCATTTTTGCAAGAAGCGCCCGCACCTCATCCATCGTCGCGCACTGGCGGAGCACCCACGGAATGAACTCAAATGAAGCCACATTCTCTTTTCCCTCCGTTACCTCTGCGTAGATGGCATTTCCGACGAAGTTCAGACCCGCCATACCGATCCCCTTCTCGTTGATAGCATCATAATACAACGGATAATCCCCTGCCACATGCGCCATGCCCATGATCGCATAATGCTCCTTTGCCTGTCCCATATGCCGGAAGTTAAATTCATAATTCCGCGGTGTGATGACGATCTCCTCGCCGTAGGAAAATTCATAATCCAGTGTTCTTCCAAAATAAAAATCCTTCGTCCGATAGGTTGCTGCTGTACACATAATCGCTTCTCCCTCTCTAAAACAAAAATTGTGATATGCCGTCTTTTTCGTCGTAAGAGATAGCATATCACAAAACAGATGTAACATCAATGCATAGTGTGCACCAAAATATTTCTTTTCAAACATACCGCCGGTCGTTTTGGCATGTCAGCGGATATGATATTTTTCACCGGATATCTTTCACTGAATTCCCGTCGTTGATGCTGACCGGGAAGCGGTAGGAATAATTCTTGTTCTGCCAGTCCGGATCGTCCATCATGCGCAGCAGATTTTTCCCGGTAATCCTGCCGAGATTGTACTTCGGGTGAACCACCGACAGCACCTTGACCCTCGCATCCTGCTGCAGTTCCTCATCGTCAAAAGCCACCAGCGAAACATCCTTCGGCACATACAGCCCGCGTTCCTCCAGAAACTCCATGTAATAGCCGGCAACCTCATCGTTGTATACAATCATCGCCGTGCAGTCTTTTGTACGGCGGTACATCCGAAGAAGTCCCTTTTTGCTGAGTTTCTCCTCCATGTCTTTTGTGGAGTACCAGCGGATCCAGTCATCGTCAAACTTTACCCCGTAGTCCGACAGACATTCCACGAACCCTTTATAACGCTCGATTCCCTGCATATCATCGTACTTGAAAATCCCCGCAATCCTGCGGTGTCCGTTCTGAATCAGAATCTCGGTCAGCTTGTAGGCGGCGCGGGCGTCCGACATCTCCACACTGTCAAACCGCTGATTGGAATAGTGGTTGTGAATAAACAGCGTCGGAATATTCCGCTTCCGGATCTCCTCGTAGAGGCGGATATTCGGATTCGGGAAACAGGAGCGTGTTCCTTCAATAATGAATCCTGCCACATTGCCGTTGAGCAGGCCTTCCAGATAAAGCGCCTCATCGTTCAGCCGGTTCTTTGTGACGGCAACATCGATGTCATATCCGGCTTCCTTCATGACGGAATCGATTCCATCATAAACGCGGGGGAACAGATAGTCAGAAAAATAGCTTAAAATCAATCCGATACGTGGTCTCTCTCCGTTTCGCAGGTTGCCTTCATACGATACATATGTGCCGCTCCCCTTGACCCGCTTGATCAGACCGTCTGCTTCGAGCTGATTTAGCGCAGTGCGCACCGTCTGTCTGGAATACCCGAACTTTTTCTGCAGAATGTTCTCCGATGGAAATTTGTCCTCGTTCTGAATCACGCCGCTCGTGATTAAAGTTCTGCCCCAGTTGTACAATTTCTCGTATTTTAACAGACTCTGCTCACCGATTTTTTTTGACATTTCTGTTCCCCCGCTTCCTGCTGCAACTCTGCTGTCCGATAATCTCTCCCGTCCCGCTGCGGTGTTACTTAATTACCTGCAGTGACTGGCGATCCGCGAATACTGCCACGAATATCAAGAATACGACACCCTGAATCAACTGCATCATCTGTGTCGTGAATCCCATCATGGTCAGTCCGCTGCTGAGTACGATGTAGAGCAGCGATCCTACGATGATATTCTCAAACCGGACTTTTGCTCCGCCGGAGATCGGCATACCGCCGAGTACCAGTGCAATGAGGATCTGTGTCTCCAGCTGGTTACCGCCGGAAGATGTTACCGATCCGACTTTGATGACGTTGATAAATGCTGCAAATCCGGTGATCGCTCCTGCCAGAACGTAGATCAAAAACTTCATGCGGTCGGTGCGGATACCGGAAAACATTGCCGCTTTTTCTCCTGCTCCGATTGCCTTTAAATAGGTTCCGAACTTCGTGAAGCGGAATGCGATGAATCCGATTACCACCACAATAATCGTGAGCGTCATTTTAAGCGCTGTGCTGTCGTAGTTAATGAGCTTTGCGGAGCCTGCCACCGGTGCATTGGTGGTCAGATATTTGATAAATCCGCGGAATAAGAACATGGTACAGATCGTAACGATAAACGATTTGATCTTGCGGTACACGTAGAAGTAACCGTTCAATGCTCCGATCGCCGCGCCTGCCGCGATTCCTCCCACGATTGCTAACGGAATGCTGATCTTGGAAAGCATACACACAACGATGGATGCAATTCCTAAAATCGATCCCTGTGAGAAATCGAGACCGCCCATTGTCATAATAAAGAAAACGCCTGTTGCCGCTATCATCGTCACATATACCTGGGAAAGTACCAGTGACAGATTTCCAACCATTCTAAAATCCGTTAATACATTGAACAGAAGGAAGATCACGACCAGTCCCACCACCGGCAGAAGTGAACGAATCAACGACATCTTGGATAATTTTTTGAGCTGCTGCTCTTTTTGTTCTGTGTTCGCCTTTGCTTGATTCTCCATGACTGCCTCCTTATACCATCATCGTAATCAGACTGTTCTCATTGAGATCCTGATTACGCTCCAGTTCGCCGTTGATCTTGCCGTCTTTCATAATAATGATACGGTCGCACATACCGATCAGCTCCATCAGTTCCTCCGAGATCATGATGATGGATTTGCCCTCTTTTCTCATCTGGTTCATGAGCTGATAGATATCCTGCTTTACCTTGATATCAATGCCTCGCGTCGGGCTGTCTAAGACAACGATATCCGAATCCTTGCCGATCCAGCGCGCCAGCACTACCTTCTGCTTGTTACCGCCGGAGAGATCCGATACGAACTGATCCGTGTTGACCATCTTTACCGACATCTGCTTGGCATATTTGTTTGCAAATTCCTTCTTTTTCTTATCGCTGATGAAATGCGCCTTGTTCGACAGTTCATCCAGGGACGGCAGGCAGATATTGTCGCCGATGCTCTGATTCATGACCACGGACTCGTTGTCACGATCCTTGGACGTGTAGGCAATGCTGTGCTTGATTGCTGTCGGAATATCGTTGATCTGTGTTCCGTCCGCCAGCGTCACCGTGCCCTCTCTGTCGTAGGATGCGCCGAAAATCGCTTTTCCGACCTCGTGCATACCGGACTCGGACAAGCCGCCGAAACCAAGCATCTCTCCTTTGTGAAGATCAAAGCTGATGTCGCTGATGATGCCCGGCACTATCACGTTTTTCACGGAAAGCACAACCTCATCCGAGACTTTCTCGCCGTAATCGGCACGGTAATAATCACCGGTCACCTCACGTCCGACCATCAGGCGCTTGAGATCATCCTCGGTCACATCCGCGCTCTTTACGGTATCGATGTAGACGCCGTCGCGCAGGATCGTGATGGTATCGGATTTCTCCAGAACCTCCGGAAGGTCATGTGAAATGAAAATTACGGAGTTGCCGCTGTTGCGGATACGATCCATGTGCTTGTAGAGCTCCTCGCGTCCCTCCTGGGAGAGTGCGGTCGTCGTCTCGTCCACGACAACAATCTTCGGATCGAAGTACGTCGCTTTTACAATCTCTACCAGCTTGCGGTCCTCAAAATTATAATTATCGATGATGTCGGATGCCTTGATCCGGTCAAATCCGTATTTCTTAAGTAATTCCGTTGCCTTGCGGTTCATGGCATTGGTATTTTTGATTCCGAAATGTACGAACTGTTCCTCGTGTCCCAGGAAAATATTTTCCGCGACCGTAAGTCCGGACAGGGTTCCCAGCTCCTGTACGATAATGGAAACGCCCTCATTGTTCGCTTCCACCTGATTCTTCGGATGAATATCTTTTCCGTCGAGGATAAAGGTTCCGCTTCCGATACTGTAAATACCGGTCAGCATGTTGGTCAGCGTTGATTTTCCGGAACCGTTCTCCCCGATCAGCGCATGAACCTCTCCTTTGTTGACGTTGAAGGAAACATTCTGTACTGCCTTCGTAATACCGAAGGACTTGCAAAGATTTTTTACCTGTAATCTGACTTCACTCATTGCATTCTCCTCCTCGATTACTTGACAATTTCACCTTTTGTGACTTTGGTGGTCACGGTGATGATGATAAGCAGTGCCAGACCTGTGATGACGTCCTGGATTGCAGTCGGTGCGCCAAGTGCGATGAATCCGAAGAAAATGATGTTGATGACGAACTCACCGATCACAATCGCCTGCAGCGGCATACCGTATTTCTTGAACGCCAGTCCGAAGAAGCATCCCATCGTCGGTACGAAGTTACGGCTCATGGACGCCATACCGGTTACCGCCACCATGGAAGAACCGTAGCTGATGGTTAAGATCGCCATAACTCCCAGGAACGCGCCGCTTAACACAAATGCAAGCACCTTGTATTTATTGACATTGATACCCATGTTCTTGGCAACGAACTCGTTGCTTCCGATTGCATAGGTGTAAGTTCCGATTTTCGTATAATTCAAAAAGATATATGCTACAATGCACGCAACAATCGCCAGGATAATATCCCACGGCATCTGACCGAATGCGCGCAGATTTGACGGGAGCGTCTGCTCCACGCCGCCTGCGATATAGTTCGCAAGTGACTCATAAATCAATGCGAGACCCGTTGTAACAATCATCGACGGGATTCTCAGTTTTACATAAAACAGACCGTTTAACAGGCCGACGATCGTACCGGTGAGCACACAGCCTAAGATCAGTCCGAGATAACCCATGTTAAACCGGGTGGCAAACACGCATCCCACGATTGCGGAAAGCATGATGTTGGCACCGATGGAGAAGTCGAACATTCCCATAACCATGACAAAATAGAATCCGACCGCACCCACGGTTGCAATCAGGCTGGCCTGAAAGTAGTTGAGCATATTGGCCGGCGAGCCAAAATTATGCGGTGTCAGTATTTTAAAGATTACCCAGGAAACCACAACCAGCGACAGAAGAATCAGATAGCCCTTTGCGCTTCCCGACAGCTTTTTTGAACCCATATTATCTACCTCTTTTTCTTACTCGAATCAACGGATGTCACGCTGTGTGAGCCATCCTTTCATACAAAAGGCCGGTATCGCCACGCGACACCGACCTTTTGAAGTAACGCTCAGTCTTTGGAACTAATTCCCTGCACGTGATGCTGCATCTTCAATAGAAATATTCTTTGCTGCTTCTTTCAGAGCGTTTAAGTCAAGATTGGACATCTCAACAAGCTCATCGGATGTGTACGGAAGCTGATCTACGAAATACTTCTCATATGCCTGATAGTCTTCTGCAGAGGATACATACAGGTACGGGAAGGAAACATCCTCGAAGTTGCCTGCAAATCCTGTGTAGTTGCCCTTTACTGCGTTGTATACCATCATGAATGCGATCAACGGATCACAGTAATGTCCGCCTGACTCACCAGCCATGGAGCCGTTCTCCAGTCTGTCTCCAAGATCCGGAAGGAAGTCTGTAGATACGATATCGATATCCTGGGTCTTGCCTGCACGCTCTACTGCTGCGATTGCACCCTGAAGAGGATCACCGCCGCCGCCTGCCGGGATGAGTGCATCCAGGTTCGGATCTGCTGCCATAAGAGCCTCTGCTGCCTTGGAACCACCCTCGGAAGTTGTACCTGCGTACTGCGGCTCAGAAAGCTGTGCCGGATCATCCGGATGTGCCTCGTTCCACTTGTCAACGCCTGCTTTGTAGCCTTCCCATCTTCCAAGCCAGGTTGCATCTCCCTGCTCCCAGCCGATCAGACCGATGTTGCGGTCGCCCTTATCGAGAAGGATGTTTACAAGAGCTTCACCGTTTGCCGGCTCATCCTCATGTACTGCTCCGATGTAATAAGCGGAATCTTTTGCTGCCTGATAAATGTCTGCGCTGTTCGTCTCGCTGATAATACGGAAGAACTGTGCCAGATATACGCCGTTGTCGTTACATGTCTTAATTGCGGATGTCATCTCTGTATCGGATGAGTTACAGATGATAATACCCTGGCATCCTGCTGCTACCAGCTGCTCCACAGATGCTGTAACCTTCTCGGACACGTGACCCTGATCCACGTACTGAACCTCTACCCCAAGAGCATCAGCCGCTGCATCAAGAATCAACTTACACTGGGAACCGAGAACATCGGTGGATGACCAGATGGAAACTCCGATCTTAATCTTGGAGTTGTCTGTCACTGCCGGTGTTGCCGCTGCCTCCGTACCGGACGAAGACGATGCCGAGTTTGAACTGCTCGCCGTCTCGGAACCTGATCCACAGGCCGCCATACCCACAACCATGGTCGCTGCCAGCGCGGCAGCTGTCACCTTCTTGAAAATTGTTTTCAATTTCATGCTTTTTCCTCAAGAAAATACAACCAAGTTTTTTCTAAAAGTTGTATGGTTTTGTGTGTGTTTTGTCATTCTTTTTCGCAATTATTTTGTATCTATTGTGCATTTTACCATATATAGTGCCATATTTACACTGTTTTATCCGGCGGTTTTGTACCTTATTTCCACTTCCGCCACAATGTTTGTCTACTTTCTATCACAGTTGCAATACAACTTTCGCCTGTATGGCACTTGTACTTTTTGAGTACCAAAAAAGGACAACACCGGATTTTTTGCTCCGATGATGTCCTTTTTTTTATGCCTTGACTGCCCAGCGCATTTTGGTGGAACGCGCCCTTCCGTTTGCAGCGCACTCCTGCGCCGACGGACGGATGACGTCCTTCGCATAGTCACTGTAAATACCACTCTTATATCCCTCTTTGAGTGCCTGCTTCACAAGCTTGTCCTCTCCCGAGTGGAAGGTGAGAATTGCCACGCGCCCGCCCGGTCTTAATGCTCCCGGAAGCTTTTCCATGAATTCATACAGCACCTCAAACTCCTGGTTCACATCGATGCGCAGCGCCTGGAATGTGCGTTGGCAGGTCTTTTTGATTGTGTCCTTTTTCTCCTTCTCCGGCAGAAAATCCAGCGTATCCTCGATCACCCTGCGCAGCTTTGTCGTCGTGTCGATGCGGCTGCCCCTGCGGATCTCGTCCGTGATCGCTTTTGCCAGCTCCTCACAGTATGGCTCGTCGGAGTTCTCATAGAGCATCCCGGCAAGTTCCTCCCGCGTGATCGTATCCAGCCGCTCCGCCGCGCTGATCCCCGTCTCCTGATTGAGCCTGAGATCCAGCGGTCCATCCACCTTAAACGAGAAGCCGCGCTTCGGATTGTCGATCTGCATGGACGACACGCCAAGATCCGCCAGAATAAAGTCGAAGCCGCCGACCTCTTTTGCGATCTCATCGATCGTGCAGAAATTCTGAAGGCGCACCGTCAAAAGATCCTCCCCGAATCCCAGATCCTCCAGACGCTTTTTCGTCTTGGCGGACTCCTCCGGGTCCACATCGGTCGCCCAGATATGTCCCTGTCCTTTCAGACATTCCAGCATAGCGCGCGTGTGTCCGCCGTAGCCGAGCGTCGCATCGAATCCCTGCTCTCCGGGCACAATCTGCAAAAAGTCCAGAATTTCTTTTACCATAATCGAGATATGCATTCCCGCCGGCGTATTTCCCTTCCGGATCACATGCTCGATCGTGTCCTGATACTTCTCCGGCTGCAGTTCCTTGTATTTTTCCTCAAACTTCTTCGGATATTTTCCCTTGTAACGCACCCGCCGCTTGTGCGGTGTCTGTGTCTCCTGTTCCATCCTTCTCTCCTACTCCCAGTCTTTTACCAGTTCTGTATTGTACTCCGACTGAATATTTTCGACGGCTTCCCCCGCCGCCCTCCGGTAAAAATAGATCCTGTCGTCATCGCTGTCATTTTTCCAGAATTGATATCCATAGATGTAGCTTTCAAAAATCTCCTCAAAGCTTCCATATTCCTTCTGCAGTCTCTGCGCAATCGGCAGACACTGGTCGAGGCACTCCTCGAGGCTGATGTAGCCGCACTGATAGCACAGTCCCGTGATGCGCATAATACGGACATAATCCCAGGCATCCACGCCGCGCGTGTCCAGATTTCCGTATGCATCGTAGCACACCCATACACGCCACTGCTCATCTTCCGGAATCTCACTGCGGCTTATCATCTCCACAGAGCCATCCTCGTCCATCGACAGATACCCTTTTTTCAGATAGGTCTCAAACGCATGTCGGTAGGACGCTCTGGTTCCTTTTTTCAGCATCTGGCTGATCGTGCGGGTCGCCGTTGCCCGGCTCGTAATGCCCCACCAGTCAGACAGATATTCCTTCACCTGCTCCTGATCCCAGTCCTTTTGCGAGTGACCGCCCAGTTCTCCGTATTCCCCGCTCTCAAACGGAACGTAGATCGCGTAGGCGTCTATGATCCATCGCACGGTCGGATTGTCCCGCACATCCTCAAATGTCAGATCCGACTCTGCCTTTTTGGAATCGTAAGACATCAGAAGACTGTCGGCATCCTGATTGTACGCCACGTAATGGGTTCCCCCATACGCGAACACCAGAGCAATCACGGCCGCGGCCACTGCCGTTCCTGCAATCATACTGCGCAGTTTCAGGCGGATCTCCGGTGCGCCGTCTTTTTCTGAAAATGCATACGGAAAGTGTTCTACGTCAAACCAGATATCTGCCTCTCCGCCCGCCATATCCTGCGCGTTTGCGGCATTCGCCGGCCGCACCGGATACATGGCACGCACCTCGCACTTTCGCCCCAGTTCATCGACAAACTCATACAGGTAATAGCTGTTCGCGCCGTTTTTCCCGGTTGTTATGACGCGGGCAATTCTGGCATGATAACGCTTTGCCTGCGCTTTTGCTTTCTTCAGATAGCAGTACTCCATCACCTTGCTCAAAAGGGCGAGCAATGTCATATAAAGCCCCGCCTCTCCCATCAGAAGCATCGTGCGCGCAGTGTCATGGGACGTATTAAACCGGTACGCAATCGCGTACAAAAATATGATTCCCCCCAATGCAAGTGCCGCAAGCGGAATTGCCTGCAGGCGGCTGTAACGCCGGTACGCCTCCGACAGGTGCCACTCCGCCACCCAGACCCGCTCTTCCGGTTTGTCCATCTCTGCCAAACCGGCGGTGTCTTCTCCTGCGTATGCCGTCCGACCCCAGGTCTGGTTTGCTGTGCGCTGCGCGGTACCCGCATATGCCCCGTTCCTATTCCCCGGCGCGTTGATGATCTGCGTCATGAGAAAATAGCGGAGCGTTTTATCCGCCTTCCGCTGTATCAGCCAGATTCTAAGCCCGAGTATCGCGGCGATCACGGTAAGTATCAGCACCAGCTGCAGATCGTCCTGCGGATTTTCCGCGGTTAAGCTGTAGCGGAGTCCCGCGAAAATAATCCCCAGCAGCGGAAGCAACAGCAGCAGAAGCACAATCTGCTCCACATTGGGCGCACTTTTCGCATTCACCGCATCTTCCTTCACTTCCACGCGGTACGTCTTGCGCGTTCTCCCTTCCTCCCTGCTTTTGAGCCGGATCAGATAACGGTCCGCCGCTTCCGTCTGTACCGTCTGCACCCATTTCCATCCGGGGCTGTCCGGCATATTTACATTCTCACTGTACTGCAGATTTCTGCAGACCGCCTTTTTGTCGCTGTGACATAATCCAACCGCCATGTTTCTCTCCTTATCAGAACATTCCCGTTTTTCCGGAAAATATCCTGTTTCTTTCATATGTGCCATCCAAGGGATGGCTCAGATAAAATTGTAATCGATTGCCGCACATTTTACAACGTCCTGATTTTGCATGTTGTCATATCGCCCCTACAATAAATCAGTCCTATTTCATTTTATCTGTTTCCGTAAGGTGCAGGTTTTTCCGCCACTCTGCTTAATTCCGATTTGGGCGAATAAGTATATACGTTTATATTTTTCTGTTCTGATTCCATATCATTGTTATCCGTCCACAGCTCGCACTGCATCATAACCGTCTGCACTGCATCATCCATGCCTTCCGGTGGATAACGATGTTTCTTGAGTAATCTCTTTATCATGATACGCATCTTTGCTCTTGCTGAATCACGCTTCTGCCAATCGATTGTCCGGTTCTTACGAAGTGTATCTGCCAATTCTTTTGTGATCGCAATAAGCTCTGCATTTTCATAAAAATCTTTAATTGCCTGCGGTTTTGTAAGTGCATCATAGAATGCCAGTTCATCCGCTGTAAGCCCCAACTGTTCGCCCTCTTTGTTTGCAGCCGCAATCTGCTTTGCCAGATTTAGAAGTTCTTCAATCACTTGCTCATTCGTCAACATACCGTTCAGATAAGCATTCATTGCACGTTGAATGATCTCACTGAATTTCTGTGATTTTACAATATTGGTATGACGATAAATCTGCACCTGTTCAGAGATTAGTTTCTTCAATAATTCCACTGCTAGGTTTTTCTCTTTCATCTTTGAGATTTCCTCAAGGAACTTCGGATCAAAAAGCGAAAACTCTTTATCCACATCAGAAAACAGGTTAATCACACCCTCGCTCTGTACACTGGCTTTCAAAAGTTCGTTAATCCGGGCATTCATTTCAGGAAGAGAGATTTTCTTTCCCTCGCCCTGATTCATTAAGCGTGTTACAAGCACACGTACCGACTCAAAGAACGCAGCTTCAACACGCATATCCTTTTCCACAAGCGAAGAGCATAACGACAATGCCTGTCTGAGAAGAAGTCCTTCCTTTAGAAAATCTTCCCGGTCTTTTTCCTTATCTACCGCAACAATGAAGTTTACAGCACCACTAATTGCCTTGGAACGCTCCAAATCTGTGCCACAGCTAAACTTAGAATAATCGTATCCATGGAATAAATCCCGGCATATAGATAACTTTTCGAGGAATTTGGGGTAAGCAACTTTTGCTACATCTGTATCTCCATAATTTTTCTTATCACGAGCAGTATAGTCGTTCATTGCCTGTTTCAAGGCAGATGCAATACCCACATAGTCAACAACCAGACCACCTTCTTTATCGCCAAATACACGATTTACTCTCGCGATCGCCTGCATAAGATTATATCCCTGCATCGGCTTATAAACATACATGGTCGCAAGCGAAGGGACATCGAATCCCGTCAGCCACATGTCTACAACAATGACAATTTTAAGCGGACTCTCGTTATCTTTAAACTGCTTTGCAAGTTCATCCTTATGGCGTTTATTCCCGATAATCTTATTCCATTCTTCCGGGTCTTTGTTGCTGCTTGTCATAACAACAGCAACCTTTTCTGTCCAAGACGGACGAAGCTGTAAAATACGTTCATATATCTTCATAGCTATCGGCCTGGAATAAGCCACAATCATTGCTTTACCCGTCAACAGACTAGCACGATAATTTTCATAGTGGTCGAGAATATCATTCACAAGAGAATTGATCGTCTTATCATTGCCAAGAATAGCTTCCATCTGTCCAAGCTCTTTCTTGCTCTTGTCGATCACTTCCGGATCAGCATTATTCGCCATAATGTCGTATTCCTGGTCAATGAGCTTTAATGTTTGTTCATCAAGTTTCAGCTTAATAACTCGACTTTCATAATATACCGGGCGGGTTGCACCATCCTCCACTGCCTGCGTCATATCATAAATATCTATATAGTCGCCGAATACTTCACGAGTATTGCGATCTTTCATGGAAATAGGTGTTCCTGTAAACCCGATGAAAGTCGCATTCGGCAGAGCATTTCTGATAATACGAGCTGAACCGATTTTGATTTCTCCGGTTTTTGCATCGACCTTTTCCTTCAAGCCATACTGTCCACGATGTGCTTCATCTGCCATGACCACAATATTTCTTCGTTCAGAAAGACAGTCAAAGGACTCCTCAAATTTCTGCATGGTTGTAAAGATGATTCCATTTGCTTTTCTGCCGTCCAACAGTTCTTTCAGATGCACACGGCTCTCAGCATGAACTGGCTCCTGGCGCAAAAAATCTTTACATTTTGCAAACTGGCCGTACAACTGGTCATCCAGATCATTACGATCGGTAATGACTACGATGGTTGGGCTGTCCAATGCATCCTGTAGGCGATGCGCATAGAAAACCATCGACAGAGATTTGCCGCTACCCTGCGTATGCCAGAATACGCCGCCTTTACCATCCGTTTCAGTAGCGTGCTTGGTAGAAGCCACCGCTTTATTAACCGCAAAATATTGATGGTATCCTGCCAGAATCTTAAACTGCTTTGTTCCTTCATTAGAAAAGCAGATAAAATTCTTTATGATATCCAGAAAACGTTCCTTTTCAAAGATTCCTTCAAAGAAAGTATCAAACTGAGCATACTGTGTATTCTCATAACTGCCGTCCTTGGTTTTCCATTCCATGAAACGGTCTTCGCCGGAAGTAATCGTGCCGGCCTTCGATGTCATAAGGTCACTCATAACGCAAATACAGTTGTAAATAAACATGGACGGAATTTCATGCATATAATTCCGGATCTGCGAGTACGCTTCAGATGCATCTGTTTCTTCACGTGACGGAGATTTCAGTTCCACCAACACCACCGGCATACCATTCAAAAACAGCAAAACATCGGGGCGCTTGTTGCTGTTCTCAATAAACGTCCACTGATTCGCCACGATAAAAGAGTTGTTGCTAGGATTGCTGTAATCCACAAGATAAATAAGACCGGAACGCTCTTCACCTTTGATAAAATAGCGCACTTCCACACCATGCTGCAAATAATCCATAAAAAGGGCGTTTTTCTGCACCAGCTCGGCATTTTCAAAATTTTTCAGCTTATACAACGCATCTGCAATCGCATCCTCCGGCATGGTCGGATTCAGACGATGCAATGCTTCATACAGTTCCTCTTCATACAGAGGGCTTTTAAAGTCCCGCTCCAAATCAGGAGCATAAACATACCGATAGCCCATGTTCTGAAATAGCTCTATGACGGAATTTTCATAGTCTGCTTCGGTATAAAAGCCTGCCATATTCTTTCGCCTCCTTATATCAATGCAATCTGTTTTCTCAGCTGCTTTCCAACTTTTTCTTGTGTTACAACATCATACGATTCTTTAAGCTTATCCAATGCACTATAAAGGTTATTCCTATATTTTTCTTCAGAAAATATTCCAGATAACTCTTCTAAAGGCCTTGGATGTTTACCATTCTCCTCCTTAATCTTTTCAATAATAATCTGATATTGATACATTACGGCTAATGCGCTTTCGTAATCTTTTAGGAAGCTACTGTATAGTAATGCAACATCGCCTTTGAAAATGAGTTCAAATTCCATTGCCATACTTCTAAGTTCTTCACGTTTTTTCAAAAATTCCTTATGAAATGGCTGTTCCAACGGATGTTTAATAGCTTCTGCTTGACCTTCCATATATGTATTGTTGGTAAGATATATAAAAACAAAATCGTTATCAAGCTGAGGTTTTGTTTCTCTTTTTTCTGAAAGCCATGTATAATTTTCTTTGCAAAGAGAAATAAGACTGCTCACCAAATTATATGCTTTCAATCGGCGATCAAATAGTTGCTGTTTATTACTCAGCTGTATTTGGTAAACTGATAGACCTAACGCAACAACAGCTGCAATGGATGTCATCACGGTACACCAAAAATTCCAATCTTTAAACATAGTGATTTCTCCCTTCAACAAATTTCAAACAAGAATTTAGCGGCTTAAAGCTCTATATTGGAGATGTCAAGCTCGCCGGACATCAACTTCGGCAATAAGGAATCTCTAAGTGCAGAAAGATGCTTGTTCGCTGCTTCAAGAACCTCTTGTTCCTTGAATACAGGTTTGCAGAAATTACTAAAAAGCTGGATGGTATCGGCATCAGGCATAACGGTAGGTACGGATTTCATTCCTGTTCCAGATATCTCCTTAAAAGTTGATCCAGAAGCCATACCTTCAATTGCCGGAAGAAGATTCTTCAGCAAGAAATACACATAAGCTGTACCGATATTCGCATTCGGAATAACAGATTTAAATCCCTGGTTAGTAGTGACCTCGTTTTGAGCTATGGCAATATATCCTATTGGGGCTCTTGAACTGAAAAGTATGGTTCCAGCAGGCATCTTCGTAGCGCTACTATTGGAAAATCCTAACTCAGAGATATCATTCTCTCCATGAGAGACAAATTTTGACTTATCAACCGATAAATCTTTAGGCGTTATCCACGCAATGCCTTGATCTGCATAATATTCCGGCTTCGATTTTGAAGGCGTACCACCTGCAACAACAGTGCCGATGTCGGATAGAGTGCATTCCGGCCAATTTGGATCAGCATTAACAACGAAAAGCTCATCAAAATATGCTTGTGCTTGCTGCTCTAAATTCTTGTTTTAAATTCTTGTTTATCAGTGTATTGAGTTCGATTTTTTCATCTATTTTTCTGAGATAATCAACGATTTTTTTTTGAATTTCCCTTCGTGGTAATAACAAGGTCACAGCATTCAGATTGGCTTGACTAAGTTTTGGTTGCGCTGAACCTGTAACATATCCTGACAAATCCATACTATTTATCAAATAGCACAAATAATGTGTATCACACAGATCATTGCCCGTTACAATGTGTGCATGATTATTTACCCAAAATTGACCGTTTACTACCTGTGCGATGTTTTGTTTCTTGGATTTTAAGTTTTCACCATCCTCAGCAATCAGTAAAAAAGTTCCATCAAAAATATAATCATCTATATAATCAATGACCCCTTGTGCGCCATAATAACGGTATTCACCTTTCCGTTTCTCCCTTTGGGTTCCAGAGAGAGGAATTCTCTTCTTATCATAATTAACGCTGATTTCATCAAAGCGGTATCCTCGAAGTTCCATATGCTCACCTTCCCTATCTAACCTATATATTTCCTATGAGCCTGCTTTACATTGCTCTGCTTGACCATTGCATATTGCAAAGTTGTATCAATACGTTTATGCCCCAATAATTGTTGCAGCTGCTCAATCGGCATCCCTTTATCAATCGCCATCGTTGCAAGCGTTCGTCTAAACTTGTGCGGATGGACTTTTTCTATTTCCAATACTTTACCCATTTCCCGTAACCGGGTTTCGATACCGCCAATTTTAATCCGCTTGTGCGGTGATCGCAGAGTAACAAACAATGCCGGATTATCATCAGTTCGGCTGTTGATATAATTCTGCAAATGTATTTTTGCCCTTGCATCAAAGTAGACGATGCGTTCCTTATCACCCTTACCGAATACAACACACTCTCGCTCGTTGAAATTGATGTCCATCTTGTTCAACAAGATCATTTCCCCAATACGCATCCCGGTTGATGCCAGCATATCGATAATTGCCAGATCACGCAGCTCTGTGCAGTTGTCACGCATCTTCTCTAACTCTTCATCCGTGTAGGTTTCCTTTATATTTGATGCCGTTTTCACCTTATGGATGCGGCGGACAGGACTTTTCAGAATATAATCTTCGTCCTCCAGCCATGAGAAAAAACTCGATAAAATGCGGCGAATGTTGTCAATTGTTACACGGCTCGATTGGTTTTTACTCTGATAATCCGTCAAATAAGAGCGTAAATCCTCTGTCTGTATGTGACGGATGCTTTTATCAATCGAAGTCACCATTGTCTCAATCGTGGTGCGGTAATACTTTAGGGTTTTCTCTGAACATCCCTCTATCCGTTTCGCAGCCACAAAATCATCGACCAATTTCGGGTTCTCATTAGTTGTTTCCTTTTCTTCCTGCTTTGTGATTTCACAGTCAAACAAGGTATGTTCCAACACTTTCTGTAATTCTTTCAACTGCATATTGTCGAGATGTGGCAACATATGCTGCACCACATCTGTAATAATCTGTTGTTTCATGAGTCGTTCTCCTTCAATTTTATTTCCAAAGAACGACTCAACGGCAGTTCCGTTGGCTTATCTCTCCCGCCGTTGGTGGGAGTTCTATTCTTAATAAAGGTCTATATCGTCATGATCTTCACCGTCATAGTGGTTATAATAGTGAAAACCATCTTCGAGAGGTTTTCCGCACTTACAGCAGACGTCCCAATATCCCCATTCATCAATTTCTGATGTAATAGAAGTCCTAGATGAACATTTGCAGTAACCTATTTCCTCAACTGGAATCCCTTTAAAGTACATCATAAACAAGAATTTATCTGATCTCTTGCAAGCAATATATCAAAAGCAATTTGGTGATGTAAATTTGGTAACAAATCAGGGAATCCTTTCGGATATTTGCTCGTATTCGAAAGAAAAAGTGGCTGTTTCTGAACTGAATGTCAACACCTATTTCTCAACGGAGAATATGTTATCTGGAAAAGCTGGTTCAACTGAGGCTACAAGTCTTCCAACTATATCACAAACCACTGCCTGCAGAAAGGGCGATACATTGATTTCCAATATCCGACCTTACTTTAAGAAGATTGTTTACTGTGAGGAGATGTGCGGATGTTCAACAGATGTTCTTTGCTTCACACCAGTTCAACCTCAATATGCAGCGTATTTATTCAGCACTTTATATACTGACAAATTCTTTGCTTTCATGGTGGCTGGATCAAAAGGAACCAAAATGCCCCGTGGAGATAAGCAACAGATTATGACATATCCTGTTGCTCTTCCAGCAGAAAATGAGTTAGAAGAATTTAATGCCATTGCTTTTCCTGTTCTTGAGCAACTTAATTCTAATAAGGCTGAAAATAAGCGACTTTCATAAATTCTTGTTTATTTGATTATTCAGTGCAATTTTATCGTCAATGTTGCATAAAAGTGCACCGATTTTCTTCTGAATATCAAACGACGGAACTACAATATTTAGATTCTGTAGCACATCCGTCTGAACACGTTGGCGTCCTGAAGAACCAACCATAGATTTAATAGCTGGCTCTCTTACCTCATCACTGCACACAAGATAATACAGATAATCCTCATCTACATTTTCTTTAGCACGGAATACGATATACTCGGTTGACCCAAATCCTATCTCGCCTGAATCTAGAACATCAACCTTTGCCGTTTTTCCATTTTCAAGACATGGTGTTATGCGTGCCATGATGGTATCCCCATTGCGGAATTTCGTTCCTCCTGTATATGTTTCCACCTCATATGAAGGAATATCACGGCAAAATGGCTGTAGCTTATCCATTGCGATTTTCTTTGCAACTGTGCCCTTAGGCAACGATTCGCGAGGATTAAATTCTGCGATATCAGAAAGTTTCTTACCTGTCCACTCAGATCTCATACCCAATCGCCCCCAGTTTCTTTCTGATCTCGTCCTCAAGCTCATGGGACTTTGCAAACATATCCGACAGTTCCGATGTCAGACGTGCCATCTTCTCCTCAAAAGGCTCTCCGTCATCTTCCTGCTCCTCAATACCGACATAACGCCCCGGAGTAAGGATGTAATCCTGTTTTGCAATATCCTCTAAAGTTGCAACTTTGCAGAACCCCTGAACATCCTCCAATATGCCGTTCTGGAACGCTTCAAAAGTATCGGCAAGTTTCTGAATATCCTCATCTGTGAAATCACGATGCTTTCGGTCAACCATATGTCCCATCTTGCGGGCATCAATAAACAACGTCTTGCCTGACTGCTTTTTGCCTTTCGTGATAAACCACAGCGTAACCGGAATCGTGACGCTATAAAAAAGCTGAGTCGGCATAGCGATGATGCCTTCGATAAGGTCATCTTCGATGATGTTCTTTCGGATGTTTCCTTCCCCACTGCTCTGTGTAGACAGTGCGCCATTCGCAAGTACCAGACCAATCTTCCCATTCGGAGCAAGATGGTGAATCATATGCTGAATCCATGCATAGTTGGCGTTACCTGCAGGCGGTGTGCCATACTTCCAGCGCCTATCCTCCAACAACTTTTCCTGATTCCACGGATGATAGTTGAACGGAGGATTGGCAAGAATAAAGTCTGCCTTTAAGGTCGGATGCAGATCATTGGTAAAGGTGTCCGCATTGTACGGTCCCAGATCTGCATCTATGCCACGGATAGCCATGTTCATCTTTGCCATCTTCCATGTATCTGGATTTGCCTCCTGACCGTATACAGAGATCGAACCTCGCTTATGTCCGTGTGCCTCGATGAATTTTTCACTCTGAACGAACATACCGCCACTACCGCAACAGCAATCATATACACGACAATTATCAAACGGGCGAAGAATAGAAACCAGAGTTTTTACTACGCTGGACGGCGTATAGAATTCTCCACCTCCGACCCCTTCCTTTTCTGCAAACTGAGCAATGCAGTATTCGTAAGTACGACCGAGCAGGTCTTCACTTGCCATAGTATCGCTCATGTCGATATTGTTTGTAAAAATATCAACCACATCTCCCAGAACACGCTTGTCCAAATCAGGAGTTGCGTAATTTTTCGGCAATACATTTTTCAGTTTTTTATTTTCACTTTCAATGGCTCTCATTGCATTATCAATGACTGTGCCAATTTCCGGTGTATGTGCTTTGGATGCAATATTGCTCCATCGTGCTTCCTCCGGAACAAAGAACACATTGTCCATCTCATAAGCATCACGATCATCCTCAAATCCATCGCCTTCATCTACTAGCTTCTGGTGTTGCTTATCGAATGCAGCTGAAATATAACGCAGAAAAATCAGTCCGATGATAACCTTTCTATATTCTGCTGCCGGGATATGTCCCCAAAGAACGCAGGCTGCATCCCACAACTGTTTTTCAAAGCCAATGTTGGCATTTGTTTTCTCTGCCATTATAGTATCCTCCACATTGAATATTTATCTTTCAAGATGTTCTGCCTCCATGAATTTCTGATTTATTACTGCCATTCTACCATTCCATAAATACTTATTCAACAATACATCTGTAATTAAGAATAAATTTCGACGATAAAATCCGAGTACATACGGAAATCGATTGGTTGCCATTTTGACCTGCAAATGAAAAAAATCATAGGCAATAACAAGGGAATACGACACTCTTCAAAATCCCTATCATAGTTGGCACTCATTTCTTCTTGCCTATATTTTACCGAAAATGTCCTGTAAACACAACGATGACAGCCGTTGGTATTTGCAAAATATGCTTCCCGACGTTATAATACAGCTGTTGTATCCAGAAACATTTACAGAACAGGGCACACATCAGCCCCGGAACGGAGAATCCCATGATAAAACTGATTGCCACCGATGTCGACGGGACACTGGTAAAAGACGGGACGATGCAGATCGATCCCGAATACATGACTGTCATTAAGGAACTTGTCCAGAAAGGAATCATTTTTGCCGTCTGCTCCGGCAGACAGTTCATCAGTGAGCGGAAGCTGTTTGCACCGATCAAAGATCAGCTGCTCTACATCACGGACGGCGGCACGGTCGTGCGCACCCCGCAGGAGATTCTGATGGTTCACACGATGCCGCGCGACGTCTGGAGCGGTATGTGCCGCATGGTGCAGGAACAGATGCCGCACTGCGACTGTTTTGTCGCCACACCGGACTACTGTCTCGCCGAAGACGCCGGAAGCCGCATGTTCCACTGGCTGCGCGATTCCTACGGCTACGATATCCGGGAGGCCGAGCGTCTATCTGACATCCCGGAGCAGGACATCATCAAGTTCACCGTCTACCACAAATCTGCCTGCGAGGAAATGTGTGCGCCGCTCTTCACCCCGGCATGGAAAGACAAGGCACAGCTTGCCGCCGCCGGTAAAGAGTGGATGGACTGCAATCCGCTCGGCGCAAACAAAGGCACCGCGATCGAGTTTGTGCAGAAGCATTTCGGCATTTCGCCGGAAGAAACCTGCACGTTCGGGGACAACTTAAACGACATTGAGATGCTGCAGAACGCCGGCAGGAGCTACGCGGTCGCTAACGCCAGAGAGGAAGTCATCGCCGCGGCAAAAGATACCTGTGCGCCCTACTGGGAGAATGGAGTCCTCCAGGTTCTGAAAACATTTTTATAACGAAAAAGAATCGTGTCCATCCGGCGGCAGTGCCCCGGCGTACACGGTTCTTTTTTATTTCTGTAGAAGTCCGCCGCCATATTGGATGCGGTTCCCGTCAATGAATTCTTTGGAACAAAATTTCTATTTTTCTTCATGCATGCCCCGGTCATCCATTTTCCTGTCTCTTTTGGCGTTCGACTGCGCGCCGCGGGTGTCCGCGGACAACGGACAAAGCGCCGGCTTTCTAGTCTCGCTAGGCAGACCGCTTCACAAAGTTCCGATCAGACCGCGCAATCCGAAACTCGGTGTCTGCCCGCATTCAAAACACGGCGGCAGACACCTCAGACAGTCGTTTGCGCGGTCCGGTTTTGCTCATCGGTCTGCCAAGCGAGACACAAAAGCCGTCGAAAATGTCCGCCTGTCCGCGAACATCCGTGGTGCACTGTCGAACCTCAAAAAGACAGGAATCATCGCCGATGACCGGGACATGCGTGTTAGAAAAATGAAATTTTGCGACAGAATGCGTTGACAGGAACCGCATCCAATATGCCAAGCCTTCCCAACGCACAAAAAAAGAACTGTGTACGCCGCGCATCTGCCGCGGGACGTGCCACAGTTCTTTTTCGTTATATTAAATGTTTAACAAATCGCTGAATACCTTCAGGGCGCCGTCGGTCTCATGTGCAAGCACGCGCTTTGCCAGAACCTTTCCGAGCTGTACGCCTTCCTGATCGAAGCTGTTCACGTTCCACAGGAAGCCCTGGAACATGATCTTGTTCTCAAAGTGTGCCAGAAGTGCTCCGAGAGACTGCGGGTTCACCTGCTCACCGATGATGATGCTGGATGGACGTCCGCCCTCGAAATTCTTGTTGCGGTTCTCATCGGATTTGCCGCATGCGAATGCCACGATCTGAGCTGCAACATTTGCGCAGAGCTTCTGCTGGCTTGTGCTGTCCTGGATCACAACATCTGTGCCGATCTGGCTGTTCTTAAAGCCGACAAACTGAAGCGGTACGATGTCTGTGCCCTGATGCAGCAGCTGGTAGAACGAATGCTGTCCGTTCGTGCCAGGCTCGCCGAAGATCACCGGTCCTGTCGGGTAGTCTACCGGCTCCCCGAAACGGTTCACCGACTTGCCGTTGGACTCCATATCAAGCTGCTGTAAATGTGCCGGGAAGCGGCTGAGTGCCTGTGAGTACGGAAGCACTGCCGTTGCCGGATAGCCCAGTACGTTGCGCTCGTAAACGCCAATCAGTGCATCGAGCATCTCCGGGTTCTTCAATACGTCTTTGTTTGCGGAAAGCTGATCCTCTGCAGCAGCTCCCTCGAGGAACTGTGCGAACACTTCCGGTCCGAACGCCAGGGATAATACGGCACCGCCGACTGCGGAAGTAGAGGAGAAACGTCCTCCGATATAGTCATCCATAAAGAATGCCGCAAGGTAATCATCACTCTTTGCCAGCGGGGATGTCTCGCTCGTTACAGCAATCATATGCTTGGAAGGATCCAGTCCTGCTTTCTTTAACGCATCTTTTACGAAGGACTCGTTCGTCAGGGTCTCCAGTGTCGTACCGGACTTGGATACCAGTACGAAAATGGCATGCGCCACATCGGTGGAATTCAGCACTGCTGCAGCATCATCCGGGTCTACATTGCTGATAAACTTTGCCTCCATCTTGAACTTGCCGTTTTTCTTCGCCCAGTTCTCAAGTGCCAGATACATCGCACGCGGACCGAGGTCACTACCACCGATACCGATCTGAACAACTGTTGTGAACTTTTCTCCTGCCGCATTGGTGATCTCGCCGGAATGTACCTTATTGGCAAAATCAGCGATTCTCTCCTGCTGCTCTACATAGAAGCTGCGCTTATCCACACCGTCTGCCGTCACAGCATCCCCGAGCTGTCCGCGTGTCATGTGATGAAGCACCAGACGCTTCTCACCGGTGTTGATCACCTCACCATTGTAAAGTGCCTCAAACTTCTCCGCAAGCTGTGCTTCCTCAGCCAGCTTTACAAGTGCTGCAAGCACCTTATCATCCACCTGCTTGGCTGCATAGTTGTAAGAAAATCCGCCAGCCATCGGCACACTGTAATTCTTCACACGGTCAGCACCGTTCTCTCCGGACATTGCCTCGCCAAGATTCACACGTTCCACTTCGGAAAGCTCCTTGAAAGAAGCAAGGGTATCCAAGTTGTTCCAGGTAACCATAATAGATTCCTCCTATCTATTCTTGCACTTATTCTTATATTATTGATCGTAGTGATTATACTATTAAATCAACACAAGTTCAACACTACGCCGTATCGTTCTTTATTTTGCGGCAGCCGGATTCAGTTTCTTCGTGCGGATATCCTCCTGCAACATGGCAAGGAAGTCTTCCATGGATACCGTCGTAGACTGCTGCTCTCCGTGAAGTCTGTAGCTTACCGTCCGGTCTGCCACTTCGTTCTTGCCGAGAACCAGAAGATACGGAACTTTTTCCATCTGTGCCTCTCTGATCCGATAGCCGAGCTTCTCGTTTCTCTCATCGATCTCCACACGGATTCCGTTATCCTCAAGGTATTTGTATACCTCGTGAGAGTATGCGTTTAACTCCTCATCCTCATTCTTGACCGGAAGGATCTTTGCCTGTACCGGTGCAAGCCAGAGCGGCAGGTTACCTTTCGTCTCCTCCAGAATGTAAGCCATAAAACGATCCAGGGAACCAAGGATTGCTCTGTGAAGAACGACCGGAGTCTTCTTCGTTCCGTCGCTGTCAATATAGGTCAGGTTGAACTTCGCCGGCAGGCAGAAATCCAGCTGGCAGGTGGAAAGCGTGTACTCGTTGCCGATTGCCGGTTTTACGTTGACATCCAGCTTCGGTCCGTAGAATGCTGCCTCGCCGATCTCCTCTGTATACTCGATACCGATATCGTTTAATACCTTTCTCAATGCGTTCTCTGCCATATCCCACATTGCATCGTCGTCGTGATATTTTACCTTGTCCGCCGGATCTCTCAGGGACAGTACACAGCGGTAATCGGTGATATTGAAGTCTTTGTAGGTGTCAAAAATCAGCGCCACCACGCTGGCGAACTCGGACTCGATCTGCTCCGGTGTCACGAACAGGTGCGCGTCGTTCTGGCAGAAATGTCTTCCTCTCTCAATACCCTTTAACGTACCGCTCGCCTCGAAACGGAAGTCGTGTGCGATCTCACCGATACGGATCGGCAGATCTTTGTAGGAATGCATTCTGTTTGCATAGATCATCATGTGATGCGGACAGTTCATCGGACGCAGAACGAAGGACTCTCCCTCCACCTCCATTGCCGGGAACATGTTCTCCTTATAGTGATCCCAGTGACCGGAAGTCTTGTACAGACCAACCGTGCCGACACACGGCGTCATAACGTGCAGATAGCCGAGTTTTCTCTCTTTTGCCTTGATGTAATTCTCAAGCTCCTGCCATACGGTATAGCCCTTCGGAAGGAACATCGGCAATCCGCGTCCTACCAGATCGTCTGACATGAACAGCTGCATCTCCTTGCCGATCTTTCTATGGTCGCGCTCCTTTGCCTCCTCCAAAAGCTTCAGATGTGCCTCCAGTTCCTCGGCTGTCGGGAAACATACACCGTAAATACGCTGCATTACGTGATTGTTCGCATCGCCCTTCCAGTATACGCCGGAATATTTTACCAGTTTAAAATTCTTGCAGAGCTTTGTATTGTCTACGTGCGGTCCTCGGCAGAGATCTGTAAAATCGCCCTGGTCGTAGACGGAGATCGTTCCGTCCTCCAGATCGCTGATCAGATCCAGCTTGTACTCGTCGTTCTTAAAAAGCTCTAATGCCTCTGCCTTTGAGATCTCACGTCTGTAGATCTTTTTGCCCTCTTTGCAGATCTTCTTCATCTCTTTTTCGATCGCTGCGATCACATCGTCGTTGACTGCGTTCTCGCCAAGATCGATATCATAATAAAATCCTTCCTTTACGACCGGGCCTACCCAGAACTTTGCTTCCGGGTATAAGTGCTTCACTGCCTGTGCCATCACATGCGCGCAGGAATGATTGAGTGTGTTCAGTCTCTCATCTGATTTAAAATCTACCATTTTCTTCCTCCTTGTTCTGCGTCCGGGTGCTTTTTCCGGACGAAAAAAATCCCTCATACAAGCCTGTGCCTGTATGAGGGACGAATATACTGTATCCGCGGTTCCACCCTGCTTATTCCCGTAAAACCATGCCGGACTGCCGGATCCTCTCGGATCACGCATCCCGCTGTCGGGAAATCACTCGTTTGATGATAACGGAATCACCGGACCGGATTAGGGCCGCTCAGAGGTGGTCTTCCCAGGGCTTTCTTCCAAGATGCTTCCACCGTATGCATCTCTCTCTGTAGGGTGCCGCACTGGTACTCTTCTCTTCTTCGCGCTGCTTTAGATTCTATTTCAAAAAGTCAGAACTGTCAAGGTGTTTGCAGCGAATTTCCGGATTTTGCAGTCTATTTTTTCTTCCTCCACGCATCGATAATGGCCAGCACGGCAAAGATGGCGGCAACCACGCTGATGATGCCGATCACCGCAAAGAATCCGCCCTCAATCCATCTGGTCGCCGTATCCATCTGGCTCCATTCTCCGCCGGCGGAAAATTTTCCGATAAAGTCAAAACAGTCGACAAACGCTGACGAAATTCCCAGCAATGCAAAAAGTCCCATGATCGCCTGTATCTTGGCATCGCTTTCCTTTTCGCGGTCTTCCTGCCGCTGGCGCTCTGCCTGCTCTTCTCTGTCGCGCTGCTGCTCCGCCTGCCACTCTCTTGTCAGCCGCTCGTTTTCCTCACGCCGCCGCTGCTCCTTCTGCAGCGCTTCCAACGCATTGAGTCCTGCCGTCACACTTTTTACATCATCGTGGACATGGAGCTGTTTCTTCAGATAAATATAGAACTCGCTCTGATGATGGATATGGCTGACCGAGGTCGCCATACTCTTTGTGAGAAAAAGGTTGATCTCCTCAAACAATTCCGTGATCTTTGTATTCTGGCTTTCTGTGATCGGTGTGACATGCGCCGCAGGAATCTCCCGCTGAATCTGCTGCGCGTACAAAAGCAGCGCAAACGACTGGTACAGTGTCTTTAGATACAGGGTAAAATAGTCGCCGCGGATCTTGCCCGGAATCACGGTCTCAAACACCCGCCGGTTATCCTGTTCGGGCCATGCCAGATAGGCCGCACCTTCTTTGGTCGCATACCACAGCACACGGTCAAACGGCCGCTTCATCTCCTGCGAAATCTCGCTGCTGAAGTGGTAGGAATCCTTATATCCGTTCGTCAGATGGTAGGCAAGCGTCTCTCGCTCCCGCACATCGTCCGCTTCATCCCCCGTTCCTTGCGGCATGTCATCTTGCTGCATGCCTTCTTCCGGTATGGCAGCCAGCTCTTCGTTCTCTGCCCCGTCTGCCGCATTTTGCATGGCTTCGGGTATAAGGGCGGCATATGTAAACAGAATCGCCTTATCCGGAGCCTCATTTTCCCGGTATTTTGCTGCAGCATACGGCTCTGCGACGATCTTCTCATTCGCAAGCGACGCCAGACCGTCCATGCTGCTTTTCATCATGCTCTCATAGGCCGCGGCTCTCGATGCCAGGAAATGAACCCCAACCGGCTCGAGCAGATCCTTTATCCACATACCAAGTGAAAACGGCGTTATATACATCGTCTCCCCCGCGGCATTCTGTCCGAGCACCGCTCCGATCCCTGGCCGGTCCGTACATTTTTGCCAGAGGCAGGTGCGCGTCCTCCGGTTCAGTTCCTTTCCCTTATTCTGGAACAGCTTTACCTCCTCCGCATTCATTTCATCCAGCGGAAGCGACAGTTCGTACCACAGAAAGCCCAGACCGTTCCGGTACAGCACCAGTCCCGCATCCGCGATGGACACCTCCCGACAGGCCGGAAGAGTGGTATCCTTCCCGGTAATTCCGTTCGGGAAATACAGCAGATGCGCCAGCGCCCTTGCTTTTTTCCTCTTGGCCGTGACGCCCTGCCTGTGCGTCCACTCACATCCGATCCGCTCCTCTCCGGGGGGATCCGTTTCATTTTCAAAGCGCAGCTCGTTTTTTATGTAATCATACAGATCACTTTCCGAGCCTTTGGATGATACCACCCGCCGCTGCCAGATCGATTGCGGCTGTCCGCCCTCCACCGTCTCACAGGCAGCAGCAAAGCTGCCCGTCAGCTGAAACGGAACCACATAACGGAAACACGCCGCACAGATATGATATGTACTTTTCATTCCGGTCTCTTTCTCCTTTGTCATACCGCCCGTCTCTCCTGCATCAGTTTGTCAAATTGTTCGCCGGTAAGACGGTTCTCCTTCACAAGCACATCCGCAATCGCCTGGATCGTGTCCTTCGCTTCCCGGATGATCTCTACCGTTTTCTTCATCTCTGTATTTAAAATGTCATTCACACGCGTCACATAGTCCGCCGCCAGAGACGAACGCAGAATCTCCTGCCGCGGCAGCACCGCCAGCTGCTGCTCTTCCATACCGTAAGTACACAACATTCCGAACGCCAGGTTGGTCGCCTGTTTCAGATCGCTGGAAGCACCGGTATTTAGTGATTTTTCTCTTCCGTAAAATACTTCCTCCGCCGCACGTCCCGCCAGCGAGGTACGAATCTTCGCCAGAATCTCCTCACGCGTATACCCCGTAACGTCCTCCTGATTCGCGTGCTGCATATAACCGCCAAAGTCACCGCGCGATTCTATCGTAATATAGGAAGGCTTATCTCCGCTGATGTAAGACATGTATGCATGTCCCGTCTCGTGAATCGCCACGCTCTGATAATATTCCGGCGTGTGCTCCTTCTTTTCCCCGTAGATGTATTCCTCCAGCGCCGTCAGTAAATCCTTGTCGCTTACTTTCCGCTGCTCTCTCACCGCATTTCTGCATGCCAGATCCAGCACGTTCTGCAGGATGGCAAGGCTCTGTCCGGTCGTCCGCTCCGCAATGTTCTGCGCGGTCTCTTCCGACACCGTGGCAATGCCTTTTTTCTCCAGCATCCGCATGAGATATTTTTTACGCTCGCTCTCCTTCGGCAGATCCACATAGATCTTATTGTCGAATCTCCGGATCAGCGCGTCATCCAACGCGGCGATTCCGTCCTGCTCCGCCCCGACGCCGTAGTTGGTCGCCGCAAGTACAAATACCGGCTTCGCCATTTCCATCGCGGAAAAACCGTCCATTTCCGTGAGAAGCGCGTTTAACATGCTCTCCGTGGTATCGCTGTACTCTCCTCCGGTTCGCTTCTTGCCGATTGCATCGATCTCATCGATAAAAATAATCGCCGGCGCATATTTTTTCGCCTTCTGGAAAATTCTGCGGATATTTGCCTCGCTCTCCCCCACATATTTGTTCTTGAACTCCGAGGCACTCGTCTGAAGAAACGTCACATCGGACTCGCCCGCCATGGCTCTTGCCAGCATGGTCTTACCGGTTCCCGGAGGTCCATATAAAAGCACGCCCTTCGGCGGTCTGCCGCCCGCCATTAAGAACCTCTTTGGATTCTGCAGATACTTCACAAAATACTGCAGTTCCTCCTTCGCCTTTTCGGCGCCGATCACGTCGTCAAAGTGAATGTCCGGTCTCTCCGCATCCGATAAGATGGAACCTCTGCTCTCAACATCCACCGCCATGCGCTTCTTTAAGCCGTAGAACAGAATCTTGTACCTTCCGTCCCCGCCGTCGAGTTCCTGCTTGGTATTAAAGTCAATGACCCAGCCTCGCTGACTGAACTCCCGACTCTCCCGCTCCATATACAGTTCTTCCATGACCTGGTCGAACTGCCGCTTGAAGCTGGAAGACTGGCTGCTGCTCACACTGATGGTTCCAAACGCTCCCTCCTGAAGGAAAGTCCGCCGATCCACCTCCGAGAAATCATGCTCCATCTCCAACATGTAAATCGGAAGGTTCGCCTGCGTCTCCACCAGATTGCGGAACAGTTTCACGCCGTCCGTATTATAATCCGAGATACTCAGAATACTTCCGTTGTTCGCCCCGGTGCCAAAGAACGGATCAATATATACCGCCGCAATATCCTGCTTCATACATGCATTGGCCTCATCCATCGTGGATGCCCGGTGCACACGGTATCTGCTGCTGTCGATATCGTCAAAAACCTTGTCTTTCCGGGAAGAAAAAATCAGCACATCCGTCATGTCCGCGTTCCGGAACAGCCGCATCAGTTCCTCATCCATGCCGTCCCATTCCACGTCTATGCAGATGTCCGAAATCTTCTTGTCGCCGTCTCTGCGGTTCTCCATCTGCCGCAAAAGTTCATAGATCTCATCTTTTAAAAATTTACCGCTCTGTCCGACCGCAACTCTAGCGTCAATCTCACCGCCCCGGTTATATAAAAACAACAGCGGCAGATATCTGGAGTAGGTGATATGAACCCCGTATTCCTGCTCCATTCCAGCAACAATTTTTTCAAAAGTGGCACTTACCATTTCCGACAGATGACGCACCGACAGATGATTGAACATGACCGTATTTCCCGATGCAATTCTGGAGCAGATCTCAGGCGGAAGCGCCGGCGAGCCGTAGGCATTCTTTTCCCGCTGAATCGCGTCGACCAGAACCTTCTCCGGAAGCGTCGTGAGGTTTATGCTTCTGTCCTCATACAGTTCCCTGCCCACGTTTGACGTGAATATAATAATCGTATCCTTAAAGCTGACATCCTCGTCCCGATAGACATTGTGAAGCTTTCCGGCTCCGAGAATCTGCAGGAACTGACGGATCACATTCATATGCGCCTTTTCAATCTCATCGAAGACAAGCAGACATTCCGGATTCTCGCGAACGAACTTCACGAGCGATCCCTCTTTTGCACTGTTGTAAATCTTCGACACGCCAATCAGTTCCTCGTGTGACTGCTGCGTTGCATACTCGCTCATATTGTACATCTTGTGCGGCATTCCCAACGTCTCCGCCGCGGTCTCTGCGAGAAGTGTCTTTCCGACTCCCGGAGGTCCAAAGAAGAAAAAATAGGATCTCGGATGATTTCCCTTCTCGGTCTGCTTTAACAGTTCTCCCTGATGATAGCCCTGCACGAACTTAAACACAGCCTGATCCTGTCCCTTGACCACATCCAGAAGTGCGGAATTAAGCGCTCTGTATTTCTCCGAAAGCGAAAGCAGGTCTGGACGCTCTGATGCTTCTGTCTCCTTCGCACGGTCTGTTTTTTTCTCCTCCGCGTTTTCCGGTAACGCTGCATCTGACGCTGCCGCGGGCGGCGCCTCTTTGGACTGCTGTTCCTTTAATTCGGTCAGATACCGGAAGATGTCCTCCATCTCTCTGCCTTCCGCAAACACTTTTTGAAACGGAATCTCTGCGCTCTCCAGCGCCTTGCCGAGAATCTCCGGCGATGTGGTCTTCTCCGTTCCCTTCTCCAGATCATCCTCAAATTCGCTTGCCCTTTTTGCCGCTTCCTCATCCCCCGGCAGCAGCGGAACCAGCAATAATAAGCCGGACCTGATCAGTTTCAAGTCCAGCTTATTGTCCGAGAACCATTGGTGTGCCGCCTCCACGTCATCCATACAATCCCCGGAAATCAGATTCTTCATCTGTGCTTCATCCATCAGAAGAAGCTTGGCGTATCCGTACAGCACCGCCTCCGGCGTCACACGCTTAAAGTTCCTGCAGAACTGAAGCGCCGCCGCAAATACCTGATTATCCTTTGCTCCCATAGGTTATGCCCACATCGCTTTCATAAATTTCGGAAATGCATCCTCCACGACACGCACCATGCGGATCATGAGTTCAAAGCACTCCTCGCCGCAGGAATCCAGCTGGATGACTGCATCCTCGCGCGCATTGATCTGTCCGTCCTTTGTGTCGAGCACAAACTTGATATGCGTATAATCGTCGTTGCACTGGTTTACCGTCTTGTACATCGCATCGTACTTATTCTCCGGAACCGTGATAAAATTCATTCCTTCCAGATGTACATGCTCATCTTTTTCATCAAATCTGAAGAAGATCTCAATGGAACCTCCCTCAAAATTCCAGCCTGCCCGCAGCACATCCCCCCGGATCTCCGTCACCTTTACTCCCTGCGCTTCACAATAAGCTGCCACCATTTTCGTTGCCATTCCTGCCATAACAAAATCCTCCATCGCTTTGCATTTTATTTGTATCATGAATCCATATATCTGCTTTTTTGTGCTGCCTTCTAATATGAACTCGTCAGAGTTCATTATGTCACACATCAACTATGCTCCGGCAAAAGTCCGGAAAACCTCCGTTTTTCCGGACTCGCGGGCGCGTTCACATGGAACATATCCGTCCAACGCATGCAAGCATGCGTGTCCGTCTTTGCTCCATGCTCACTTTTGCCTTCGCGTACATTATATCTTAAGTACCATATTTTTTTCAACTATTGTCACACTATTCCGACAAATTCTACCGCTGTCTGCTGTTTTCCGGCACCGGCTAACGCTGCACTGCCGCTTCCAGATTCAGTCCCTTTTCCTGCAGCAGCGGTTCCAGCCGGAAGTTCCTGCCGCAGACCGGCATCTGCCCTCTTCGGAATATCCAGCTTGTTCCCACCGGCATATTCAGTATCTTTTTCACCGGCATGTCGCACCGTTCCGCGACCGCCTTTGCCGTCTCGATATCGTTTCCGCCCAGATAGACATAAGAGTCACAGTTTCCGATAATCGTGCGTCCGTCCTCCCCGTAGCCCTGCATCAGCTGCGCCTCCGCCTGCACCATCAGCATTGCCGAGATTCCCCGGGAGCGGATCGATGCGATCATCCGCGGAAATTCTTCGATCCTGCAGTTTGTGGCAAAATCGTCCAGAATGAACCGTACCGGAACCGGCAGGCGTCCTCCCGGACATTCCTTATCCGCATAACGGCACAGTTCGTGCATCGCCTGCGTAAAGAAAATATTGACCAATCCGTCAAGTGACCGCTCCGTATCGCTCACGACCACAAACAGGGCGCTCTTCTTCTGACCAAGCGACGGAATGTCAATATCGTCCTCCATCGTCATGCCGCAGATTTCCGGGGTACCAAATGCTCCCAGTCTTGCGTTGAGCGATATCAGAATGGAGCGGAGCGTTTTATCCGCCGCGATACGGAACTGTGTGTATGTCGCAAGCGCATAGCTGCCCGGATCTCTGCGCCCCAGTTCTTCCATCAGCCGGTCCAGGGTGCTCTTGCACTGCTGCATATCGCCCGCCATCTGGCAGTGGTTTATCATCTCTAACATGCGTCCGATGTTCTGCTCCCGCTTTCCCCATGCCTCGAACAGGTAGGCAATCACCGCCTGCAGCAGAAGCTGCCCCGCCTCATCCCAGAACGGATCTGCATGTCCTCCCTCCTTTCGCTGATAGACCAGCATATGCGCTACTTTTACAACATCCTGGGTATTTTTGATGTAGCGGAAAAAATTATAGTGCGCGGAATGTTCCGGATCCGTGAAATCCAGTTTTTTCACCGCATAGCCCTGGCCTTCCAGATAGCCCCGGTATTTCCGGTACAGATCTCCTTTCGGATCTACCACAACATAACTCCCCGAAGCCTGCAGCAGATTCGGCACCACAATGCTGCGCGTCTTCCCTGCGCCGGAAGTTCCCACAACCAGAACGTTATTATTCACATTTGTCTGATGCGTGTCCAGACTGTAATACTGATCCTGACCCAGAATCAACATGTTTTTTTCCATATCCAATTCCTCCCTGCGTGCCTCTTGTCTCTATACTACCTTTATGCACTCTGTGATTCTGTCACACAGCCCGAACTCCAGCGCCTCCCCGGCATTCATAAAGTGGTCATATCCGGTTGCCCGGCTGATTTCCTCCACCGTCTTCCCTGTGTGTCTTGCCAGAAGGTCGTTTATAATGTCTCGCGTTTCCAGTATGGAATCCGAAATATTTTTTATGGATGTTGCCGATCCGCCCATTCCACCGGCAATCAGCGGCTCGTGAATCATCACCCTGCTATGGTGCAGAATGTATCTTCGCCCCCTCTGGCCGCCCGCCAGAAGGACTGCCGCCATACTCGCCGCCATCCCGGTACAGACCATATGGATGGTAAGCGCGCTTCCCTGAATTGCATCATAGATTAACAATCCGGCATTTACCTCCCCTCCAGGACTGTTGAGATAGATCGTGACCGGCTCCGCCGTATTCTGTTCCAGATACAAAAGCTGCGCCACGAATGCATTCGCGCTGTCAGCATCAATCTGCCCTGTCAGAAACAGGTTCCGGTTCATCAGGTGTCTCGTCAAGAGCGCCACCTCTCTGGTACCGTGCGCACTCTCCACTTCCACGGAAGGCAACCATTCTTTGTTCATGTCTCTCTCCTCCTTGTAGCATTATTCTACTGCTGCAAGGAGGCGGGCACCATTTACCGCTGGTTTAGTTTTTGCATAAGCACAGACTTCTTTGGGTTGATAAGTAATATTATTAGAAATACACTTGGGGATTTCATGTGGAAATGCGGATGGAATATTCGTTGGAGAAAAATGTGTGCATTTCTTCCGGCTGAATGTTTGCATCGAATTCCGTGTCTCTTCCACGTTTGAACACTCCCGGAGTGTGTCCGACAAATCAGAGACAATGGGCGAACTTTCTAGTGGCGGCTAATGCCGCTGCTTCACAGACATTATAAAATCGCGCGAACCGAAACTCGCTGCCATCTGCTATTGAAAATAAGGCAGATGGCAACTCAGACATCGGCTTCGCG
>CACZIN010000047.1:0-20220 GCA_902781225.1 uncultured Lachnospiraceae bacterium | reverse complement strand
ACTACAAGGTAGATAGGGCAGAGGTGGAAGCACGGTAACGTGTGGAGCTGACTGTTACTAATCGATCGAGGGCTTGACCAAATATAGCGAACGATGTTCGCAGGTTTGTTGGATGATTTCTGTGTGAAGTTTTGAAGGTACAATTCAGAAAAGTATTGCAATTATAACAATTCTGTTATATAGTAAATGACGTACTAGCTACGTCATTTTTATAAGTATAGGGGATTGGTCAAATGGTATGATAGGGGTCTCCAAAACCTTTGGTGGGAGTTCGATTCTCTCATCCCCTGCTCTAAAAACACCGTAAATTCGGTGTTTTTTTTATGCCATGTTGCATTTCATGTTATATGCAAAGACGGGATCACAATACGGGCGTTTTGTATATTCTTACAGATTGTAAACTGGATTGCAGCGTGATGGCGGCAGATAGTCTGTATATCGGGTACGCATAATTTTCATAGAGAGTTGTTAAAAAAAGAAAATTGCGATATAATGATTTTTGACATATGACGGAAATAGGTATGAGGAGAAAAGATGGCACGACCGACAAAAGCAAGAAGAATCTGTATGGAAGCGGCATATGATAATTTTTGCCCGAATGGTGTTCCGGCAAGGGAAAAAGTCATTATGACGATGGATGAGTATGAAACGATTCGTCTTGTAGACCTTGAGAAGTGTACGCACGAACAATGCGCGAAGCAGATGGGGATTGCCCGCACAACAGTGACCGAAATTTATGAGTCAGCCAGATACAAAATGGCAGACAGCATCGTAAATGGAAAGACATTGGAGATTTCAGGCGGGAATTATCGATTGTGTGATGGAACTGCCCTGTTTTGCTGCAATAAAATATGCAGGCGCACCTCAACGTCCGTCGGAAAAGATGATATTCAAAGAAAGGAAACAGATCAGATGAGAATTGCAGTTACCTATGAAAATGGAGAAATATTTCAGCACTTTGGACACACGGAACAGTTTAAATTATATGATATTGAGAATAGCCAGGTGGTAAGATCCCAGATTGTCGACACAAATGGACAGGGACACGGGGCACTTGCCGGATTTTTGACGGAGGCGGGTGCGGATGTGCTGATCTGTGGCGGAATCGGAGGCGGTGCGCAAAGCGCACTTGCAACTGTCGGCATAAAGCTGTATGGTGGAGTGTCCGGTGCGGCAGATGAAGCGGTAGAAGCTTATCTTGCAGGAAAATTAGATTACAATCCCGATGTGAGATGTTCTCATCATGAGCATGAGCATTCCTGCGCGGAACATAAGTGTGGTGAAGACAAGCATGGATGTGCCGGCAATGAAATGTTATCATAAAAACACGGGACGGGAGAAATTATGATAAACAGAGAAGATATGCTGGAACTGACACGCAGAATGACGCCCAGCCGTACTTCCTTTACGCGTGTGGCAGGCGGCTACATGGAACCGGACGGAGAGATCGATGAGAGCTTTAATGTGAATTTTCTCAATTTGTCCGCGGTGGAAAAGGAGAAAAATCTGGCGATTGCCAAGGCGGTTCCGTTTGCGGCAACCAATGTAAACCTGCGCAGTTACGCGTTCGGCGACGGCGCAGAGCAGAGAAAAATGCGCCAGCTGTTGTACGGAATGCGCGAGTGCGGACTGAAAAATGATGCGCTGCTGTATACGTTCTACGAGCTTGTGGGTGCACGGTACCGTAGCAGAGAGCCGTATGCGGTTCTGATTTTTCACGACCGCTATGATGTGCCGGTGAAGGCATCAGACAAGGAGCGGCAGGGGGAATCGGAGGAGGTATATGAATATCTGATCGGTGTAGTCGCTCCGCTGGTGGGAGAGTACGAGCCGGGGCGGCCGGTCTGCGGGTTTTTATACCCGGCATTTGCCGACAGGAGCACCGATGACGCGCATGTTGCGATCTTTCAGGCGGATCCGGAACACAAAATCCCGGTGTTTGAAGAACTGTTTCTCACACGGTAGCAGAGGTATTGTTTCATTATAATAAGGAGGAAATGGATCATGAACGAGACATTGGAGGTATTAAAGACAAGGAGAAGCTGCAGAAAATATCTTAAGACACAGATTAAACGGGAGGAGCTGGATCAGATTCTGGAGGCCGGGACTTATGCGGCGACCGGAATGGGCAGACAGTCCCCGGTGATCGTGGTATTGCAGGATCCGGATGTGATCGCGGAAGTGTCAAGGCTGAACGCGGCAGTGGCGGGCGGTGCTGGCGATCCGTTTTACGGTGCACCGACGGTGCTGGTGGTGCTTGCGGACCGGACCATTCCGACATACCGCGATGACGGCGCACTTGTCATGGGCAATCTGATGAACGCGGCACGTGCCGTCGGCGTGGATTCCTGCTTCATTTACCGTGCGAGAGAGGTTTTTGACACGGAGGAGGGAAAGGCACTTCTGAAAAAATGGGGCGTTCCTGAGAATTTTGAGGGAATCGGCAACTGCATCTTAGGCTATGGCGATGAGGGCGGCATCAAGGAGGCTGCGCCGCGCAAAAAGGATTACGTGATCTGGGCAAAATAGCCGGAAATAGCGGCAGCAGAGGAAGATTGTGCCGGAAAAGGTACAAAAATGGCGAGATATGCGACAGCGGAAACCGCGCAGGAATATTGGAAGGAATATAGAAAACATCCCGTTTCGGGATGTTTTTTTTGTGAGTTTGAGCAGTTCTATTTTAACACATCAAAGCATTCCTCGGAATTATTGGATACGACAGAACATGCTTTTGCCGCATTTCTGGGAAAATGTAAAGAAAATTTTTCCAGAATTTTGTGAATGGGAAATTTGACTTTTGGGAAGAATCTAGTATGATGAAACAACGAGTGCGAGAGCAGCTCACAGAGTATCATTCTTGAGGAAAGGAGCAAAATGAACAGAAAAATATTGGACGTGACAATGCTGTGCACTTTATGCATTTGTCTCATGGTTGCGGCCAACATTGAGGAGAAGAACACGATACGGGAGAGCAGAGAAGAGATCAGCAGCGCGTATGTAATTTCTGCGGCAGACGGAACTGAGGTTCCGGTTGCGGGTGTGTGCCGTGTTTTATCCGGATATTCATTTACGACAGAATCAGATGAAGCGACAGGAATCACAAAGAACCCCAGAACAATGGTAGCAAGCGCGGCGCCGTCCGATGCGGCAGAAGAAGTACAGGTGCTGACGGAGGAAGCCGAGGCACCGGAAGCCAAAGTGCAGGCATCATCGGAGGAAGCCGAGAAGCCGGTATCGGCAGAGACATCGCCGGAGACGGTAGAGACGACGGCCGGTGCAGAGAACCGCTGGAATATCACATTGACGCAGGAGGAGATAGATTTGTTGGCAAAAATCGTCTGGCTGGAATCGCAGGGCGAGCCGACAGAAGGGCAGGAAGCCGTGGTCGAGGTAGTTTTTAACCGGATGGCTTCCGAAAAATATCCAGATACCTTGTATGACGTGCTCAGTCAGGGAAACCCGACGCAGTTCTGTTCCTGGAAGAACAGAGAGCGGGCGAACCCCACGGAGAAGGAATACACTTCAATTCATGAGGTATTGAATGGAAATACACATATATTAAGAAATGATACGTTATATTTTTCTACGGAACCGCTGACGCCGAGACTGGACCGAAAGATCGGCGGACACAGCTTCTGCTACTAGGAAGGAGCATGGACGGAACCGGGAGGAAAATACGAAAGGAACCCGCAGGGACGTAAGAACCTGCGGGTTCCTTTTGCGTTGCGGGACAAAGCGGCAGACCGTACAGCGGATGGGAGAAGACGAAAAACTGGAAAGAGTTCCCTGTAGATTCCGCGTGGTTCCTTTGTTACAATACGGTTGTTGCAGAAATGAAATATTTTTGTAACAAATAAGTAACAATATGGAAGCATATGGAATAAATCTGGAGGATTCTACATAATGAAGAAAAGAATGACAATACTGGCGCTGCTTCTGGCGGGAACGGTCACACTGGGAAGCTATGGAATGGTGCAGGCGGGACAGGAAAAACGTGAGGTGCCGGTGGCGGGCGTGACGCAGACGCTGGCACAGGTGCTTAAGGAAGCCGGAGGAGTGCAGGCGCAGACGGCGGATGCCGTGGAGGAACTGCAAAGTAACGCCGCTGTGGCGCGCATGATGGAACCGGAGATGGTGGAAGAGGAAGCGTGGGAGACGGCGGAGGTTGCAGAACATGAACTTCCGCAGACCGCATCGGAGTTTGCGGATATTGCAGTGGCGCAGGTGAATCATTATGTCAACGTGCGGCAGGAGCCGGATACGGAGAGTGAAATTCTTGGAAAACTCTACGACAAATCCGCAGCAACCGTGCTGGAGACGACTGAGGACGGGTGGTACCGGATTACGTCTGGAAACGTGAACGGATATGTCAAGGCGGAATATGTGGTCGTGGGGGACGAGGAGCTTGCGAAAAGTGTGGGAACGCGTCTGGCGACCGTCACAACGACGACGTTGTTTGTGCGGACGGAACCGACGACCGAGGCGAAGGTGCTCACTATGCTGCCGGACGGCGATGACGTTGTGGTGACCGACGAGACGACGGAAGGCTGGGCGAAGGTGTCTACCGCGGACGGTGACGGCTATGTGGCGCTGGATTATGTGACGCTGTCCACAGAGTATATTCATGCAGAGTCAAAAGCGGAGGAAGAGGCGCGGCTCGCCAGAGAGGAGGCAGAGCGGCAGGAGGCAGCCCGTGCGGCGGAGGAAGCGCGCAAAGCCAGAGAAGCGGAAGCGGCACGCGCGGCGGCAGAACAGGAAGCAGCCCGCAAAGCGGCAGAAAAACAGGAGGCGAAGAAAGCCGGCTCCGGAAGCAGTGCGGCAACAGGCAGTAGCACGGGCAGCAGTGCGGGAAGCGGTTCGGGAAGCAGCGCGGGGCAAAGCGCGCAGACGGCTTCCTCCAACGGCCAGGCGGTGGTCGATTACGCGAGACAGTTTCTGGGAAATCCTTATGTATACGGCGGCAACAGCCTGACAAACGGAACCGACTGCTCTGGATTTGTCAAGGGCGTGTATGCGGCGTTTGGAATCAATCTGCCGCGCACATCGGCGGAACAGCGGAGCGTGGGATACGCCGTGAGTCTGTCGGAGATCCAGCCGGGCGACATTGTCTGCTACAGCGGTCATGTCGGCATCTATGCCGGCAACAACACACTGATTCACGCGAGCAATGAAAAGACAGGCATTACGCTGACTTCTCCGGTAACCTACCGCAGCGTGCTGGCGGTGCGGAGAATTTTCTAATTCATCCGGGAGGGCTGCTGTCTCTTTCTAATATTCCGGTTCTTTGAAATACGACTGGCGGAGAGAACGCTGAAGTGGTATATATATAAGAAAAGGGAGGAAGAGAAGGATGCGGATTGGTGGAATAGAAGCGGGCGGCACCAAGATGGTGTGCGCGATCGGGGAAGTGCAGACAGACAAAGGACAGTCGGGCGGACAGCCGGGAGATAATCAGGTCACAATCACAGAGCGTGTGACGATTCCCACGGAGAAGCCCAAGATTACACTGCCGCGCATGGCTGCGTTTTTTGAGGGAAAAGGAATCTCGTCACTTGGAATCGGGTGTTTCGGACCGGTGGATCTGCACCGTGCGTCCCCGACCTATGGATATATTACCAGCACGCCGAAGCTGGAATGGCAGAATGTCGATATGGTGGGGACTTTTTCACAGGCGCTCGGCGTCCCGGTCGGATTTGACACGGACGTGAATGCGGCGGTGCTTGGCGAAGTCACCTGGGGAGCCGCAAAAGACTGCGACACGGCAATCTATATTACCGTCGGTACCGGCGTTGGCGTGGGCGTCTACTGTAACGGGGCGCTCATGCACGGACTGGTGCACCCGGAGGCGGGACATCTTCTTCTGCAGCGTCACCCGAAAGATACCTACGCCGGAAAATGCCCGTACCATGCCAACTGTCTGGAAGGGCTTGCGAGCGGTCCGGCGGTGGAGGCGCGCTGGGGCAGACCGGCAAAAGAACTGGCGGACCGGGAGGACGTCTGGGAGATGGAGGCGTTCTATCTCGCAGAGGCGGTTGCAAATTATGTCCTGACGTATTCTCCGCAGAAAATTGTGCTGTGGGGAGGAATTATGCACCAGAGCCAGCTCTTTTCGATGGTGCGTACGAAAGTGCAGGAGCTGCTGGGCGGGTATATTTCCAATGAGAAAATCTTAAAGGAGATCGATACCTATCTCGTACCGCCGGCACTCGGAGAAAATCCGGGTATTATGGGAGCGTTCGCGCTCGGGATGCGGGAGGCAGAGTACCGGAGGCTTAAGGAGGCGTAGGTGCGCCGGAGCATAAGACCGCGGAAGCGGCGGGAGTGAAAACAGAATTTTAAAGAACAGAAAACGGGAGCGCTATGCCGGAAATTTTCCTGGCACAGCGCTCCCGTGTGATTTTGTAAAAAAGATCGAGGCTTAGTTATCGCCCTCGTCATCCGATGACATGGAGTATACCTGACGTTTTCTTGCCATCTCGTCATTCTCGAGATATTCGTCGTAGGTGGATACCTTGTCGACAAAGGTGCCGTCCGGCAGGAACTCGATGATACGGTTCGCGGTGGTCTGGACAACCTGGTGGTCGCGGGAGGCAAATAAGATGACGCCCGGGAACTTGATGAGTCCGTTGTTTAATGCGGTGATGGACTCCATATCCAGATGGTCGGTCGGCTCATCCAAGATCAGCACGTTGCTTCCCATAATCATCATGCGGGAGAGCAGAACACGTACTTTTTCTCCACCGGAGAGAACGCGCATCTTCTTGGTACCGTCGTCTCCGGCGAACAGCATACGTCCGAGGAAACCGCGGACATAGGTCGCATCCTTGATCTCGGAGAACTGTGTCAGCCAGTCAACGATCAGAAGATCGGTATCAAAGATCTCGGTGTTATCCTTCGGAAAGTAGGACTGGCTGGTCGTCACGCCCCACTTGTAGGTGCCGGAATCCGGCTCCATCTCACCGGCAAGAATCTTAAAGAGCGTTGTCTTAGCAAGCTCGTTGCTTCCGACAAAAGCAATCTTGTCGTCGTGTCCGACGATGAAAGAGACATTGTCGAGCACCTTGACGCCGTCGATAGTCTTAGTAATGCCTTCGACCGTCAGGACTTCATTGCCGATCTCACGGTTCGGACGAAAGTCGATATACGGATATTTACGGCTGGACGGACGGATCTCGTCGAGCTGAATCTTTTCCAGGGCACGCTTTCTGGAAGTCGCCTGCTTGGATTTGGAAGCATTCGCGGAGAAACGGGAGATGAATTCCTGCAGCTCCTTGATCTTCTCCTCTTTTTTCTTGTTGGCTTCCTTCATCTGCTTTACGAGAAGCTGGCTGGACTCATACCAGAAATCATAGTTGCCGGCGTAGAGCTGGATCTTGCCGTAGTCGATATCTGCGATGTTTGTGCAGACCTTATTTAAGAAGTAACGGTCGTGGGAAACGACGATGACCGTGTTCTCAAAGTTGATTAAGAACTCCTCTAACCAGCTGATCGCATCGAGATCCAGATGGTTGGTCGGCTCATCCAAAAGGAGAATGTCCGGGTTGCCGAAGAGCGCCTGTGCAAGGAGAACCTTGACCTTTAAGGCACTTGGCATATCCGCCATGAGCGTGTAGTGATCCTCCGTCGGGATGCCAAGACCGTTTAACATGGTGGCTGCATCGGACTCGGCATTCCAGCCGTCCATATCTGCGAATTCCGCTTCAAGTTCGCTGGCGCGGATACCGTCCTCGTCCGTGAAATCCTCTTTCATGTAGATCGCGTCTTTTTCTTTCATGATATCGTAGAGACGCTTGTTGCCCATGATAACGGTATCGAGTACCGTGTACTCGTCATATTTAAAATGATCCTGCTGCAAAAAGGAAAGACGCTGTCCCGGCGTGATGATGACTTCTCCGCTCGTCGGTTCAAGCTGTCCGGACAGAATCTTGAGGAACGTGGATTTTCCGGCACCGTTTGCACCGATCAGACCGTAGCAGCAGCCCTCTGTGAATTTGATGTTGACATCTTCAAAGAGAGCTTTTTTTCCGATTCGTAAAGTGATGTTGCTTGTACTGATCATATTTATGTTCTCCTAACTTTTCTTGTAAATCACCTGCTTTTATTGCACCAATTCGTATCATACTAAAAAATACGGAGAAATGCAACCGGAACTTCTTATTAAAAGGGGGTTTCATGCTGCGACAAATTGTTTGGATTTCGTTAAAAATTTGATATAATGTATTGGAGAGCGATATGCTTATACGGGAATGACAGAATGAATTACTTTCTGAGGAGATAGATTTTATGGAGTATGGGGATACGGAAATAAACGCAGCAGAACTGGAGCGGGTGCCGGGAAGGAATCTGATCGGCGAGCTGCCGGCCGGTATAGCGGTAGTCCGCGGCGGGAATGAACTGTATATTGAGATGGTGAACCGCGAATTTTTGCATGCGGAAGGGTATGACAGGGAGGAATTGACCGGAAATACGCCGTTTGTGGAGTATCTGTACCGGGAGGATGTCGGCGTGTTCGAGGATGCGATCGAAGTGTGCCGGGAGTTAAGAACCACGGAGGAGATCGAACTGCGCATCCGCACGAAGAGCGGCGGCGTCTGCTGGGAGATGATGCGGTGCAGACTGTATTATTACCGTGATGCGGTGCCTTACTATATCCTGGTCAGCTGGAACATAGACAAGCGGAAGAATCTGGAGGAAGAACTGCGCCTGATGGAGGAGCAGTACAGTATGCTGGAAGAGCTCACAGACGAATTCCCACTGGAGTACGACGTTGCACAGCGGCGTTTCAGGGTGCCGCGCAAATACCGCGGGAACGGGCAGGCGGGAACGGCGGCGCGCAGATATATGGGATATGAGGAGATGCTTGCGGATATCTGCGAGGAGGACCGTGCCGCATATGCCGGGGCGCTGGAGGCAGCCAGCAGGGATGTGCAGACCGGAAGCATTGATTACCGGATGAATGTGGCGGCTCCGGATGAGGAGCCTGCATATGTGTGGTACCGGACGATCTACCGGAGTATTGTCGGGGATAACGGACAGATTATCCGCATTATCGGACGCAGCTACGATGTCAGCTCCGACCGCAGGATTCAGGAGGAACTGTCGGAGGAGGCAAAGCGCGATCCGCTGACAAGGCTTTATAATAAGGTAGCGGCATCCGGTGAGGTAGAACGGATTTAAAAAAACGAGCCGGAAAAACAGCATGTACTGTTCCTGATCGATATTGACAATTTTAAGCGGATCAACGATACATTCGGGCATACCGTCGGCGATACGGTGATCACCGATATTGCCGGCGTGATGCAAAGCCGGTTTCAGGAGACGGATGTCACAGCAAGAGTCGGAGGAGATGAATTCCTGGCTCTGATGCGTGATGCGACGCCGGAGGAGGCAAAAGAGTGCGCCGCGGCGCTGGGACGGGAAGCCAGAAAAAAGCTGATCGGCGACGACGCCATCGTTGAGGTGACGCTCAGCATCGGCATGGCGGTATATGGCGAGGACGGAAGAGATTATGAGACCCTGTTTGCGATGGCTGACCGGGCGATGTATGCCACGAAGCGGGAGGGCAAGGACCACTATTCGTTCGCGGGCAAAAAGCAGCCCGAGGGAGAGGCGCGGGAGCGCAGGCGCGACAGGATCGAATATGCTCCGGAAATCAGCCAGAAGGTGGATAAGGAGTTCCTCAATTTTGCATTCAGCCTTCTCTCGCATGCAAAAGACATCAACGGATCTTTGAACGTACTGATCGAACAGATCGGCAAAAAGTACGGGCTGGGCTTTGTCATGGTGTTTGAGTACCGGGAAGAACAGCAGGAAATGGTGCTGATGAATTACTGGAACCGGGATGGCAGTCGGGTGGAACAACAGGTTTTCCCGCGCGCGGTTGCCGTGTTCCGGGAGGCGGAAATCGGGCGTTTTGTCTCGGTTCCGACGGAAGAGATTTTAACGGAGATTCCACAGCTGACGGCGGAGGAATACCGTGGAGTGCCCGCCATCAAAACCTGCGGAAATGTAAAGTTTGAATTTTCCGGCAGCAGAAGCGGCTGCCTGTGTGTGGGAAGCAGCAGTGCAGAGGGATTTTCCAAAGAGGAAGCGGGGATGCTCTGCGAACTTGCGCGGGTGGTCGGCGTGTTTGTCTCCCTGCGCAACAGGCAGAGCGATGACCAGGCGGAGATCCGGCATCTGCAGAATCAGGACATGCTGACGGAACTCTACAATCTGGATACGTTCCGCAGACGGATCCGGAAAAAATTAAGGGACGGCGGGCTTGCCGGGGATGAGAATACGGTGTATGCGCTGGTGAATCTGGACGTGAACAACTTTGCCTATGTAAATGAAAATTACGGACAGGAGGTCGGCGACGGTATTCTGCGGGAACTTGCAGCGTTAATCCGCAGCGAGTCCCATGTCGTGGAAGCCTGCAGAATGTATTCGGATTATTTTATCGAGCTGGTCAGAGGAACGGATAAAAAGACCATTCTGGAGCTTGTGGCGAGAGAGGATCAGATGTTCGGCGAACAGTTAAAGATCCGCTATCCGGCGGGTACCATGCAGCTCTCGGCAGGAATCTGCTTTATCGATGACGGGAAAGAGACGTTTGAGAAGATACTGGAGGGCGCCAATCTGGCGAGAAAGCTTGCCAAGGAGCAGAATGCGGGAGCGGTCGTGTACCGGGAGGATATGAGGAAAAACCGCGATGAGGGAATCCGGATTACCGGAAGATTTTACGCGGCGCTCCAGCGGGGCGAGTTCGAGGTATATCTGCAGCCGAAGTTTCTGCTCCGTGAGGAGCGGGTCTACGGCGCCGAGGCGCTTGCGCGCTGGCGGCTGGAATCCGGGGAGGTCCTGTCTCCCGCACGTTTTATCCCTGCACTGGAAAATATAGGCTATATTGTGGATCTGGATTTTTATATTCTGGAACAGCTGCTTCGGGCGATGCGCCGCTGGAAGGATTCTGGAAGAGAGCTGTTTACGATCTCCACCAATTTTTCCAGGAGAAATTTTGAGAACGGCGGCGATGATTTTATCGAGCGCCTGCAGAATACCCTGCAGCGATACGGGATTGATCCGTGCTACATAGAGACTGAGGTGACGGAGAGTGTGATCGTGGAGAAGCTGGACAGTCTAAAGGCGTGCCTTACCAGACTCGGCGAGCTCGGCTACCGCATCGCCATCGATGATTTCGGAACCGGCTACTCGTCGCTGAGCGTGCTGCTGGAAATCCCGGCGAATGTAGTGAAGATCGACAAGAGCTTTACCGACAAAATCCACCAGAACGGACAGAGCGCTTTTGTCTACCAGATGGGGCAGTTCATCCAGTCGGCAAAGGAGGAGGTGATTTTTGAGGGAATCGAGGAGGAGCAGCAGCGGACGTTTTTGATGGAGTGCGGTTTTAACTACGGTCAGGGCTATTATTTTGACCGCCCGCTGCCCCTGGAGGAGTTTGAAAAAAAGTACATCTGACCGGGGACAGATGCAACATGACAAACGTAGATTGCACACGTTTTCGTACAGTCTGAAACCTTTACAATCGACAAATTAAATGCTAAAATTAGTCTTAAGTCGGAATATGACACTCTATTTTAATTTAAGGAGGAATAATAATGTCCAGAGCAAAACAGTCAATGGACGGTAATACAGCGGCAGCTCATGTAGCTTATGCGTTTACAGATGTTGCAGCTATTTACCCAATTACACCTTCCAGCCCGATGGCAGATACCGTAGATCAGTGGTCTGCAGCAGGACAGGAGAATATCTTTGGCAATCAGGTCAAAGTCGTAGAGATGGAGTCTGAGGCAGGTGCAGCAGGTGCCGTACACGGTTCCCTTGCAGCAGGTGCGCTGACCACAACCTTTACAGCATCTCAGGGTCTGTTACTTATGATCCCGAACATGTACAAAATCGCAGGCGAGCAGCTTCCTTGTGTATTCGACGTATCCGCGCGTACCGTAGCTACCCAGTCTTTAAATATTTTTGGTGATCACAGCGATGTTTACGCCTGTCGTCAGACCGGTTTCGCTATGCTGTGCGAGACCAACCCGCAGGAAGTTATGGACTTAAGCCCGGTAGCTCATCTTGCTACAATCGAGGGTAAGGTTCCGTTCATCAACTTCTTCGACGGATTCCGTACTTCCCATGAGATCCAGAAGATCGAGAAGTGGGATTATGCAGATCTCAAAGAGATGTGCAACATGGATGCAGTTGCAGAGTTCCGTGCACATGCATTGAATCCGGAGCATCCGGCTATGCGTGGTTCCCACGAGAACGGAGATGTTTTCTTCCAGCATCGTGAGGCTTGCAACACAGCTTACAATGAACTCCCGGCAATCGTTGAGAAGTACATGAAGAAAGTCAACGAGAAGCTTGGCACAAACTATGATCTGTTCAACTACTACGGAGCACCGGACGCAGAGCGCGTTATCGTAGCTATGGGTTCCATCAACGACGTAGCTGAAGAGGTAATCGACTACTTAACCGCTAAGGGTGAGAAGGTCGGACTTGTAAAGGTTCGTCTGTATCGTCCGTGGGTATCCGAGGCATTCTTAAAGGCGCTTCCTAAGACAGCTAAGAAGGTTGCTGTTCTTGACAGAACAAAGGAGCCGGGCGCACTTGGTGATCCGTTATACCTTGATGTTGCAACCACACTCCGTGAGGCTGGTCTTGACACAGTTGTCCTGACAGGCGGACGTTACGGATTAGGTTCCAAGGATACACCTCCTTCAAGTGTATTCGCTGTATACAAAGAGCTGGAGAAAGATGCTCCGAAGGCTCGTTTCACAATCGGTATCGTAGATGATGTTACGAACTTAAGCTTACCAGAGGTTAAGCCGGCTCCGATCACATCTGCAGAGGGTACTGTAGAGTGTAAGTTCTGGGGTCTCGGCGGTGATGGTACCGTTGGTGCGAACAAGAACTCCACCAAGATCATCGGTGACCACACAGACAAATACATCCAGGCATACTTCCAGTATGACTCCAAGAAGACCGGTGGTGTTACCATTTCCCACTTAAGATTCGGTGACAAGCCAATCAGAAGCCCGTACTACATCAACCAGGCAGACTTCGTTGCATGTCATAACCCGTCTTATGTAACCAAGGGATTCAAGATGGTTCAGGACGTTAAGCCGGGCGGAGTATTCATGATCAACTGCCAGTGGTCTGATGAAGAGTTAGCTCATCATCTGAATGCAGACGCGAAGAAATACATCGCAGAGAACAACATTCAGTTATATACAATCAACGCAATCGACAAGGCAATCGAGATCGGTATGGGCAAGCGTACCAACACGATCTTACAGTCTGCATTCTTCAAACTTGCAAACGTTATGCCGATCGATCAGGCAGTAGAGTTCATGAAAGCTGCAGCTAAGAAGTCCTACGGTAAGAAGGGTGACGCAGTTGTAGAGATGAACTACAAGGCAATTGATGCCGGTGTAGACGCAGTACATAAGGTAGAGGTTCCGGCTTCCTGGAAGAATCCGGAGGCAGACGCAGCTCCTGCAGAGCTTAAGGGTCTTCCGAAGACTGTTAAGATGGTAAGAGACTTAATGGAGCCGATCTCCTTAATGGATGGCGATTCCCTTCCGGTATCCGCATTCAAGGAGAACCCGGACGGACAGTTCGAGCTTGGCGCTGCTGCATATGAGAAGCGTGGTACAGCCGTAACCGTTCCGACATGGAATGCTGAGAAGTGTATCCAGTGTAACCAGTGTGCATTTGTATGTTCTCATGCAACCATTCGTCCGTTCATGCTGAGCGAGGATGAGGTGAAGGCAGCTCCTTCCAACATCAAGCTTGCAGATACAAAGCCGAAGGCTGGCGAGTACAAGTACACCATGAGCGTATCTCCGTTAGACTGTATGGGATGCGGTGAGTGTATCACTGTCTGCCCGGTAGGCGCAATCGAGATGGTTCCGCAGGAGTCTCAGGCAGAAGAGCAGCCGGTATTCGATTACCTGGTAGCAAACGTAGGCAAGAAGCCTGGTATGCCGGCAGACAACACTGTAAAGGGATCCCAGTTCAACCAGCCGCTGCTTGAGTTCTCTGGTTCCTGTGCAGGATGTGCTGAGACATCTTACGCTCGTTTGATCACACAGCTGTTCGGTGAGCATATGTACATCAGTAACGCAACCGGATGTTCCTCTATCTGGGGTGGTCCGGCAGCTACATCACCATATACGGTAAACAAAGATTCCAAGAAGGGACCGGCATGGGCAAACTCCTTATTCGAGGATAACGCTGAGCATGGTCTTGGTATGGAAATCGGTCAGAAGGTACTTCGTGAGCAGGCAATCGCTTCTGCAGAGAAGTGCGCAACATCTGACAAGGCAAGCGCTGAGTTAAAGGCAGCATTTGACAAGTTCGTTGAGACAAAGAACGATACAAAGGCAAATACTCCTGCAGCAGCAGCTCTTGTAGCAGAGTTAGAGAAGGCAGCAGCAGCCGGATGCCCGGATGCAAAGGCTGCAGTTGAGAAGAAAGATTACCTCGCTAAGAAGTCCGTATGGATCTTCGGTGGTGACGGTTGGGCATACGATATCGGATTCGGCGGTCTGGATCACGTACTTGCTTCCGGCGAGAACGTAAACGTTATGGTATTTGATACCGAGATGTACTCCAATACAGGTGGTCAGGCTTCCAAGGCTTCCAACATCGGTGAGGTTTGCCAGTTCGCAGCTTCCGGTAAGGAAGTTGGCAAGAAGAGCCTTGCAGAGATCGCTATGAGCTACGGTTATGTATATGTAGCACAGATCGCTCTCGGTGCAAACATGGCTCAGGCTGTCAAGGTTATCGCTGAGGCTGAGGCTTACAACGGACCGTCTCTGATCATCGGTTACGCTCCATGTGAGCTGCACGGTGTAAAGGGTGGTATGAACCACTGCCAGGATGAGATGAAGAAAGCAGTAGCAGCAGGTTACTGGAACCTCTTCTCCTTCAATCCGCAGCTCAAGGCAGAGGGCAAGAATCCGTTCACTCTGACATCCAAGCCGGGCGACGGTTCTTATCAGGATTTCCTGAACAACGAGACACGTTACAGCCGTCTGACCAGAGCATTCCCGGAGAGAGCAGAAAGACTGTTCAAGGCTTCCGAGGAAGCTGCAAAGGCTCGTTACGAGCACTTACAGAGACTGGTAGAGCTGTACAAATAATCAGCCCGATCAGCAGATTGTGTAATGCATCTAAGGATCGCAGTTCATGTTTCCATGGACTGCGGTCCTTTTTGTGCGTTATACTTGCACGTTTGTAATTAGATATGTTAAAATAAATCAAAGCATATTTCTAAAGAGCGGCTGGCGGACAGCCCGTCGTATCACAATCCGGATGTTCACATCCGTCTATTTTCAATTAACATTTCAGAATTCTATGCTTTTACCCCAATAACAGTTAAAAGCAGGAGTTCTGAGAAAGCCTCCGGCGACAAAGGAGGAATGGAATATGAAGCATGTGCAGACGTTGGAGAAAGCACCTGCCGCGAACCGGAAGTATAAGGATACAGTCTTTCGGATGCTGTTTTCGGACAGGGAGAACCTGCTGTCATTGTATAATGCGGTGATGGGAGCGCATTATCAGAATGCAAAAGATCTTGAGATTGTGACGCTTGAGAATGCGATCTACATGGGGATGAAGAATGATCTGGCATTTGTGCTGGAGACAAATATTTATCTCTACGAGCACCAGTCGACCTTGAATCCGAATCTGCCGCTGCGGGATCTGTTTTACATTTCGATGGAGTATCAGAAATGTGTGACAAACAAGTCGTTATATTCGACACATCTGCAGAAGATACCCGCACCGAAATTTATGGTGTTTTATAATGGCACGGATGAGGTGGAAGACCGGGTGGAACTTCGTCTGTCATCGGCATATCAACATCTTGCGGGGGAGCCGGATCTGGAACTGAAAGTGTTGATGTTAAACATCAATGAGGGACATAATGAAGAACTGATGGATCAGTGCAGGATGTTGAAGGAATATGCGCTGTATGTAGCAAGAGTCCGCAGGTACACAGCAGAGATGAGCCTGAACGATGCTGTCACGCGGGCGATCAATGAGTGTATCAGAGAGGGAATTCTGGCAGAATTTCTTCAGAAGAATCGTTCGGAGGTCAAGATGGTGAGTATTTTAGAATATGATAAAGAATTGGAAGAGAAGAAGCTCCGAAAAGCGGAGTATGAGGCGGGATTGGAAGACGGCAGAAATGCGGGACTGGAAGAGGCAATTCGCAGTATGCATGTTAGCGGCTGTTCGACTGAGGACATTGCCCGGATGCTTGGAAAAACGATCGAGGAAGTAAGCGGTATATTAGGCAATAACGTATAGGACAGGAAGAGAAAATGATGCAGTTAAGCAGAGGAAAAAAATATTTTTTGCACCGCAAATACAGAGTGGTACTGGTGCTGGCATGTCTGATCGCAGTCAGCCTTATTGGCGGCTGCGGATATCATAAAAGCTATCATCTGGAGCGGAAATACGGCGACGTTCTGAAATCGTTTTTGCCGGACGGGTATGAGATCACAAGGACTGAGAAGGAAGATAAGGTAAACGGAAAACACTATTATACCAGCAATAATCATCCTACTTTAGATGGATACGTATACGACACCTATGATTATTACAGCATTGATTACGGATATAACAATTCCCACTCCTGGTATATCAGCACGTATCTGGTCGCAAACGGAACATACGAGGATGACGACTGGATGGCATCGCAGGTATGGGGGCAGATTACCTATGAGATCGAGCGTCTGATGCGCCGTACGACGACACAGTATAAGTATGTAGATGAGAACGGCGACACCCAGAACTTCGGGGCAGTGACCACGATGAGCGGGACAGAAATCTACTGTGATATGGATGATCTGGAGATTTTGAACAACCCGACCGGGATCAATCTGGCTGAATTTACGTGGGATGATGTGAGAAGTCTCGGCAATCCGGAGATAAAAATTTATGCGAAATCTTCTACTCACAAGGATGCGCTGCAGGAAGATGTGATTCAGGGTGTGCAGGAAGCGATTCAGGAAGATGCGGGAGATGGAATTGTAATCACAATCGAAGTGAGGGAGTAGGAGCAGACATCGTTCATGGAAGGCATGGACGGTGTCTTTTTCGTTGTGATCGGACACCGATTGGAATATAATCAAAGTAGGGTTTTTATAACAAATACATACAGGAGAAGTGCGATATGAATGGGGATAAGAAATGGCAGGAGATGGAGAAGCTGACCGGCCGGGTTACGATACCGACGGATCTGGATGTGGTGCCGCAGACGCTGGAATTGATGAAAACATGGGGCGCGGATGCCATTCGCGACTGTGACGGGACCAGCTTCCCGGAAGCGTTAGCAGAGACCGGTGCAAAAATTTATGCCACCTATTATACGACGAGGAAAGATAATGCGTGGGCAAAGGCAAATCCGGATGAAGTACAGCAGTGTTACATTATGACCGGATTTTACACGGCGACGGATACCAAACTGGAGATACCGTTAATGAAGGGAATCTCAGAGGAACTGATGCGGGTGAATACCAGAGATGACATCAGGCGCTGGTGGGAGGTGATGGACCGCTCGGCAGGGGAGCCGGTTGCACCGGAACAGTGGGATTATGATGAGACATCCGGCTGTGTAAGGATTTACGATGCGGAAGCGTTTCATGAGTATACGGTAAGCTTTCTGGCATATCTGATCTGGGATCCGGTACATATGTATAACGCGGTGACGAACGGATGGAAAGATTTTGAACATCAGATCACATTTGATGTACGGCAGCCGAAGACGCACAGGCACAGCATGGAGCGTTTGCGCAGATTCTGCGAGGAACACCCGTATGTGGATGTGATCCGTTACACGACATTTTTTCACCAGTTTACACTGATTTTTGATGAATTAAAGCGGGAAAAATATGTGGACTGGTACGGCTATTCGGCATCGGTCAGCCCGTATATTCTGGAACAGTTTGAACGCGAGGCCGGGTATCCGTTCCGGCCGGAATACATCATTGACCAGGGGTATTATAATAACCAGTACCGTGTGCCGGGTAAGGAATTTCTGGATTTTCAGGCATTTCAGCGGCGCGAGGTGGCAAAGCTGGCGAAGGAAATGGTGGACATCACCCATGCGTACGGCAAAGAGGCGATGATGTTTCTGGGCGACCACTGGATCGGTACAGAACCGTTTATGGAGGAATTTGCGGGAATTGGTCTGGACGCGGTGGTTGGAAGTGTCGGAAACGGCAGTACGCTGCGCCTGATTTCCGATATTGAGGGAGTCCGCTATACGGAGGGCAGATTTCTGCCGTACTTTTTCCCGGATACGTTTCATGAAGGCGGCGATCCGGTTAGGGAGGCAAAGGAAAACTGGGTGACGGCGAGACGCGCGATTCTCCGCAAGCCGATCGACCGGATCGGTTATGGCGGATACCTAAAACTTGCTCTGGATTTTCCAGAGTTTGTAGCGTATATTCAAAGTGTCTGCGAGGAATTTCGGGAACTTTATGAGAATGCAAAGGGTACGACGCCGTATTGCATAAAAACGGTTGCCGTATTGAACTGTTGGGGAAAAATGCGCAGCTGGGGATGCCATATGGTGCATCATGCTCTGTACCAGAAACAGAATTACAGCTACGCGGGTGTAATTGAGGCGCTGAGCGGAGCGCCGTTTGACGTGAAGTTTCTCTCTTTTTCGGATATTTTAAAGGATCCGTCCGTTCTGGAACGTGTGGATGTGCTCATCAATGTCGGGGACGGGGATACGGCGCACACGGGTGGAGCCGTCTGGGAGAACCCGGCGGTTTCCTCTGCAATCCGTGCGTTTGTGCACCGCGGAGGCGGTTTTATCGGTGTGGGAGAACCTTCTGGGCACCAGTATCAGGGGCATTATTTTCAGCTGGCAGACATGTTGGGCGTGGAAAAAGAGAACGGATTTACGTTAAATTACGATAAGTATAACTGGGAAGAAAAGCGCGGGCATTTTATCCTTGCAGATGTGGAGGGTGAAGTGGATTTCGGAGAGGGAAAGAAAAATATCTATGCCTATGAGGGGACGGACATTCTGGTGCAGCGGGATAAGGAAGTACAGATGGCGGTGCATGAATTTGGAGCCGGACGCTGCGTCTATATCAGCGGTCTGCCTTATGGCTTTGAAAATAACCGGATTTTACACAGGAGTATTTTGTGGAGCACACACAGTGAGGAGCAGCTGACGCAGTGGTTTTCCTCGAACTGCCGTGTGGAGGTACATGCCTATGTGAAAAATAAAAAATACTGCGTGGTAAATAACACCTACGAACCGCAGCAGACGATGGTTTACCGCGGGGACGGCAGCAGTTTTGAACTTGCCATGCAGCCGAATGAGATCCGGTGGTATCAGATCTGACAGAGGAAGTGTTTAAGGGAAGATGGACAGAAAAAAGAAGCGGATTCATTTGTCAAAAGAGAATGAGAAAGTCTTTCGGGAGATTCTTACGGAGGTATGCAAAAATTCCAGGTTTCTTTCCTCCAGCCGGTTTGTGCAGCATGGTTCCACAAGCGTATTCCGCCACAGCGTGGCGGTGGCGTATGTCAGTTTTTACATTGCGGAAAAGTACAGAATCCACGTGGACCGTCACGCGCTGATCCGCGGGGCGTTACTGCATGACTATTTTCTGTACGACTGGCATGAGAAGGACGATTCCCATAAGTGGCATGGATTTTATCATGCAGGAAAAGCGCTGCAGAATGCGATGGAAGATTTTGAGTTGAGTGAGATTGAGAAGGAGACGATCCGCCGGCATATGTTTCCGCTTAATCCGATTCCGCCGCGCTGCAGGGAGGCGTGGATCGTGACGCTGGCGGATAAGATCTGCTCCGGCGGGGAGACCGTCGAGGGATTTTGGGAGAAGTTTGGGGAGATTAGGAATCCTTCATAAAATAGAATTGCCGCAATAAGCATAGCCTTTTTTTGATGATAAGTAATATTATTAGAGGATCACACCGTGGGATTTCAGATGGAAATGCAGATGGAAATTCGTTTGAGAAAAATGTGAGAATTTCTTCCGGCTGAATGTTTGCATCGGATTCCGTGTCTCTTCCACGTTTGGACAATCCGACGGGTGCATGTCCGACACACCGGAGACAATGGGTGGACTTTCTGGTGTCCCTAATGGCACCTCTTCACAGACAATATAAAACCGCGCGAACCGAAACTCGTTGCCATCTGCTATTAAAAACATGGCAGATGGC
>CACZIN010000046.1:0-38690 GCA_902781225.1 uncultured Lachnospiraceae bacterium | reverse complement strand
ATATAAAACCGCGCGAACCGAACTCGCCGGCATCTGCTATTGAAAATAGGGCAGATGCCGACTCAGACAGCGGCTTCGCGCGGTTATGTTTTGTTCAGATGTGCCATAAGGGACACACACAAAAGTCCTAAAATTGTCTGCTGGCTTGCGGACACAGTCCGTGGAGTGCTCCAAACTTGGAAAGACACGGATCATCACGGATGCCGGCTGCGGCATGGTTAGAAATACCGGATTTTGCGGTCAGAATTTGCCGCCGCATGTTTATCTGAAACTTTTAAGTATCTATTTCTCATAATATTACTTATCAGAGTAAAGTACGGTATGCTTATTGCGGCAGTTCCAGATTCCAACAGCGTTCCATTTATTAAATCTACCTTTGATTTGCCGGTTCCATATTGACAGAACGCCCTTTGATCTTGGTGTTCTTCATTCCCTCGAGGACTTCTCTGCCGTATTCTCTTGGCACCTCCACGAAGGTATACTTGTCATACATATCGATCGCGCCGACCAGCTTGCCCGGCATGCCAGACTCCCCGGCAATCGCCCCGAGAATGTCTCCCGGTTTGACGCGGTCTTTTTTACCGATGTTGATGAAGAGACGCACCATCCCTTCCTCCGCGCCGGTATTGTCGAAATCGTAGTCATCTCCGCTGCCGTTGTCGAGATTGACCTGGCCGAGTGCCTGCTTCAAAAATGCCGCTGCAATATCCATTGTGGTGTAATCCGAAGCATTTACCTGGCGCTCGATCATGTCGATCATATCCGACAGATTCTCCTCATCGATGATCCTGCCGATCTCCTCCATGACCTTCTCTGCCTTGATCTGTGCCACATCATCCGTAGACGGAATCGGCATCGCCACGATCTTGGTCTTGCAATATCGCATGATATCCTTCAGCTTGTAGACTTCCTTGCCCTTCACGAAAGTAAAGGCGCGTCCGGTACGTCCCGCACGTCCTGTTCTGCCGATCCGGTGTACGTAGTATTCGTCGTCCTGCGGAATGTCGTAGTTGAAAACGGCTTCCACATCATCAACGTCGATTCCGCGCGCCGCCACATCGGTCGCAATAAGGATCTCGGTCTTGCCGCTGCGGAATCCCTTCATCACGCGGTCACGCTGCGACTGCTTCATATCTCCGTGCAGTCCCTCTGCAAAATAGCCGCGTCCCTTTAATTCTTCCGCAAGTTCGTCCACCATCCGCTTGGTATTGCAGAATACCAGCGAAAGCTTCGGATTGTAGTAATCGAGAAGTCTCGTTAAGACCTCTACCTTATCGCTGCGCTTGACATCGTAGTAATACTGCTCAATGCTCGGAACCGTCAGCTCTTTTTTTACCACCTTAATGTTGACCGCATCGTGCTGATACTTCCTGGTAATATCGAGGATCGGCTTCGGCATCGTCGCGGAGAAAAGGATCGTCTGACGTCCCTCCGCCGGAATATACTCAAGAATCGTCTCGATGTCATCGCGGAAGCCCATGTTCAGCATCTCATCCGCCTCATCGAGTACCACCGTGTGGATCGCATCACAGCGGATCGTCTTGCGGCGCAGATGATCCATCACACGCCCCGGCGTTCCGACGATAATCTGCGCGCCGCCCTTTAACGCCTTGATCTGGCGTCCGATCTCCTGTCCGCCATACACCGGAAGTACCTTGACCCCGTGCATATACTTGGCAAGTTTGCGGATCTCGTCTGCCACCTGGATGGCAAGTTCTCTGGTCGGGGAGAGAATGATTACCTGCGTCTTTCTGCTGTTCGGATCTACCTTATGAAGAACCGGAATACCAAAGGATGCCGTCTTACCGGTACCTGTCTGTGCCTGTCCGATCACATCCACGCCCGACATCACAACTGGAATCGCCTGGCTCTGAATCGGCGTTGCCTCCTCAAATCCCATATCCGCAATCGCTCTTAACACCTGAGGATATAAATCTAACTCATCAAATCTAACTGTTTCCATCTTTTTCCTTTCTGTCACGCCAGAGCCAATTCTCTGACGCATGCCCAGCACCGGCAGAAAGTGCCCACTTCTGCCGACTGCGCAGTATTTTGAATCATAGCACGGCATCTCCCTTTTGTCAAGAAACGCGCAAATCTCCGAACTTCTGTCTATGTAACCCAAATCCGCTCGCGGCTTTGGGCAATACTCCTATGAAAAGCAATCGACAGATGCGTACTTCACTTGATCTGTACTTCTTCATACTGCTGCGCTTCGGTAAAAGTAAAAGACTCGATTGCGGATTTTCCGTTACAGTATATTCTATGCCGGAATCTATAAAAGTTTCCTCTCTTCTCCGTATCTTGCCTCTTTTGCATCCAGATGCCCAAGCGAAATGTTGTTGCGGCTGTGCTTCTTCACCTCATAGAGCATCATATCCGCCGCATGCAGGAAATCCCAGCTTCGGCTTCCCTCCGGAACCACGTCAAAACAGATTCCCTGCGAGATTGTGACAACCGGAATCGCCTTCGAGCACACATGCTCGATCCGCCTGTCAAGAATACGCTCCCGCAGACTCTCCGCCATGGAAAAAACCTCGTCCTCCGTCTTGTACTCGTAGATAATGATAAACTCATCCCCGCCGTACCGCGCGCAGAAAGTATCGCGGCTCTGCATTTTCCGCAGTTCGTCCGCAATCGCCACGATGCAGGCGTCTCCCGCCTGATGACCGTAGTTATCGTTGTATTCCTTGAAGTAGTCAATATCAAGAATCTCTACCGCAAATGCTCTTTGGTCATCCCGCGCCCGCTCAAACGCCCGCTCCAGATAATCATTCAGCCGGAACCGGTTCGCCAGACGCGTCAGCGGATCCGTCTCGGACTTCTCCAGCAGGCGCTCGTTCGCCTTCTCCATCTCCCGCCGCTTCTCATTCGCATGTTCTAATGATCTGCGCACGGAGAGCATGTTGGCGATCATATAATGGTTCTCCCGATCCAGAGCCTCGGTCAGCTCATAGAACCGGCCCGCCTCCTCGAGATAAGCCGCCTCGTCCTGTTTTCTGCGGTAGCAGAGGATTTTTAAGGAAACTATTTTCCGCTGCAGATTCGCAATATTGGCGTTTTTCGTCAATTTTTCCAATACCGCCACGATGTCCCAGAAGACGTCTTCCTTGTCGATCTCCAGCAACAGTCTGCACAGCCCGTACACGTCATCAAAGATATCCATAACCGCCATGTCCATATCCACAAGTCCGCGGATCTGCTCAATACATTCCTCACGGAGTGTGATTCTTCCCACGTGGTGATAATATTCCGCCTTAAAAATCAGCGCCGAGAGCCGCTCGATCTTCTGCATGTGCTCCCAGCAGACCTGATCCAGATAATCCAGCTGTGCCTGCACGCGTTCATTCTGTTCCCGCTGCATAAAGCACCGCCCCAGACAGACCGCTACACAGCTCATCAGTCCGTAATAATTCGGGGTCTCCGGATATGCCTTAATATCGGAGGAGACTTTTTCAAAATATCTCTGCGCCTCATTCCACTGCTCGTTGCCCAGATAGAGGGTTCCTAGATTTAAGTTGATGACATTTTCTTCATTCGCCAGCTTATATTTTTTACAATAACCGAGTCCGGTCAGATAGTAATCCAGCGCAATCGGCGTATTTCCACGGTTCAAAAAGGCAATCGCAAGGATATTATAAGCCCTGGCAACCATGTCCCACTGCTCCGCCTGATCCAGATAGGTGATGGCTCTGGTAATGGTCTTAAGAAGCTGCTCGCCCTCGTTCAGCACATAGTAGGTCTCGCCCGCATAATAGTAGGCAAACCCCAAAAGCTTGGGCTCTCCCGTCTGTTTTGCATATTGTTCGATATCTGCACAGTATTTCAATGTTTTCTCGGCATCGACGCCGCGGTTCTGCATCACTCCGTCCACCCATGCCATCACAGCTTTACTGTATTCCTTGAATTCCATGTACCGATTCCTCCCTTATTTCTTGTTTCATTATAATGAAGAAATCCAACATATTCAAGAACCGGTGTCTTCCTTTTACAAACTAGCTCTGAAAAAATGCTACCGGATCGACAGGCTGTCCGTCTTTTTGCAGCGCAAAATACAGATTGCTGCCCTCCACCGAATAGTATTTTGTCGGCTCTGCCACGTAGCCCAGCACATGACCGGATTCCACATAATCGCCCACCGCAAAGTTCGGCTCCTTTAACTGCCCGTAGATCGCGCGATAGCCATCTCCCAGGTCAACCGTCATCGTACAGCCGGTCTCCTCGTTGTTCGAGAGGCCGATGACTTTTCCCTTTGCGACGGAATATACTTTATTGTTGACCTCTCCCGCGATAATCACCGCCGGATTGTATTTGTACTGGTCCAGCGTCGCAAAATATACGGTAGAATCCATGCTGTAATTTAAGATCACATTTCCCTCCATCGGCCAGAGCATACCGGCTTCCGGGTCAAAATGAAGGACATTGGCCCCTGCGCCCGTCTCCGCAGTCTCATTCTCCGCTTCTTTTTCCACCTGCGCCACTTCCGTACTCTCTGTCGTCACCGCCTCTGCGGTCTGCTCCAGCTGCTCTGCCTCTGCGGTCTGCTCCGGCGGAATGACCGCGGATGCCTGCGCCGTCTGTTCCGTACTTTCCGTCGCTGCGACAAGTCCGGCTTCCTCCGGTGCATTTTCCTGTGCCAGTTCTTCCTCGAGCTGTTCGCGCTGCTGTTGCTGATGATCGCTGTAAATCACCGTGGTCGCAACCGCCGCCGCAACCACAATCGCCCCCGCAATCACATATTGTTTACGCCCGAGAAATGCCCAAAATCTGCTTTTTTTCATTTTTTTCACCATCCATATTGTTTATTTTTATTCCTATTGTTCCCCCTGCACGGATGGTTTATGCAGAGAGCTGTCTATTTTATCTGGTCAGCCGTCATAAGCGTTGTTCCCGGAAAAAAATATTGTAAAATCTCTTCATAGGAGTTTCCTTCCTGCGCCATCGCGCGCGCCTCATTCTGGCTCAGGCCGTACCCGTGTCCCAGTCCCCTCGTCACAATCCGCACATTTTCTCCCATCTGCGTGATCGTAAAACACGCGGAATTCCAGCCCATCGCCTCGCGGAACGCTTCCCCGGTGCAGGCATACTCCCCCAGCATGACCTGCTGTACATAGCCCGCCGCATCCCGCTCTGTAACCTGAATCTCAGACACCGCGGACACGTTTGCCTCCGGAAAATGCTCCACACACTGCTTTAAAATGTCAGTTTCCTCACAATAAATGACCGAGAGCGTACCCTCCGCCGTCAGATCCGCCGGGCACTCCACCGCGGGAAGATACGGCACCGCTGCTTCTGCCGACCGGCTCATATCTCTCGTGCTTCCCGCACTGATCGCGTGATACGCAACATACGCATAGCCGCCGTTCCAGGAGAGTACCTGTCCGCTCGTCTCCTCCACGCACGTCTCAAGCCGTTCCAGAACTTCTCCATACGTTTCCCCCAGCGCCTGCTTTAATTCTTCCTCCGAAAAAGCAGCCGGCAGTTCCTCCCCCCTCGCCACAGCATCGTACAGCGTTGTCCGCGCAATCACACACTGCGCCATAAGCGCCGCATCCTCCGCATCCGCATGGATCTCCTTCGCAAGAATCAGGGGCAGCTGTTCCTCCAGCTCCTTTCCGCGCTCTCTTCCCGCCGCATCCGTCATCGCGTCGTACGTGCCGTAAATCACTTCCTCCAGGCGCATACGCTGACATATTATCGTAACAAAAAGCGGCAATAATATGCCAATTAGCGCGAAAGTAAGCATTCTATCAATATAGTATTTCCATTTTTTCCACATAAAAAATCTCCTTGTCCATTATTATATGAACCAAGGAGATCTTCCATTCCTGCAAAGCCGCGGCACTAGTTCAGACTCTGCATAATCCCAAATGTCAGTGAAAAAACTTTATAAAACGAATAGAAAAAGTATGCCACTGTCACTCCACTGTAAGCGATGGTATAGATAATCGGAAACGTCATTTTTCTCTTAAGCACATGTGCTCTCCAGATGTAATAGCCCGGTCTTAAGAAAATCGCAAACAACACCAGACCGGTGATCTTGTATTTCTGATTGCTGATTTTTATAATATCCAGAATCAACAGCACAAGCATCGCCACAAACAGCAGATTGGAAAACATGGAAAGCATCTGCACCGGGCTGCCAAGGCTCACGGATCCGTCGAGATAAGCGTCTATTCCTTCCCCTGCCATCGCGTTCCATGTCGCGCCAAATACCACAAAATTGATAATAATCTGCGCCATAAAGATCACCAGGAGAATATTGCACAGAACATCGGATACCGGTCCGTGCTGCTCCTGCGGATACGGATTGCCCTGCCAGTTTCCGTAATTCGGCTGCTGATACGGGTTCTGACCGTTTCCGTAATTCGGCTGCTGATATGCATTCTGGCTGTTTCCGTAATTCGGCTGTTGATTCATGTTCTGTGCATTTCCGTAATCCGGCTGCTGATATGCATTCTGGCTGTTTCCGTAATTCGGCTGTTGATACGGGTTCTGACCGCTTCCGTAATTCGGCTGTTGCGGCGCGTTCTGCCGGTTCTGATACATTTTCGTATCCTCACCGTATGTTCTGGGCGCCTCGCTCCCGTTCCATCCATTCTGATTGTTCTGCTGTCCATCCATTGTCTGTTTCCCCCTATTCTCTCTATACCTGCTACTTCATTCTGCGTCCGATAATATTCGAGAGCGCCGCAAACTGTTCCAGTGTAAGCGCTTCTCCACGGATGGTCACCGGCACGCCAAGCTCCTCAATACTTTCCTGAATCACTTCCTTGGAGAGATGAATCTCCGGCGAATTATTCAGACCGTTCGCAAGCGTCTTGCGTCTCTGGTTAAAAGATGCCCGGATCAGCCGGAACATCAGCTTTTCATCCTCCACCTGCACCGGCACGGTCTCATGACGCGTCAACCTTATCACCGCGCTGCCGACGTTCGGCCGCGGCATAAAGCAGTTCGGCGGCACGTTTGCGATAATCTCCGGCTTTGCATAATACTGCACTGCCAGCGAGAGCGCGCCATAGTCCTTCGTACCCGGTCCGACCTGCATCCGGTCTGCAACCTCCTTCTGCACCATGATCGTAATGCTGTCAATCGGCACATGGCTTTCAAACAGCCCCATGATAATCGGCGTGGTAATATAATACGGAAGATTTGCCACCACCTTGATCGGTTTTCCGGCATTCTTCTCCTTCGCGAGCTTTACAATGTCCAGCTTCAAAATGTCCTCATTAATAACCGTCACATTGTCATAAGCGCTAAGCGTGTCCGCCAGAATCGGGATCAGGTTCTGGTCGATCTCCACCGCCGTCACCTCTCTGGCATTTTCACACAGATACTGGGTCATCGTGCCGATGCCCGGTCCGATCTCCAGCACGAAGTCGTCCTTCGTAATGCCCGCCGCCTCAATAATGCGCTCAAGCACATGTGTATCAATGAGAAAATTCTGCCCGAACTTTTTCTGAAAATTAAAATGATACTTCTGCAGAACCGCTATGGTGTTCTGCGGGATTCCTAACGTTGCCATGCTTCCAGCACCTCATCATACAGTCTGTCCAGAAATTCTGCATAGAGCGCGCGAAACGTCTCGTGAAACGTCTGCGCCACCGATGCATCTCCTTTTCCGGTAAGCTTTGACTCCTCGTAGAGCGCGAACGCCGTCTCGTAAAGCTCCGGATTCTTATCGTAAAAAACTTCCGTCAGTCCGTCCTCAAATGTAAACTGTGCCTCCTGCGAGAGATTTTCCTTAAAATCTTCCCGTGAGATCAGCCCCTTCTCCTCGTAATCCGAGAGGTAGATGTGACCGTCCGCGGACTTCACAAAATCCGTGAACGCCTCGCGCACATCCTCGTATGTCACCGGCTGATAATTCTCGTTCCAGTATTTGTCAAATGTTTCCCGATCCGGGAACTGCTCAAAAATATCTGTATCCATCTTTCTCCATTCCAAAGCCCGTCCGGGGGCTTCTGTCTGTACAACTGCATCTTTGCTTCGGCAAATGTCACGTCTTCGCAGTGCTCGTCCAGGAAATCATAGATTTCCCGGACTGACGGGCATTCGCCCTATCATCCGTCTAAAGTCTCCGATTCCCGCTCCGGCAAATGTCACGTCTTCGCAGTGCTCGTCCAGGAAATCATAGATTTCCCGGACTAACGGGCATTCGCCCTATCATCCGCAACAGTCGCGATATATAGCCTGCAAGCAGGCATATCTCGTGACTGTCACGTCTGGCACTGCTCATTGCTTACGTACATTATACCATATATCCACTGTCCAAGTGAACCATAATCTTTCCCGAACAAATATTCGATTTTGTCTTGCTTTCGCCGAACATATGTGCTATTCTTTAATCGAACATTTGTTTTGCAAGGAGGTGTCTTCACATGAACATTCAGCAAAATCTCTCCCTCATGGAGAAGCTTGCCATCCTTACCGATGCCGCGAAGTACGACGTGGCATGTACCTCAAGCGGCGTCGACCGCAAGGGAGACGGCAGACACATGGGGAATTGTCTGGCTCCTGGCGTATGCCATGCATTTGCTGCGGACGGAAGATGCATCTCCCTGCTCAAGATCCTGTTTACCAACGAGTGTATTTTTAACTGTGCCTACTGCCAGAATAACTGCAACTCCGACGTTCCCCGCGCCTCCTTTACCCCGGATGAGATCTGCACGCTCACCATGGAATTCTACCGGCGCAATTATATCGAGGGACTGTTCTTAAGTTCCGGCATCCTCATCAGTCCGAATTACACCATGGATCTCATTTACCAGACGCTCTACCAGCTCCGCACCGTCCATCACTTCAACGGTTACATCCACGTAAAAGCGATTCCCGGCGCTGACCCGGCACTGATTGAGAAGGCAGGGTTTCTTGCAGACCGCATGAGCATCAATCTCGAGCTTCCCACGGCAAACGGACTGAAGCAGCTTGCTCCCTGCAAATCAAGACACACGATTCTCTCCCCCATGCGCCAGATTCAGAACGGCATCACGGAGAACCAGAATGAGCTGATGGTCTACCGCAAGGCGCCGAAGTTCGTACCCGCCGGGCAGAGCACGCAGATGATTATCGGTGCCACCCCGGAGAACGACTATCAGATCATGCATGTGTCCGAGGCGCTCTATGAGAAGTTTCATCTGAAGCGCGTTTTCTACTCTGCGTTCATCAATGTCAACGGGGATTCGTCACTGCCGGTGCTTCCCGGCGGACCGCCGCTGCTGCGCGAACACCGCCTGTACCAGGCGGACTGGCTGCTGCGCTATTACCGCTTTCATGTGGATGAACTGCTGTCGGAAGACCGCCCCAATTTTAATATCTATCTGGATCCCAAGTGTGACTGGGCATTGCGTCATCTCGACACATTTCCGGTCGAGATCAACCGCGCCAGTTATCAGACGCTTCTGCGCGTACCGGGAATCGGATACAAGTCCGCCCAGCGGATCGTCGCCGCCAGACGGGATACCGCGCTCACCTTTGACGATCTGAAAAAGATCGGCGTAGTGCTAAAGCGTGCGCTGTATTTCATTACCTGTTCCGGCCGGATGATGTACCGCACGAAGCTCGATGAGGACTATATCTGCTCTCATCTCATGGCAGACCACACGCAGGTTCCCAAGGAGCTCCGCAACAGCGGCTACCAGCAGTTGTCGCTGTTTGACACAGGGCTTGCCCTGTGAGCCCACCGCCCTGATTACACATAGAAAAGAGGTATTCTACATGTATGTATTTATCTGTGAGGACAGTCTTGAAGGTATCTTTACCGGCGTCTATGACGCCTGCGCAAGCCGGCTCGGTCACCGCAATATCCGGCTTGCCACCGGAGAACCGGAGAATTACGAACTTTTTTCCGAATATATCCACGTAACTCCCTCCGCGGAAAAGACCGGCAAAGTAATCCGCACCATCACGTCCCGTTTCGGCATGCAGTTCTATGAGTCGATCTACCAGGCTGCGATGTCCGGTGAACCATCCTCCGGTAGGAAGATGGACAAGGCCGACGCCATCTATGAGACCATCCTCCTCGCACTCGCAAGCGGAGACGGACAGAAAGTGCTTCTTTCCTTAGGCGAACCGTGTGTCTACCGGATTTTTGAGCTCTGCCGGGCGACCAACCGCGAAGCCTGCCATCATCTCGAATTTCTGCGCTTCTCCGAGCTTGAGAACGGTGTTCTCTTTGCCACAATCCATCCGAAGGACAACGTCCTTCCGTATCTGGCAGAGCATTTTACCGACCGTCTTCCCTCCGAGAACTTTATGATCTATGACGCCACACATCAGTCTGTCGCGGTACACAAAGCGCTTTCCAACTACATTCTCACAGATGCCGCAGATCTGGATCTGGAGAAAGTCAGCCGCTATTCCTCCGACGAGGAAGCTTTCCGGCAGCTCTGGCTGACCTTTTTTGATCATATTGCCATAGAATCCCGCAAAAATCCGGGGTTGCAGATGCAGTTAATCCCGAAGCGCTACTGGGCAGACACGCCGGAATATTCCCGCTTCTGCTGATTTGACCAGAAGCCTACCGGACGCCGAATACGCGGCAGGCATTTTCCCAGGTCGTCTGCTCCACCTCCTGCACCGGGATTCCTTTGATCTCCGCTATTTTAGCCGCCACATAAGAGAGGTTGGAGGAATCGTTGCGGGTTCCCCGGTGCGGCTCGGGCGCCATATACGGACAGTCCGTCTCCAGCAGAATGTGTTCCAGAGAGATCTGCTCCACCGTCTGCTTGAGTTTCTTTGCATTTTTAAAGGTAACCACACCGCCCACACCGATGCAGTATCCCATCTTCACATACTCTTTTGCCTGCTCCGGCGAGTACGAGTAACAGTGAATGACGCCGGGATATTCTCGGAATCTTCCGGTCTCCTTTAAAATCCGCATGGTATCCTCCGCCGCGTCACGCGAGTGGATAATTACCGGCAGATCCGTCTCCCCGGCAAGTGCAAGCTGACGCACGAACCATTCCCGCTGCGCCGCCTGTACTTCCGGCTCTTTGTCCCAGTAATAATCCAGACCGATCTCTCCCACCGCAACCGTCTTCGGATGCGCCGTCTGCTCTTTGAGCCAGGAATATGTTTCCTCGTTCAGCCCGCCAATATCACTCGGATGCACACCCACGGCAGCATAGATGTAATCATATGCCTCCGCCAGCGCCAGTGTCGTCCTCGTCGTCTCAATGGATGCTCCAACGTTAATCACCCTCCCGATTCCTTTTTCCGGGAGACCCGCTAATAATTGCTCTCTGTCCTCTTTAAATACTTCATCATCATAATGTGCATGTGTCTCAAATATCATTGTCTTCCTCATCTTCCCTGTTGTTGCATTGCCGTCTTATTCACGCTTCTGTCTTACGCCACAGACTGTGTGCAGCGGCTGCACCGCCGGCTCACCCGCAGTTCTTATAATAAAAGACTGCCAGCTGTGTGCGGTCTCTTAACTTTAGTTTATCCAGTATGGTGCTGATATAATTGCGCACCGTACCCTCGCTCAAATACAGTTTTTCTGCAATCTCCCGGTTGCTTAAGCCCTCTGCCACCAGCTCAATGATGCCCTGCTCCTTCTCGCTGATGTCGTAATCATGATAGGAAAAACTGCCTTTTCCTGCCAGCAGCACCGGAATCTTTCCCATAATCTGTCCGCCAAATACGCTCTGCCCGCCGTAGACAGCCTTGAGTGCCGGAACAATCGACTCAAAGTCCTGTTTCAGCAGATACCCCTTTGCTCCCATATTCAGAGCCTTTACAATGTATTCGTCATCGGAAAAAGTTGTCAAAAACAAAATTTTTGCCGCTTGATCTTCTTTTAAAATGCATTCAGCTGCATCCAATCCAGACATTCCCTGCATGCGGATATCCATCAGCAGAATATCAGGATGCTGCTCCCGATAGAGCCGGATGGCGTCATCTCCCGCCTCTCCAAGGCCTACGACCGTAATCTCCCCGTCAGCTTCCAGAATCGTTTTTAAGGAAACTGCCACCAGCTTATCGTCATCAACCACCAGAACTCTCATTTTTCTCTCTCCCAGTCATCATTACCATATCTACATTTTATCCTTCTTGGGGATAGAAATAAAGATCACAAATCCCTTTTCCGTGTGAATCCGGAAGGTTCCGCCCAGTGCCTGCACGCGTTCTTTCATATTAAAAAGACCGATCCCTTCCTTTCCGTCCATACGAACGACCTCTTCCTCCCACAGAGGTTCGTTCTGTCCCTTTCGTCCCACCATTCCGTTGTCCTCAACGGTCAGCTGGTAGAACGCCGGATGCTCCCGCAAAATCACGGAGATCTTGTCCGCATCGGAGTGTTTTGCAATATTCGACATGGCTTCCTTCACAGCGGTGATGAAACAATACTTTACATTGCGTGGAATCTCCGGAGACATATCGTAATCAACCGTGAGCTGGTAGTGCTCCTTCATCTCACGGGTCGCCTCCGCAATGGACTGCCGCAGATCAATGGACTCGTCGTGCAGATCGTGCACACTCTCCCGGATACTGTTCATCGCCTGATTTAACGTCTCCCCCACCCCGGCGAGCTGCCCGTGCAGCGGCTCCTCCTTATGGATCGTAATCAGTGCCCCCATCTGCAGAATACTTCTTGAAAGCATATGTCCTACGTTATCGTGAATCTCTCTTGCAATGCGGTTGCGCTCCCGCAGTGTCGCAAGGTAGATCTCATAATCCTGCTTCTCCATCAGGTTCTTATTCTTTTCCTGTAACACCAGATTGAGCTCCATGCTGGTATCCCGAAGACGGATCATCTCCTGTTCCAGATACAGGATTCTACCTGTTCTGCACGCCAGCAATATCGCAGCCACGATCAACATACCGTCCGCCGCCCACAAAAAGGGCAGCCGGATGATCTGTTCCCGATAGAAAAAAGCAAGCACCGGAACGCTTAAGAACCAGAGCCTCATCTCTTTTTTCTCCGCGCAGTCATACAGGAGAACCGGCACGAAAAAACAGAGTTCCGGCAGAAAAAAGCAGACCGCAAACATCCCCGCCAGACACACACAATGCCATCGTCTGTTGTCCACACAGCTGCCATACGCCGCCGCGGTCGTCGCCAGAAGCAGCGCTACGACCGGCGCCGCAAGCCTTCCCGACTGTCCCGCCAAAAGCAGACCGCCGGCAAGCAACAGTCCTTTATCCACAATCCGCTTCATTCTACCCTCTCCCTGTCCACATATGCCGTGCCGTTTCCGGGATATCTTTCTCTTCCCGCACACGTTATGATAACCATATCATCATTATAAGGCAGCCGCCACATCTTTTTTGAAAAATAAGAGATTCATGACATTTGTCACATCAAACATCTGACGCTGCTCACTGGTGGCGCCGGGCGCCATCCGCTATACTGTAATTACCATGAAACGAGGAGGATTTGTTATGTCAGTACCTGTTGTAGAAATAGAAAATCTGGTAAAACGCTATCAGGAGCTCGTCGCACTCGACCACTTCAATCTCACGATCGAGGAAGGTGAGATCTTCGGTCTGCTCGGTCCAAACGGCTCCGGAAAGACGACAACCATCAACTGCATCCTTGCACTGCTTGCCTTTGACAAGGGAACCGTCCGGGTCTTCGGCCGGGAAATGAGGCCGGACACCTACGATCTGAAACGTCAGATCGGCGTTGTCATGCAAAACGTCGCTGTCTTTCAGGAATTGACCGTCTATGAAAACATTGATTATTTCTGTGGTCTGTATATCCGCGACAAAGCGCTCCGGCGCCAGTATGTGGAAGAGGCCATCGATTTTGTCGGACTCAACGATTTCCGCAAATTTTATCCGAAAAAACTTTCCGGCGGTCTGCTGCGCCGTCTAAATATCGCATGCGGAATTGCCCACAAGCCAAAGCTCATCATTCTCGACGAGCCGACCGTGGCGGTTGACCCGCAGAGCCGCAATAAAATTCTGGAGGGAATCCAGGAGTTAAACCGCAATGGCGCCACGATCATTTATACCTCCCACTATATGGAGGAAGTGGAGCAGATCTGTACCCGGATCGCCATTATGGACAAAGGCAAAAATCTTGCCATCGGAACCACGGAAGAGTTAAAACGAATGATCAAAAAGAGCGAAATCATCTCGATTGATATTCTGGATCTTCTGCCGGAACAGATTGCAGCGATCCGTGACATGAAGCACGTCTATGAGGTGACCTTTGAGCATCACTGCCTGAAAGTGCTGTGCAGCGGCGGTTCCCACAATCTGCCGCACATTCTGAACTATCTGCAGGAACAGAATGTGTCTTTCGGAAGAGTCTATTCCGAACTTCCGACCTTAAATGACGTCTTTCTGGAAATTACCGGAAAAGAACTTCGTGATTAGGAGGTGCAACCATGTTTTTTCATACGATGAAATATACGCTGCTTAACCTGCTGCGTGATAAAGGTCAGGTATTCTGGTGTGTCGCCTTCCCGCTTCTGCTCGGAACAATGTTCCATTTTGCATTCGGCGGACTGGGAAGTGACGAAAGTTTTTCCGCCATCCCGGTTGCGGTTGTGATGGAAAAGGAATCCGCCGAGCTGCGCTCCATGTTTGATTCCCTGTCCGAACCCGGCGAGGATCAGTTTCTTGAAGTTACCTATGCTTCCGCTGCGGATGCCAGGGAACTGCTGAAAGCAAAAGAAGTCTACGGCATCATTACCGCTAATCTGCCAACCGTTTCCGATTACAGAAACGCCGCATCTATCGAAGATGTTTCCACGTATCCTTTATCGCTGATACTCTCCGCAGAAATGGCTTCCGCTCCCCTGTACCAGAGTATTTTAAGCGTGCTTGTGGATCGTTTTAACATAGAGTACAGTGCTGTTGCGAGAACCGCAATGAAAGACCCCGAAAAACTTCCAGTGCTGCTCAATACGGTCTCCAAAGAAGTCAGCTATATCCGGCAGGAATCTCTAGGTGCCGGCTCCGTGGACGAATCCCTTACTTACTTTTTCAATCTGATTGCCATGACATGCCTTTATGCTGCTATGATCGGCAACACGATCGCCATCTCCAATCAGGCAAATCTGTCGGATCTGGGTGCCAGACGCAATGTCTCGCCGGTTCCGCGGCTGCTTGCCGCCCTCGGCGATCTGACCGGAGCTCTGATTTTTGAGTTTTCCTCCTTGCTGATCGCCATTGCCTACCTGACACTGGTTCTTAAGGTTGATTTCGGAAACCATCTCGGCGGTGTGGCACTGACCTGCCTCTGCGGTTGTCTTGCCGGACTGAGTCTTGGCTTTCTGATCGGTTGTATCGGACAGTTTTCCAGAGAGACCAAATTCGGCATCCTGATGGCTGCCATCATGATCTGCTGCTTTTTAAGCGGTCTGATGCTCGGAAATATGCGTGCGCTTATAGAGAATTTCTGCCCGCTTCTCAACCGCATCAATCCTGCAGCTCTCATCTCCGACGCGCTGTATTCGCTCGTTGTGTACCCGTCCTACACACGATTTATTACAAATATCGCAGGACTCCTGCTGATCTCGGCACTTTTCTGTCTCGGCGGTCTTGCACTGGTAAGGAGGAAAAAATATGCCAGTCTTTAAAGCATTTTTCGCAATCGCAAAAAAACGGCGAAATGCCGCATTGATCTATTTTGGAATCTACGCGGTAATCACGCTGCTGCTGTCGACACTCTCGCAAGATTCGATCAACGAGAACTTCAAAGCCAGCCAGCGCTCTATCGTCATTACAGATGAAGACAACACGGACGCAAGCCGCGCTCTGTGCGACTACCTCGCATCCATACATCAGGTCGCAACACCGGAGCCGGGAGATGACACCGCACTGTTGGATGCAATCTACTACCGCACGCTCAACTATGCCCTGATCATCCCGGAAGGATTTGAAGACCGCCTGCTCGCCGGCGAGACCAAAGACCTTGTCTCCTCTCTGGCAATTCCGGGAAGCAGCAGCAGCCAGTACGTGGACAACCAGATTACGCAGTATGTGCAGGCACTGCAGCTCTATCTGGCGGGCGGCGACACCATTGCCGATGCCATCGACCATACGGATCATACCATTTCCGACCTTCCCAAAGTCACCGTCACATCTTTTCAGATGTCCGACGCCGACACCAACAGCAAGGTTTTTTATTTCTTCCAGTATCTTCCATATATATTTCTGGCAATCCTGTTTGCAGGCATGGCTCCGATTCTGGTTACCTTAAACAGCCGCGACATGAAAGCCCGGACGGCGTGCTCCGCTCTTCCCGGAAGAACACGTACTCTTGCCATGGCATCCGGCTGTCTCCTGTACAGCCTCGGCATCTGGCTGCTCTTTCTGCTGCTCGGTCTTATATTCTACCGGAAAGATATGCTGCAGCCGTATGTCGGCTATGCAATCGTAAACAGCCTTGCTTTCCTGCTTTTTACAACTGCACTCTCCCTGCTCATCTCGACATTCTCGCCGGATGACAACGTGTTAAATATGCTGGCAAATATCGTCGGTCTGTCCATGTCCTTCCTCTGCGGCGTCTTTGTCCCGCAGTCCATGCTCTCCGGTTCCGTGCTTGCCGTAGGACGTTTCCTTCCCGCCTACTGGTACATCCGCGCCAACAATATGCTGGCGGGCTTCGGAAAGGAAGTCTTCGACCTGGGCTTTTACTGGAAATGCATCGGCATCCAGCTCCTGTTTGCCGCCGCCATGTTCGCCCTGACTGCTGTCGCAGCGAGACAGAGAAAGGGGCTGTCCCTTTAAGCGGACCGCCCCTTTTGAAATGATACATAAATACGAAAGAACACATGCATTTCGATTTCAGATGGAAATGCAGATGGAACATTCGTTGGAGAAAAATGTGAGCATTCTTCCTACTGGATTTTTGCATCGGATTCCGTGTCTCTTCTACGTTTTGACACTCCACGGGTGTGTCCGACAAACCGCAGACAATGAGCGGATTCCCTAGTGTCCCTAGCGGCACTGCTTCACAGACAATATAAAACCGCGCGAACCGAACTCGCCAGCATCTGCTATTGAAGTTAGACACACGAGAATCCTAAAATTGTCTGCGGGTTGCGGACACACCCGTGGAGTGTTCAAAACTTGGAAAAACACGGATCATCGCAGATGCAAAAACCGGCGGGTTAGAAATGCAACATTTTTTGATCCGAATTTTCAGATGCATTTCCATCTGAAATCGAACGGCATGATCTTTTTCTCCTATTACTTAGCACTTCAAAAGGGGCTGCCCGCTTAAAGCGACCAGCCCCTTTCGTCTGTTTCTCACACTGACACATCCACAGATGCGCCGGCAGCGGCTGGCGCTGCGTCAGGTGCAGTTCCTGCTCCGCTGCCCGCCGGTGCCGCTCCCGCTGTCGTAACTGCAAGAGTTCCTCCGTCGGTAAGCGACATCTCCGCTTCCACTTCCGCCTCTGCCTCCGCTTCAATCTGATTCTGTGCCATCATCTCAAGTTCCGCCATCGACATTGCGGCATCGCTGATATCCAGCGTAAATCCACTGTCCTCACAATAAGAACTGCCGCCGCCAAAGCCTTTGCCTGCCTCGATCTGTGACTTGATGTATTTGAAATCCGCCTCCGCAATCTTACCCCGCTCCTGCGAGCGGTGTCTCTGCTGCTTCTGCGCCATCTCGTTCTTCTTTTTCTTCTGCCGAAGCACTTCCTGCGTATTCTCAATCGCTACCTTCTGCTTGAGTTGACGCTCTTTCTGTGCCACACGGCGCTTCACTTCATGTTCCTTCTGCTGGCTCTTGCCGCTGTTTTCTTTCTGCGCAGACTGCTGCTCGCGCTCTTCCTCCCGCAGATTGCGCACTTTAAGCTGCGCACAGCGCACCATCCGTCTCGCATGCGCGAGCGCATTCGCCACTTCCTTGGAATCGTACTGTCCGGATGCCGCCGCACGCTGAAGCATGGACACCTTGCTCTTTGCACGGGTCAGCGCCGCAGATGCGCTCTGCGGCTTCTTCGCCCGAAGCAGCTGTCCGGAAATATCTCTGTGATTATAATTGAGCTGCTTTTTCGAGGTTCCCCCTGAACTTCTGACCCCCGTCATCTGCTCAAATGTATTTGTGCTTTTTCGGATGGAAAGTGTGCCTGTCATCGATGCCTGATTGCTCACACTTCCCGGTGTATTGATGCTGATTCCCATATCCACATTCCTCCCTGACTGTATCCCTGACTGAATCCGTTCATATGGTATACATCGGCTGAATTTGGATTTTTTGTTAGGTTTCCTGCATGAAACAGCGGATTTCTGTTATAAAAGATCACAGAATCCTTCCAAGCAGCCAGCACATCCGCGTCACATCCAGAATGTTTGCCAACACCAGAAGCCCGAGTACGGTGAACATCAGTTTTTCCGGCACCGGCATTTTCCCCTCACTGTGTACACCGCTTCCGCTCTGCGCAACATCTTCGCTGCCTGTTTTCCAGACAGCATCTGCATCGCCCGTCTTCTGCACTGCATCTTCGCTGCCTGTTTTCCAGACAACCTTCATGCCGCCCATGTTCCACACGGCATCCGCACACACATAGATCAGCACAAAATATAGATAGAGGTACGGATGGTTTGCCGATGCGTATATTGTCGGTGAAAATCCCATGACCACCCCCGTGGCAAAACCGCCTGCCATCAGAAACACCGTCCACAGGTAATACTTCCACGCCCCGTCCACCAGCTGCCACAGGGCGTATAGAATTCCTAAAACAGACAGTACCAGAAATACCAGCGGCATATAGGTCACCAGAGCATGCCAGTCCCAGTGTGTCGTCTGTTCCGGTCGCGCGAACACTTTTTTCAAGGATGGGTGGCTGACACGCACCACCGCCTGTCCGAACAGCAACAGCGCGGGAATCCCCGCCAAAAGCGTCTTACGGTAATCGCCTGTCTTACGGTACACAAGCAGCACAAGCACTGCTGCCACAACGCAATAGATCGGATCAAGCTGCGCGATAAAGATCCGTTCCACGTTGGCAAGTCCCATGTAGAGCTTCTCCCAGAATGTAAAATCGGCGAACTCCGGCATTCTCCCAGCCATCTCCTGCGCGCTCCGGATTGCATTTCCCGGACAACTGAGAATATATACGAGGGAGATAATATCTATGCCGCACAATGCATAGAGAAGCGGCTGTTTCATACGTTTTTCCAGGATATAATGCAGCACTTCCATACCAAGCAGCAGAAACAGCAGCACCGCAACCTGTTCCTGGCTGCCCGCATAAGCACACGCTAAAAGCGCTGCTACCGCCTCCCACACCGGCACTTTTCTGCCGCAGCGAAGCTGCTTTAACACCATGCCGATCACCAGAACGCCCCAGAGCGGCCAGAGATAATTGGTCGTCGTCGCAATCCATCCGGCGGATGCCATATCCGCAAACGGATAGAGCAGCACCAGTCCGGCTACAAACCAGCGTCCGCGCCCGGTCACGCCCAGCAGTCCGCAAAGCAGCACCGGGAGGGACGTAAAGATGACAATATCAAGGATTTTCCAGAGCAGCGGACAGTGCACCAGCGGAATTAACACCGCCTCGATCACCATACGCGACGACCATGTCTCATAGCGGTGTGCCAGGATCTCACCGAGATGGCTGTTACCGTCCAGAAGGGTCTTAAAATAGACCATATCATCGCCGATATTCGTGGACAATACCACATGCCAAAGGACGGCGGCAAGCGCCGCCGCCACAAATGCACCGTTTTCATAAAACCATGTCCGTTTCGCTCCGGTGTCTCCTTTTAACATATTTCAGCACCTGCCGGCATCGGTTTCTCCGGTGTCATCAGCGCCAGATTGCCTTCCGCATCCTCAGCGCATAAAAGCATACCCTCTGAGAGAACTCCCGCAAGCTTTGCAGGCTTTAAGTTTACCAGTACCATTACTTTTTTACCGACCATCTCTTCCGGCGTGTAATATTTACGGATACCGGAAACGATCTGCTTCACCTCGCTGCCGACTCTTACCTGGGAGCACAGAAGCTTCTTCGACTTCTCCACAGCCTCACAGGAAATGATCTCTCCCACCTGGAACTGAAGCTTCATAAAATCATCATATGTGATTTCTTCCTTCGCCTCGATGTCGATGACGTCTTCTGCTTTTTCTTCTGCAGGAGTCTCCTCGCCAAGCGCTCTCTGCTCCGCCTCAAACTCCTTCTTCTGTGCCTCGCGGATCGCTTCTACCTTCGGCATCACATCCTTTGCATCCAGACGTGCGAATAAGATCTCCGGCGTCTCGGTCACTTTCGTGCCGTTCTCATACAGACCAAACTGATTCAGCTCCTCAAAACCGCGGAGCTGTGTATGAAGCTGTGCCACAATCTTCTCTGCGGTGTCCGGCAGGAAACTGTACAGCAGGGATGCGCCCACCGTAATCGACTCTGTCAGATTATAAAGCACCTCTGCCAGACGGTCGGATTTTGCCTCGTCCTTCGCAAGTACCCACGGTGCCGTCTCATCGATATATTTATTGCAGCGGCGGAACACGCCGAATACCTCAGAAATGGCATCTGCCACACGCAGATCCTTCATCTTCTGTGCCACTTTGTCTCTGGCTCCGGTCACAACCGCTTTTAAGTCTTCGTCCACTTCCTCTGTCACGCCCGTGCTTCTCACCACACCGCCAAAATATTTGTTGCTCATGGAAACCGTACGGTTGACGAGATTTCCAAGGATGTTGGCGAGATCGGAATTAAAGCGCTCCACCACCAGTTCCCAGGTAATCACACCGTCGTTCTCAAACGGCATCTCATGCAGTACAAAATAACGGGTGGCATCCACGCCGAATAAATCCACCATATCGTCTGCGTAGATCACATTTCCCTTGGATTTGCTCATCTTGTCTCCACCCTGTAAGAGCCACGGATGTCCGAATACCTGCTTCGGCAGCGGGAGATCCAGCGCCATCAGGAAAATCGGCCAGTAGATCGTATGGAAACGGATGATGTCCTTGCCGATCAGATGCAGGTCTGCCGGCCAGTTCTTTTTAAATAAATCGGAAGAATTGCCGTCCACATCATACCCGATCTTCGTGATATAGTTGGTCAGCGCGTCCAGCCATACATAAACCACATGCTTCGGGTCAAAATCTACCGGAATTCCCCACGAAAATGAGGTTCTGGAAACACACAGATCCTGTAATCCCGGAAGCAGGAAGTTGTTCATCATCTCATTTTTTCTGGATACCGGCTGAATGAACTCCGGATGTGTGTTGATATGCTCGATCAGACGATCCGCATATTTGCTCATCTTGAAAAAGTATGCCTCCTCCTTCGCCGGCTTTACCTCTCTGCCGCAGTCCGGGCACTTGCCGTCCACCAGCTGGGACTCTGTCCAGAAAGACTCACACGGCGTACAATAAAGTCCCTCGTAAGATCCCTTGTAGATGTCTCCCTGATCGTACAGTTTCTTAAAAATCTTCTGCACCTGTTTCTCATGGTCTGCGTCGGTCGTGCGGACAAAGTTGTCGTAGGATGTGTTCATCAGATCCCAGATACGCTTTACCTCACCTGCCACGTTATCTACATACTCTTTTGGCGTAATGCCTGCTTTTTCTGCCTTCTCCTGGATCTTCTGGCCATGCTCGTCTGTTCCGGTCTGGAAATAAACGTCGTAGCCCTCCAGTCTCTTATAACGTGCGATCGCATCTGCAAGCACGATCTCATACGTATTTCCGATATGCGGCTTGCCGGATGTGTAGGCAATCGCGGTCGTCATGTAAAATTTTCCCTTGTCACTCATTTTGTCTGCTCCTTTCTAATAAAACAAAAAATCCCGTCTTCGGGGCTGTATCAGCCACCAGAAGACGGGATAACTCCCGTGGTACCACTTCTATTCACACAGAATCTGCACTCTGTGCCTCTGCGGATATCGCAACGAATATCCCCCGCTGTAACAGGCGGTCCCGTCAGAACTTATCGCTGTCCTTAGTAACGTCCAGTGTTCAGTCCTGCCACTCCAAAGCCATCTTCCATCCGCCCTTCCTCATTTCCTCGCAGCAAGCTGCAACCGCGCAGCTGGAAATCTCTCTGTAAAGTATCTGCAGATGTACTCTCTTTTTCCTCGTGTTTGTGTGTATCGACTTTTCTAAGATTAGCACCAAACCTGCGGAAAGTCAAGCGTTCGTAAGCACAGGAGCCCCAGAGAAAAAGTATTTTACTTTTCCACATACTCCTCCCTCAACGGGTCTTCTGCAGCGATCACCACGTCTTCCAGGGTAAGTTTTCGCAGCGGACTTTCCGGCAGTCCGCAGAGCGAGACACCGACGGCTGCATGGTTTCCCTTTATATGGGCAAAACGGATCTCCGAAAATTCCGGAGCCTTCTGCGACACCGGCACCGACGTGCTGGAACCGTAATTCATGCTCACTTCGATCGCTTCCTTTTCTATCTCATCCATCTGCATCCGTTCCACATTGATCCTCTTTACATAGCCACCGCGCCCGCGCATGGATTTGATGCGGATGCCGCGCTCGGTCCCTCTGGCCACGCAGTCGTGGATCCGGATGTCACAAATGCCGCCGGACATTCCGCTTCCGATTGCCACTGCCGCGTGTCCGCCTATAAAGCGGCAATTTTTTACCTCAATCTGTTCGCAGGGGCGCCCTACACGCCATCCGTCCTCGTTCATGCCGGAATTGATAGCAATGCAGTCATCGCCGGTATCAACGGTGCAGTCCTCTATCAGCACTTTTCTACATGAATCCGGATTACAGCCGTCGGTGTTCGGTCCCTTGGTGTTCACCGTCACCCCGCGCACCACAACATCCTCACAGTACACCGGGTGGATCGTCCACTGCGGTCCGTCCTCGATCGTAAAATCTTCCAACGTTACGTGCTTACAATTTATGAACTGGATGAACGAGGACGGAGCGCATCCTCCCTGGTCGCAAATACGCGCTCTTCTACCGCAATCCCCTGACTTTCCGCCCGGATCAGGCGATCCGCCGCATTCTGCTGGAGCTTTTTCCAGTGCCACCACGCGCTTCCCGCACCGTCTAACACACCGGTGCCGCAGATTGTAACGTTCTCACAGTCTGCCGCGTAGATAAGCGGCGAATAATTGTAACATTCCACGCCTTCCCAGCGTGTAAATACCGGCGGAAGGTAATCCTCCATGCAGGAACTGAAATGAATCACGCATCCCTCTTCCAGATACAGTTTCACATTGCTTTTCAGATAAATTGAACCGCTTTTCCACTTGCCGCGCGGCACGATTACCGTGCCTCCCGCCGAGGGCAGACGATCCACCGCCTCCTGAATGACATTCTGATTTCCTTCTGTATACACACATCTGATTTCCATGTGACTCTCTCCTTTTTCTTATCCTGCCTGCTTCCCATGCCATCTCCGGGTTCTTCCGCCACATGGCTTCTTCCAGCTATGCAGCTTCCATATGGCTTCTTCCCGTAGTTTTCTACATTCCCGGCAGAAGCATGGCGCATACCGGCAGGATCACAATGCTGAGCAGGGTGGTAATGACCACACTGCCCGCCGCAAATTCTTCATCATACGAATACTGCACCGCAAAGACGGAGGTGATCGCCGCGCTCGGGCATGCCTCCAACAGCAGCACCACACCTGCAGCCATCCCGGAAAAGCCGCATGCAAAAAACAGCGCGAAGCACACGGCAGGGATCAGCAGCATGCGGATTCCGACCACCGATAAAATGCGCCGGTCGCAAAGCATCTGCGCCAGATTGCTTCCGGCGATCATCATTCCGGTGATAATCATGGAGAGCGGCGTATTCATATTTCCGATCAGCGCGAGCGGCTGTTCAATCACCTCCGGCACCGGAATCTGGCACAGGTAGATCACCAGTCCGATCACCACGGCAATCAGCACCGGATTTGTGCAGACTGTGCGGACGACCTCTCTCGGCTTCACCGTTCCTGTAATCATGCCAAATCCCACCGTCCACAGCAGAATGTTGAACACCGTCACGTACACGCTCGCATAGATCAGTCCCTCCGCGCCGAACAGCGCCTCAATCAACGGGAAGCCCATATATGCCGCATTGGAAAATATACAGGCAACCCGCAGGATCGGACGCTCCTTCCCTTTCATCCGGCAGGTACACAGCATCGTAATCGCAAGTCCGGCCAGAATCGCCAACACACTGAGCGCAAACGTCTGCGGCAGTCTGGCAAGCACGGAGCGGTCCGCCTTTGAGATATAGGAATGAATGACCATCGCCGGCACCGCCAGGTAGAGCAGCAGATTGGAAAACGCCTTTTTTGCCTCCGGCTTTATCACACCGCTCTTTATCCCCGCAAACCCGGCCAGGATCAGACAGTACAGTATCACGACCTGTTTTGCCGTAATGATTGCCAGTTCCATAACCCTCTGTCTCCTTTCCTATGCAAAATATTCTGGAAATGCCTGCCGGATCGTATCAATATTCTCGGTGTAGCGGAGCATATGCCGTCTGGCGGTCTCCGCCGCCCGCCCCCGGTCCCTCGCCGCAATCGCATCCACCAGCTCCTCGTGGTCAGATACAATGCCGTTGACCGGGCGGCAGCGGAAGCTTAGCACCGTCGTGCGGTCAAAATGCGGCGAAAGGCTCTCCAGCAGCGTATACCAGTAGTTCCGGTCGCACATTTCATAAAAATGCCGGTGAAATTCCTTGTCAAACTGCAGAATCTTATCCGTCTGCTTCCGCTCCATGTACATTTTCCATATGGCAATATTCTCGCGCAGCACATCCAGATCCTCCTCCGTCAGAAGGTCACATGCCATGACTGCCAGCTCGGTCTCCACAATGCTGCGCAGATGCCGCACCTCCTCGACCAGTTTCAAATCAATGTGCGACACATAGGTGCCTTTCTTCGGTCTTATATGCACGAGTTGCCGCTCCGCAAGCGCAAGTACCGCCTCCCGGTACGGCGTGCGGCTCACCCCGAGCTGCCCGCTCAGATCATTTTCCAGCAGCTTCTCCCCCGGCTCCAAATGTACATTTACAATATTGTCAATAAGCACCCGCGTCACGTAATCCCGCGCGGACTCGCCCGTCTTCCGCTCCATGATGGTAAGCATCGGTCTCCTCCTGTACTTTCTGCCTGTATTTCTGCGCTTCTTTGGCATGATGAGCAAAATATCATTTTTTCCGGCACAACAAAAGCGCGGCAGTGATATATATAACAGTATATGTTATATATATCACTGCCGCATTCTTCTGTCAAATAAAACGTAGAAAAATCTTTCACTTTTCAAGCTGCCCCAACACAATTCCGATCAGCCTGTCGGCCTGATCCGCCATAAACAATGGAATATTCAGGACATCACCATCTAATTTTAAATTATCTAATGAAAAACGGATGCGAAGCTTAACCTTATCCGAAAACAATTCCTTGAATTTCCGAAGACTCTTACTGGTTGTATTTGCTTCTGATTTGACCTCCACCGGAAAAATATCATTCTCTCTCTGAATTAAAAAATCTACCTCATAAGGCGGATTGTTCTGACTCCAGTAGCGGGGCGTAACCTCGAACTGCGTCATGAGCGTCTGCAACACAAAATTTTCCGTTAAGGCTCCCTTAAATTCTGTAAAAAGACGATTGCCCTCTCCAAAAGCAGTCGGTGCTAACTGCGCCAGACGGCGGAGCAATCCTACGTCCACCAGATAAATCTTAAATGCAGACAGATCATCATAGGCTGTCATCGGCAGACCCGGCGCCGAACTTCGATAAATCTTGTGCACCAGCCTCGCATCTACCAGCCACTGAAGTGCATCCTCATATTCCCTTGCTCTTGCTCCCTCCTTAACCACCTTATAGATAAACTTTTTATTTTCTCTTGCCAGTTGGGACGGCAGCGATCTCCAGACCATAGAGATCTTCGGAAATTCACTGATATTCGGATGCTTCGCAAAATCTCTTTCATACGCGCCGATAATTCCGGATAAGACTTCCTGCATCGCTGAGACATCCCGCGCTTCTGTCCACATCAGAACCGACTCGGGCATTCCACCGGTAACATAATACATCTTCAGTTTCTCATATAAAGGATTGAAAAACGCATCCGGAATTGGTTCAATGGTGTTCACACTCTCCAGATATCTGACAAGATTCTCATCTTCATTTGCAAGAAGAAATTCTGAAAAAGTCATCGGATCAATCTGCATAAAATTTACTTTTCCAACCGGGAAGGAAGACGGTTTCGCCAGGGCTATACCAAGCAGAGAACCGGCACAGGCAATGTGGTACTGTGGCGCATTCTCGCAAAAATATTTCATGGCGTTAATCACTTTCGGGCAATCCTGCACTTCGTCAAAAATGATCAGCGTCTTTTCCGGCAGAATCTTCTGACCGCTTGCGAGCATCAGGTTCTGCAGAATACGGTTCACATCCTTGGTAGTCTCAAAAAACTGCTTATACTCCTCATTTTCATCAAAATTAAAATATGCCGTATTTTCATAATAGCGTCTGCCGAATTCCTTGAGAATCCACGTCTTTCCGACCTGTCGAACTCCCTTTACTATTAACGGCTTCCGGTAAGGCGAATTCTTCCAATCCAGCAGTTTATTTAATATCAATCGTTCCAAAATCCCACCTCATCACATTATTTTATAGAATTATGTGTATAATATCACATTATTATTAACAATTATGTGTATTTTCATCACACTTTTATTATATACACTCTTTTCAAAATTACAACCGCCTTGCCGGATTCTTTCCAACTAATAAGAACAAAAAGAGCATGCAGCCGACCATCGTCAACTGCATGCTCTTTTTATTCTTATTTTGCAAGCCGGTCTATCCAGCGGAACAATTCTTTCAAATCATAATCTCCGCTATGCGGCAGCCCCCAGGGCAATGCAAAATCCACCTCATACCCTTTGTTTTTCAGCAAGGTCGCAAGCAGCGCCGCAACACGTTCCCTGCCTGCCAGCAGTCCGATCAATACGCTCGCATCCCCGTGCCCTTTGACCTTATGAAAAAGCATCGCCGGTCCGTCGATTGTCGTTTGGCGCATAACCGTTCCGCCCGCGCCTACATGCCTGTAGACACCGGCAAGCTCCGCATTCGGATCCACCTCAATATCGGTTTCAATTAACTGGTGATCCATATTCTTTAACAATTCCAATGAACTTCTTAAATCCGTTACCATCATATTGTACTTCTACTTCTACTCCTTATCCTCATTTTCAACTTCATTATAATAAATGAGATGGAATAGAAAAATTCAAAATTGCTCCTCCATTGATTCACAATATGACTTAATCTTTCAAAAAATCTTCTGGATGTTTCCAAAAGAATTACCACCACCTGCATAGCAGGTGGTGGTTTATTTCGTGCATCTCCATTTTTCTTTTAAGAAATTCCAATGTACTCAACTGGCTAAAGCCATAACAAAAGCGCTCCGTAGAACACCTAAAGGGTATCATCTCCTTGGGATGGATACCGATCTTGCTGCTTGCATAATTGTTTATTATCATACATATAAGAATCGGCCTTATCCAATAATATCTGCATTGTACACTCCTTATAGTCTTCGGATAACGCCCATCCGCATGCATAATCGATTGACATAAGATTTTCATTTCCATTTAATCTATCTTTTTCCTTGCGTAAGTATTTTAAAATATCCTCAACCTCCGCTTTACTGGTATGATATATAACTGCCATGAATTCATCCCCGCCATACCTTCCAACAAAATCTTCTTCCGGAATCACACTGCGTAAAAGCCGGGCAAAATTCATTATTAGCTGGTCTCCTGACGAATGTCCCATTGTGTCATTCACCGTCTTCAAATTATTTAGATCAAACATTATGCATGCTGTCGGTTCATTAATGATCTCTTTATTATTAAGTATTATCTCACAAGCACTTTTATTGGGTAATCCTGTATGGCTGTCTGTATATGCCCTCTGTTCTAACAGCTTGTTTTGCACTGCCATCTTCATTGCCATCAGCGTCTGCATAATAACCAATATTACCAGGCACAACATATCAAGTGCTGACAAAATCTCTATGGTACGAATCTTTCTCGCAATCTTTTCTGAATAATTTTCTGCTGCAGATACCGTTTCATCTGCCATCTTAAAATAAGTTTCACTCATATTTACAATATCTGTATTTTCATATCCTCTGCTTCTCACCGCTTCAATTTCTATTTTTAATTTTTCCCAGTAGTCACTCTGAACTTGTAATTTATCCTGATATTCTTTATCATGAAGCTTTACCAGATCATAATGTCCATCCTGATATCTTAATCCGCTCAGAATATCATCCAGATATTGAACTAATTCTTCATTCTGGTTTCCTGTAATTTCTAACTTCACTTCACGCTGTGTGGCTCCACGTACCAGACCTGCATAATTTATTACTCGTGCAGTCCCCTGTAACCTGTTAATCTGTACCATCATAAAGACAATAAGAACTACCAATACCAATATAAGACCGCTTTGTGTAATGCCAATAATATTTTTCTTTTTTGACTCCATTTCGCAATTTCACCTTATACCTTCAACAACCTTCATTTCACCTTTATCTGGATCTATTTTTTAAGGATTATATCCTCTCTCTCTGACTATGTATTAAAAAAACAGGGAGCAAATTCTGCCCTGTAAAATTTGCTCCCTGTATGAAACTCATATTCTATCTTTTATACTTCCATCTTACAATGACAAAACGATAAACAATACGTTCACCGCACAGCACACGGCTGTCAGCGCCGTCAGAAACCCTGCGGAAGGCACAGCCGCCGGTTCCTTCCACACGCTGCGCTGCCGGTAGATACCAAACAGTGTGACCGCCAGAAGAATCCCGTACAACGGCGCATACACGCGCTCGCCCGAGACGTAGATCGTCGCCATAAAGCCGAGCACCATCCCGGCCCCAAAGCCGCATCCGACCAGAAGCAGCACGCTGATGAAGGTAAACAGATCGTCGCCGAACAGCTGGTACAGCGCATAGATCATCGCCGCCACCGTCACCGCCAGATACACCATGGGAATCCACGTCGACAGATCGCTCCAGCTCCACTCCAGAATCTCCCCCGGCATCACGAACAGTCCCGAGAGCCCCGGGTATGCGGTTCTTAACACCGTCTGCCCGAACAGAATGAGCAACGGAAACGCCGAAAAAAGCGTCCTGCGGTAATCTTTTGTCTTCTCCCAGACAAGCCACGTCCAGATCAGCACCACCAGGAAAAATACGATGTCCGCATTGGCGATAAACACGCGCTCAATGCTCAAAAGTCCCAGATACAGCTTCTGTCCGAATCCGAACGTCGCATAAATCGGAAGATCCGCAATACTGACCGCATTGCGTCCGGCATTGCCCGGGCAGAGTGCAATCACAAGCAGTGAAACCACATCGATCACCGCAAGAATCCCAAACATCACTGCATTTCCCGGCTTTCTGTGCGCTTTCCACAGATACACGCCGCAAAGCACGAGCAGCAGCGTCATAATCACGGCATACTGTTCATGACTGCCTGTCACAACCGCAACCGGAACCGCGAGCACTGCCGCAGCCGGGTGGATTTTCTCCGCAAGCGCAAGCTTCCTTATCACCCACGCCACATAAAAAAATCCCCAGAACGGCCAGAAATGCGTGACCGTTGTCGTAATCCATCCCGCCGTACCCATGTCGTGAAACGGAAAAATCAGAACCGCTGCTGCCGCGCACCAGTTCATCGTCTTCCCGCCGCCGAAAAGCCCGGACAGCAGAAGAGGCAGCGTCGCAAACAGCAGAAAATCAATGATTCTCCACAAAACCGGGCACTGTATCACATTGACCAGTACACACTCCGACACCACGCGCGACGTCCAGGTCAGATAGCGCTGCGTCAGATACGCCCACAGCGTCGTGTCTTTTGTGGCATCCCGGAAAAAAATGTCGTCCCCCGCCATCGGCTTCATCCCGATGTGGTAGATCAGTCCGATCACTGCCACCAGCACAAACGGAAGGTATGCCGCGTATCTGCTACTCTTCCTCATACATATCATCCATCTTCGTACCGCAATTACTGCAGTAGACAGCGCCTTCCGGCATCTTCGCACCACACTTCGGACATTCCGCAGAACCCTGAATCCGCAGTACCTCGGCTTTCATGCGCTCGATCTCCTCCACCGCTTCCTTGATCAGGAAAAACTGCTCTGCCTCTTCGCATCCTTCCTCATCCTTGTGCTTCTCGTAATAAGAGCGTCCCAGCTCCTCATACTGCTTCTGCACATAGTCCTCCTTGGACTTGATATCCAGCTTTAACTTTGCGATCTCGGATACGTCCTTCGCCTTCTGGCTGACATCCTTTCCCGCACTTACCAGCGACTCGCTTAACTTATCAAAAAATTCCATGAAGTTTTCCTCCCTGTCGTTTCTTTTTCCCCAGTATAACGCCAATTTTCCTTTACAGCAATCGAAAAAGCAGGAAAAATCTTTTTCTGCAAAATCTTTTCATGCTACCGCATGCAGATATACACAAGATAGACTGCATAAAGCGCCAGCATCACGATGCCCTCGAAGCGGTCCAGCTTCTTCTTCGTCCAGGCGAACGCCCACACCAGTACGCTCATCGCAACCAGAATCACAATGTCGATCACATTTTCCATGATAAATGTGATCGGGCTGATCGCCGCCGCAATGCCGAGCACAAACAGAATATTAAAAATATTGGAGCCGATCACATTGCCGAGCGCCATATCCAGCTCGTTTTTTCGCGCGGCAACCACCGAAGTCACAAGCTCCGGCAGGCTGGTGCCAAGGGCAACCACGGTAAGACCGATCAGATTCTGGCTGAGTCCCAGCTTCGCGGCAACCGTGGAGGCGCCGTTTACAACAAAATCTCCGCCGAACTTGATCGCCACGATACCGCCGACGATAAAGACGATGCATTTCCACACCGGCAGCACCTCATACTCATCGTCCCCGGCAGCGGCACGCGCCTTTAGCGCCGATCGTACCATCCAGACCAGAAAGCCGGCAAATACGATAAGAAGGATGATTCCGTCCCCCCTGCCAAGCTGCATTCCCAGATATCCACAGACTAAAAGCAAGACTGCACAGACTACAGAAAACGGAAACTCTTTTTTTAACGTACTCTTTTCCACATAGAGCGGATTAAAAAGGGCACAGAATCCACAGACTACCATCAGGTTAAAGATGTTTGAGCCGACGGCATTGCTGACCGCAAGGGCATTATTGTTCGTCACCGACGCCGTAATGCTGACCGCACATTCCGGAAGGCTTGTCCCCATCGCCACGATCGTCAGTCCGATAATGATCGACGGCACTTTTAACATCTTTGCCACGGAGGAGCTTCCCTCCACAAAAAAATCCGCTCCCTTAATCAGAAGCACAAATCCCACCACAAGCAGCACTGCTGCCCAAAGCATTTCTGTCATAATAATCTCCATTCCTCTCTGTTTTCTCTACTGTATTTATTTTCTCAAAATTATCTCAACTTCCGGTAATCCGGCACCTATCCCACAAACCCGAGGTGCTCCAGCAGAATCTTCACGCCGATCAGCACCAGGATGATGCCGCCTGCAATCTCCGCCTTTTTCTTGTAGCGGTTTCCGAAGAAATTGCCGACATAGACGCCGCCGATAGAGATACAAAACGTGGTGAGACCGATGATCGTAACCGCCTCCCCGATCGGATAATTCAAAAATGCGAATGTAATTCCGACCGCAAGTGCATCGATGCTGGTCGCCACCGCCAGCACAAACATCTCTTTTAAGTCGAGTGGCGGATCCATCTTGTCGATCTCCACATTCTCATCCTCCGGCCGCACCGCCTCGGCGATCATCTTGCCGCCGATGAATGCCAGCAGCACAAAGGCAATCCAGTGATCAATACTGGTAATGTAGCTCTCAAACTGTGTGCCGAGTGCCCAGCCGATAAACGGCATCAGCGCCTGAAATCCTCCAAAAAACAGACCTATCACAAACGCCTGCTTCTTGTTTACCCTGCGCATCGCAAGGCCTTTGCAGATCGACACTGCAAACGCGTCCATCGAAAGGCCCACTCCAATGAGCAGCAATTCAATAAAAATAGCCATACCAACCTCCACATTTTATTTTGCCCCTGCCACAGGGCACACATACACATTCAGCCCGAATGATGCATTTTCCGTCGGCGCGCACATAAAAAAAGAGACTGATGTATATCCTCTGCGCACCGCTTCCGTCTCCGTCTGCGATGTGAAACCAAAGATATACATGAGTCTCATTCTTTAAGATTTGCCAGGTCAGGCTGTCTGACCGGTCTGTTGACAAATCACGCTCTGCGCGAACTACTCCCTCACGGAATCTGCATTCATCAATAACGCTGTTTCCTTACTATATAGCAGCCCGCATTTTTTGTCAACCAATTTGTCAAAAAAACAACCTTTTTATCCCAGAAGTTCGAGAATTTCCTCCTTGGTAAAGGAAACGGAATCCATTCCCTCCCCCTCGAGCACCTGTTTTGCCAGTTCTTTTTTGCGCTCCTGGATCGCAATGATCTTCTCCTCGATCGTTCCCTCGGATACCAGCTTGTAGACCGTCACGACATGCTTCTGCCCGATGCGGTGGGCGCGGTCCGTCGCCTGGTTCTGCACCGCCACGTTCCACCACGGATCATAGTGGATCACAATATCCGCAGCCGTCAGGTTCAGCCCGGTTCCCCCCGCCTTTAGGGAGATGCAGAACACCGGCACGTCGTCCTCGTTAAAACTCTCCACCATCTGCATGCGCTTTTCCTTGCCGACAGAACCGGTCAGCATGTAGTAGTCAATCCCGGTCTTCTTAAGTCCCGCTGCCAGACGTTCCAGCATGGACGTAAACTGCGAGAACAGTAACACCTTGTGCCCTGCGCTGACCGCATTCTCGATCAGTTCCATACACATCTGCGCCTTCGCGGATTCTCCCTTATAGCCCTCAAACAGAAGTCCCGGGTCACAGCAGATCTGCCGCAGTCTCGTCAGCTCCGCCAGAATCTGAATCTTCTCGGAGCGGAATTCCTTCTCGGATTTGCCCTCCAGGCTCTCTTTCATGCGCTGCACATGAGCGTCATAGAGCGCAAGCTGCTCTCCTTCGAGCTTCGCGAAGACATTCTCCTCCAGCTTCGCCGGAAGATCCCGCAGCACTTCCCCCTTCAGACGGCGCAGGATAAACGGCCGGATCATGCGCTGCAGGCGCTGCATACGGTTTTCATCCCCATTTACCACGACCGGGATCTCGATCTCCTCCCGGAACCGCTGATAAGTATATAAAAATCCCGGCATCAGATAATCAAAAATACTCCACAGTTCACTCAGCCGGTTCTCAATCGGCGTTCCGGTCAGCGCCAGCTTGAAACCCGCGGTAATCTGCTTGACGCCTTTTGCCGCCTGGGTTCCAGGGTTCTTGATATACTGCGCCTCGTCGATGACCTGGATCGCAAACACCATATCGCGGTACAGCTCCACGTCGCGTTTTAGCAGATCATAGGACGTAATCAGCACCTCCCCTTCCTTCGTGTGTCTGACAATCCTCTGACGCTCTGCGGCGAGACCGGTCACGAGCGTCGTCTTAATCTGCGGGGCAAAACGCTTGATCTCTTTCTGCCAGTTGTAGACGAGCGACGCCGGACATACGATGAGGGAACGGTGCCACTCCCGCTCTCCTGCCTTAGCACTCTCCTGCTCCGACAAGAGCAGGCTGATAACCTGCAGAGTCTTGCCCAATCCCATATCGTCCGCAAGGATTCCACCGAATCCGTTCTCGCGCAGCGTCTTTAACCACAGAAAACCGCTCTTCTGGTAGCCGCGCATGATACTGCGGAGTGAATCCGGCACTTCATAGTCGCTGTCCTCAATCGTCTTCATATTGCGGACCATGCCCTTGAACTCGCGGTTTTTCTCCACGGAAAGCTCCTGATTGCTCTTTAACGCCGCGTCCAGATACATTGCGCGGTATTTAGGTACGTTCACATGACCTTTTTTCAGTCCGGATTCTGTCAGGCGGAGATCCTCGCTGATCTCTGCGAGCAGTCCCAGCCCATCCTCGCGCACATCGAGGAAATCTCCGTTTTTCAGACGGACGTATTTCTTTTTCCGGTCGTACCGGGTCAGAAGATATGCCAGCTCCTCGCGCGACATCTCATCCGAGTGAATCTGCAATTCCAGAAGATCGCTCTTTAGCGCCACACCCACCGAAACCGACGGCGACGAGACGACTTTCATTCCCCGGAAATCCTCCGTCGTGTAGATCGACATATACTCGCTGAGGCGCTGCAGACCGCTGCTGATGAGCTGATAGAGCATGTCCTCATTGTGCGAGAGGATGAAGATCGTCTGCCCGAGCCCGTATTCGTTGAAGTACGGCTCGACCAGCGTGCGCACGCGCATCTCCTCCCCGAGATCCCGCACCTCGCCCGGCTCGATCTTCTGTAATACGTTATATTTGTCATCCCCGTAGGCTGCAACCAGCTTCGCCCCGACCGTCTGGTTGTCCTGCTTGTCCAGATACAGCTCAAACTCCGGCTTTTTCGGAACATAGAGCGTCTCATCGAAGCCCTCCGCCGTCACGCGGAACGTCTCCCTTAAAAGCGGCAGCAGATCCCTGCAGAACGACGGCAGTTCGTCCGCCGCAATGTAACATTCCCCGCCGGTCTGCCGCTCCATATAGTCGAAAAAGTCTCCCGTCTTCGCCTTCAACGCCTCACTGCTGCGATAGATCATGCCGTCTTCGTAAAAATAATAATATCTGCTTCCCCTTATGACGTGCAGATCCTCCAGCAGAAGGAAAACGCCGGACGCCCCTGTGCGGATCTCAAGCTTCGGCTTGCGCTCGCCCTCCTGCACATGATATTCCTCCTCCGGCAGATACCCGATTTCCGCAGAAAACGGTGCCTCCCCGATGGCGTCAAAAAAGCGGTCGATACCGACCTCGTCCAGCTCCATCGTGCGCTCATATCCCCCGGTGTAGGCATAATAGGCATGGAACTTGCTCTGGCGCTTCTTGTCGTCATCCTGCATCCGCATGAACTCTACCATCCGCCATGCATCTTCCGTAAATGCCTGTCTGTTGTGATAAAAGTCCAGCTTCTTGCCGTAATGCACCTTTTCATTCCGCTCGATGGAATGTAAAAAGGCAGAAATATTCTTTAATACATACTTCTGCTCCATTCCGATCTTAAATTCCACCGTCGCATAACTGTAATCCATCTTAAAATAAGGCTCCAGCTCCACCTTTCCGTAGATGCTCTCCGGAATCAGATAGCTCACGCCGGCACGCAGTGAATACTGGTTCAAAAGCGTCTTAAGCGCCCCTGCTGTCTGCAGCGGGGCGGCAGGCTTCTCCTCGGCGGCGCTTCCCTGCTCTCCCGCCTCATGTCCGGTGCGCTTCGCAGCCAGAATGTCCTTCGCCTGTCTGCGGTTGACGTAGGCAAGAAGCGCTGCGACACAGTGTTTGCACATTCCCTCGTAATTGTAAAACGCCTCGCAGGTACAGTTGCTGCTCGACACCGTGCCGTACTCCTCATCGACAACCACCGTCACCCGGTAGCTGCTCTGCTCCTGTCCGCGTACCTCCGCTCGCACCTCGGCGACGGGCAGATCATGCTCCAGATAAATATCATACGCGAAATCCAGCACGCCCCCTGTCTCATATAATTCCTTTCCTCTCCGGTAGACTGCCGGATACACATCCTCTTTGATATCCGATACGGAAAACATAACCTCTCCTCCTGCTTTTGCCCTCTGTTCTCTGACGTATTATTGTACCATAAAATCCTTTTTTCTTCATTCTTTTCTTTTAATTTTTTTGTCAAAATATGGTACAATGGTACATATCTTGTGATTGAAATGCTTCTTATTTTATGGAGGTCTGTCATGATACAATATACGATCCATGATGTCGCAGCTTTACTTAATATCTCCACCGACGCCATCCGGCTCTACGAGAAGGAGGGGCTTGTCACGCCCACGCGCAATCCGGAGAACGGCTACCGCTGCTATGACACCGAACAGATCCACCGCATCATGGGAGTCTGTCTCTACCGCAAGCTCAACGTGAGCATCGCGGAGATCAAGCGGCTTCTCGCTGTCTCCACCCTTGGTGATCTTTCCGAAAGCTTTTCCGGCTTCATTGATTCGCGCAAAAAAGAGATCGAGCGGCTTACCCTGGAAGTCGAAAAAATGTCTTATATGAAGCAGCATCTGGATACCCTGGATGAGGGAAGCCAAAGCATCAGCATCCGGACGCTTCCCGCCGTCTATCCGCTCTACCACCAGGATTCTGCTTTTTTAGGTTACCGCACGCTAAAGGATGTCTTTCACTCATCGCTGTTTCCGATGGGGAATTTCAGCTACATCCTCTCCGTGGAGCCGTCCGGCTCCTGCGAGGTCAGCGCTCTCCAGTTCGCCATCCGCGAGCCGATGCTTGCGCTCACCCCGCTCAATCCCGCCAATCTGCCCAGACGGGACAGCTGCCGCTGTCTCTATACCGTAACTTCATTCCCGACCGAGCATGAGATGCTCTGGGATCTCTCCGCTATCTTAGAATACGCCCGGGAGCATCAGCTTTCCTGCAAACCGGAGGCTTACGTCTTCTATGTCTTCAGCATGGCACAGACGGATACCATCATGGACTATTATGAGGTCTACCTGCCGCTGGAAGACTCCTGATTTTTTTCAACCTCCTATTGACCTTAGACCTGCACCAAGGTCTATGTTAGTATCACAAACATCTGGTACTTTCGTACAGGAAAAGGAGGTCTATCATGAACGATTCAAGAGAATTAACGTTACAGGAACGCTCCACAAAGCGTGCCAACTATTGTCTGATGCTGACTGTTCTCATCATTTCTATCTATATGATGTTTCTGTTTGTCGGGACCATTTTACAGGGAAATACCGCCGTTTTTCGTCTGCTTGTGATTGCAGGACTGATCGCGCTCCCTGCCGTCGTCTGTACCGCCGTTTATTTTATCAATCCGCTTTCCAGAAAATACTGCAACGTTGCGTTTGCGTGTTTTCTCGTGATCTATGAGGTAAGTTGTCTGTCCTCAAAGGTTTTTGCCTACAATCTCTTCATGATTCCCGTGCTCGTCGCGCTGCTGATGTATTTTCACCTCAAGCTGGAAATCTGCGCAGCCGTGCTGAACATGATCTGCTGTATTTTAAACGGCATCTATTCGATTCATGTGCTGGGAGCTAATACGCTCACCGAGCGAAATATGATTTTTGTCATCTGCTCCATCATTTTTGTCATCGACACCGTCATCTGTCTGGCGTCCCGCGTGGCCGTCATGCACAATGCGGAGGAGCTCGCCGAGCTCGAAGCCCACAAGAAAAAACAGGAGGATATGATGGATTCCATCGTGATCGTCGGCACATCCGTCAATGAGTCCACCCAGTCCATTCATGCGCTGATCGAGGAGATGACGGAGGCAACCGGCTGTGTCAGCCAGGCGATGGGCGATATTACCGTAAGCATGGAGAGCACAGTCGGAAGCATTCAAGAGCAGGCTTCCATGACCGGACGGATTCAGGACATCATTGCCGATACCGTGTCGATCGCGGACGCACTTACCCACATCTCCCAGTCCTCCGGCGAAAACGTAGCGACCGGCCAGACACTTGTGAGCAGCATTGTCACCCAGACGGAGGAAGTGGAGTCCGAGAATAAGCTCGTCAAGGAAAATATGACTGCACTGCAGGCGCACACGCAGGATATGCTAAAAATTATCAGTATTATCCAGCAGATTTCCGCACAGACCAATCTTCTCGCACTAAACGCCACGATAGAGGCGGCGCGCGCAGGGGAAGCCGGCAGAGGGTTCGCCGTTGTCGCGGAGGAAATCCGCATGCTCTCCGAGCAGACCAAGCAGTCCACCGAAAATATTGAGGATATCATCACAAAGCTGAACAAGAATGCCGGCGACACAATCGCCTCGATGGACCATGTCATGGACAAGATCAACAATCAGGTCAGCATGATTCATGATATTGAAGAAAATTTCAGCGGCATCCGCTCCGGTCTGACCGACCTTGAACAAAATGCCGCCGCAATCTCAGAAAAGACACGCGTTTTAAAGGAAACCAACACCATGCTGGTCGATGAGACCAACACGCTCTCCTCCACCAGCGAGGAGATCAGCGCCTCCGCGGAGGAGACCAACGCAATGTGTACCGACAATGCAGAACGCTTCAAGAGCGTCAACAACGTCATCGCAGAGCTTGCCGCCGAAGCCGGCAAAATGAACGGTTTTATCGAAGAGTACCACCGCCTGCACGACGCGGACACCGACGCCGAGACGGCAATCTCCCGGCAAGCGCTCCACACGGCATAGAACGGGGCGGTTCGGCAATTCATGCTGACGTCCGGAAGAAATCCGCAAGCTTCTGCCGGCAGCCGGGAGTCACGATTCGTTTGAGCAAAATAGCGCGGTTTCTTCCATGCCGACTCGAACATCCGGGTTCGTGTCTCTTACCACGCTTTGACACTCTATGCGGGTGTGTCCGCACAGCAAAGACAATGAGTGGACTCTTTGGCAGCGCTAGGCACACCTTTTTACAGATTTAATAAAAGGAACTGTCACAATAAGCATATCGCACTTTGCTTTGATAAGTAATATTACAGGAATACCAGAGAACAAAAAGTTCCAGAATAAACAGACGGCGGCAAATTCTTTGAAGCAAAATTCGTGTATTTCTTCCATGCCGTGGCTGGCATCCCATTCCGTGTCTTGGCCACGTTTGGACACTCACGGAGTGTGTCCGACAAGCCGCAGACAATGAGCGGACTTTCTGGTGTCCCTAATGGCACCTC
>CACZIN010000045.1:0-33146 GCA_902781225.1 uncultured Lachnospiraceae bacterium | reverse complement strand
ACATGACCCGCGGAGTGCTCCAAACTTGGAAAGACACGGATCATCGAAGATGCAAACATCCGGCTGGTTAGAAATGCCACATTTTTTGAACCGAATTTCTATCTGCATTTCCATCTGAAATCCCACGGTGTGGTTTTCTAATAATATTACTTATCACCCCAAAGAGGTCTATGCTTATTGCGACAATTCCTTTGGATTTGTTTTCACAGAATTATCACAGAATGATTCCCTTTTGAACACATTTCTTTCGTAGGCTAGATACGGAAACAGGAAAAAGGAGGAAATGGTTTTGATTGAAATCAATCATCTGGTCAAAAAATATGGGGAACATGTGGCGGTGGATGATCTGACGCTTACGGTGGAACCCGGGAAAATCTATGGTTTTCTCGGACCGAACGGTGCCGGAAAATCCACGACAATGAATATGATTACAGGATACCTTGGCGCGACGAGCGGCGAGGTAAAGATCAACGGTCACGATATTTTTGCTGATCCGCAGGAGGCAAAAAAATGCGTGGGGTATCTGCCGGAGATACCGCCGCTCTATACGGAGATGACGGTGCGGGAGTACCTGGATTTCGTGGCAGAGTTGAAAGGTCTGGATAAAAAGGTAAGAAAAACACAGACGGAAGAGATTATGGAGCTGACACACACGAAGGAAGTGAGTGAGCGGCTGATCCGCAATCTCTCCAAAGGATATCGGCAGCGCGTCGGCTTTGCACAGGCGATCATGGGGTATCCGGATGTCATTATACTGGATGAGCCCACGGTGGGACTGGATCCGAAGCAGATCATCGAAGTGCGTGAACTGATTAAGGAGCTCGGGAAAAAGCACACGGTGATTTTGAGTTCCCATATTCTGACAGAGATTTCGGCGGTCTGCGATCATGTGTTTATCCTGTCGAAGGGAAAACTTGTGGCGAGCGATTCGACGGAACATCTGCTGGAGCGGATGTCGGGAGCACAGGAAATCGCGCTTCTGGTGAAAGACAAAGAGCAGCGCACGGAGGAACTCTTAAAGGAACTTCCGGGTGTGGCGGAAGTGAGCAGAGAGCCGGGAGAAGCATCGGAGGAAGTCCTGTTTCATGTGACGGCGGAGCGGGGTGAAGATATCCGTGAGGCATTGTTTCATGCCTGCGCAAAAGAAGAGATTCCGGTTCTGGAAATGCATACGGAGACAAAATCGCTGGAGGATGTTTTCCTTGAACTTACGGGAGCAGACGGGAAAGGAGAACAGGCATGATTGCAATTTTAAAAAGAGAGTGGAAAAGTTATTTTCAGAATATCACAGGATGGCTGTTTATCGCTGCCGTTCTGGCGCTGTACGGTCTGTACTTTTTAGCGTATAATCTGCGGGCGGGATATCCGTATGTGTCGTACACACTTTCGGCGATCTCGTTTATCATGTTGATTTCCGTTCCGATTCTCACCATGCGTTCCATGGCGGAAGAGCGGCACAGCAGAACCGACCAGCTGGTACTCACAGCGCCGGTTTCGCTTGGAAAGATGATTTTTGGGAAATTTCTGGCTATGGTGGGCGTTTTTACCGTTGCCGTGGCGGTGATTGCGGTAACGCCGCTCGTTCTGGCTGCCTTCGGCACGGTGCCGATGGGAGAAAACTATGTGGCGGTTTTAGGCTTCTGGCTGTACGGATGTACCTGTATCGCAGTCGGTATGCTGGCGTCGGCGCTGACGGAGAGCCAGGTGATTGCGGCGGTCGTGGCGTTTGCCTTCCTTTTTCTGGGATATATGATGAACAGCATCACGGGATTGATCGGCGACCATCTGATCACGAAGGTACTGGGCGCATATGATCTGTACACACCGCTTCAGAGTTTTATGAGCGGCTGCCTGGATCTGACGGGCGTCGTGTATTTTGCCAGTGTGACGGGACTGTGTCTGTTTCTGACCTGCCAGTGTGTGCAGAAGAGACGCTGGAGCATGACGACGAAAAAACTGACCACAGGAATGTTTTCCGTGGCGATGATTGTGGTGGGATTTGCGGTTGCGGTTGCAGTCAACCTGGTGGTAAAGGAGATGCCTTCCTCCTGGACGGCGGTAGATGCAACTTCCACAAAGCTGTACAGTCTGACGGATACCACAAAAGATTACGTGAAGAATCTGTCGCAGGACGTCACGATCTATGTGCTTTCGTCCGAGAAGTCGGCGGACAGTACATTAGCGGAGACATTGCAGCGGTATGAAGATCTCTCCAAACATTTGAAGGTGGTTTACAAAGATCCGGCGAAGAGCCCGAATTTTTATCAGCAGTATACGGACAGTGCGCCGAGCCAGAACAGTATGATCGTGGTGTCGGACGCGAGATCGCGCGTGGTGGATTACAGCGATGTCTATGAATATTCTTATGACTATTCTACATATTCAAGCTCCGTGGACGGTTATGATGCGGAGGGACAGCTGACCAGCGCGCTGCAGTATGTGACGAAGGCAGACAGTGAACTTCCGGTCATCTATGAGATTACCGGTCATGGAGAAAATACCCTTTCCGGCGGTTTCTCGGAGGCGGTTGAGAAAGCCAATATGACGGTGTCACAGCTGACATTGCTGACGGAAGATGCGATTCCGGATGATGCGGCTGCAATTATCATCAACGGACCGACATCAGACTTCTCGGAGGATGATGCCGCAAAAGTGAAAGAATATTTACAGGGCGGCGGAAGAGCGCTCATCGCCTGCAACTTCGAGTATCAGGATCTGCCGAATTTTGCTTCGGTTCTGGAGGCGTACGGCATTGAACGGGTAGCTGGCATTGTGATGGAAAACAGCGCATCGGCATGCTACCGGAGCACACCGTATTATCTGCTGCCGGAAATCGAGTCGACAGACTATACCTCATCTGTGACGGGTGAGTACATTTTCGCGCCGTACAGTGAGGGACTGAGCTATCCGGAAGAATCGGAGGATATTACCTACACGCCGCTGCTTGTCACAAGCGATCAGGCGGTGTCCAAGACGGACGTGGCAAATGCGGAGACATCGGAACTGGAAGACGGGGACATTGCAGGACCATTTACGATTGCGCTGGCGGCAGAGCAGGATGTGGATGACGAAAACACGATGAAACTGGTGGTGTTTGGTTCCACAGAAATGCTGACCGACAATGCAGACTCGATTGTATCGGGAAGAAATGTGTCCATGTTCTCGGATGTGTTAGGACAGCTTGCCGGTGATGACGGAGAGTCGACGGGTGTCATTTCGGTCAAGGAGTATACGCTTGGAACGATTACGGTTACGTCACTCGGAACGCTGATCGGCGGACTTGCGGCAACGGTCATCCTGCCGATTCTGCTGATTGTGACCGGTGTTGTGATCTGGGCGGTAAGGAGAAAGAAATAATGAAGAAACAGAAAAAACAGTTCCTTGGCATGCTGCTTATCCTCGCAGTGCTTGCAGCAGCCTATGGAGGAATTCATGTATACAATCAGAAGCAGCAGGAAAAAGAGGCGAGCGAGGAGAAAGCAGAGAAGCTTACAGTCGCCGATTTTAAAACCGATGATGTGACGGCATTCTCGTACGTGCTGGGCGGTCAGGTTTATGCCTACACGAAAACGGACGGGGAGTGGACCTGGGACGGAGATATTTCACTCACTCTCGACACGTCACAGATCGATGCCATGCTGGATGCGGTCACGGGTCTTACGGCGGAGAGTGAAATTACAGACGGCGAGGATCTGGCACAGTACGGTCTGGAGAATCCGTCGGGGATCATTACCCTCACCACGGCAGACGGCACGACGACGCTGCAGCTTGGAGATAAAAATGCAGTGACCGGGCAGTATTACCTGAAGGTGGCAGAGAACGATAAGATCTATCTCGTGTCGCGGGATCTCTCCGGCACCTTCTCCAAGACGCCGCAGGAACTTTTAAAGGAGGAAGAGACGGAGGAGACTGAGAGCGTAGAGGCGACCGAGAGCGTAGAGGCGACCGAGAGCGCAGATGCGGCTGCGGGCGTAGAGGCGACCGAGGACGCTACGGAAGAATAGAAGACGGATCAAAAGAGCCGCTGCACGGGCAGGGAGATGGACTCCGTAATAAGAGAAAAGTGATAGACGTTCCAGATACAAAGGATGCGGACATTCTAAACACAAAATGCGGAATTTCTAACCCTGCCCGCCGGAACATCTTTGATGATCCATGTCTTTCCAAGCTTGGAGCACTCTACAGGGTGTGTCCGCAAGCCGGCAGACAATTTTAGGACTTTCGTGTGTCCCTTTGGACACCGCTAAACAAAACATAACATAACCGCGCGAAGCCGCTGTCTGAGTCGGCATCTGCCCTGTTTTCAATAGCAGATGTCGGCGAGTTCGGTTCGCGCGGTTTTATATTGTCTGTGAAGCGGTGCCCATTAGGGACGCTAGAAAGTCCGCTCATTGTCTGCGGGTTGTCGGACACACCCTGTGGAGTGTTCAAGCGTGGCAAAGACACGGAATTTGATGTTCCGGTGGGCAAGGAAGAAATTCTCTCATTTTGTTTCAAAGAATTCCCGCATCCCTTTGTATTCTGGAACGTTCTGTCTGTTTTTCTCTTATCATGAAATCTGTATCTATTTTCCCTGCCCCTGCGGCGGCTCCTTTTGATCGGCGTCCTCTTCGGACGACTTGTGCACGAGCTTGTAGATGAGCGTGTACGCCCACAGCAGAACCGGAATGATGACGGTTGCATAGATCGAAACCATCAGCAGATTCATAAAGTTCTCGCTGGAACTTAAAGCGCAGACGAGCGTGGATGCATACAGCAAAAGCAGAAGAACGGCGCCGGCTGCGGCAAGAATACGTTTCACTTTTTTCATGGTAACCTCATTTCTAAACAGCCTTCTGGTTTACGGCTGTACCTTTATGGTAGATGGAAAATGCGGTTCCGTCAAGCAGAAAAATTTACACGAATTGTACAAACTTTATAAAAACCATATAAAGTTTACTGAAAACACTAAAAATATTACAGGAATTTGATAGCTGCCTCCCGGTGGAACTCTTACAATAAGGACTGTTGAGTTTGTGATGTAAGAGAGCACTGGGAGGTTTTATTTTGGCTGAATTGGCGTTAGAACATGTGGGAAAAGTATACCGGAACGGTTATGAAGCAATTCATGACTTTTCGCTTGAGATAAAAGAAGGAGAATTTTTGATTCTGGTCGGACCGTCCGGCTGCGGGAAATCGACGCTGCTGCGCATGATCGCAGGTCTGGAGGACATCTCGTCGGGCGAACTGTGGGTGGACGGGGAGATCGAGAATTACAAGGAACCGCGGGAGCGAAATCTCGCCATGGTATTTCAGAATTATGCGCTGTATCCCAATATGAGCGTGTACGACAATATCGCATTTTCCTTGAGCGTGAGGAAGGTCGATAAGAAGGAGATCAAAAAGAAAGTATACGACACGGCAAAGATGCTCGGCATTGAGCATCTGCTGGACCGGAGACCGGGAGAACTCTCCGGCGGGCAGAAACAACGCGTGGCGATCGGAAATGCGATTATCCGCAATCCGAGGGCGCTTCTGATGGACGAGCCGTTGTCCAATCTGGATGCGAAACTGCGGACGCAGATGCGGGTGGAACTGGCGGCATTGCAGCATGCGGTGGGAACGACGACGATCTATGTCACGCACGATCAGACGGAGGCCATGACGCTTGGCACAAGGATTGTGGTGATGCGGGATGGAAAAATGCAGCAGGTGGACACACCGGCGAACCTCTATGCAAAGCCGGTCAACCGGTTTGTTGCGGGATTCATCGGAACGCCGTCCATGAACTTTTTTGAGGCGCAGGTGGTCACCTGGGAGGAGGCTCCGGCACTTCTGGTCGGGGAGTACCGCATGATGCCGTGCAGGGAGGATGCGGCGCGGATAAGCAGGCACGGAAGCGACAGCGTGATCCTTGGCATACGCCCGGAAAACATCCTGTGGGAGGCACCGGAGTGTGCAAGCGCCGGGGCGGATTACGTGGAGGCGATGATTCTTGAGGTGGAGCTGCTCGGAGCCGAGAAGCTTTTGTTTTTCCTTTTATACGGGAAAAAGTATGTGGCAAAGATTCCGGCGGAATATGACGCCCGGGCAGGTGAGGTGCGCCGGCTGTACTTTGACATGACAGCGATCCATCTGTTTGACTGCGCCAGCGAAATGCGCATCTGAAAGGAGACAACATGAATGCATTTGTAAAGCTGAGACAAAAGATCAGCCCGTACCTGTTTTTGGTGCCGTGTCTTATCGTATTCGGACTGTTCTTATTTTATCCGTTTGCAAAAACGATCTATTTAAGCCTGTACAAAACCGACAAGCTGGGACAGGCAAAGCTGTTTGTCGGCTTCGGAAACTATATCGATCTGTTTACGTCGGAATCTTTTTACAACAGCCTGCTTGTAACCCTGATTTTTGTGGTAATCGTGGTAGCGGTCAGCATGCTGTTCGGTCTTGTGACGGCGCTGCTGGTGAATAAAAATTTTCCGGGAATCCGGGTCTTTTCCACGGCGTACGCACTGCCGATGGCGATCGCCTCAAGCGCCGCCGCACTGATTTTCGAGATTATGTTAGACCCGACGATCGGCATTCTTGACAAATTCCTGCGGTCGGATATCAACTGGCTGCATGACGAGCGCTATGCGCTGGTGTGCGTGGCGCTTCTGACGGCGTGGTTGAACAGCGGGATCAATTATCTGTATTTTTCGGCGGGACTTGCCAATATTGACGAGTCGATCTATGAGCGGGCGTCTGTGGACGGCGCGAACGAGTGGCAGAAGTTTACCAGATTAACGCTGCCGGGACTAAGCCCGATCCTGTTTTATACGGTCGTCGTCAATATCATCCTGGCGTTCCAGTCGTTCGGACAGGTGAAAATCTTAACGGAAGGCGGGCCAGGCGAATCGACGAACCTGATCGTCTATTCGATCTACCGCGACGCGTTTTTTAATTTCCGCTTCGGCGGGGCGGCGGCACAGTCCGTGGTATTGTTTCTGATTGTGATGCTGCTGACATTGCTCATGTTCCGTCTGGAAAAGAAGGGAGTGAAGTACTGATGGATATTCAACTCGAGCCGCGCACTGCGGCACATCCGAAGAGAGAAGAGATAGAGCGGCTGCACGAGACCATGAAAAAACGGGAATTTGGCAGAAAGCGGCGTAGATTATTGAGCCGTTTCGGCGTCAACCTGGTGGTGTCGGTATTGGTGATCCTTCCGCTTTTGTATGCGCTTTCCATTGCGTTTATGCCATCTGGGGAATTGTTCTCGATGGAGATGAACCTGATTCCGAAGCAGCCGACGCTTGACAATTTTGCACAGGCGTTTACAAAGATTCCGCTGTTTCGCTTTATTCTAAATTCGTTTCTGGTGGCGGGATGTATTACGCTCGGACAGATTATTTCCTGCTCCCTTGCAGCGTTTGCACTGTCGTTTCTGGACTTTAAGGGAAAAAATGTGATTTTTATGCTGATCATGGCGACGATGATGGTGCCGGGAGAAGCGACGATTATTTCCAATTATTTAACGGTAAGCGGATGGGGCTGGCTGAATTCCTACAAAGTGCTCATCATTCCATATATCACTTCCGCTATGGGGATCTTTTTGTTCCGTCAGTTCTATCTGACCTTTCCGAAATCCCTGTATGAGGCGGCAAAGATCGACGGCTGTCCGAATCTGGTGTTCATTGTCCGGATTCTGATCCCTCTGACGAAGTCGGCGATCGGAGCGATGGCGGTCTATACCTTCATCAACGCTTACAACATGTATATGTGGCCGTTGTTAGTAACCGGAACCGAGGAGATGCGAACCGTGCAGATCGGTATCAGCATGCTAAACAGTGTGGATTCCCAGTCGATTACGATGGTAATCGCGGGAGTGGTGATGGTGATTCTGCCGTCGCTGTTCGTGTTTATCTTAGGACAAAAGCAGCTGATCCGCGGTATGTTTTCCGGTGCCGTCAAGGGCTGACATAGAAAAAAAGGAACCCACTAATTCAAAAGGAGAAAAAGAGGAATGAAGAAGAGAATCATTGCATCATTGTTAACAGCATCCATGCTTGCGGCAGCACTTGCGGGCTGCGGGGGAAGTACGGCGCAGACGGCGGATACGGCCGCAGACGCTGCAGGGGAGGCGGAGAGTGCGCAGAGTGATCCGGCAACGGTGACGGAAAAAGAGACGAATGTGTCCGCCATGGCAGATGCGGATCTTTCCGGGACGACGATCACATTCTGGCACTCCATGAGCGGTGTAAACGGCGAGGCGCTTATCGCGCTTGTGGATCAGTTCAACGAGGAGAACACCTATGGCATTACGGTGGATGCAGAATTTGAGGGCGAGTACGATGATGCGATCAACAAGTTAAAGAGCAGCATGGTGGGCGGAAGCGGTCCGGATCTGATTCAGGTCTATGAGATCGGCACCCGTTTCATGATCGACTCCGGCTGGGTGATTCCGATGCAGGAACTGATGGATGCGAACGGTTATGACAACTCCAATATCGTGCCAAATATTGCCGCCTATTACACGATCGACGACCAGCTCTACTCCATGCCGTTTAATACATCCACGCCGATTCTCTATTACAATAAGGACATGTTTGACAAGGCGGGAATCACCGAGGTGCCGACGAGCCTGGAGGGGATCGATGCGATTGCCGACGATCTTGTGAACAAGGGCGGTGCAGGAGAGGCGCTTTCCATGGGAATCTACGGATGGTTCTTTGAGCAGTTTATCTGCAAGCAGGGACTGACCTACGCAAACAATGACAACGGAAGAAGCGCGGCGGCGACAGCCGTGGATTTTGACGGCAACGGTGCGGCTCTCTCGATCGTATCCGCGTGGAAGGATCTCTATGACAAGGGATATGCACCGAACGTGGGCGTTGGCGGCGATGCAGGCCTTACGGATTTCTCCGCAGGAAAAGCGGCGATTACGCTTGGCTCCACCGCTTCCTTAAAGCAGATCTTAAACGATGTCAACGGCTCCTTTGAGGTGGGAACCGCATATTTCCCGAGCATCAAGGATGCAGATCAGGGCGGCGTGTCCATCGGCGGAGCATCTCTTTGGGCAATCCAGAACCAGGATGATGTAAAAGCACAGGCAACCTGGAAGTTCGTGGAATATCTGGTATCGGCAGAGTCTCAGGCATACTGGGCAACCCAGACAGGATATTTCCCGGTTACCAACGATGCGTACAATGAGGATGTGTTCAAGCAGAATATCGAGCAGTACCCGCAGTTCCAGACCGCGATCGACCAGTTGAACGACACCAAGGGCGAGTATGCGGGAGCGCTTCTCTCTGTCTTCCCGGAAGCACGCCAGACGGTGCAGACCGAGATCGAGAACACGTTAAATGACAAGGAGACACCGGAGGAGGCAGTGCAGAAAATGGCGGACACGATCAACGCTTCCATCGAGGACTACAATCTGTTGAACGAATAGTTTTTTAAGAACCCGCCAAAACGCTAGGGGACTGTCGCTTGAAGCAGACGGTCCCTTTTGACGTGGCAGGCAATAGGGTAAGAGACACATCCCACCGATTTTAGATGGAAATGCAGATGGAACATTCGTTGAAAAAAATGCGTGCATTTCTTCCTGCCGGGTTTTTGCATCGGATTCCGTGTCTCTTCCACGTTTTGACAATCCACGGAATGTGTCCGACAAACCGCAGACAATGAGCGGATTCCCTAGTGTCCCTAACGGCACTGCTTCACAGACAATATAAAACCGCGCGAACCGAACTCGCCGTCATCTGCTATTGAAATTAAGGCAGATGACGTCTCAAACGACACACGAGAATCCTAAAATTGTCTGCGGGTTGCGGACACACCCGTGGAGTGTTCAAAACTTGGAAAAACACGGATCATCGCAGATGCAAAAACCGGCTGGGTTAGAAATGCCGCGTTTTTTGATCCGAATTTCCAGATACATTCCATCTGAAATCGAAGGGCATGATCTTCTTATCCTATTGCCTGTCACGTCAAAATTAACGGTCTGTTTCCACCGACGCCCCGTTGCTTTTGGCGGGTTCTGTAAAAAAGTCTTTGAAATATGCCGGAAAATTTGTTATAATACTATAGTGCATCTTTGACATAGCAGATGTCGGACAAGCAATCCGGCAGACAGATGCAAATAATCATGAAATCGAGGAATCAGATATGGCATTATTAGAGCAGTGGCAGAAAGTTGCTTATAATGAGAAGGCAGACAGAGGAGAACTGCAGAGATTCTGGCAGAGATATTTTCTTCTGGAAAAGGGTGTCTATGAGAAGCTTCTGACGAACCCGGATGAGAAGGTAGAGGGAACGGTCAAAGAGCTTGCAGATAAATACGGACTGAGCATCATGGATATGACAGGTTTTCTGGACGGTATCAACGAGAGCCTGGTAGAGCCGAACCCGATCGACACCATGGAGGAGGATACGAAGGTCAGCCTCGTATTCGACAAGGAGAAGCTGTACAAGAACATGGTCGACGCGAAGGCAGACTGGCTCTATGAGCTTCCGATGTGGAATGACATTTTTGACCCGGAGACGAAGAAGAGACTGTATCTGGAGCAGAAGAAGTCAGGAACGGTTATCGTCGGAAAGAAAGTCGGACGCAACGATCCGTGTCCGTGCGGTTCCGGCAAGAAATACAAATTTTGCTGCGGAAAGTAAGCGCAGGAAGCAGAGTGCAGGGGAAGTACCGGTATGTGGTACTTCCTTTTTTGTTTCATGGGAAGACCGCCCTGGGAAGCAAAAAGGTTTTACAGGCGCGGGTGTGCGTCAGTCTAACACTCTTTTATAACAGGAAAATTCTTCCTGCTGTGGAAAAAGAAAACCGGTTATAAAAGAAATGGCTCCGGAGATACTTAAGAATGGGAATGTATCATTCCAGAGAACAAGGATCGAAAGGAGAAAAGAGATATGACATTACTGGATTGTGCGGTAACCGGATGTGCTTACAACGAGGATCGCTGCTGCTGCAAGGGCGACATCAAGGTTGAGGGAAGCGAGGCGGTGCATCAGAAGGAGACCTGCTGCGGAAGCTTTGTGGAGCGCGGGGAGAAAAACTGCGGATGCAATGTAAAAGAGCGCAAGTCAAAGACCATCGATGTGGCATGTGAGGCCTGCAACTGCACGTTTAACGAGAATAAGAAATGCAGCGCGGATCATATCGGCATCGCAGGGGGCAACGCCTGTTCCTGCGGCGAGACAGAGTGCGCAAGTTTCTGCTGTAAATAGGAGAAAAGACGGGGAGCCGGGGCAATGCAAAACGGTTCCCCGTTTTGCATTCCGGTGGAATTTTCCTCTTGTAAAGTGCGCCTGATGGAAGTACAATGAAAGCAAAATTAGGAAAAAAGTCATGCAGTGCAAAAGGGGGAACCGATGAATGAGAAAAAAGTCACATATTTCGCTGGCGCGCTATATGGTGGAGAATTTAAAGGATGAAGAATTAAAACATCACAAGTTTTCTTTTTATCTGGGAAGTATTCTGCCGGACATCAAGCCTTCGTTTCTCTATAAGAGACACGAGATGGACGGAACGTTTCCTTATGTCAGCAGACATATCAGGCGTCTGTCGGAGGGAGATGCGCTGATCCGGAAGAAAAAGGGGTGCAAGTATTACCGGGATCTGGGACAGATCAGCCATTATCTGGCGGATTATTTTACATTTCCGCACAACACCATTTACCCGGGCAGCCTGAAGGATCATTGTTCTTACGAGGAGAAGTTAAAGCGGGACTTAAGATCGTACCTTAAGAGCGGTGAGGCTGCCAGACATCACCGGCTGCTGCAGCTTAAGGAAGAACATGAGAAGCTGCAGAATAAGAAAAAGGCAGAGCCGCTCATCGACGCGGAGGCGATCTGCGCTTTTATCCAGAAGTCGCATGACGAGTATCTGGCGCACAAGCATGGCGTGGAGGATGATATAGAACATATTGTCGAGGTGAATCACAAAGCGCTGGATGCGATGATGAAGTTATTGGCGAATAAACGCGCCGAGTGGAGAATCCGACACTCATAATGTCGAAAAATGACGGGTTGTTTTCGTTGATTTTCGTGTACGGACATAGTAATATAATGAATGTAAGGCAGGCAGTGAAGAGCAGATTTATGTGGGAATGTCCACCTTTAGTGCTATGTTAACGTCAGACATAGGAATCTTAGCGTTTTAAGGAGGATTCATATGAACAGAATCTATGAGTTACAAAAGAAGATCGAGACGGCGAGACACGAGTTGGATGAAGCACTGTTACAGGAGAACAGGTTTGAGTACTATTACGAGAAAAGCACCAGACTGGACAAGCTGATAGAAGAATATCTTGAGAGTCAGGAGGGTGCCAGGGTCTGACAATTGAATAAACACAGTAAACAGGACGGAACATATATGCGAGGTCCTTTTTTTATGCCCAAACGCAAGTTTTGGGCTTTTTTCTATTGCAATTTGGTACAAGGTGGGGTAATATTATCATACAAGTGGAGGAAAGTGGTGGAGAATGGTACAAAGTGGTGGATAAGTTCATAACTTTGTGGAAAACCACTGAAGGCAGGTGTTTGTGTTATGTTCATGGGAGAATACAATCACACAGTGGACCCAAAGGGCAGACTGATCGTTCCATCCAAATTCAGAGAGCAGTTAGGCAGTGAATTTGTGGTTACCAAGGGACTGGATGGATGCTTATTTGTGTACCCTGCCGAAGAGTGGCACAATATTGAGGAGAAGTTCCGCAATATTTCCATGACATCGAAGGATGCCAGAAAGTTTTCCCGTTTTTTCTTTGCTGGGGCAGCCGCAGTGGAGCTGGACAAGCAGGGCAGAATTCTGCTTCCGCCGGTTTTGCGCGAATATGCCAATTTACAAAAAGATGTGGTGCTCGTGGGAGTCTTAAGCCGCGTGGAGATCTGGGATAAGGACAGATGGCAGGAGAATACCTACGATGAGGATGAGATGGACGAGATCGCAGAGCACATGGCGGATCTTGGATTCAGTATCTAAGCAGGAGGCGCAGGTTGGAGTTTAAACATTATTCCGTTCTACTGGAAGAGACAATTGAACATCTGAACATCAGACCGGACGGAATCTATGTGGACGGAACGCTTGGAGGTGCCGGACATGCCAGTGAAGTGGCAAAACGGTTATCGGAGAAGGGACGCCTCATCGGCATCGATCAGGATGCGGATGCGATCCGGGCTGCGGGAGAGCGCTTGAAGCCGTTCGGCGATAAGGTTACGATCATCCGTAGCAATTACGCCAACATGAAAGAGGAACTTCATGCGATCGGTATAGAGCATGTGGACGGCATTGTGCTGGATCTGGGCGTGTCATCGTTCCAGCTCGACACACCGGAGCGGGGATTTACCTACCGGGACGCCGATGCGCCGCTGGATATGCGCATGGATGACAGACAGAGCCTCACGGCGAAGAATATTGTCAATGACTACAGCGAGATGGATCTCTATCGGATCATCCGCGATTACGGTGAAGATAAATTTGCAAAAAATATTGCAAAACATATAGTGAACGAGAGACAGAAGAAGCCGATTACGACGGCGGGAGAACTGTCGGAAATTATTCGGGAGTCCATCCCGATGAAAGTGCAGAAAACCGGAGGAAATCCGGCAAAGCGTACGTTTCAGGCAATCAGAATTGAATTGAATCACGAACTGGAAGTGTTGCAGGACAATCTGGATACGATGATTGATCTGCTTAATCCGGGAGGAAGGATCTGTATTATTACCTTTCACTCGTTGGAGGACCGGATCGTCAAGACGAATTTTAAGCGCAACGAGAATCCATGTACCTGCCCGAGTGATTTTCCGGTATGTGTATGCGGGAAGAAGTCCAAGGGAAGAGTGATTACAAGGAAGCCAGTATTGCCGGGGGAGAGAGAGCTTGCAGAGAACTCGAGATCGAAGAGTGCAAAGCTCCGCGTATTTGAAAGAGCTTAGAGTGTAGTGAGGGAAGTGGCAGTTATGAGAAATGAAGCGGCAGAGAGAAAGTATTATATTGACGGGAATACCGTCCGCAGGATGGAAGCAGCGCCTGCAGTGACGAGACCGGATCGCAGGGTCAGAGAGAGCCGCCCGGAGCATGTCACAAGAGAGAGACGGGAACGCGAGAGACGGGAGCGGGAACGCGAGATTGAATTAAGAAACAGAAAGCGTGCAGCCAGAAGAAACCAGGAGCGTGCTCTGCGCATGAGCAAGAGCTATGTGGCATTTCTCACGATGGCTGTGATGGTGTTCGGCATCTTTACCGGTGCATACATCCACATCCAGTCGGAGATGACGGCGCGCATGAATCAGATATCAAGCCTTGAGAGCCAGATTGCAGATCTGAAAGCCGACAACGACGAGGCATACAAGAGAATCAATACGAGCGTGGATCTTGACAGCATCCGGAATACGGCGATGACAGAATATGGAATGTCCTATGCGAAGGAGTCACAGATTGTGTACTATACGGTAAACGATGACGATTACATGAACCAGTACAGTGAGATTCCGCGCGAGTAGGATGACAGGAGAGGCGCATGGCAAAGAAAAAAAGAAGACCGCTGTTGAAATTTCCAAGGCGCATGCAAAAAAAGCTGATTGTCATGTTTGGCATTGTGGCAGTCATGCTGATCGGTCTGATCGGGCGCCTGATGTATATCGAATATACCAGCGGTGAAAAATATGAGAAAATTGTGTTGTCCCAGCAGGAATACGACAGCAAAGTGATTCCCTACCAGAGAGGCGATATTGTCGATGCAAAAGGGACAGTGATGGCAACCAGTATTGCAGTGTACAATGTGATACTGGATTGTTCTGTTTTAACGAGCGATGAGGATTACGTTGCGCCGACGATTCAGGCGCTTGTGCAGTGTTTTCCGGACTTGAGCAGCGATGAGCTTTACGGATATGTCCGGAATGACCCGCAGAACCGGTATATTGTGTTGAAGAAGAAAATACCGTACGACGAGATGCAGCCGTTTGTGGAACTGCAGGATGCGACGGATGAAAAGGGCAGAAAGGTGAACCCCAACATCAAGGGCGTATGGTTCGAGAAGGAATATCAGAGAGAGTATCCGTACGGATCGCTCGCCAGCGCGGTGATCGGATTTACGGCATCCGGAAATGTCGGAGTGAACGGTCTGGAGAATTATTACAACAGCACGTTAAACGGCATCAACGGGCGTGAGTTCGGATATCTGAATACGGATAATAATTTTGAAAAAACGATCAAGCAGGCGACAAACGGCAACAACATCGTGACAACGATCGACGCGAACATCCAGTCTGTGGTGGAGGACAAGATCCGGGAATTCAACGAGGCGTACACAGGTGCCTACCGGGAGGGGGATGCGGGAGCGTCCCATATCGGCGTTCTGATCATGGATCCGAATAACGGCGATGTGCTCGCCATGGCGAATTATCCGAATTTTGATCTGAGCAACCCGAGAGATCTCTCCGCGTATTACACCGAAGAAGAACTGGCAGCCATGGATGATGACGCAAAAATGGATGTGCTAAACCAGCTGTGGCAGAACTTCTGTGTGTCGTACACCTATGAACCGGGATCGACGGCGAAGCCTTTTACCGTGGCGACAGGTCTTGAGACCGGAACGGTGACCACGGCGGATACGTATTACTGCGACGGATATGAGACGATCTCCGGTCATGACATTCACTGTGTCAAGAGAGACGGACACGGAATGGAGACATTAGAGCAGACGCTGATGAATTCCTGCAACGATGCGTTGATGCAGATGTCTTATAAAATAGGAAGAGATAACTTTGAAAATTATCAGCAGATTTTCGGCTTTGGTCAGAAGACCAACATTGATCTGCCGGGAGAGACGAGAACCGATTCTCTGATCTATAGCGGCGACAACATGACGGTGGTGGATCTTGCAACGAACGCATTCGGTCAGAACTTCAACACGACGATGATCCAGCTCGCCACCGGCTTCTGCTCGATTGTAAACGGCGGAAAGCTCTACCAGCCGCACGTGGTGAAGCGGATTACGGATGAGAACGGCAACGTTGTGCAGGAGATCCAGCCGACACTTCTTCGGGAGACCATCTCGGAGAGTACGTCCGAGACGCTGCGGCAGTATATGTATTCCACCGTTACATCCGGTACCGGAGCGACGGCGAAAGTGGACGGCTACTCGATGGGCGGCAAGACGGGAACGGCACAGAAAGCAGGACGTGACGGCGTCAACTATCTGGTATCGTTTATCGGATTTGCCCCGGTCGATGATCCGCAGCTTGTGATTTACTGCGTGGTCGACGAGCCGAATGCGGTGGAACAGTACCACAGCTCTTTTGCACAGAATATCGTGCGTGAGATCTTAGAGGAAGTGCTTCCTTACATGAACATCTACCGCGATGAGCAGATCACCGGAATTCATGCAGGATGGGACATTACGGGAACGGATACCGGAGCGACGGCGATGACGGACGTTGTAAACGAGGAGACGCCGGTGGAAGAGGGATTGGATGTGCCGGACACAACGGACACCCTGCCGGGCAATGAAGAGGCAGCGGAAGGCACGGATACGCCGCAGGATAGCGGAGACACCTCGCGGGATAACGGGGATACGCCACAGGAGGGCGGAGACACCCCGCAGGATAGCGGGGATACGCCGCAGGAGGGCGGAGACACGCCACAGGATAACGGGGATACGCCGCAGGAGGGCGGGGACACCCCACAGGATAACGGACAGCAATAACAGACATAACCTCACGAAAGGATGAATAAAATTTCATGGAGAACTTTCGTGAGGTTTTTTCTATATGTCACAGGAACATGCATTTTACCGGAGCAAGACATTCAACCGCAGAAAAATATGGCTGATGTTCCTCGCCGTGTTTTTCGTGCTGATGTTTCTGGGCGGACGGCTCGTCTATCTGATGGTCTTCTGCTCGGAATACTACGGGCAGAAGGCGGAGGACCTTCATGAGAGAGAGCGTGATATCAAGGCGGCGCGGGGAAGAATCATCGACGCCACGGGAAAAATCCTTGCGACGAACAAATCGGTCTGCACCATTTCCGTGATTCACAGTCAGATCGATGAGCCGGAGAAGGTGATTGAGGCACTGCAAAAAGAGTTGGGGCTATCGGAGGAGGAAGTGAGAAAGCGGGTGGAGAAGGTCAGTTCCATTGAGCGGGTCAAGACGAATGTCGACAAGGAGACCGGTGACCGCATCCGCGCTTACGGCCTCTCCGGAATCAAGGTCGACGAGGATTACAAGCGGTATTACCCTTTGGATACCATGGCGTCCACGGTGCTCGGCTTCACGGGCGCGGATAACCAGGGGATTCTGGGACTCGAGGTCAAATACGATTCCTATTTGCAGGGAACGAGCGGCAAGATCCTCACCCTCACGGATGCGCGCGGGATTGAGATTGAAAATGCGGGCGAGACGCGGCTTGAGCCGGTGAACGGCTATGATTTATATATTTCCATGGACAGCAATATCCAGCAATACTGCGAGCAGGCGGCGGAAAAGGCATACATAAAAAAGCAGGCGGATGAGGTGTCCGTGATTGTCATGAACCCGCAGAACGGGGAGATCATGGCGATGGTGAATTATCCGGAATTCAACCTGAACGAACCGTTTACCTTAATTGAGGAGATGGGAGCGGACGGGACGGAGTCTGCAGACAAAAAGCAGGAACTGCTAAACCGCATGTGGAGAAACCCGTGTATCAGCGATACCTATGAGCCGGGTTCCACATTTAAGATTATCACGGCGGCGGCAGCGCTCGAGGAGGGCGTGGTGTCGCTGACGGATCAGTTCTACTGTCCCGGCTATAAGCTGGTGGAGGATCGCAGAATCCGGTGTGCGAAGACGAGCGGACACGGGGCGGAGACGTTCGAGACAGGCATTATGAACAGCTGCAATCCCGTCTTCATCGAACTGGGCGAGCGGCTGGGCGTGGAAAATTATTATAAATATTTCAGGCAGTTCGGTCTGACACAGAAGACGGGAATCGATCTGCCGGGAGAGGCGGCGACGATCATGCACAAGCAGGAAAACGTCGGTCCGGTGGAACTTGCGACGATCTCCTTCGGGCAGTCGTTCCAGATCACGCCGATCCAGCTCGTGACGACCGTTTCTTCTATTATAAACGGGGGGACGCGCATCACGCCGCACTTCGGGGTGGAGGTCCGTAAGACGGACGGAACGCTGGTCGAGACATTTTCCTATGATAAGAGAGCAGAGATCTGCAGCGTGGAGACCTCGGAGACGATGCAGTATCTGCTGGAAAAAGTGGTGTCGGAGGGAGGCGGAAAGAATGCGAAGATCGAGGGGTATGCGATCGGCGGCAAGACCGCGACCTCCCAGACACTGCCGAGAAGCGAGCACCGCTATATTTCCTCCTTCCTCGGATTTGCGCCTGCGGACGATCCCAAAGTGCTTGTGATTGCGATTATCAATAACCCGAAGGGCACCTATTACGGAGGTCTGATCGCGGCGCCGGTCGTAAAAGAAATTATGGAAAACATATTGCCTTACCTTGATAAATCATGAAAAATAACGTATACTAGTTGGGTTAAAAAGCACATGTTGCTTTCAGCAAAGATAAAATACATGAGGTGTTTATTATGACGTATGAAATTGTAATCCCGGTAATCGTATCTTTTGCAATCAGTGCATTGTTGGGACCGATTGTAATTCCTTTCCTGCGAAGACTCAAAGTCGGACAGACGGAGCGCAAGGAACTGGAATCCCATCTGAAGAAAAACGGGACGCCTACGATGGGCGGACTTATGATATTGGCAAGTATTATCATCACATCGGTGTTTTATGTAAAAGATTATCCGAAGATCGTTCCGATTCTGTTTATGACCGTCGGATTCGGTGTGATCGGATTTCTGGATGACTACCTGAAGGTTGTGCTGCGAAGATCGGACGGACTGCTTGCATGGCAGAAAATGCTCTGCCAGATTGTGGTGACGACCGTGTTTGCGGTCTATATGGGATGCTACTCGGATGTGCCGCTCACCATGCTGATTCCGTTCTCCGGCGGAAAATATTTAGACCTCGGATGGGGCGCGTTCCCGGTACTGTATCTGGCGGTGATCGGAACCGTTAACGGCACGAACTTTACCGATGGTCTGGACGGTCTCGCATCGAGCGTCACCATCATGGTGGCAACGTTCTTCTCCGTGGTGGCGATCGGAACGAATGCAGGCATTGCGCCGATCACCTGTGCGGTTGTGGGCGCGCTGCTTGGATTTTTATTGTTCAATGTCTATCCGGCAAGTGTATTCATGGGAGATACCGGATCACTGGCGCTCGGCGGTTTTGTGGTCTCGGCAGCCTATATGATGCAGATGCCTTTGTTTATCGTGATTGTCGGACTGATCTATCTGGTCGAGGTTCTCTCCGTCATCATCCAGGTGACCTACTTTAAAAAGACCGGCGGAAAGCGGATTTTCCGTATGGCGCCGATCCATCATCATTTTGAGCTGGGCGGATGGTCCGAGACGAGAGTGGTTGCGGTATTTTCGATTACAACGGCGATCTTATGCATGATCGCCCTGTTGGGATTATAGGAGGAAGAACATGGATCTGACAGGTAAGACAGTGCTTGTGGCAGGTTCCGGAATCAGCGGTGTTGCCGCGACGGAGCTTCTGAAAAAGAAGAATGTGAATGTGGTATTGTTTGACGGGAATAAGGAGCTGGATATTGCGACGCTTCGTGAAAAACACCCGGTCTTTGCGGATGTGAAGATCATCCTCGGAGAGCTGACCGCGGAAGATAGAAGCGGATTCGATCTTGTCGTGTTAAGCCCGGGCGTGCCGACCGATCTTCCGATGGTCGAGGATCTGAAAAAAGACGGGATTCCGATCTGGGGCGAGATCGAGCTTGCCTATCATTTTGCGAAGGGACGGATCGTGGCGATCACCGGAACCAACGGTAAGACGACGACCACGGCGCTCTGCGGCGAGATCATGGCGAACTATTACCGGGATGTGAAAGTGGTCGGCAATATCGGAATCCCGTATACCTCCGTGGCTGCCGACACCACGGACGAGACGGTGACGGTTGCGGAGATCAGCAGCTTCCAGCTGGAGACCATTCACACATTTCACCCGGCAGTTTCCGCTATTTTAAATATCACGCCGGATCATCTGAACCGCCATCACACGATGGAATGCTATATTAAGACCAAGGAGCGGATCGCGGAGAATCAGACGGCAGACGAGGTCTGCGTGCTCAATTACGAGGATGAGGTCCTGCGTGCGTTCGGTGAGACGCTTCACACGAATGCGCTGTATTTTTCCAGCAGACAGAAGTTAGAACGCGGACTGTATCTGGACGGCGAGGATATTTACTATGCAGACGGACAGAACACCACGAAGGTCATCAACGTGAATGAACTCAATATTTTAGGAACGCACAATTACGAGAATGTGATGGCTGCGACCGGCATGGCGTTAAGCCTCGGTGTTCCGATGGATAAGATTGTTGAAGTGTTAAAGCGTTTTCAGGCGGTCGAGCACCGCATTGAGTATGTGACGGAGAAGCGCGGCGTGAAGTTCTACAACGACTCCAAGGGCACCAATCCGGATGCGGCGATCAAGGGCATCTGTGCCATGAACCGCCCGACGCTTTTGATTGGCGGCGGCTACGATAAGCAGTCGGAGTACGATGAGTGGATTGAAAGCTTTGGCGGAAAAGTCAAGCTGCTCGTGCTGATCGGCCAGACGAGAGAGAAGATTGCAGCCTGCGCGCGGGCACATGGATTTGAGAATATTGTGCTCTGCGATACGTTTGAGGAGGCGATCGACACCTGCTACCGGAACGCGGTGTCCGGTGATGCGGTACTCTTATCCCCTGCATGTGCAAGCTGGGGAATGTTTAAAAACTATGAGGAGCGCGGACGCATTTTCAAGGAATATGTGCGTGCCTTAAAAGAAGACTAGGAGTGGAGAATGGCGCGAAGGCAGGAAAAAGACAAAAAACAAAAACCAATTCGATATTTTGATTACAGTCTGCTGTTTTTGATTATCTTTCTGCTTTGTTTCGGTCTGGTGATGCTCTACAGCACGAGTTCTTACTATGGTTCCACGCGTTTCGGGGACACGGCGTATTATCTGAAAAAACAGTTGTTTGCGACAAGCCTTGGAATCATAGCGATGATTATCGTGTCGAGAATCCCGTACCGGTTCTGGATGAGAGTGAGCGGTCTGGCGTATCTGATGGCGTTCGGACTGTGTACGGCGGTTATCTTTATCGGTACGGAAGCCAAGGGACAGGCGCGCTGGATCTACATCGGACCGCTTTCGTTCCAGCCGTCCGAGTTTGCGAAGCTTGCGGTCATCATCTTCCTGGCGACGATCATCTACAAGACGTCGAAGCAGGTGGGCGATTTTAAGACGCTGGTAAAGGTCATGGCGATCGTGCTTCCCGTCGTCGGGGTGGTCGCATACAATAACTTAAGTACAGCGATTATTATCCTTGGCATCGCGGTGTGCATGCTGTTTGTGGCGAGCCCGAAATATTCGCATTTTTTGATTGTGGGAGGCGTGGTGCTCGCGGTCGGCGTTATCTTTATCGCACTTGCATCCTACCGCGCCGAGCGTATCCAGATCTGGCTGCATCCGGAAGAGTATGAAAAAGGTTATCAGACGCTGCAGGGACTCTATGCGATCGGTTCCGGCGGGCTGTTCGGCAAGGGACTCGGGGAGAGCATGCAGAAGCTCGGTTTTATCCCGGAGGCGCAGAACGATATGATTTTCTCCGTCATCTGTGAGGAACTGGGACTTTTTGGCGCGATCTGCCTGATCCTTTTGTACCTGCTGATTATCTGGAGGTTCATGGTGATTGCGAACAATGCGGCGGATCTCTACGGGGCGCTGCTCGTGGTCGGCATCATGGCGCATATTTCCATCCAGGTGGTTTTGAATATTGCCGTTGTGACCAACACCATTCCGAATACCGGAATCTCCCTTCCGTTTGTCAGTTACGGCGGAACCTCCATTCTGTTTTTACTCTCGGAAATGGGGCTTGCGCTGTCCGTGTCAAGGGGAATAAAGTTTGAGGTTACCTAAAGTATGATTAGAGAACAGAGAAAAAAGAAAAGAAGACGGAAAATCGGACTGACGGTTGCACTGATCCTTCTGATGCTTTTAGCGATTGCATTTCTGATCGTCTGGAAAGTCTTCACGGTGGAAAACGTCGTGGTGGAGGGGAATGAGCTCTATTCCTCCGAGCAGATCGAGCAGCTGGTGTTAAATGATGAGTATTCGTGGAATTCTCTGTATGTTCTTCTGAAATACCGCATCAAGGATACCGGCAAGGTGCCTTTTGTCGACACGATGGAAGTGACGCTGGATGATCCGCACACGGTGCATGTCCTGGTATACGAAAAAGGGATTCTGGGCTGTTTTTACATTGACGCCATCGGGCAGTACGCCTACTTTGACAAGGATGGATTCGTCGTGGAGACTTCTGCGGACGAGATTGAGGATGTGCCAAAGATCACCGGAGTGACGTGCGATGAGGTCGTGCTCTACGAAAAACTGCCGCTAGATCAGCCGGATGTGCTGAACAACCTGCTGAGTCTGACGCAGATTTTGAAAAAATACGACCTTCTGCCGCAGGAGATTCACTACGACAGCAGCTTAAAACCGACGCTGACTTACTACGGCATACAGGTTTCAATCGGTTCGGATGACTATCTGTCGCAGAAGATTGTGCGTCTGTCGGCAATCCTTCCGCAGCTTGCGGGAATGTACGGAACACTTCATCTGGACACATGGACACCGGACACCACAGATATTGTGTTTGACAGAGACTAGAAAATCCTTAATTTGTTCAAAAAAGTGAAAAAATTAGTTGATAAATTGACAGAAAGAATATATTATATTGTATATGAGTTTATAAGCGGGCAGTATGGATTCTGCACTGCATTGAAAGACGATATACAGAACAGAAGGTGTGGAAAGAGGAGCACCGGATGATTCTCTGATAGATGGTGTGTTTACATCCGTTTACCACGGGACATGAATATGGGAGAGAATGAAGGAGGAACTACCTTGCTAGAGATTATGACGACAGAAGCAGATACCAGTGCGAAGATTATAGTCATCGGAGTTGGAGGAGCTGGTAACAATGCTGTAAATAGAATGATTGATGAAAATATCGGCGGAGTGGAGTTTATCGGAATCAACACGGATAAGCAGGCACTCACACTTTGCAAGGCACCGACCTTAATCCAGATTGGCGAGAAGCTGACGAAGGGACTCGGAGCCGGAGCACAGCCGGAGATCGGCGAGAAGGCAGCGGAAGAGAGTATGGAAGAGCTCTCCTCGGCAGTGAAGGGCGCCGACATGGTATTTGTTACCTGTGGTATGGGCGGCGGTACCGGTACAGGTGCAGCGCCGGTTGTAGCGAAGATCGCAAAAGAGCAGGGTATTCTGACGGTCGGAGTTGTGACGAAGCCGTTTAAGTTCGAGGCAAAACAGCGTATGGTTAATGCGCTTTCCGGTATCGACCGCTTGAAAGAGAGCGTTGATACTTTAATTGTGATACCGAATGACAAGCTTCTTGAGATCGTGGACAGACGTACCACGATGCCGGATGCATTGAAGAAGGCGGACGAGGTATTGCAGCAGGCAGTACAGGGTATTACAGACTTAATCAACCTGCCGGCACTCATCAACCTCGATTTCGCAGATGTGTCTACCGTCATGAAGGACAAGGGTATGGCTCACATCGGTATCGGTAATGCCAAGGGAGACGACAAGGCGATCGAGGCAGTCAAGCTTGCAGTTGCCAGCCCGCTGCTTGAGACAACCATCAACGGCGCTACCCACGTCATCATCAATATTTCCGGTGATATTTCTCTTATGGATGCGAATGATGCGGCAAGCTATGTACAGGATCTCGCAGGCGACAATGCCAACATCATCTTCGGTGCGAAGTACGATGAGTCCATGACCGATGAGGCTACGATCACCGTTATTGCGACAGGACTTGAGAATCCGGGCGCAACGAGCAAGATTATGCCGAAGCTGAATTACGCAACGCAGACACCGACCAGACCGGTATCCGGTTCCACACTCGGAAGAACCACAGGAACCGCTGCTCCGGCGTATCAGCCGCAGGGAGGACATGGTACAGTAACACCGCCTCTGCCGGGTATCCAGAGACCGCGTCAGCCGGAGAGCACGGTACAGCAGATGGACATCAAGATTCCGGATTTCCTGAAGAATTCACGTAAATAGAATCACAGTGACAGAGATATGAACTGCCATGTGTCAGTCCGATTACAGGACTGGCACATGGCAGTTTTTGCGTAATGGGAAACTTTGTCTCTGCCACACAAAAGCTCTGCGAGGTAATATCATGTCGAACCGGGCAGATGACTTGCCGCATTATAGAGCGGACTTTTGACAAAAAAGGAGACGGCGGCATCGTATAATAGGTGGCATGTCAGAGAAAAACCGAGGTGAAAGGAAATATATGTATTTTATGCAGACGTATTTTTGATCCAGAATTTTCTGATGGATTTCCTTGCCGTTGCAGGGGCGAATCTTTTTTTGAAGAGATGCAGGAAAATGCGGTCGCTGCTGCTTGGGGCGGCTGTTTCCGCAGTGCTCGGGCTGTGCTGCATCCTGCTTTGCCGCAATTATCTGCTGTACTGCCTGCTCACGCATTTTCTCATCAACACACTGATGACGGTCATCTGTTTCGGGAGGTGTGACAGGAGGCAGTTCTTTGAGAACTGGGTGGCGGTGTATCTGGTGGTCCTTCTGCTCGGCGGGGCGTTGGAGTGGCTGCAGGAGAGCGGTATTTTATCAAAAAGCAGAGGAGTGGCGATCGCGGCTGCAGTGACGGTAACGTGCGGTCTTCTTCGGTATCTTGGGAGAAGAAGAGCCTTTGGCAGCCATGTGCGCCGGGCATGGCTTGGAAAAGATGCGCGCCGGATGGCGTTAAGCGCCTACTGGGACAGCGGGAACCAGTTAAGAGATCCCTATACCGGGCAGCCGATCTGTATTTTGAGCTATACCCTGGCGGAAAAATTTGTGGATCAGACAAAAGACAGAATCCGGTTTGTGCCGTACCGTGCTCTTGGAGCAGAGGACGGACTTCTTGCGGTGATGGATGTGGATGAGATGATACTGCAGGATGGCAGGCAGATGCGGCGGTATGAACATATGGCGGTTGGAATCGCACAGAAGGGGTTGCTTGAGGACAAAGAATATGATCTGATTCTGCATGCATCCCTGGGATGACAGTGAAGAAAGGAGCTTACATGTACATAAAATGGATGGTCCCGGATTACGGGATGCGGGGAATTTTGAACGGAATCGGACGCTTTTTGTTCGGGGAGAATGATGAGGTGCACTATATCGGAGGCGCGGAGGTGCTGCCGCCGCCGCTGGATGCAGGGGAGGAGAGCGCGTGTATCCGGATGCTTGCCACAGACGCGGCGGAGGAGGCGCGGAGAAAACTGATCGAACACAACCTGCGGTTGGTGGTATATATCGCAAAAAAGTTCGACAATACGGGAGTCGGCGTGGAGGATCTGATCTCGATCGGCACCATAGGCCTCATCAAAGCGATCAACACGTTCAATCCGGATAAAAATATCAAGCTGGCAACCTATGCGTCGCGCTGCATCGAAAATGAGATTCTGATGTATCTGCGCAGGAACAGCAAGACCAGGCTGGAGGTGTCTATCGACGAGCCGTTAAACGTGGACTGGGATGGAAACGAATTGCTGCTGTCGGATATTTTAGGAACGGACGAGGATGTGATCTACCGGGATATTGAGACGGATGTGGAGCGCTCGCTGCTGATGACGGCGATCGCCGGACTGACCGGCAGGGAGCGCATGATCATAGAATTGCGCTTCGGGTTGAACACGGCAGGTGGGGAGGAAAAAACGCAGAAAGAGGTGGCGGATATGCTGGGGATTTCCCAGTCTTACATCTCGCGTCTTGAGAAAAAAATCATGGGACGCCTGAAGAAAGAAATTGTGCGCTTTGAGTAGTGCCGCCCGGGATTGTGAAAAAAGAGACAAGGGAAAAGAATTGTAACCGCAGGACATTGCGTGTATAATGGTCTTATCAAGAAAATGCTGGGGGGAATGCATATGAAGCTTGAATTTCTGGGGGCTGCACACGAGGTGACAGGAAGCTGTCATTATCTGGAGTTTGCGGATAAGCATGTACTGGTGGACTGCGGTATGGAACAGGGGCCGGATCTGTATGTGAATCAGGAGATACCGGTGAACGCGTCGACGATCGACTATGTGTTTGTGACACACGCGCACATCGATCACTCCGGTCTGCTTCCGATGTTATATAACCATGGCTTCCGAGGACAGATTTTTGCAACGACGGCGACACATCAGCTGTGCGAGATTATGCTCAAGGACAGCGCGCATATCCAGATGTTTGAGGCAGAGTGGAAGAACCGCAAGGCGAAGCGCGCCGGAAAGCCGGAGGTCGTACCGCTCTACGATATGAATGACGCGATGGGGGTTCTGGGACATTTTGTATCCTGCGATTATCACAGCGTGATCAATGTCTGCGAGGGCTTAAAAGTCCGGTTTGTGGATGCGGGACATCTGCTCGGGTCTTCCAGTATTGAGATGTGGATCTCCGAGAACACCGGCGAGGGCATAGAGGAGCGCAAGATCGTATTTTCCGGAGACATCGGACCGGGGAACCGCCCGCTCATCAAGGATCCGGAGTATCTTACATCGGCGGATTACGTGGTCATGGAGTCGACCTACGGCGACCGCACGCATGAGGCACCGCCGGATTATGCCGTGGAGCTCTCCCGCGTGATCCGCGATACGTTTACGAGAGGCGGCAATCTGGTCATACCGGCGTTCTCGGTGGGACGTACGCAGGAGATGCTGTATTTTATCCGGCGGATCAAGACGGAGAATCTGTTACCGGAATTCCAGAATTTTGAGGTGTATGTGGACAGTCCGCTCGCCGTGGAAGCCACCACGATTTTCGGCAAAAATGTGCAGGACTGTTTTGATGACACCGCGCTCGCGCTTGTGCAGCAGGGCATCAACCCGATCGGTTTTCCGGGGCTTAGGATGGCGATCACCAGCGACGAGTCGAAGATGATCAATTTTAATGACAAGCCGAAAGTCATCCTCTCGGCGTCCGGCATGTGTGAGGCTGGACGGATCCGGCATCATCTGAAGCACAATCTCTGGAGAAAGGATTCCACGATCCTGTTTGTCGGATACCAGGTTCCGGGCACGCTCGGCAATGCGCTGTTAAACGGAGCGAAGGAAGTGAAGCTTTTCGGCGAGACGATCGAGGTGCAGGCGAAGATTGAGAACCTTCCGGGAATCAGCGGCCACGCGGATGTGAACCAGCTGACCAAATGGGTGAGCATGTTTGACCCGAAGCCGAAGCGCGTCTTTATCGTACACGGCGAAGACAAGGTAACGGAGCAGTTTGCGGCTCATATTCACGAGGAACTGGGGCTGGATGCCTACGCGCCGTTCAGCGGAGATACGTTTGATCTGCTGACAGGCGCATGTGTGGCACAGGGCTCCAGAGAGGCGGCAGAGAAGAAGAGTACCCGCGCAGTCAACAATATCTTTGCAAGACTTGTGGCGGCCGGCGAGCGCCTGATGACGGTGATCCGCAAGTGCGAGGGTATGCCGAACCGCGAGCTTGGCAAATTTGCGGACCAGATCAACGAACTCTGCAACAAGTGGGACCGGTAGGCATTACAGGGAGAGATAGGTGCGGATGGATTTTAAGGCGGATTTTTCAAGACGGCTGACCTGTGCCTGGGAGATGTGAATCTCCTCGGCGACTTCCATCTGTGTCTTTCCCTCGTAAAAGCGCAGGCGCAGGATGAAGTTCTCGCGCTCGTTCAGATGATTCATGGCGTCGTTTAGAGAGAGTTCTTCGATCCAGTTGTCCTCGCGGTTCTTTTTGTCACTGATCTGATCCATGACGTAGAGGGTGTCGCCTCCGTCCGTATAGACCGGATCGTAGAGGCTGACAGGACTCTGGATGGCATCCAGGGCGAAGACGATCTCCTCCTGGGTGAGACCGGAGACTTTTGCAATCTCTTCCAACGTCGGCTCCTTGCAGGAGGTTTTGGCGAGGATCTCCCTCGTGTGGATGGCTTTGTAGGCGGTGTCGCGCAGGGAGCGGCTGACGCGGATCGAGTTGTTGTCGCGCAGATACCGGCGGATCTCACCGATGATCATCGGAACCGCATAGGTGGAGAATTTTACGCCCAGCGCAGGGTTGAAGTTGTCGATGGATTTGATCAGACCGATGCAGCCGATCTGAAAGAGATCATCCACGTTCTCGTGGTTTCCGGAAAAGCGTTTGATCACGCTTAAGACGAGGCGGAGGTTTCCCTTGATGTAGGTTTCGCGGGCCGCTGCATCTCCCTGTTTGATGCGTGCGAAGAGAGCGTCCTTTTCCTCTTCTTTTAAAACAGGCAGCTTCGCGGTGTTGACACCGCAGATTTCAACTTTGTATGAAGACATGATGCGTTTCCTCCGGTTTGATTTTCTGTTAAAAAGCATGCTTCATTCGGGGCGTTTTTATACAGAAAATTTTCGGCAGGAAATGCAAAATGCTATGGAAGTACGGCAGAATTTGTAGTATAAATAAATTAGAAAATAAGTGGGGCAGGGCGACAGTATATGTTGGATAGAATCGATGAGAGAGACAAGCAGGAACGGATGCACCGCAGTATTGTAAAATACTGGAATGTGAATTATATACCGACACCGTATGCGGAGCCAAAGGAAGAGCAGACCGGGGAGGAAGAGGCTGAGGTTACCGGGCAGCAGCTTTCCGTGGAGCCGGAGCCGGTAGTCAGTTCGGCGAATTACGGCAGCGAGGAAGTGACCGATGAGGTGACAAAAGGGCAGATCGACAAGATTCTTCATGAGAAGACGGAGGCGATCCGCAGCCTGATCGAGCAGAACAAGCAGCCGGAAGAGGAGCAGGATATCCTTAGTGAGGCGGCATCAGACGCGGGCGCTTATGCAGAGATGACACCGGACCTGAGCGAAGAGCCGGAGATGGCACAGGATGTGGGCATGCAGGCAGAGATGACGCAGGATGCGGGCAAAGAGCCGGAGCTGACACAGGGAATTTAGGAATAGCATCCGCGCCAGTGCGGCATATAATAGAATAAGAACAGATACCGGAGACATTTATGGCAGAGATAACACTGCGTAAATACCATGGGCTGGGGAATGATTATTTGATCTACGATCCGAATCGCAATGCATGTGAATTGCAGGAAAGGCAGGTGGAAGCACTTTGCCGGCGGAATTTGGGAGTCGGAGCAGACGGCATTCTCTATGGCCCTTTTTTTGATGGGGACAAAATGCGGGTGCGCATTTTTAACCCGGACGGGAGTGAGGCGGAAAAGAGCGGAAACGGTATCCGCATTTTTTCCAAGTATTTAAAAGATATGGGCTATGTGACAGAGGAGAGCTATGTGCTGCACACAAAAGCGGGTGAGACCAGGGTGACGTTTTTAAACGAGCAGGGCGATCTCATGCGTGTGGACATGGGATACCCGGAGTTTGTGGCAAAAGAAATCCCGGTGGTCGGGTTTGAGGGGGAGATTGTCAACGAGGCGATTTTTTTCTGCGATAATTTCTATAACGCGACCTGCGTTTCCCTGGGAAATCCAAACTGTGTGCTGATGCTCGAGGAGGTCAGCCGGAAAAAAGCGATGCAGCTTGGCCCGTATGTGGAAAACTCCAGATATTTTCCGAACCGCATCAACATGCAGCTCTGTCAGGTGCTCGACCGGGAAAATATTCAGATCGAGATCTATGAGCGCGGCGCGGGCTATACATACGCGTCGGGAACGGGAGCCTGCGCGGCGGCTGCCGCATCGCACAAGATGGGATTTGTCGGCGACCGTGTGATGGTGCATATGCACGGCGGGGAACTTCTGGTGGAATTTGCCCGGGACGGCAGAATTGACATGACGGGACCGGTGGTTTACATCGGGAGCATTACGCTCGCGGAGCAGTTTTTTGCGTGAAAAAATTTTACGGGAGAAATTTTGCCGTTGCCTTTTTTGGCAGACTGTGATAGAATATCAGACGTTGCGTAGCCCATAAAAACAAGGTCTAAACGGGCTTGCCGCCGATTTCCGGCGTTAAATGAATCGAGTGTTCGAGACCTTCCACTCGTAAAACAAAACTAAAGGAGAACAGAATATGAGAAACTCTAAGGTACAATTCATTGTGCACGCTGCGATGATTGCAGCAATCTATGTCGTGCTGACCTATTTTATCAGCGCGTTCAACCTGGCATCGGGAGCCATTCAGGTCCGGATTTCCGAGGCGCTGACCATTTTGCCGTACTTTACACCGGCGGCAATCCCGGGACTGTTTGTGGGATGTCTGCTTGCCAACCTTCTGACGGGAGCTGCCATCTATGATGTGATCTTCGGCAGCCTGGCGACACTGCTCGGTGCAGTCGGAACGTATCTGCTCCGCAAGCACAAGTTTTTGTGTACGCTTGCGCCGGTGGTATCAAACATCATCATCATTCCGCTGGTACTCCGCTACGGATACGGACTTACCATGGAATATGGCGGAAGAGACTGGTCGATTCCGTTTTACATGCTGACCGTCGGAGCAGGAGAGATCATCTGCTGCTGTGTGCTCGGAACGATTCTTTTGAATGCACTCGCAAAAGTGCGCAATGTAATCTTTAAAAAAGAGGATTAGATTAGAAAGCATCAGTTATAGGTATAACCTATAACTGGTGCTTTCTTTTTCATATTAGACAGGTTGGTTTTCTCATGTTATCATCAGATTATCAACAGACAGAACTTCAATAATGAAAATAAAAGGAGAAACGTAACATGGGAAAAGCATTAAAGGACAGAAAGTTAAAATTTGAGACATTACAGCTTCACGTAGGACAGGAGGAGGCAGATCCGGTGACCGGAGCGAGAGCAGTGCCGATCTACCAGACATCCTCTTATGTATTCAACAATTGTGAGCATGCGGCGGCGCGTTTCGGACTGACCGATGCCGGAAATATCTACGGCAGATTAACGAACCCGACCGAGGATGTCTTCGAGCAGAGAATCGCAGCTTTGGAGGGCGGCGTGGCAGCGCTTGCCGTGGCTTCCGGTGCGGCAGCAATCGCCTATACACTTCAGAATCTGGCACATGCCGGCGAGCACATTGTGGCTGCCAACAACATTTACGGCGGCACCTACAATCTGCTGGCGCATACGTTCCCGGAGTACGGCATCACGACAACATTTGTCGATCCGTTCAATTATGACGAGGTGGAGCAGGCAATCCAGGAGAATACCAGAGCGATCCACATTGAGACGCTCGGCAACCCGAACTCGGACGTTGTGGACATTGAGAAGATCGCGGCGATCGCGCATGCGCATCAGATTCCGCTGGTTGTGGACAACACTTTTGCAACGCCGTATCTGGTCCGCCCGCTTGAGTACGGAGCAGATATTGTCGTTCACTCGGCAACCAAGTTCATCGGCGGACACGGAACAGCCATCGGCGGCGTGATCGTGGACGGCGGAAAGTTTGACTGGGAGGCAAGCGGCAAGTTCCCGTCCTTGACGGAGCCGAACCCGAGCTACCACGGCATCAGCTTTACAAAGGCGGCAGGACCGGCAGCGTTCGTCACAAAGATCCGCGCCATCTTACTGCGCGATACCGGTGCGACCATCTCTCCGTTCCACTCTTTCCTGTTTTTACAGGGACTTGAGACTTTGTCACTGCGTGTGGAGCGCCATGTGGAGAATGCATTAAAGGTCGTAGAATATCTGAACAACAACCCGAAGGTGGAGAAGGTGCATCATCCGTCGGTATCGGAGGATCCGGCGCAGCAGGCACTTTACAAAAAATATTTCCCGAACGGCGGCGGTTCGATCTTTACGTTCGAGATCAAGGGAGATGAGCAGACCGCAAAGGACTTCATCGATCATCTGGAACTGTTCTCCCTGCTTGCCAATGTGGCGGATGTGAAGTCACTCGTGATTCATCCGGCATCCACGACACATTCCCAGCTCACGACAGAGGAACTGTTAGAGCAGGGCATCAAGCCGAACACCATCCGTCTGTCGATCGGAACGGAAAATGTGGACGATATTATTGAAGATCTTGCGGAGGCATTTGCAGCAGTATGAGATTATTGATTGTACGGCACGGGGATCCGGATTATGAGCATGATACCCTGACAGAAAAGGGATGGCGCGAGGCAGAGCTTTTGTCAGAACGCCTGTCAAAGCTTGATGTTAAGGAGTTCTATGTGTCGCCGCTCGGGCGGGCGAAGGATACGGCGTCCCTGACGTTACAGAAGATGAACCGTGAGGCAAAGGAATGTCTGTGGCTCAGGGAGTTCGACACGAAGATCGACCGACCGGATTGTCTGGAACAAAAGTCGATCGCCTGGGACTGGCTGCCGGAGGACTGGACGAGAGAAGAGGAGTTCTTCCGGCGCGACCTGTGGGCGACGCAGCAGGCCATGCGTGAGGGACTGGCTCCCGGAGCGCATGAGGGAAACGGCGTCCGTGTGCAAAAGAAACCGGACGGCGGCGTAGGCGCAGAGTATGGCTGGGTGGTATCAAATTTTGACGCCCTGCTGGCGGAGCACGGCTATGTGCGCGAGGGCGACATCTACCGCGTCGCAAAGGCGAACTGCGATACGCTTGTGTTCTTCTGCCACTTCGGTCTGGAGTGTGTGCTGCTGTCGCACCTGATGAATGTGTCACCGATGATTCTGTGGCATCATACCTGCGCGGCGCCGACATCCGTCACCACGGTGTATACCGAGGAGCGCCGTCCCGGCGTGGCATCTTTCCGCGTCTGCGGGTTCGGAGATACCTCGCATCTGTATGCGGGTGGCGAGCCTCCGGCATTTTCGGGAAGATTTTGTGAGACCTACGCAAGTGATGAGGAACGGCACGATTAGAAAACAGAAGGAATTGTCACAAGAAGCATAGAACTCTTTTGGGTAATAAGTAATATTATTAGAAGATCACACCGTGGGATTTCAGATGGAAATGCAGATGGAAATTCGTTGGAGAAAAATGTGAGCATTTCTTCCGGCTGAATGTCTGCATCGGATTCCGTGTCTCTTCCACGTTTGGACAATCCGACGGGTGCATGTCCGACACACCGGAGACAATGGGCGGACTTTCTGGCCGCACTAACTGT
>CACZIN010000044.1:0-24653 GCA_902781225.1 uncultured Lachnospiraceae bacterium | reverse complement strand
GACCAGAATAGACTGCCATAATCATGCATATCAGAGAGCCAAATGCAAAGTATTTGTGTGCTGCTTTTAACCCTTTATATCCTGTATAAAAAGTTCCAATCATTGTGATTAAAGCTACTACTGACCAATATTTATGTGCTTTCATGTAATTTCTCCATTTTTCAGTGTATTCAATTCTAATTATACGCTACCACATTCCTATGTCAATTTGATAATAGAGCATTCCTATAAAATTTTTCAGAATATCATGGTTAAAACTATGTATTGTTATCATTTAATTTTTCTTTGAAAAAATCTGACAAAAAGCTTTCTTTCAGGAGATTACTATTTAATCTCTTTTCCATCTATATATAGTTGAAATTTATCAGGATTATTGACTACATCATAGTCCTTTCCGTATTCTACAGGTCTATATTCGGCTGTCATTACCGATTCCCCATCTTCAATATCCTCTTTCCATAAATAGATGTTCATATCAAGGCTCGTCGCATATCCCCTGTCTGTGGAGAATTTTGTCGAATAAAATGAATCATCCTTGTACATCTGCAAAAGTTCTCTTGCAAAAGCTTCTTTGTCTCATGAATCTTACCTCTCTATCTTCCTTTCATGTATAAACCTGCTTTCAACACCAAAAGCAGAAATGCAAGTGCTGTTGCATATGTCTCCCCTGTCAAAGCCAGAAACAGTACTGCTACGATACCAAGCAACATGGAAAATACAATTATCATCTTGTATACTTTTTCAATTTTTAACTGCGTAACTATAAGCTCTGAAACTCCAATTAACATTAATAAAAAGAACAATACCCAATAAACCATCCTGTTACATTAACGCAAGACATGGAAGAAAAAATACTTTCCATACAGCAGTGTATCATTCATCAGATTCGTAATTCAACAAAATTTGTCTCATACAAAGATATCAAAAAACTAATGGCTGATCTGAAGCTTGTATATGCGGCTCCAACGGAAGAAACAGCTTTAAATGAATTAGAGCTGTTCAAAGATAAATGGGATTCCAAGTACCCGAAAATCTATAAATCCTGGCATCTTCTTCACTGCAGGGATAATCCTCAAACGAACCTTCCCCGTGTGCCATCTGATTCCTTATATGTCTTAGTTCTCTAAGCCTGTCATATGTCTGATTCCATTCCGGAATCCTGTTTCTTTGCATGACCGGAACAACCATCATATCATTCAGATAACATGTTACGCCGCCGCTGTTTATACCGTACATTTCCGAACAAAGTTTATCCAGCTTTTTATATTCATCAAAGAAAATGATACTTGTATTCTCTGGCACGTTCTGTACCTCCTACCTCTTCTCCCGCAGCTTTTTCAGATAAGCATTCTTCACTTCATTCTCATGCCGGAGTCTTCCGATCTCATCCTTCAGATACTGCACATACTCTCTTGTCAGTTTCACACCGCCCCGGACGGCCACGTCCTCATGCTGCTCCATCTCATCGAGCCACTGCTGCAGCGATTTATCCCGGATATCATTAAACGTCGTATCTTCCTTAAAAAACATCGCTCTCTCCATTTCCCGCACCGCTTTTCCGCGCATCTGTACTTCCACCTCAGACCGCACCGCTTTTCTGCGCATCCGCATCTTCCAGCTCCAACCGCATCAGCACGAGTTTCTGCCATCTGCCGTCGCGTGTCAGAAAGCCCCGCAGATTTCTTCCGTATTCCACAAACCCGTACTTCTTATACAGTCTCACCGCGGTCTCATTGTCACCGACCACCTCAAGCTCCAGCTGTCGGAATCCGGCTTCTTTCGCGCAGTCAATGCAGGCGCCTGTCAACGCCGCACCGATTCCCTGTCCCCAGTATTCCCGCAGGATACTGATGCCGAAATCCGCGCGGTGCCTTAGCTTCTCGCGCGTGCCAAGCGCATGGTTCCCCGCCGATCCCACAAGGACGCCGTCCACAAATGCACAGATCTCAATCTCCGTGCGGCTCTCCTTTTGCGCGGCAAGCCGCTCTTCCATATCCTGCACCGAGTGCGTCCCCTCATCCGCATACGTTGTCAGAAAATCCGTCTCCGCGTGTGCCTGCGTAAAATAATGCAGAAACGCCGCCGCATCCGCCCGTTCCGCATTTTTCAAAAGACATTTTCTTTGATCTTTTAAACTGATTTCCCGGTAATATAACATGTTACTCCTCTCCCGCCTTTGCGCAGCAAGCTTCTCATCAAACCTCATTTGTCACCGAGTATAGCACACTCCTACGCAAAAAGAAAGAACGCACTTCTGGACACATCAGAGCTTACTTTGCTGCCCACGCACGCAGTTCTGCAATCTGCTTCTCCGTCAGCGGTACCGTCGGAGAATTGTCATCACAGGTGTTCCTGTTTTCCACGATCAACACGCTGCTGTCCTTCTCTAAAGTGTGCGTGTGCCATACACCCTTTTTGACATTATAACATTTCAGGGGTTCCAGCAGCATACTTCTGATCGTGCCGATTTTCTCCCCGTTCCCCGCAGTAAAAAGTGTGACATGCCCTCTCAGCAGAACAAACACCTCATCGCTTTCCAGATGCTTCTGCATCGTTTTCAAATTGGGAATTTCCAGTTCATCAATATCATTCAGCACCGCCACTCTCCAGCTCTCAAAATCAATGACCGGCGCATATCCCGGTTCCTTGTACTCTTTTACCTCAATATCCATTTGTTTTCCTTCCTCTCTTTTTGTCTGTTATCCCTTACCCCAGGCGAGCCGCAATCGCATTCACCATTTTGCTTATCTCCACATCCATCTTCTTCTCCATCTCCTTCGCCTTCTCCATCTTCTTCTCCTTCGCCTGCTCCATCTCCTTCTCCATCTCCTTCTCCATCCACAAAAAATTGCCCTGCTTTTCTATTCTCATTATAGAAAAACAGGGCAGTCCCATAAATTGATTATTTTTTAGTTTAGGTGCAAAATTTTTACTTTTTGCTCAGGTGCCCGCATGAAGCTGCCACTCCCCGGCTTCCCGCTGCAGGGTCACCAGTCTGTGGTACAGACCGTTTTTCTTCATCAGTTCCTCATGCGTACCGTTCTCTTTCACGACGCCGTCCGCCAGCACGACAATCTGATCCGCGGCTTCGATCGTGCGCATCCGGTGCGCGATGACGAGCACCGTCTTTCCTTTGACCAGCGTGGCAATCGCCTTCTGGATCTCCGTCTCGTGATCCACATCAAGGGACGCGGTCGCTTCGTCCAGGAGAACCACCGGTGCATCCTTAAGCAGTGCGCTGGCGATCGAGAGACGCTGGCACTCTCCGCCCGATAGCGTAGAGCCGTTTTCCCCGATAACCGTCTGATAGCCGTCCGGCAATTTTTTAATAAAGCTGTCGCACTGCGCCGCACGGGCTGCGGCGCGCACTTCCTCATCCGTAGCATCCTTTTTCCCGACACGGATATTTTCCATGATCGTATCCTGGAACAGGATGACATCCTGAAATACGATCGCGACTTCCTTCAAAAGCGCTGACTCATCCACACCGGCGATGTCCGCACCGCCGAGCAGAATCCGTCCGCCATCTGCCTTGTAAAGCTTTGCCGCCAGTTTGGCAGCCGTACTTTTTCCGCCGCCGGAAGGACCGACTAACGCCGTCACCTCGCCCTGCTTCGCCGTAAACGAGACGTCACGCAGCACCGGTTTGCCGGCTTCATAGGAAAATGCCACATGATCGAAGGTGATGTCATAACCGTCGTTGGAAAGTGTTTTGGCACCGCTCTCCATCGGATAATTTTCGATCTCCTTTAAGCGGTTTACCTGAAGCTTCAAGCTAAACAGCTCCGCCATATTCGCCATAGCGCCCGACAGCGGATCGTACAGACGGGAAGCTGCAATCAGAAACAGAATATAAGTAAAAAGATCTGTCTCCCCCTGCGCCACAGGCTGATTGCCGACCACGATGACCGTGGCAAGTCCCAGGCGGAGGAACATCTGACCGGTCGTTATCAGGCTCGCCGTAGTCAGTTCCGATGTCACCTGCGCCTTCTCCGCGGCATCCAGTTTTTCATCCAGCTTCGCCAGATAGCGCTCCTCCCTGTTGCACGACTGGATCTCCTGTACGGTCTCAAGACATTCCTGAATCCCTTCCGCCAGTGTCAGTCTTGCATTCATATGTTTCCTGCTAAGCTTCTGCTGCCATCTGCGCGACAACAGCACGATGGCAAACGAGATTGGAGCCACCCATAGAAGCGCCAGTCCCAGCTTCCACTGGTAGACGAGCAGTGCCACGCACACAAGCGCCGTCGAGATCAGCGCTCCGAAGAACTGCGGCACCGTGTGGGAAAAAGCGTGTTCAAAATTCGCACAGTCTCCCATGATCGTTCCGGTCAGATCCGCGAGATCCCGCTGATTGAAAAAAGTGAGCGGCAGCGTTCTTAATTTTTCCGCAAGATGAATCCGGCGTCTCGCGCTCTCCTCGTAGGTGCCGATATAAGCCGCTGTATACTGCAGATAGTGGAAAAGAAAAACAACCGCAAGAATCACGATTCCCGCCACCGTATAGGGCAGTACCCCCATCCTGCCGCTTCCGTCTCCGGTGAGCGGCTTTAACAGTCCGTCAAGCACCACCGCAAGCAAAACCACCGGCAGCATCACGCTGATATTTGCAAGTACGGAATATGCGATTCCCCGGCGCAGATCTTTCACGCCCTGATCACTGAGGGCATATCTTTGTTTCCATCCTTCCATGCTACTCTGTGACCTCCTTTCCAACCTTCCACGAAACAGCCGTCTGATATTCCGCCCACATGGATGCATACACGCCTCCCTGTGCAAGCAGTTTTTCATGGCTGCCGCGCTCTTTGATGGTTCCTCCGTCAAATACGAGAATTTCATCCGCATTCTGCACGGTAGACAGGCGGTGTGCAATCATAAGCACCGTCTTTCCTCTGGTGAGTTCCTCGAGTGCAAGCTGTATCCGATGCTCGTTTTCCGCATCCGCAAAAGCTGTCGCCTCATCCAGCACGACAATCGGCGCATCCTTCAAAATGGCGCGCGCCAGCGCGACTCTCTGATTCTCTCCGCCGGAGAGATACGTGCCACCGACACCCACTACGGTGTCAAGCCCCTTGGGAAGGCGGTTTATGATCTCACTGCACTGTGCAGCCTCCGCCGCACGAAGAACTTCCTCCCTTGATGCCTCCGGACGCGCCGCGCGGATATTCTCCAGCAGCGTGTCGGAAAACAGGCGGGTATTCTGGAAGACAAACGCCACATGTTCCATCAGCTTCTTTCTGCCGATTTCCCGCACATCCACACCGCCGATGAGCACGCGTCCCGCCGTCACATCATAAAAATGCGGAATTAAGCTGGCTGCGGTACTTTTACCGCTTCCGGATGCCCCGACCAGCGCGACGGTCTTTCCCTGCGGCACGGCAAACGAGATTCCATTGAACGCGGGTTTTTCTGCCCCCGGATAAGTGAATGTCACCTGCTCAAATACAACCGATGCATCCTTCGGCTCCTGCGGCTGTGCCGGCTCCGGCAGCGGTTTTTCCTGTAAGATGGCTTCCACACGGCTGACGGCACTCTTTGCCGCCATGAGCTGATCACTTGCAAACATGATGCGGTTCATCATCGTCGCGCACACCGGTGTAAACAGACTGTAGAACAGGAAATCAAGCACAACGTCCTCGTATGCAGCCTGCCCGGTCACTCCCGAAAGTAAAAGCAGCGCCACCGGAATTAACAGCACGAACGTTCCGTTCAATGCCACCGTAAAGCCGGTCATCGGCATACGGCATTTTAAGGCATAGCCGGATGCAAATGCCTTGTACTCCTTGATCGCGTCGTGGAAATTCTGAAACGAAAAAACGGTCTGCTGGAATACCTTAACCACCGGAATTCCCCGGATGTACTCGACCGCCTCCTTGTTCATCGTCTCAAGTGCCGTCATGTAGCTCGACATAAATGTGGCATTGTCTCCGCCCATCATCTGTTTTAAGAACACAACGCCAAGTCCCATGGGAATAAGGCAGCAGATGCCAAGTCTCCAGTCAAACACGAACAATAAAATCAGCACTGCCACGGGCATTACGACTGCCCCTGCCAGGTCTGGGAGCTGATGGGCGAGAAATCCCTCGGTCAGCCCTGCATTGTCATCAATGATCTTGCGGAGCCGTCCGCTCGCGTTTTTGTCAAAATAGCCGAGCGGCAGCTTCACGATATGATGCAGCGCCTCTTTGCGCATATTGGTCGCCGTCCGAAACGCCGCCAGATGCGCACAGTTCAACGCCAGAAAATACAGTAAAATACTGAGTACGGAAAACAGAACCGCCAGCCACGCATAATGTGCTCCGCCCGTCTGCGCGGCACCCGCCTGCCCGCCTGCGTGAATCAGGTCGCGGATCACGAACCAGATGCACACGAACGGGAGCATGGACAGGACTGTGCTGACCGCAGCCAGAACACAGCCCAAGACGGTCAGTCCATGATAGTTCCCCGCATATGCGAACATCCGGGACAGTTCCGCGTCTTTTTGTTTTTTCATATGCCATCCACCTCCAATGCTTCCACAAAACGATCTTATTCTGACAGGTTCTCTGTGCAGAACAGTTCGATACAGTTGTCAATCATCGTCTCGTCGCAGTCGACTGAGATACCGGATGCCAGCCAGTATGCGTACGCACCCGCATCGTACTGCGCCAGCGCGTCTGCGTCGCTTCCATAACGGAACTCAATGTGGTAGGTCGTATCGTTCGTGTCCGGTGCGAGATAGAAATATGTAAATTCGCCCGAATCGGCATCATCGCTCATGTACTCGTACAGACCGCGCACGTCCTCCATGCCGATGTAATGGTATGTATGGGAAAACAGTTCCACGCCGTTTGCGTCGTATCCGCTGATCGTTGCGTTTGCACCGTCAAATTCCACGGTGTCGACTCCCTGTGTAAAGCCACAGAAATATGCGCCGCCTCCGTTCTGATATGCCTCCACGGCGTCTTCCCCGTAGACCTCTCCGGTTACCATCGAAGAAAGCTTCTCATACGCCGCCTGCGCATTGTCCTCGCCGACGAGCGCCCCGCAGTCATCGATCCAGGTCTGCTCGTACTCGTCCGAGAGAATTACCGGCCACAGTTCCTGATAGGTTCCGGTCAGATCGACAAGCAGCTGTTTTGCCTCCGCCTCTCTGTCCGCATCCGTATCTTCCGTCGCCGCAAGGCTCTCCGTGCTCTCTGCCGCTTCCTCTGTCTCGGCATTCTCCGCCGTCTCGGTCTGCGCGGTTCCTGCCTGCGCCGCGGCATCTGTCTGTGTTGCATCGTTTCCTGCATCCCCGCAGCCTGCGGTAAGGGAAAGGGTAAGTGTCATCGTCAAAAAGATTCCTGCTAATTTTTTCATATGGGTTCCTCCGTATATAAAATAAGTGCGTCAGTTAGTTTCTTCTAACCAACGCACCCATTCTATCGGATTCCCTTTTTTCTTACAATGCCCTGTCAGACCTCATCTATCCAAACGGACACTCTTTCGATATTCCGTCGGTGTACTGCCGCAGATTTCCCGGAACGCCGACGCGAATTTGTTGGGATTCTCATAGCCCACCCGGTGTGCAACTGCCGCAACCGACAGATCCGTCTCGAGTAAAAACTTCTGTGCCGTCTGTATCCGGTACTGCCGCAGATACGCGTAGACGCTTGTCCCATAGACGCCGTGAAATCCTTTTTTGAGCGCTGTCGGCGAAAACCCGAACCGTTCCGACAATTCTTCAATCGTCTCGTGTCTCGTAATATCTTCCGTGATATATGAGGCGACCGCTTTGACGCGCCTAACCTGGTTCTGATTAAAATACTCCGTCTGCAGGATGGCTTCCTGCGTATCCAGATCGCTCATAAACAGGAGCAGCTCCAGAATCTTGACCTTCCGGTAGCCGCTTTTCCGCTGCTCTCTCACATGGTACAGTTCCGAGAAAATATGCTCGATCGACGGGTTTGCGCGCATGATGAGGCAGCGGTTCTCCTCACAGATATACTGCCGGATGTGTGTGAGGTCAATGCCGAGCAGCTCCATGATCTCGCGCACCTGTGGCAGCAGCCCGTCCAGATCAATCAGCACCGTGATCCCGTGATAGTGCTCCAGCGGAAAGCACGAGGACGATTTTTTCCGCGTGAGCGATCCGATGGAGAGATCTCCCGCCGCCATATAGCAGCAGCTGTTTTCCCCGAAGCTGCACTCATAGCGCCCCGTCCGGCAATGATTGATCTCGATCTGGTTTGGCGCGGTCTTCTGCTCCTTGTTGCAGTACGCCATGTGCATGTCATTGTAGTACAGCTCAATTCCGGAAAACACCGGGTACACGATAACCTTTCCGGTTCCCGTCTCATTCGACAGCTGATACACCCTACAGACGCCATCCCCCGCTTCGTCCGTCTCTTCCGGTGCACCGTATAATTCCGCCCCCGTGAACTTCCCCGGAAGCTCCCCCTCGGATAAAAGATCAATCGTCTGCAAAAGCGCCTGATCTTCCCTCTGTTTCATGCTCATGCCGTCTCGTCCTCCGTTTCCACTCTCTTCCCGCCTGATCAGGTCTCATCCAAACAATATTTTTCATCTATCATAAATCATGGTATACTGGATTGCAGCGTAAAGCAACAACAAATCCGCGCAGATACATCAGATACATAAAGGAAGTTTATCATATGAAACGAATCGATTTTGAACATGGAACCATTACCGGAAATATTTTGGGATCTGCCCTTCCCATGCTGGTCGCACAGCTCTTAAGCCTGCTCTACAATATTGTCGACCGGATCTATATTGCCCGCATCCCGGATGTCGGCACCACAGCGCTCGGCGCCGTCGGACTCTGTTTTCCGATCATTGTCATCATCACCGCCTTCAGCAATCTGTTCGGCAGCGGCGGCGCCCCGCTTTTCTCAATCAGCCGCGGCGGCGGAGATACCAAAAAAGCCGGTCAGATCATGAATACCTCATTTACCATGTTGTGCGCCGGCGCTCTGGTGCTGATGGCAGCCGGCCTGCTGTTTGCAGCGCCAATTCTCAAGCTGTTCGGCGCCTCGGATGCCGCCCTGCCGTACGCCTATCCTTACCTGATGATCTATCTGCTCGGCACGCTGCCGTCCATGATTGCCACCGGTATGAACCCCTTTATCAACGCGCAGGGCTACTCTGTCGCCGGCATGCTCTCGGTTGCCATCGGCGCCGTGACCAATTTTCTCCTGGATCCGCTTTTTATATTTGTCTTTCATCTGGGAATCACCGGTGCCGCACTTGCCACCGTTCTCTCCCAGACGCTGTCCGCGCTCTATGTGATCCGCTTTCTGCACCGGCGTGCAGAATATAAGGTGCGGCTGCTACGCCCGGATGAGTGGCGCTCCAGTCTGATCGAAGCAAAAAACATTGTAAGCCTCGGCACCGCCGGATTTATCATGCAGCTCACGAACAGTCTGGTATCCATTTTCTGCAACAATGTCCTCGGTGCAACCGGCGGCGACGTCTACATCTCTGTCATGACCATCATCTCAAGCGTCCGGCAGATGGTGGAGACGCCGATCTACGCGATCAATGAGGGAACCTCGCCCATTTTAAGTTACAATTACGGCGCAAGGAGGCCGGGCCGCGTGCGAAAAGCGATCGTAACCCTCGCCGTCCTAATTCTGCTCTATACCGCCGTCATGTGGAGCATCATCATCCTTGCTCCGCGGGCGCTGATCGGCATTTTCAGTTCGGATGCCGCACTGGTCGCTGACGCTATCCCCGCATTAAAGCTTTACTTTGCCGCTTTTATTTTCATGGATCTGCAGTACATCGGACAGACCGTCTTCAAATCCCTGAATAAGAAGAAGCACGCCATCTTCTTCTCCCTGCTGCGCAAAGTGTTCATCGTCGTGCCGCTGACCTATCTTCTTCCTTATGCTCTCGGCATGGGAACAGACGGTGTCTTTGCCGCGGAACCGGTGTCGAACATCATCGGCGGCAGCCTCTGCTTTGTGACGATGCTGCTTACGGTGCTGCCGGAGTTAAAGCGGATGGAAAAAGAAGCGTAGCCCGCTTCCTCCCCGCTGTCTTTGTATTTTTGCAGGTTCATTTCTTGACATTCCCTTTGCCTGGTTTTACACTAAACGTTGCAAAAAACCGTATGTTTATTTTAGTGAGGAATCTATGATGCGAAGGATAAAAAATCTTACGATTATTACCATCAGTATTTTTATTATGGCGGTCGGCGTCTACTTTTTTAAGTTCCCGAACAACTTCTGTTTCGGCGGCGTGACCGGTGCCGCGGTCGTGTTTGCCGAGATCACCCCGTTATCTGCCAGTGCCTTTTCCTTTATTGTCAATATGGCGCTCCTGGTTCTGGGATTTTTGTTCCTCGGGAAAAATTTTGCCATCAAAACAACCTACGCCACCGTGCTGCTCTCCGCTCTGCTGCTCTTGTTTGAGCATGTTCATCCGCTTGAACATCCGCTGTCAAACGAACCGATGTTAGAGCTTGTATTCGCCATCACGCTTCCGGCGATCGCCTCCGCACTTCTCTTCTACGAGGGTGCCTCCAGCGGCGGCACCCTCGTCATCGCCATGATTGTGAAAAAATAATACACAGGTCGAAGATATCGGCATTGCACTTTTTATCACCGATCTGATTATGATTATCATTGCCTGCTTCATGTTCGACATCAAGACCGCGCTCTATTCCTTTGTCGGTCTGACCCTAAAATCGTTCTTAATCGACGCGATCATCGAGAACATCATGCTGCGCAAGTCGGTCATGATCACCTGCAACGACAAGGATCTGATCTGTCACTTTATTACGGAAGAGTTAAATAAAAGCGCCACCATCGTCAATGCGACGGGCGCTTATACCAATGAGCAGCGTTATCTTATTTTCACGACGCTCACCAGACATCAGGCGGCTGCCGTCAGAGCTTTTATCCACGAGAACCAGCTCAAAGCTTTCATCTCCATGTCCAGCACAAGCGAAGTATTCGGAAAAGGGTTCACATCTATTTAAACAGTGCATCTTCTTAAATAGGAATCTTCTTAAATCAAAAAGCTTCCATCCATCAGTATACGCTGATGAACGGAAGCTTTTTTCATTCCATCTTCTGTTTTATCACACTATAACTGGAAACGGCTTACCACGTCTGTCAGATCCTGTGCAATGGAATTCTGCTTCTCCGACATACCGGACACATCCGCAACCACGCCGGACACCTGATTTACCGAATCCATGATTCCCGCACTCACATCCGCTGTGCTCTGCGCAGATTCCGCAATGTTCTGGATGGCGTTCGTAACTTCCTTCATGATCGAGCTGATATTGTTCGTCATGTCGGAGATCACCTTGGAGCTGTCCGCAATCGTCTCGGCATCCTGCCCGTACTGTGCCGCAACCGACATGAAGCTGTCGTAATCCGGGGTTACCGTGCTCTTTAAAAAGTCCAGAAGCTCCATCGCATTGCCGGACAGATTATCAAATGCCTTCTGTACCTTCTCAATAATCTGCTGAATGTTTCCTACCGCGTCGGAAGTGCTGTTTGCCAGATTGCCGATCTCCGATGCAACGACTGCAAATCCCTTGCCCTGCTCTCCGGCTCTCGCCGCCTCGATCGATGCATTTAAAGACAACAGGTTGATCTGCTCCGCGATACCGGAAATCACAGATGCCATCTGACCGATATCCGCAACCACCTCAGCCTCACGGATGCTCTGCTGTAATACGGTCTCAAAATGCTCGGACAAATTCGTCGCCTTGGTGTAGGATTCCCTGCTGGAACGTCCCACATCCTCCGCTCTGCCTTTGATCTCGTGCACCATCTCCATGCTCTTCTCCGTCTCGCCGGTCAGAACCATGACAGAGGAGGATACTTCTTCGGTTGACGCATTGACCTCCTCGGTTGCTGCGGATGCACTCATCATCGCATCGTTTACCTGTGCCATATAGGTCTCGATCTCGTGGAACTGATCCTGCAGATTCTTTGCCGCAAGACTTAACTTCTCACTGGATTCGCTGATCTCCTCGGCATGGCCGGCAATGTTGCCGATCATTCCCTTGTTGCTGTGGAACATTTCGTTCAAGGAGGTACTCATATCGCCGATCTCATCCCGGCTCTTCACATCCAGACGGTCAACGCTGAAATTACCCTGTGCCAACGCTCCCGCAAATGTTTTGACTCTCACGATCTCATCCGAAATGCGCTTTACCTGCAGGATGATAATCACCGCTACGATGATCAGCGTCACGAATGCAACCACGATCAGTGTAGCTGTCAGGGAAATAATCGGATGATTCAGTTCCGACTGCGGCATGCGCACGATAATCTTCCAGTTCACATCATCCATGGTATCGTAATACAGCTGATAGCGCTCTCCATCCTCCGTGTAGGAAGTAACGCCGTTTGCATTTGCCATGATGTCGTTACCTGCCGCCGCGAGTGAGGCATTTTCATCCGCTGTAATCACTTCTGAATTCTGGATCTTCTCCTCTGCGACGCCGCCCAAAAACGTTCCGTCACTGCTTAAGAGCATCGCCGTTCCCTGCTCGCCGACCTGAACCGCCTCGATCAGCTGCTCAATCTGCGTCAGTTCAATATCTACGGTCACGCATCCGATGTAGGTTCCCTTGTCAAACATCGGTACCGAGCAGGTCGACATGATCGTATCCGACGTTGCATCGTAGTACGGATTCGTAATCATGGCAGAGGTTGCATTCTTGGCATTGATGTAATACTCCTGCTCAAAGTAATTATAGTCCGCATTGCTGTAGTCATAGGTAACCGCCGTGCTATCCCCGTCCTTCATGATATACGGTCCCATGTACTCTTCCTCGGAATCATATACATACGGTTCAAACCACAGACCGCTTCCGAGTACAATATCATTGTCCTGTATCATCGTTGCCAGCATATCCTCATAGACAGACATATCTGTCGTCTTATAAGTTGCCGCCACACTTCTTGAAATGGATGTCGCCATTGTGGACACTCCATCCAGATACGCCGCGATTGCTTCCTTTTGTGTTTCCAGTGTCGCGTTCATGTTCTCCGTCGTCTGCTCTAAGATGATCTGTCTGCTTCTGCTGTAGGAGATAAAAGTCAGTGTACCCATCGCCAGAATGAGTACAGGTAACATGACGCCGAGCATCCTTGCTCCGATTTTTTTCGATTTCATAGCCGTCAACCCCTTTTTCTTCTTATTGTACCATAAACCGCCCTTTTTTGACACAAAAAAATCATTTTTTATACATTTTTTCTCATCTAAGCTGCTTAGTTAGTCCCTATGTCCTATTGGTAAACTCTCTTGAAATAAAAGGTTTTCGCGACGTCTGTAATCGTTCCAGCAGGTTTCGCATACCATACAGTAATTTATGTATATTTATGTATATTTATGCATAATTATGTATATTCATTCTTTATCATGCACACTGCATTCATCTTTCTCGGACGTGCCAGATTTGTCTTTTCCGGGCGCGCCGGAAGCAGGTGCTCCAGCGGCTGCTCCGCCGCATATCGCTTTCGTTCCTGTCTGGCGTGCCGGATTCGTCTTTTCCGGGTGCGCTGGGCTGTACTGTGGCGCGTCTCTTATGCTTCCTCGTACTCCGCCAGCTCTGTCTCCGTCTCGAGCATCCGCTCCAGCAGGCTGTCCTGGTTGGCTTCCTCCGCATCCACAGCGCTCTGCAGTTCCATCAGTTTCGGATAATCACTCGCAAGCGCCGGGTCTAACATCTGCATCTGAAGCTCCGCCAGCTTCTCCTCGCTCTCCGCCAGCATCCGCTCATATTTTTCTTTCTGGCGCTGCAGCCGGGAGCGCACCTTGCCCGGATTGTAATAAGTCTTCTTATCAAAAACATCCGAGAGCGTCGGGACACTGCCGGCAGCCGCCGATCCTCCCGCATCGGCTCCCTGTCCCGCGGCATTTCCCGCGTTTTGTCCTGTGGCATTTCCCGCGTTCCGCCCTGCGGCATTTCCCGCATTCGCTGCCACGCCTCCTGCACACTTCTGCTTCTCTGCGAGGTATTCCTCATAATTCATTGCATACTGCCTCACGACGTCCCCGGAAAATTCCAGAATGCCCGTGGCGATCCTGCTGATAAAATAGCGGTCGTGCGACACGAACAGCACCGTGCCCTCGTACTCGCGCAGCATCTGCTCTAGTGCTTCTTTTCCGATGATGTCCATATGGTTCGTCGGCTCATCCAGAATCAGCAGATTCGGTCTGGTCTGAAGCATCTTGCAAAGTGCGAGGCGCACTTTCTCCCCGCCGGAAAGCTGCCCCATCTTTTTCTCCACATCCTCCCCGGAAAACAAAAAGCCGCCGAGCGCGCTGCGCACCTCCTCGCGCATGTATCCCGGATACGCTGCCCAGAAATTCTCAAGCACGGTCTGATCCGGCGGTGCCTGCTCCATCACCGCTTTCTGCTGGTCAAAATACCCCCACTCCACGTTCTGCCCGAATTTGAAGCTGCCGCCAAGCGCCGGCAGTTCTCCGATCAACGTCTTTAATAATGTAGATTTTCCCTTGCCGTTCTCCCCGATGATCGCCAGACGCTCCTTTTTCTGCAGCAAAAAGGACGCCTCCGCCAGCGGTGCATCATAGCCGATGGAGAGGTCTTTTGCCTGAATCACATTGGTGTAGCTCTCAATCCGCGGCGTATACCGCCCGTGAAATGCGCGCGTATCAAAGCGTCTCGGCTTCTCAATCTTCACCATGTGCTCGATCGCCATGCGCTTTGAGCGCGTCGCCGCCACCTTGGTCGGCGTGTTCTTCCACTTTTCAATCCAGTCTGTCAGCCGTTTGATCTCTTTCTGCTGCTCCTCGTAGTCCTTCTCCTGCTTGATGAGATCCTCCTGCTTGCGCTGCATGAAATACGTGTAGTTTCCCGGATAGCGCTTCATCTCATGATACTCGATCTCATAGGTCACATCCGCCACCTTGTCCAGAAACATCCGGTCATGCGACACGATCACGACCGCTTTATCGTAGCCCTTCAGATAATTTTCCAGCCACTCGATCGTCGGCAGATCCAGATGGTTCGTCGGCTCGTCGAGCAACATGATATCCGGGCGTGTCAGAAGCAGCTTTATAAACGCCACTTTCGTCTGCTGTCCTCCGGAGAAGCTGCCGATCGGACGCTGCAGATCCTCCAGTGCAAATCCAAACCGCTGGAACATCGTCTCCATATCCCTGCGCCAGGAATATCCCCGCATCGCCTCCATCTGCTTCTGCAGTCTGTCGTACTCGCGCAGGAGCGCCCCGTCCGGCGCAGCCTCCTTGGTCTCCGCCGCCGTCTTCATCTGCTCCTCCAGTTCTTTCATGCGCTCCTCGCAGGCAAATACCGGGGCGAAAACTTTTTTCAGTTCATCCTCCACGGCCACCTCCGCGTCCACAAAGTTGACCTGCCGCAGAAAACCGATCTCCTGTCCTCCCGCCATCGTGATGCCGCACTCCTCGTCACTGTCTAAGTTGCTCATCTCTATATCCCCGGCAATCAGCTTTAGCAGAGTCGTCTTTCCGCAGCCGTTGCGCCCCACAACCGCAATCTTTTCCCTGTCATGTACCTCAAAATTGACGTCCCGCAGGATCACATCCCCGTCGAACTGGACGCGTGCATGTCTGATCTGATACCTCATAATTAAAACCCGCTTCTTTCCTGTTACTAAAAAAATCCTGCCGGCAGGCTTCTCGCGCCAAGCGCATTCGCCTGCGGCATGTTACCTATTATAGTATAAAAGCCACGGCTGTCTGCCGCGGCCTCTCTTTTCCATATACCTGTATTTCTGCCGATAAATTCCTGTTTTGAACTCTTTTGGATTATACCGAATCCCATCCACACTGTCAACGCCTCCCGCCGCAGGTTTTCTCCGCTTCCCCGCTCCCATTTATATACAGAATTTGCTAAAATTTTAACAATTTTTTATTGATTTTATGAGTTAACTATGTATAATTATGGTAGGGGAAGTTGGCAAATTCCAGCATCCCGGAAAAGATATCGTAAAGCCTGCATCCGCAGGTGTTTACCATATAAATATGAAAGGAAAGAGGTTTAATAAGATGGCAACAATCGATTTAAGCAAGTACGGTATTACCGGAACCACAGAAGTTGTGTACAATCCTTCTTATGAGATGTTATTTGAAGAGGAGACCAAGCCGGAGCTGGAAGGCTTCGAAAAAGGACAGGTCAGCGAGCTGGGTGCAGTGAACGTTATGACCGGTATCTATACAGGTCGTTCTCCAAAAGACAAATTCATCGTTGTAGATGAGAACTCCAAGGACACTGTATGGTGGACCTCCGATGAGTATAAGAATGATAACCATCCGGCTACCCAGGAAGCCTGGAAGGCAGTAAAGGACATCGCTATCAAAGAGCTCTCCAACAAGAGACTTTTCGTAGTTGATGCATTCTGCGGTGCAAACAAAGATACCCGTATGGCTATCCGTTTCATCGTTGAGGTAGCTTGGCAGGCACACTTTGTAACCAACATGTTCATCAAGCCAACCGCTGAGGAGCTTGAGAACTTTGAGCCGGATTTCGTTGTATACAACGCTTCCAAGGCAAAAGTTGAGAACTACAAAGAGTTAGGTCTGAATTCCGAGACTGCTGTTATGTTCAACATCACAAGCAAAGAGCAGGTAATCGTTAACACCTGGTACGGCGGAGAGATGAAGAAAGGTATGTTCTCCATGATGAACTACTTCCTTCCCCTCAAGGGTATGGCTTCCATGCACTGCTCTGCAAACACAGACTTAAACGGCGAGAATACCGCTATCTTCTTCGGTCTTTCCGGTACAGGTAAGACAACACTTTCCACAGACCCGAAACGTCTTCTGATCGGTGATGACGAGCACGGCTGGGATGACAACGGCGTATTCAACTTCGAGGGTGGATGCTATGCTAAGGTTATCAACCTTGACAAGGATTCCGAGCCGGATATCTACAATGCAATCAAGCGTAACGCACTTCTTGAGAACGTTACTCTGGATGCAAACGGCAAGATCGATTTCGCAGACAAGAGCGTAACCGAGAACACCCGTGTATCTTACCCGATCGATCACATTCAGAACATTGTTCGCCCGATCTCTTCTGCACCGGCAGCAAAGAACGTTATCTTCCTGTCCGCAGATGCATTCGGCGTACTTCCGCCAGTATCTATCCTGACACCGGAGCAGACACAGTACTACTTCCTGTCCGGATTCACAGCAAAGCTTGCTGGTACAGAGCGCGGTATCACTGAGCCGACTCCTACTTTCTCCGCTTGCTTCGGACAGGCATTCCTTGAACTGCATCCGACCAAGTACGCTGAGGAGCTCGTTAAGAAGATGGAGAAGAGCGGTGCTAAGGCATATCTTGTTAACACAGGATGGAACGGCACAGGCAAGCGTATCTCCATTAAGGATACCCGTGGTATCATCGATGCCATCTTAAACGGCGACATCAAGACCGCTCCGACCAAGACTATTCCGTTCTTCAACTTCGAGGTTCCGACAGAGCTTCCGGGTGTTGATTCTGGAATCCTTGATCCGCGTGATACCTACGCTAACGCTTCCGAGTGGGAGACAAAGGCTAAGGATCTGGCTGCAAGATTCGTTAAGAACTTCGCAAAATACGAAGGCAACGATGCCGGTAAGGCACTTGTATCTGCTGGTCCGCAGGCATAATTGCTACGAACAATTCGCCTAGGAATCATAAAAGAGGGGACTGCCGCATGAAGCGGTCAGTCCCTTTTTACTTATCAAGCCAAAAAGAGCTGCCCGCTCATGGGGCAGCCCCTCGTTTTACTGCATTTTAAAGTAATCAATACTGCTGACCAGCTCATCTGCGATCTCGCGGAGCTGCTCGGCACTGACGTACACCTGCTTGAAAGTATCCACTACCTCTTCCGTCTCATCGTACGTCTTCTTCGTGCTGTCCACATTGCCCTGCGCGATCTCTGAGAGTTCGCTCACTGCCTGCAGCACTTCATTTCTGGAGCTTTCAAGGTGTCCGGTGCTCTCCTTGATCTGGCGGATGCTCTGCATGGAGCTGCCGATCTGCGCGATTACCTCTTCCACTACCTTCTGCGTATCCTGCATGCTCGCGCTCTGGTTCATAATGATCTCCTGCATCTGCTGCATAATCTCAACCGCCTTTGCGGAATCCTCGCTGAGCGTCTTCGCGGTCTCCTCGATCTCCTTGCTCGACTCATTCGACTGCTCGGAGAGCTTCTTGATCTGATCTGCCACAACGCCGAATCCTCTGCCGCTCTCTCCGGCTCTCGCCGCCTCAATCGAAGCGTTCAGACTGAGAAGGTTCGTCTCCTCCGCAATCGAGGTGATAAACGCGGTTGCCTCATGAATCTTCTGTACCGAGTCGTTGGTCCGGTTCGTCTGCTCCTGCACTTCGCCGATAATGCGCTCCACCTCGACATTGATGTTCCGCAGATTGTTGAGTGTCTCTGCCGCCTTTTCACTGGACTGCTGCATGGAAGCTGCGTTGTCATCCAGCAGTTCCACCTCTGCCGACGTCTCCGTAATATTCTCTCCCATAATGCGCATATGTTCCGATGTATTCTGGGAATTCTGCGCCTGCTCGGTGGAATTCTCCACAATCTAGTTGACTGCCATGCGCACATGATTCATGGTTCCGTTCGTCTGGTCTGCCGCTGTGCCGAGCAGTTCGGACGCATCGAGCAGGCGTTTGGCATTCTGTGAAATCTCCTGGATGGTCGCCTTCATGGCATCCCGCAGCGTGATCGTCACGCGGGACAGATCGCCAATCTCGTCGTGTCTTCCGAGCAGCTTGTCTTCTACCCAGACATTCAGATCGCCGTCCGCCACTTTTCCTACCACCTCAATACTGCTGCGGATATTGCGGCTCATCGAGGTTGCAAGCTTCATGCCGATCGCAATGCATAGGATCATCACGGCGCACACCGCCATGCTGATCGTTCCCAGAATCTTGTTGATCACGGCGTCTTTTTCCTGCTTGTCCGTTCCCACAAAAATCATACCGATAATCTCATCGGTCGATCCGTTCTGATATACCGGTATAAAATATCCATAGTTCAAAGTGCCCTCGATCGACACCGCATGGCTGAAATAAGACTCCCCGCCCTGCAATACCTTTTCCACAATCCGGTCGCCGGCCTTGGAATTTAAGATACGGTTCCCGTTTGCATCGACCGCCGACGTCATAATGCGGGTGTCTCCGTAGAAAAATGTGACATCCATGCCGGTATTGCCCTTGATACGGTCTACGAGGCTCTCGGACTTTGAAATATTATAGCTGCCTTTCCAGATGTCCCCGTTACTGGTCTGTAAGTAATCTCCCGTGTTCTGATCGTAGGCTGCGAGCGTGGCTGCCGCCGTTCCCCGAAGTGCCTCCTCAATCTCCTCCAGCATGGCGCTCCGCACCATCGTGGTTGTCAAAAACATGGAAATCAACCCCAATATGATGACCGGTGCTATTGTAATCCCCAGAATCTTTTTCTTAATGTTCATACTAATCTCCATTTCGTCTGTGCATCTGCGTGCCGTTTTGCGTCCGGCTGCTCCTTATTCCACAACGCTCACCGTCTTAAAATACCAGTTGATACCTCCGGTGATTGTCGCATCGTCGAGCGTCTTGCCCGCCTCACCGACCGTCTCTCCGGTATTCGTCTCGATCACGCCGTCAAACACACCGTTCTGCCCCGAAAGGATCTGTTCCTTCGCTTCGTCTACCTTCTCCTGCGTGCCCTCCACACAGAAATCCGCCAGATTGGTAAGACCGACCAGATTCTCGTTCATGCCTCCGTAATAGTTGCTTCCGTCCCAGGTTCCGTCAATTAAGCTCTGCACTGCCGTGGTGTAGTAGGCACTCCAATTCCAGATAACGCTGCACAGGCAGGCATCCGGCGCATTCTTGCTCATGTCCGAATTGTACCCGATGCTGTATACGCCACGCTCCTGGGCAAGTGTCTGCGGATACTCCGTATCACAGTGCTGGGCGATCACATCACAGTCCATATCGAGAAGTGTCTTTGCCGCATTCTCTTCCGCCTCCGGGTCATACCAGCTGTTCGTCACCTTCACGTAAACCTTTGCGTCCGGATTGACCGAATAGATTCCGAGCGCGAACGCGTCGATTCCGCCTGTCACCTCGGAGTTGCTGTTATCCATGGCAGCCACATAACCGATCCTGTTCGTCGTGGTATTCATTCCCGCCACAATACCGCTTAGGTAGCGCGCCTGATAGATTCTGCCGAAATAGTTATTGAAATTCTTGCCGTTGCTCATATAACCGGTTCCATGGGAAAAATAAACGTCTGGATATTCCTCCGCCATCTCCGCTGTCGGCTCCATATATCCCCAGCTGGTCGTAAAGATAATGTTGCATCCCTCGTCGATACACTCCTGAATCGCCTGCTTTGTCGCATCCGCGTCGGAATCCGAGACATTGATTTTCCGCACAATCTGATCGTCGGAAAGTCCGAGGTTCTGCTGCATCCCCTGAATTCCCAGATCATGCGTGTACGTGTATCCGCTTCCCTCTGCCGGGTCTGACAGATGGAGCACCCCGACCTTGATCTCGTCCTTCGGGATTCCCCCCGTCGCGGATGCTGCCGCAGCCGCCGACTCCGTCCCTGACGTCTGCTGCACGCTCTCCGCTCCGGCATTTGTAGCATAATCATCAATCTGCGTATCTGCACCGCAGCCGGCAAGCAGAAAACTTCCCATGGCTGCCGCAATCAGTCTGATCCATTTTTTTCTCATATCCGGTACTCTCTTTCTGTATGCTATTGTCTGCCAACTTTTTACATCTGCCTTTATTATACACCTTTTTTATTTTGTCATCAATAAATTTGTAAATTATTGGAAACATATCTGAATGGATCTTAAAATATTCTTTTTTGTAAAACATTTCTTGCGCTGTAAACGAAAAAAGCCTTCACAGTTCTGCCGCATTTTACTGCCGACGGCAAATCTGTAAAGACTTTTCAAAATACATATCAGTTAGCTCAAAAGATTCTGCATGCTCTTTAAGCTGATGACCAGCGTAGAGGTGTTATGCAGAAGCGCTGATGTGGTCGGCTGTAAAATGCCGCCGACTCCAAGCAGGATCAATCCGGTATTGAATCCGACAATCACGCGGTAATTCTTGCGAATCCGCTTCATCAGGCCGTCACTCAACAGCTTTAAGGTCACGATCTGGTAGAGATCATCCGAGCTTACCATGATATCCGCGATCTCACGCGCGATCTCCGCACCGTCCGAAATTGCGATGCCGACATCCGCCGCAGAGAGTGCCGGGGAATCGTTGATACCGTCTCCGACCATGATAACCTTGCGTCCGGCCGCCCTTTCACGCTCGACAAAACCGGCTTTATCCTCCGGAAGCACCTCGGAATAATACTCGTCCACGCCGACGCGCTTTGCGATGGCGCTTGCCGTCCGCTCGCTGTCTCCTGTCATCATGACGATCTTCTTGATGCCGGAGCGGCGCAGGGAATTGATAACTGCCTCCGCCTCCTCACGAAGCGGATCCTCAATGCAGATCACGGCTGCAAGCTGTCCCTCGATGGCCAGATACAGATGGGAATATTCCTCCGGCAGGCTCTCGAACAGTTCCTTTGTGCCCTCCGGAAGGGCCGCTCCCTCATCCTCAAATACAAAATGATAGCTTCCGATCACGGCTTTCTTTCCGTTGATCGTGGTGGAAATACCATGTGCCACCACATACTCCACCTTGGAATGCATCTCCTCATGATCCAAACCTTTTTCCCTGGCTGCCGCAACAACCGCTTTTGCCATGGAATGCGGGAAATGCTCCTCCATGCAGGCTGCAATCCTAAGAAGCTCATCCGGGCTGTCCCCGTTAAAGGAAATCACTTTTGCCACGGTCGGCTTTGCCTTGGTCAGTGTGCCGGTCTTATCAAAGACGATCGTATCTGCCTCAGCCATTGCCTCTAAATATTTTCCACCCTTGACCGTCATATTGTAAAAGCCAGCCTCACGGATCGCTGACAATACGGAGATCGGCATGGCAAGCTTTAATGCGCAGGAGAAATCCACCATCAGAATCGACAGTGCCTTCGTCACATTCCGGGTCAGAAGGTAAGTGAGCGCTGTGCCGCCGAGGGAATACGGTACCAGACGGTCCGCCAGATGCTCTGCCCGGCTCTCAAGCCCGGACTTTAACTTCTGGGATTCCTCGATCATCTGCACAACCTTGTCGTAGCGGCTGGAGCCGCCTACCGCTTTCACGAGAATGGTAAGCTCCCCTTCCTCGACTACGGTTCCTGCATAGACATAATTCTCACTGATCCGGCGTACCGGCTCGGATTCTCCGGTTAAGGACGCCTGGTTGACCATCGCCTCGCCGTCTGTCACGACGCCGTCGAACGGGATCACGTTGCCCATATGGACAACCACCTCGTCTCCCTCACGGACTTCCTTCGCACCGACAAGAACCTCCACGCCGTCCTTCTTCAGCCATACTTTGCCGACATTCAAGGACATGGTGCGCGCAAGGTCACCGACCGACTTCTTGTGCGTCCACTCTTCTAACAGTTCGCCGATGCCAAGCAGGAACATGAGCGATCCCGCCGTCTCGGTATCACCGCGCAGAATAGACACGCCGATCGCCGTCGCATCGAGTACCGGTACTTCGATCTTTCGTGCCGCCAGTGTCTTTACGCCCTTCCAGATGTAGCGGAACGACTTGACTGTCGTCCAGCACGCCCGGATGGGATACGGCAGAAAAATCTTGGACGCATAGCGTCTGACCACTCTGCCGATCAGCTTCTCCTGGTAGCTTGCATTCAGCTCTCTTCCGGAATTCTCGATCAGCCCGTTCGGCACTTCCACATCTTCATAGTGGAAATGTCTGAGCTTGTCAATCAGTTCCGCTCTGCTGCCGTCATAACAGATGACTGCGTCACCCGTACGCTCATACACCTTGGCGCTTGAGACCTGTATATCATTTTGTAAAAAATACAGAAGCGTATCCGCCTGTGCACAGCTCATGCGGTACTGTGCCACATGAATCCGCATCCGCCCCTTAATCTCATGCTTGATTGCAAACTTCACTTTACTCGCCTCTTATCAAAATCTTATTCTTCGGTGTTCTCTGCAGTCTCGTTCTGCTCTGCTGCTTCTGCCTCTGCATCTGCAAATGCCTCTGCCTCAGCCTTGGCTGCGCGCTCCTCATTGATCTCCTTTGCGCCTGCATAGATGTCACCGGCATTCTCCTGTACGGTGCTTACGGTGTTCATCACGCACTCTTTTGCTCTTAAGAAAGCTGCGGTACAGCTTGTGTAAACCTTCTTGGCATCCTTGCTGGAAAGCACCTTGATACCGGCTGTTCCAAATAATACGCCGCCTGCAAAAATTCCCGTCTTCTTCCAATCAATCTTCTCAAAACACTTTAACATATGTATCCTCCATTCTATGCACAATCCCGTGCATCTTTTACTAAACGTTGCGTTCGTTTTTTCGTTTATTGTGCATTATAGTACCACTTTTTGTACTTTTCCAGTGTTTTCCAGTTATTGATAAATTTCATCATCAAGCATCTCCGTAAGCGTGTGCCAGCCGAGTACTGTGCTCGAATTGCCCTGCTCCCGGCGCATTGAGCCGGAAATAGGACTGCAGCGGAATCGTCACCGACACGCCCGGCGGCACATAGACAAACGATCCGCCTGACCAGACTGCTCCGTGCAGTGCGGCAAATTTGTGATCGTTCGGTTTGACCAGTTTCATAAAATGGCTCCGCACCATATCCACATCCAGCCCGGAGTCTGTCTCGTCTAAAATGGCAAGATCCGGTTTTAACATCATCAATTGCAGGATCTCAGATTTCTTTTTCTCACCGCCGGAAAATCCCACGTTTAAATCCCTCCCGGCGTAGGAGGGATCCATGTGCAGCACTTCCATTGCCGCTTTTAATTCTTTTCTAAAATTCCAGACGCGCATTTTATTTCTGCCCTGCTCGCTCAATGCACTGCGGATAAAACTCTCGAGGGAGAGTCCCGGCACCTCAAACGGTTCCTGAAACGACAGGAACATTCCCGCCTTGGCGCGCTTGTCTGCCGCCTCCTCCGTGATGTCGTTTCCCTTGAAAAGGATTTTTCCTTCTGTGACGCTGTATTTGGGATTCCGGTCAGAACATACCCCAGTGTTGACTTTCCCGCACCGTTCGGTCCCATCAGCACATGCGTCTCTCCTTTTTTTATCGTAAGCCCGACCTCGTGCAGGATCACCTTGTCCTCCACGCGCGCCGTAAGCCCTTCTACCTGTAAAATCTGCTCTGCCATAGCTGCCTCCGTTTCTGAAGCGTTTTCTGCAGCCGGAATCCTCTTTCACGATTCCCTCCGCTGCCCTTTTGGTTTTCTTTGCGACTCTCCCACACATCTTTCATATCCTAGTTGCAAGGTAGGATATGATTCAACCACATTCTAGAACGAAACCGTTAAGAAAGCAAGAGTGAAATCGCTCCCCTATTGAGATTGTTTCTCATTTTCACAGAGGGTGTGCGATCGCATTCCGGATAGAAGCAGGCGGGAAAATTCGGATCGCAAAATACGGAATTTCTAACCCTGCCGCTTTTTACGTCTGCGATAATCCGTATTTTCCCAAGTTTGGAGCACTCCGCGGGTGTGTCCGCAGGCCGACAGACAATTTAAGGACTTTTGTGTGTTCCTTACATCACCAATGAACAAAACATAACCGCGCGAAGCCGA
>CACZIN010000043.1:0-25778 GCA_902781225.1 uncultured Lachnospiraceae bacterium | reverse complement strand
CATCTGCCTTATTTTCAATAGCAGATGCCGGCGAGTTTCGGTTCGCGCGGTTTTATATTGTCTGTGAAGAGGTGCCATTAGGGACACCAGAAAGTCCGCTCATTGTCTGCGGCTTGTCGGACACACTCCTAGAGTGTCCAAACGTGGCAAAGACACGGAATGGGATGCCAGCCGCGGTATGGAAGAAATACACGAATTTTGCTTCAAAGATTTTGCCGCCGTCTGTTTATTCTGGAACTTTTTTGTTGTCTGGTCTTCTTATAATATTACTTATCACCCCAAAGCGCGATATGCTTATTGCGGCAGTTCCATTCTTATGAGGAGTACCTTACACAGGTATCAAGAAAGAGTACAAAAACGGGCTGCGGCGTATGGAAACATTGACAATCGTTGAAAGCAGCGGTTTGGCATGTTACCATTGGAAAATGTTTCACATTACGATCCGAAGCAAAACAGGAGGAACAGATCATGGATGCGAATATAACAGGACTGTCGGCGCGGGAAGTGACAGAACGCCGCGAGCGCGGGGAAGGCGGTGCTCCCGCAGAGCGTATTACAAAAAGCAGGGCGCAGATTGTCCGTGAAAATGTATTTACATTATTTAATTTACTGAACTTTATCATTGCAGCGCTTTTGTTTGCGGTGGGCGCTTACACCAATATGCTGTTTCTTGCAGTGATTCTCTTAAATATTGCGGTCGGGATTGCGCAGGAACTGAAGGCGAAAAAGCTGGTGGACGACCTGTCGATCTTGAACCGTCCGAGTGTGTGCGTCCGGCGTGATTCACAGAATATGGCTGTGGAGCTGGATGAGATTGTACGGGATGATGTGATGGTGTTAGAGAGCGGCAATCAGATCTGTAATGACGCCGTTGTGGTGGACGGCACGCTGGAAGTCAATGAATCCCTGCTCACAGGAGAGAGCGATGCGGTCGTCAAGGAGGCGGGAAGCACCCTGTACTCGGGCAGTTCTGTGATTTCCGGAAAAGCGTATGCAAAGGTGACGCATGTCGGCAATGAGAATTACGCCACAAAACTTGCCAACGAGGTAAAAAAGGAAAAGCGCGTGGCGTCGGAGCTGCTTGGCTCTATGAATAAGGTAACGCGTTTTACCAGTATGCTGATTGTTCCGCTGGGCGTGGTTCTGTTCCTCGAAGCATTTTTGCTGCGGCAGGCGCCCATGCGGGAAGCGGTGGTATCGTCCGCCGCGGCGCTTCTTGGCATGCTGCCGAAGGGACTGGTGCTTTTAATCTCGATTTCGCTGGCGACCGGAGTCATCCGGCTGGCAAAAATGAAGATCCTCGTTCAGAATATTTACTCCCTGGAGACACTGGCGCATGTGGATACGCTGTGTCTGGATAAGACAGGAACGATCACAAACGGAAAGCTTACGGTGGACACTGTCATGGAGATCGGTGCGGGGCTCTCCGGAAAGGCGCTGCCGCAGGGTGAACCGGAAAAACTTGTGCAGTCGTATCTGGCGGCCTCCGACGACAACAATGCGACATTCCAGGCGCTGAAAGAGGCGTTTGGCGGTCAGGCATTTTATACACCGGCACATAAGATTCCGTTTTCATCAAAGCGCAAATGGGGATGTATCAGTTTTGCGGGAGCGGGCAGTGTTTTTGTCGGCGCGCCGGAAAAGCTGATGCGAAAGCTGCCGGCGGAACTGGAACAGAAGCTGGAAGAGGGATGCCGGGTCATCATAGTGGGCTATGTCCCGATGCAGTGGGAGGACGAAGCGGCGCTGCCGCAAGAGATACAGCCGCTCTACGGGGTTGTCCTGGAGGATACCATCCGTGAGAACACCAGGGAGACGCTTGACTTCTTCCACCGGGAAGGCGTGGATGTCAAGGTAATTTCCGGCGATCATGTCAAGACGGTCTCCATGATCGCAAAGCGGGCAGGACTGCACCGGTGGAAGGATGCCGTGGATTTATCGACGCTCGGAGAGGACATTGACTACGATCAGATCTGCCAGCAGTACGCGGTGTTTGCGAGAGTGACGCCCGGACAGAAAAAGGAACTGGTGTGTGCGTTGAAACGGCAGGGACATCAGGTAGCCATGACGGGAGACGGAGTCAACGATCTTCTGGCGCTGCGGGAGGCGGACTGCTCCATCGCCGTGGCGGACGGAAGCGATGCCAGCCGTCAGATCGCGCAGGTGGTACTGCTGGATTCCGATTTTACCAATCTTCCGCAGGTCGTGATGGAGGGACGGAAAGTCGTGAACAACGTCACAAGAACGGCGAGCGTCTTCTTTATCAAGACCATCTACTCGGTGCTGGTTTCGGTCATCTGCCTGCTGGCAAATATTCCGTTCCCGTTTATCCCGATTCAGATCACCGTGCTGGACGCGGCAATCGAGGGGTATCCGTCGTTCCTTACCATCTGGGAATCCGACACGCGCAAGATACGCGGCAGATTCTTAAAGACGGCATTATCCAATGCGCTGCCGTTTGCCCTCACGGTCACGGCGATGGTTGCGGTCACCAGTATCATTGCTCCGTTTACGGTGGAGCAGCGGCAGACGGTCATGTATTTTTTGCTGATTGTTATTTCCATGGCAGCCGTGGTGAAGAGCTGTATTCCGTTTAACGGTCTGCGCACCTTCATCTGCATCACGATGGTAATCGGAACCTTTGGCGGACTCGCCATCCTGCCGTCACTGTTTGAGATCAGCGCGATTACCGCCGGGATGGGAAAATACCTTCTCGCGGGGGGAATCTTATCTGCCATCTGCCTGCTGCTTTTGCTTGGAACAGAAAAGCAGAGATACCTTTGGTGCATTTGGTAATGCGGTATCTCTGCTTTTTTGGTATAGTAAAAAGACAGGGGGTGAAGCGGAGGATGGATAAGCGCAGCACAGCGGAAGAGCAGAAAAGCGGATACCTGGGACTGACCAGAGCAGACGAGGAGCGGCATTTGGCGGACGTGATCTCGGTTGCACAGCAGAATCTCGAACGCGCCGGGGCGGACATACGCAAGGTTAACGAAGATCTGGCGGATCTTCTCGAGACATACGACGTGAAAGATAAAGAGGGTCTTGCGCTCTGGAATAATGCGACGGCAAGATTAAAGGAAAATGAATACGATCTGATCCGCTATGAGAAGGCGAGAAAAAAGCCCTACTTCGGGAGAATCGATTTTAAGGATGGCATCTCCAGAGAGGAGGAGACCTGCTATATCGGAAGAGTCGGAATTGCAAAGAACGGTTCCGAGCCGGTGGTGCTGGACTGGAGGGCGCCCATTGCATCGGTATATTACGAGAGCAGCATGGGACCCTGCACTTATACGGTAAGCTCCGAGGGAACCTATGAGATGGATCTGGTGCGCAAGCGGACGTACGAGATCGATCAGGATGTGCTGAAGGATTTCTTCGACTCGGATGTCGTCGCCAATGATGAACTTCTGACAAAATACCTCGCAAAAAACAAGAAAGCGGTATTGGGAGAGATCATTGCGACAATCCAGAAGGAGCAGAATGTCATCATCCGCCGCTCGCCGCGGACGAACGTCATCATTCAGGGCGTGGCGGGTTCCGGAAAAACGACCGTGGCAATGCACCGCATATCCTACATTTTGTATAACTATAAGGATGATTTCCGGCCGGAGGATTTTTACATTGTGGGAAGCAACCGGATCCTTTTAAACTATATCACAAGCGTTCTCCCGGAACTGGATGTGTACGGAATCCGCCAGCTGACGATGGAGCAGCTGTTTGTCCGGCTTTTATATGAAGACTGGGACGATGCGCTCTACTCGTACCACAGTATGGAGAGAGACGATCCGAAAAACAGCGTCAAGTGCGATACGGAGTGGTTCCTTGATTTAAAAGCATACTGCGAAGAATATGAAAAAGAGAGCGTACCGGCAGAGGATGTTTATCTGGAAAAGACGGGAAAGCTTCTGATCGGGGCAGATGAGATCCGCCGCTATCTAAAGGAGCATCCGGCGGATTCCATGGAGAGCAAAATGCTGATGCTGGGGGAGATTGTTCATTCCAGATATGAGAATGAGATCCTGGGAAGAGACATCACGTTTCCGGCAGAAGAGAAAAAGCAGCTCGACCGGAAATACACGATGTACTTTGGAAAGGGAAAATGGGAGGGATCGGTCTATGCCTTCTATCAGGATTTCCTGGCGGCGCAGGCAGCCTGCGGCAGGGAAGTAACCCCGCCGGGGAATTCCTTTGACGTCTATGATCTGGCGGCGCTGGCCTATATCTACAAGCGGATTAAGGAGACAGACCCGGTCAGGGAGGCGAGTCATGTGGTGATCGATGAGGCGCAGGACTTCGGGATGATGGCATACCGGTGTATGGATGCGTGCCTGTCGGGCTGCACCTACACGATCATGGGCGATACCTCGCAGAATATCCATTTTCAGTACGGCCTGAATGACTGGGATGAACTGCGCAGACTCATCCTGACCGGCGACTATGACGCTTTTGGTCTTCTGAGGAAAAGCTACCGTAACACGGTGGAGATCTCTGCGTATGCGAACGAGATCCTGCGCCACGGGGATTTTTCCATCTATCCGGTGGAGCCGATCATCCGCCATGGTGCCAATGTCTGGGTGGAACCGGTGCAGGGAGAGAGCGCGCTGCTTAGACGGACGGCGGAGACGATACGGGACTGGCAGAGAAAAGGGTACGAGACCATCGCGGTGATCTGCCGGGACGAAGAGGAGGCAGAGCGGGTTGCGGCGCGGCTGGCAGAGGACGTTCCGGTTAAGAACGGCGCCAAAGGAGAGGCGGAGGAGTTCGGGGACGGCGTCATGGTGCTTCCGGTATCCTATACGAAAGGTCTGGAGTTTGACGCGGTACTTCTGTTTGATCCGTCGGAGAAAAAATATCCGTCGGACAACGGTCATGTAAAGCTGTTGTATGTTGCGGCAACGCGTGCGCTGCATGAGCTGACGATTCTCCATCAGGGGGAGTTGTCCGGAATTCTTGCGAGCAGGGCGCCGCGGGATAAGCACTTAAAAGAACTTGCGGCGGAGCCGCTCACAAAAGCCAGGGAGTATGAGAAGCCTGTCCGGACGAAAAAGGAACAGATGCAGCAGCGCAGGGTGGAAGGCGCTATGGATATGGCGGAGCGGGAATATTTCGGCCCCAGACGCATTGCGGTAAAAGCGCCTGCGGCGGAGGAGAAACCGGTCATAAGACCGGCGGCATCCTGTCAGCAGGCAGAGGTAGTGCGCCGCCCTCAGACCGGGGCAATGGGCCGTCAGCAGGCAGGTGCAGTGCGCGGGCAGCAGGATATGGCGACGTCTCCGGCGCCGGCAGGGAAGCGTCCGGGTCCGGAGGGAAGTAATCCGTCCCCGTATGCATTCGGGACGATCCCCGGGAATACCAGTCTGCGCGTCCGGGGGCACGCGAAGGGAAATCATGCAATCCGCTGGGTAAAAAAGAGCAGATCCTATGTAGAGATGGCGAGCATGTACGGGCTGATGCGGATTACACCGGTCGCCCCGGATATCATCCGTGTCAGCTTTGTAAAAGGAGTGACGGAAAAGATTGCCGCTACGGGCTGGATGGCCAAAGCGGAGGAAGCGTTTTCATGGAGCGCCAGGGAATCCAAAAGCGTTGTTGAGATTGCTACGGGTGAGATTACGGTGCGGGTAGACAAACGGAGCGGAGCGGTCTCTTTCTGGAACAGGGAGAATCAGCTCCTGCTTGAGGAAAATGCCGCTGAGCCGAGAGTGATCGGCGAGGAGGGAAGCTGGGTATTTTTCGACTGGGACAAGAAAGAGCGCATCAAGGCAAAGGGCATGCTCGATACGGATTTTCTGGATGTGACATTAAATGCGCGTTACATATCCTTCGGAGGAAAAAAGCATAGAATGCCGCTTGTATTGTCGAACCGCGGCTATGGCATCGCCGCGGCGGCAAAAAATACGGTGCTGCTCTGCGATATTAAGACGTACGGGCAATATCTCTACGTGGAGGGTGAGAGACAGCTCGACTACTATTTTATCTGCGGGGAGAAGCCGGAGAACGTCATCATGCGTTATAAAGGGTTATAAAGGACAACGGAAAGGAGCAGAGTACATGACAATTAAAGAAATCAGTGAAAAATATCATATTACCGCGGATACGCGCCGTCCCCGCGTCCGGCGATTTGTGTCGCAATAAGACGAGCGGTTTTTGTTGTACGGAAGAAACGATACACCTATAATATAAGTTAAGGAATTACAATATAGGAGGGTGTATGGAAAAGGTACGTTATATGATTTCCGATGCGGCAAATATCGTCCACGTCGAATCACATGTGTTACGTTACTGGGAAGATGAACTGGAACTGAATATCCCGCGCAATGAGATGGGACACCGGTATTATACGAAGGAAAACATTGCGGAATTTCAGAGAATCAAGGAACTAAAGGAACAGGGCTATCAGTTGAAGGCGATACGCATGATTGTACATAACGGACCGATCGAGGGGCTGACGGCAGAAGCGCCGCTTCCTGTGGGACAGACACCACTTTCTGCGGGAGCGGCCGCTGCGATCCCACAGCCGGTACAACCGGTCGCGGCACAGCAGCCAGCCACGCCGGTACAGCAATCCGTGCAGCCGGCACAACCGGTCATGGCACAGCCGGCAGCAGTCACGCAGCCGGTACAGCCCGCTGCACCCCAGCAGCTTCCGGCAAAAAATACCGCCGAGAGCCCGCAGAGTATTTTAAACAATACGGATAAGATGGCGCAGTTCACAGAACTGATGACCGAGATTGTGGGAAAAGCGCTTGCCGCCAACAATGAAGAACTGGGGCAGAGCATCAGCGAGGAGGTAGGAAAACAGGTGATCAAGGAGATGAATTACCTCATGCGGGAGCGGGAGGAAGCAGAGGAGGACCGCTTTCGCAGGCTGGATGCTGCGATCCGTGGAAACATCCGTAAAAAGGACGAACAGAAAGAAAAGAAACTCTGGAAAAAGAAAAAGCCGTCACAAGCGTGACGGCTTTTTGCTATGTACGAAAGATTAACCCTCGCTGATAGCTCCTGTAGGACAAACTCCTGCACATGTTCCGCAGCTAACGCAGGAACCTGCATCGATTACGAACTGGCTATCTCCCTGAGAAATAGCTCCTACTGGACATTCCGGTTCGCATGTTCCACAGCTTACACAAGAATCAGAAATAACGTATGCCATTTTAAATTCCCTCCTTAATTTGTAATCAAAATCCGGCTACCCTTATGGCTAACCTTTAAAACATTCTAATACAAAAGTACACGGCTTTCAAGTCAAAAAAGCCGTGTACTTAAATTAGCACATAATACTGTTATGAAATATATTCCATGCCGGAGCTTCTGCTAGAATGTTGAAAAATGATACAGTGTCTTGGAGCGGAACGGCTCATCCGGTGTCAGCACGATGCTCGGGAAATTGTCGTGGTTGATTGCGTCCGGAAAATGCTGTGTCTCGAGACACACGCTCGTATGGCGGGCATACTGCGTACCGTTCTTGCCAGTGACCTCGATCGGCTGGTTTGCCACATACAGCTGCATACCCGGCTGATCGGTAAAGCATGTCATGCGGATACCGCTCTCCTTTGACTGGAGAACCGCTGCCTCACGGAATCCGGTGCCGTTGATGACAAAGTTGTGATCGTAGGTGCCGAACTTGTGATACTGCTCGTAGTCGGAATCCATCATCTTTCCGATGGTGTGCATGGAGCGGAAATCAAACGGCGTTCCTTCTACCGGAAGGAATCTGCCGGTCGGTGCCTGCGAATCATCGAGCTCTGTAATCTGATCGGCGTCAATGAAAAGCTCGTGGGATAAAATGTCGCTGGAGCCTTCGCCGTTTAGATTGAAATAGCCATGGCTGGTGACGTTTAACAGTGTATCCGCATCCGTGGAAGCTTCGTAGAGAAGGGACAGCTCATTGTCCTCCGACCAGCTGTAGGTGACGGAAAGTGTGAGATTGCCCGGATAACCTTCCTCGCCGTCGTAGGAATTCATGGTTAAAATGAGCTTGTCGTCCTTGATCTTTGCGTCCCAGGGCTTGGAAGCGTAGCCGATCAGTCCGCCGTGCAGATGGTTGGTGCCGTTGTTGATGGCAAGCTGGTATTCCTTGCCGTCCAGAAAAAAATGACCGTCCTTGATACGGTTGGCAACACGACCGACCACAGCGCCGAGACTGGCGTTGTCGTGCGCGTAATCTTCCATGGAATCAAAACCGAGGCAGACGTCCGTCATGTTCCCGTCGCGGTCCGGAACCACGATCTTTACGAGACGGCAGCCGAAATTGATGACTTCCACATAAGCGCCGTTTGCGTTCTCCATATGGTATATATAAATATTTTCTCCTGTGTTTAATGTGCCAAAATCTGACTTTGTAATCTTCATAGGAAACTCCTTTCCATTTATATCAGGACAAACCTAACGCAGATAATTATGCCACATTTGCAAAAACATGGCAAGTGAATTGCCCTATTTTCGGAAGAATGCCCATAGCGGGCGAAATGTCAAACTTGCCTAAATCGTGAAATTATGCAATAATGTTCACGAAAGCGAAGCGGTCATGCACGCACTGTAAAGCAGGTCAGGAGACAGTGATACGGCGGCCGCAAATGCACAACAGTTGAGAGGCGAATAATATGCAGACAAAGGTTGTTAAGATAGATTCTGCGAATATAGACGATGCGGCCATGAAAGAGGCGTGTGATCTGATCCGTGCGGGAGAGCTGGTGGCATTTCCGACGGAGACGGTATACGGACTGGGGGCGGATGCGCTGCACCCGGAGGCATCGAAAAAGATTTATGCGGCGAAGGGAAGACCTTCGGACAATCCGCTGATTGTACATATTTCAAAGTTTGAAGATCTGGTATCGATAGCGAAGGAAGTACCGCCGCAGGCGAAGAAGCTCGCGGACGCGTTCTGGCCGGGACCGCTTACCATGATCGTATGGAAAAATGACAGAGTTCCTTATGAGACCACGGGCGGGATGGATACCGTGGCAATCCGTATGCCGAAGCATCCGGTAGCGCTTCGGCTGATCGAGGGGAGCGGCTGTCTGATTGCAGCGCCAAGCGCTAACACATCTGGCAAGCCGAGCCCTACCGAGGCGTCCCATGTGGCGCTTGATATGGACGGCAGAATCCCGATGATTCTGGACGGAGGGCCGGTCGGCATCGGAATCGAGTCGACGATCGTTGATCTGAGCGAGGAGACGCCGATGATTCTGCGTCCGGGATATATCACACAGGAGATGCTGCAGGAAGTTCTCGGTGAGGAAGTCCGCATGGATCCGGGAATTATTGCGTCGGATTCGGCCAGGAAGCCGAAAGCGCCCGGCATGAAGTACAAGCATTATGCGCCAAAGGCGGATCTTGTGCTGGTGGAGGGCGAGACGGACAAGGTCGTTGCCAGAATCAATGAGCTGGTCAGAGAAAAACAGCAGCTCGGACAGAAGGTCGGAGTGATCGCTACGGATGAGACATTTTCGCGCTACGAGGCGGATCACGTTGTCAGCATTGGCGCCAGGGAGGATGAGGATGCCATTGCCAGACACTTGTACAAGATCCTGCGCGAGTTCGACGACTGGAATGTGGATGCGATCTACTCGGAGAGTTTTGCCACACCGCGCATCGGTCAGGCAATTATGAACCGTCTGCTGAAGGCGGCGGGGCATCAGGTGATTCCGGTATAGCTACATCAAGGAGAGGGCAGACATTTCTATGAGACAATATAATCGAATCATATTTGTTGCGGAAAGCGGCACCTGCAGGGCACCTATGGCTGCAGGAATTTTGCAGGAATGCAATTTAAAACATCCGGTGGAAATACTCGCCAGGGGACTGGTGGTTTTATTTCCGGAACCATTGAATCAGAAGGCGGAAGCTGTTATGATAAGCAATGGTATCAATATGGATGGATTCATGTCCACCCAGTTGACGGAGGAGGATTTTTCGGAGGATGCGCTCGTCTTAGTCATGGAACACAGCCAGAGAGAGAAGATTCTGGAAAAGTACGGGCACGCCGATCCGGAGAATGTCTATGTTCTTACGGAACTGGTAGGAGACGAACTTGAGATCATCGACCCCTACGGGGGAACGCTTCAGGCGTACGGACTCTGCTATGAGACGATGCGCAAGACGATCTTAAAGCTTGTGAACCTATTGAATGAAAGTGAAGATAACGGCACAGATTAGGTTCTGTGTATCAGAAAGGGAAGGTACAAAAAATGTCAAAAGTAGTAGTTATGGATCACCCACTGATTCAGCACAAGATTGGAATTATCCGCAGGGAGGAGACCGGTTCCAAGGATTTCCGGACACTGGTCAGCGAGATTGCAATGCTGATGTGCTACGAGGCAACCAGAGACTTAAAGCTTACGGATGTGGAGATTAACACACCGATCTGCAAGACCACGGTCAAAGAATTAAAGGGCAAAAAGCTTGCCGTTGTCCCGATCTTACGCGCCGGACTCGGTATGGTGGACGGTATGCTCAACATGATTCCGGCAGCCAAGGTCGGACATATCGGATTATACCGTGATCCTGAGACATTAGAGCCGGTAGAATATTACTGCAAGCTTCCGGCAGACTGCGCGAACAGAGAGGTGTTCGTGGTAGATCCGATGCTTGCAACGGGAGGATCTTCGGTTGCGGCGATTCAGATGTTGAAGAATAAGGGTGTAAAAAGTATCCGCCTGATGTGCATTATCGCAGCACCGGAAGGTGTGAAAAGGATGCAGGAGGCGCATCCGGATGTGGACATCTACATCGGCGCGCTTGACGATCATCTGAACGAGCACGGCTACATTGTACCGGGACTCGGAGATGCGGGAGACCGTATTTTCGGCACGAAATAGAATCTGTTTGATGCGGCGGACGCAGGTGGGAGTGATAGGAACATGAGCGGAAAACGTACGGATTATATCAGCTGGGATGAATACTTTATGGGCGTTGCGACCTTGTCGGGGATGCGCTCCAAAGATCCGAATACACAGGTGGGAGCCTGCATTGTCAGTGAGGAGCACAAGATTCTTTCCATGGGATACAACGGCTTTCCGACGGGGTGTTCGGATGACGACTTCCCGTGGGCGCGCGAAGGCGAACCACTGGAGAACAAGTATTTTTACACGACGCACAGCGAGCTGAACGCGATTTTAAATTACCGCGGGGGGAGCCTTGAGGGCGCGACCATGTATGTCACGCTGTTTCCGTGCAACGAATGTGCCAAGGCAATCATCCAGGCAGGCATCAAGCGGCTGGTTTACGACAGCGACAAGTATAACGGGACGCCGTCAACCATTGCGTCGCGGAAGATGCTCTCTGCCGCAGGGGTGGATATACAGAAATATGAACATACCGGCAGGACCGTCACGATCCAGCTGTAGAAAAAGGGCTTTTGGAGCCGCCAGAGATGGCGGCTCCTTTTGGTGTCAGTAAATTCCAGAATATCCATTTATTTTTAAAACAGTTTCTTTGCGTCGGTTGATTTTTTTTTACAAATCTTTTATACTTATAAAAGAATTTGTTATGGGAAAAATAGTAGGCAATGGTTGCAGCAGAGACTGCGGTACAGTGAGGATTTTATATGAAAAATCAGCGAAAGGTTTTCCAGTCTTTGACACTGATTCTGCAGTTTGGACTGAACATGATCGTGCCGATCGTGATGTGCACGCTGCTCGGTGCGTGGCTGGGGGAAAAATACGGAATGCCCATCATAACGGTACCGTTGTTTATCATGGGCGCACTTGCCGGATTTAACAATATATTTAAGATGGCGAAGAAGATCTACGGACAGGGAAATGAGGGGAAGCGGGATCATGTTGAGAAGACTAAATGATGCATTGCCCGGTCTTGTTCTGGGAATTATTGTATATGGGGCGGCGGTTTTTCTGGCGGGAATCTGGTTCGTGCCGGACAAGCTGCGATTTACTACCGGACTTGCCATAGGCATTGCCCTTGCCTGCGGGATGGCGGTCAATATGGCGGTGGTTCTGCGGGACGCGGTTGAGATCTACGGGGAGGCGAAAGCCCGGTCGAAGATCATAGCCCGGTCCGTTACCAGGTATCTGGTGGTCGTCATTGTATTTTTCGTGATGATGAAGTGGGAGCTTGGCAGTCTGCCAGCAGCATTTATTGGTGTTTTGGGATTGAAGATATCAGCGTATCTGCAGCCCCTTGCACATAGATTCATTTCAAAGCTTGGAGGAAGAGGTGATGTGCCTTCGGACAGCAGAGAAAATGAAGCTCTATAAGGAGGTGAAATTGTGAATAACGCAATTTTGATGTCTTCTGGTGCCGATAATATTGACTTCATGATACATGGGATATTTTCCTATGAGATCTTTGGTCATACGGTCTGGATTACAACATCGCATGTCTGCATCCTGATTGTGATGCTTCTGATGTTGGGGCTGGCGATCGCGGCAAATCGGACGATGAAACATGCAAAGGAAATTCCGGAGGGCTTTCAAAATGTTCTGGAGATCATGGTAGAGAAACTGGATGCGATGGTATATGGAACAATGGGAAAAGTTGCAGCGCCGAAATTCGTGAACTACATCAGCACGATTTTTGTGTTTATACTTATGAGCAATATTTCCGGTTTGTTCGGGTTGAGACCGCCGACTGCCGACTACGGCACAACGCTGGCGTTAGGTCTCATCACATTTGCTCTCATCCATATCACGCAGTTCAAGAATCTGCCGCCTAAGCAGATCTGGAAAGATATGTGTTCTCCACTGCCGCCGTGGCTGCCGATCTGGTTTCCGATCAACCTGATCAGCGAGATCGCAGTGCCGATCTCTCTTTCCTTACGTATGTTTGCGAACGTACTGTCAGGAACGGTCATGATGGCGCTTGTATACGGACTGCTTGGCAAGATAGCGGTTATCTGGCCGGCGGCGCTCCATGTATACTTTGATTTGTTCTCGGGAGCAATTCAGACATACGTATTCTGTATGTTGACGATGACTTACATCAGTCAGAACTATGAGACGGAATAGACGTCGAAACCAAAAAGATTATTTTAGGAGGGTATCAGTATGAATATCACAGGACAGGATTTAATTTTAGCATGCTCAGCAATCGGTGCAGGTCTGGCAGTTATCGCCGGTATCGGACCTGGTATTGGACAGGGTATCGCAGCAGGACATGCAGCTGCAGCAGTAGGAAGAAACCCGGGTGCAAAGGGTGACATCATGTCTACCATGTTACTTGGCCAGGCGGTTGCAGAGACGACAGGTCTCTATGGTCTTTTGATCGCAATGCTCCTGCTTTTCGTAAAGCCGTTGGTATAGGAAGAGACGGAGAGAACGAATATAACGGAAAGGAGGCCGGACCTTGGAAGAGATGACCAGACTCTTTAATCTGGATTTCCAGCTGCTCCACGATGTCGTGCTCATGGCGATTGCGGTATTTTTCCTGTTCATGATGATGTCGAAGCTGCTGTTTAATCCTGTCAGAAAGATGCTTGCCGACAGACGGGAAAAGATTGCCGGAGAGTTGTCGGATGCCGCGAATGACAAAAAAGACGCAGCGGCGTTGAAGGCGGATTATGAAGCCAGATTGAAGAACATCGACAAAGAAGCTGAACAGATTTTAAGTGAGGCCAGACAGAAGGCGCAGAAGAATGCAGCGCGTATCGAGTCCGAAGCGAAGGAAGAGGCTGCCCGCATTATCCAGAGAGCGAACGAGGAAGCAGAGCTTTCCAAGAAGCGTGCGATGGATGATGTCAAACAGGAGATGATCACGGTTGCATCCATGATGGCTGCAAAAGTGGTTGCGGCAAATATCGATGCGTCGGTACAGGATGCGCTTGTGGAAGAGACATTAAAGGAAATGGGTGATTCGACATGGCAAAGCTAGTATCAAAGGTATACGGTGATGCACTGTTCGAGGTCGCAGTGGAGAGCGGCAGGCTGGATGAGATCTGGGAGCAGACCAGAGCCATGCAGACCGCACTGGAGGAAAATCCGGAGCTCTTCGCGCTGATGCGTCACCCGAAGATCGTAAAAGAAGAAAAAGTAAAGATCATCGAATCGATTTTTACCGACGAGGTGTGTGCAGAACTGGTGGGACTTTTGCGCATGATTGTGGAAAAGGATCATTTTGCACAGATCGGGAAGGTTTTGGCATATTTTGATGATCAGGTCAAAGAATATAAGAGTATCGGGACTGCATATGTGACGACTGCAATGGAATTATCGGATGCGCAGAAGGCAGCAGTGGTGAAACGCTTATTAGAGACCACAAAGTATGTAACATTTGAAATGCATTATGAAGTGGATTCCGCGATCATAGGCGGAATGATGATTCGCATTGGCGATCGTGTCGTTGACTCAACGGTCAGGACAAAGTTGTACGATCTGACGCGCGAATTATCCAAAATACAGTTGAAAGCAGGTGAATGCGCTCCATGAATTTAAAACCAGAAGAAATAAGTTCCGTCATCAAAGAACAGATCAAACGGTATGCAGCGCAGTTGGAAGTAGCTGACGTTGGCACCGTAATTCAGGTGGCTGATGGAATCGCACGTATTCACGGTCTTGACAATGCAATGCAGGGAGAACTTTTGGAGTTCCCGGGCGAAGTATACGGAATGGTATTGAACCTCGAGGAGGACAATGTGGGTGCCGTACTTCTCGGTTCCCAGAAGAACATCAACGAGGGAGATACGGTAAAGACAACGGGGCGTGTGGTTGAGGTCCCGGTTGGCGATGCCATGTTAGGCCGTGTCGTAAATGCATTGGGACAGCCGATTGACGGCAAAGGACCGATTCAGACATCGAAATATCGTCAGATCGAACGTGTGGCATCGGGAGTTATCTCCAGAAAATCCGTAGACACACCGTTACAGACCGGTATCAAGGCAATCGATTCCATGGTTCCGATCGGAAGAGGACAGCGAGAGCTGATTATCGGAGACCGTCAGACCGGAAAGACAGCGATCGCGCTGGATACCATCATCAATCAGAAGGGACAGAACGTAAAGTGTATCTATGTTGCCATCGGACAGAAGGCATCGACAGTTGCATCAATCGTTAAGACCCTCGAAGAGTTCGGCGCCATGTCTTATACGACCATCGTTGCATCGACGGCGAGTGAGCTTGCACCGTTACAGTATATTGCACCGTACGCCGGATGTGCGATCGGTGAGGAATGGATGGAGAACGGACAGGATGTTCTCGTTGTGTACGATGATTTAAGTAAGCACGCAGCGGCATACCGTACACTCTCCTTGCTCCTCAAGAGACCACCAGGACGTGAGGCATATCCGGGAGACGTTTTCTACTTACACTCAAGACTGCTTGAGCGTGCAGCAAGACTTTCCGATAAGCTGGGTGGCGGTTCCCTGACAGCGCTTCCGATCATCGAGACGCAGGCGGGCGATGTATCTGCCTATATCCCGACCAATGTTATTTCCATCACGGACGGTCAGATCTACCTTGAGACAGAGATGTTTAACGCAGGTTTCCGGCCGGCTATCAACGCAGGTCTCTCCGTTTCACGAGTAGGCGGTTCTGCGCAGATCAAGGCGATGAAGAAGATTGCGGCGCCGATCCGTACCGAGCTGGCACAGTACAGAGAGCTTGCAGCTTTCGCACAGTTCGGTTCCGAGCTGGATGCGGATACGACGGAGAAGCTGACGCAGGGTGAGCGCATCAAGGAGATCTTAAAGCAGCCGCAGTATCAGCCGATGCCGGTTGAGAAGCAGGTTATGATTATCTACGCGGCAACCAACAAATATCTGATGGATATTCCGGTTGCGGACATCCTTCCGTTTGAGAAGGCGCTGTTCGAGTATGTGGATACGAAGTATCCGGAGGTTCCGGAAGCGATCCGCACCGAGAAGGTAATCAGCGAAGAGACAGAAGCAAAGCTCATAAAGGCAATCACAGAGTGCAAGGCAGAGTTCACAAAGTAGACGGCAGAAAGGCGGTGTGCGTATTATGGCCTCGATGAGAGACATAAAAAGACGTAAGAGCAGTATACAGAGTACACAGCAGATCACAAAAGCCATGAAGCTGGTGTCTACCGTGAAGCTGCAGAAAGCCAAGAACCGTGCAGAGCAGACAAACCCGTACTTCCAGTATATGTACCGGACAGTGACTTCCATGCTGGCGAAGTCCGGCACGATCAATCACCCGTATCTCAAGAAGGGTGAGAGTGACAAAAAAGCGGTTGTGGTCATTACTTCCAACCGTGGACTTGCCGGAGGTTACAATTCCAACATTGTAAAGCTGGTAACCGGAAGCGGGGACATTACGGCAGAGAATGCCAAAGTCTACGCCATTGGTAATAAGGGAAGAGAAGCTCTGGAGCGAAAGGGCTATGAGATTGCAGCAGATGGATCTTCGATTATGGAGTCCCCGTCTTATGAGGATGCGGCGGAGCTCTGTAAACAGATTTTAAAAGCTTATACGGACGGAGAGATCGGAGAGATCTATCTTGCGTATACGCATTTTAAGAATACGGTGAGCCATGAGCCGAAGCTGATCAAGCTTCTTCCGGTGGAGTTCGACGAGGACGAGATGCGGGAAGCGGCGGATGAGAAGGTGCTCATGAATTACGAGCCGAACGAGGAAGAAGCGCTGGATATGATCATTCCCAAGTATGTCACCAGCCTGTTTTACGGGGCACTGGTGGAGGCGGTTGCGAGTGAGAACGGAGCCAGAATGCAGGCGATGGATTCTGCGACCAGCAATGCGGAAGATATGATCAGTGATCTGACACTCAAATTCAATAGAGCACGTCAGGGCTCTATTACGCAGGAACTCACGGAGATTATTGCGGGAGCGTCTGCGATATCCTAGGCGGCAGCAGTGCAAAAGTTCCGGCGCCGGATGGCGGTGGGAGCACAGGGCTGCATAGCAGGATTTGGTGATAGAAAATAACAGACAAGGAGAAATAGCGATGGCAAATAATAGAGGCAATCAGGATTGCCCGGGTAAGATTACCCAGATTATTGGTGCCGTTCTGGATATCAAGTTTCCGGAAGGTGCGCTGCCGGAGATCAACGATGCAATCCGCGTTCCGTTAAAGAACGGTGGCGAGCTTGTCGTTGAGGCTTCCCAGCATCTGGGTGATGATACGGTCAGATGTATCGCCATGGGACCGACGGATGGACTTGTGCGCGGTATGGAGGCAATCGCCACGGGCGGACCGATCAGCGTGCCGGTCGGAGAGAATACGCTTGGACGCATGTTCAACGTTTTAGGTAATCCGATCGATGAGATCGACGCTCCGAAGGATGTCGAGCACTGGCCGATTCACAGACCGGCTCCGGCATTCGAGGATCAGGCAACGTCGCAGGAAATGCTTGAGACCGGTATCAAGGTCGTAGATCTTCTCTGCCCATATCAGAAGGGTGGTAAGATCGGACTCTTCGGCGGTGCAGGAGTAGGCAAGACGGTATTGATCCAGGAGCTGATCCACAACATAGCGACAGAGCACGGCGGATATTCCGTATTCACCGGTGTAGGAGAGCGTACCCGTGAGGGTAACGATCTCTACTACGAGATGAAAGAATCCGGCGTTATCGATAAGACGACCATGGTGTTCGGACAGATGAACGAGCCGCCGGGAGCGCGTATGCGGGTAGCGCTTACGGGACTTACCATGGCAGAGTATTTCCGTGACAAGGGTGGAAAGGATGTCCTCCTTTTCATCGACAACATTTTCCGTTTTACGCAGGCAGGTTCCGAGGTGTCCGCACTCTTGGGACGTATGCCTTCTGCCGTTGGTTATCAGCCGACGTTACAGACGGAGATGGGTGCGCTCCAGGAGCGTATTACATCCACGAAGAACGGTTCTATCACATCCGTACAGGCAGTTTATGTACCGGCGGATGATCTTACGGATCCGGCACCGGCGACGACATTCGCACATCTGGATGCAACGACGGTTCTGGATCGTTCGATCGTAGAGCTTGGTATTTATCCTGCAGTGGATCCGCTCGGATCTACGTCGCGTATTCTGGATCCCCGTATCGTGGGTCAGGAGCATTTTGAGGTGGCGCGCGGTGTGCAGGAGATTTTACAGAAGTACAAGGAATTGCAGGACATTATCGCAATCCTGGGTATGGACGAGCTGTCTGAGGACGATAAGCTTGTCGTAAACCGTGCCAGAAAGATTCAGAGATTCTTATCCCAGCCGTTCTCTGTTGCAACACAGTTCACCGGTCTGGAAGGAAAATACGTTCCGATCACGGAGACGGTTCGCGGATTCAAGGAGATTCTGGAAGGAAAGCATGATGACATTCCGGAGAGTTACTTCTTAAATGCAGGAACCATCGATGAAGTGCGCGAAAAGTATAACAACGCACAGTAGCGGAAATGAGGATAAGCTATGGCAGACGAGAACAAAGTATTTGACGTGGAGATCATTACGCCGGATCGTGTCTTTTTCACGGGAACGGCGACGATGATCGAATTTAATACGGCTGCCGGAGAGCTTGGAGTGTATGCGCGGCATATTCCTCTCACAACGGTTCTTGCACCGGGGGTTGTAACGATCCACAAGCAGGGCGAGGAGGATATCATTGCTGCGGTTCATTCCGGGTTTGCAGAGATCCTGCCGGAAAAGGTAACACTTCTTGCAGAGATTGCTGAGTGGCCGAACGAGATTGACAAGGCGAGAGCGGAGGCGGCAAAAGCCCGCGCCGAGGAGCGTCTTGCCAATCGGACAGAGGCGATTGATGTCAAGCGTGCCGAGTTTGCGCTGCGCAAGGCGCTGGTGCGTATCGATATTGCCAGATAATAAAAACGGAAAGTCAGGGAAACCGGACTTTCCGTTTTTTTCTGTGTATTTGCTCTTGGAAAAGGCATCGGTCCTGGTATATACTTAGGACAGAAACAGTAAAAACAATGCAGGAACCACGAATGGAGAGTCATATGAATTTTTACTTTACACGCCATGGCGAGACGGAATGGAATGTAAAAAAGAAGATACAGGGAACGACGGACATTCCGCTGGATGAGAAGGGAATACAGCAGGCGAAGCGGCTCGCAGAGACACTCTTAGAGAAGCAGCGAAACGGTGAGCTTCATCTGGACAGAGTCTACACGTCGCCGCAGCTTCGGGCAGCGGAGACCGCCCGTTTTTCCGCGGAGGCGCTGGGCATCGAGTGTATCCGGCTCTGGGATCTGCGTGAGATGGATCTGGGAGACTGGGAAGGCAGGAACTGGGATGAGATAAGGGAAACGGAAGCAGAACGGCATCATATCTGGGATACCCACAGGAGATTCTGCCATACGCCGGGCGGAGAGTGCTATAACGAGGTGCTGCGGCGCACGCTGGCTGCGCTGGAACAGATTCTGGCGCGCGAGAAGGACGATGTGCTTGTCGTGACGCACAGTGCGGTGCTGATGGCACTGCGGTGCTATCTGGCAAACCGGCCGTTTGACGTGATGCGCGAGTACCGGACACGCAACACCGAACTTGTGTGGGTGACAGAGGAGGAGATCCGGGAGGCGATCCGCCGCTATGAGAAGGCGATGTGACGGAGGAAGTGCTCCGGGAGGCGGTTTGCCGTTGCAAGAGGGTGATACGGGATATTTTTTGTGAGGGAGGATGATTTCGTGAAGAAGTCAGCCTTCTTTTTTGTGTGTTTTATACAAATTTCGATAACGATTTTTGTGAACGATTTTGACGGAAAATGATTGACTGTGACTGGAAACGGAAATATAATGCAAATATAGAGATGAACGATTTTGAACGAATATGACGGAAAACGGAGAATAAATCATGCTGACAGAGGAAAGATTTGCAAAGATTTTGTCCATACTGGAACATATGGGGAGTGTGACGGTTCAGCAGCTGATGACGGAACTTGACGCTTCTGAATCCACTGTGCGAAGAGACCTGAATACGCTGGATGCAAACGGCCAGCTTGTCAAGGTACACGGCGGAGCGATTTTGAAGAATACGGTATACAGCACCATCGATGATGAAGTGGTTTACCGCAAGGAGCAGAACCGGGAGGCAAAGGATAAGATTGCACGCTATGCGGCAGGACTGATTACTGCCGAAGATTTTGTCTATATCGATGCAGGTACGACGACGGAGCGGATGATTGATTACATTGCAAACCGTCAGGCGGTGTTTGTGACGAACGCCATCGGTCACGCGAAAAAGCTGGCAGAGCATGGATGCAAGGTCTATATTCTGGGCGGCGAGTTCAAGGCGGTGACAGAGGCTATCGTCGGTGAGGAAGCCGTTTTTACACTGGATAAATACAATTTTACGAAAGGCTTCTGGGGAGCCAATGGTGTCAGCCTGCAGAGGGGATTTTCCACACCGGAGTTAAAAGAGGCGATGGTAAAGCGGAAATCCATGGAGAATTGCAGAGACTGTTACATTCTGGCGGATGAGAGCAAGTTTTCCCAGATATCGAGCGTGACGTTCGCACCGTTTGAGAAAGCGACTGTGATTACGACAGAGTTAAAACAGGAAATATACAAGGATTGTTCCAATATCATCAATATCGAGTGAAAGGAGATCTTAGGTGATGATCTATACGTTAACATTTAATCCGTCTTTAGATTATATTGTGACCGTTCCGAAGTTTACCTGTGGGATGGTTAACCGCACTACGGAAGAGATTATTTTCCCCGGTGGAAAAGGAATCAACGTATCCATGGTGTTGAAGAACCTTGGATTTGAGAATACAGCACTTGGCTTCTATGCCGGATTTACAGGTATGGAGTTAAAGCGGCTGGTGGCTGATAAGGGAATCCGTGCGGATTTTATCCCGGTAGAAAAGGGAATGACCCGTATCAATGTCAAGCTTCGGTCAGAGCAGGAGAGCGAGATTAACGGACAGGGTCCGGCGATCGCTGCTTCTGATATTGATAAATTATATGAAAAGCTGGATGCACTGCAGGATGGCGACATACTTGTCATGGCAGGAAGTATTCCGGATGTGATGCCGCAGACGATGTACATGGATATCATGAAACATCTGCAGGGCAGGAACTTAAAAATTGTGGTGGACGCCACGAGAGATCTTCTGGCAAATGTACTTCCGTTCCATCCATTTTTGATTAAACCGAACAATCACGAACTGGGAGAGATCTTTGGCGTGGAGATCCGCGAGAAAGAGGATGTTGTGACTTACGCGAAGAAGCTGCAGGAAAGGGGGGCCAGAAACGTGCTTATTTCGATGGCAGGAGACGGGGCGGTACTTGTTGCCGAGGACGGATCGGTGTATCAGGCAGAGGCGCCGAAAGGAAAGCTGATCAATTCCGTCGGAGCTGGCGATTCCATGGTGGCAGGATTCCTTGCTGGATATTTGGAGCATGGAACCTATGAAAAAGCCTTTCAGATGGGGGTATGTACAGGAAGTGCATCGGCCTTTTCGGAAGAGCTTGCGACAAAGGCAGAGGTACTTGATCTGTTGGAGAAGAACCAAAACTTGTTTTAATTTTGCGGCAAATGAGAATTATAAAATGTGCGTAGATTAAATAGAAACCATTTAATATTATGGAGGAGGAAGGATCATGAGAATTAGGGAATTGTTAGCGGTAGAGAGTATTGACCTGAATGCAAAAGCTGTAAACAAAAAAGAAGCCCTCGATCACGCAGTGGATCTGATGGCGAGAAGTGGTAAGATCGGCAACGTCGAGACTTATCGAAACGGGGTATATGCAAGAGAGGAAGAGGGCACAACCGGTATTGGTGAAGGAATTGCCATTCCTCACTGCAAATCAGATGTTGTAAAGGCACCGGGACTTGCAGCAATGCGTGTCACAGGCGGTGTGGATTTCCAGTCGCTGGACGGTGAGAAGGCAGATCTGATCTTTTTGATCGCTGCGCCGAACACCAAAGATAATGTGCATCTGGACGTATTGAGCAAACTATCTGTACTGCTGATGGATGAGAAGTTCACGAATGATCTTCGGAATGCAAAGAGCGTGGAAGAGTTTTTGCATGTCATCGATGTGGCTGAGAGCGCAAAGGATGCGGAGGAATCCAAAGAGGCACCGGCAAAGGCAGAGACAAAGAGCGGCAGGTTGATCCTTGCGGTAACAGGATGCCCGACCGGTATCGCACATACGTATATGGCGGCTGAGAGTCTTGAGAAGAAAGCAGCAGAGTTAGGATGCCGCATCAAGGTTGAGACCAGAGGTTCCGGTGGTGCCAAGAATGTGCTGACCAGAGCGGAGATCGCTGAGGCGGATTGCATTATCGTGGCTGCAGATACACAGGTTCCGATGGAGCGTTTTGACGGCAAGCCTGTCATTGAGTGTAAGGTTGCAGACGGTATCAGCAAGTCTGAGGAACTGATTAAGAGAGCAATCAATGGAGATGCGGCTACATACCACGCATCCAATAAAGAAGCGGCAAATAGAAACGATAATGAGAAGGACAGCGTCGGACATCAGATTTATAAGCACCTGATGAACGGTGTATCCCACATGCTTCCGTTTGTTGTTGGCGGTGGTATTCTGATCGCACTGGCATTCCTGATTGATGGATTTTCCGTAGATCTGAATTCTCTTCCGATGGATCAGAGAAGTAACTTCGGTACGATCACACCGGTAGCGGCAATGTTTAAGTCGATTGGCGGCGCGGCATTCGGATTTATGCTTCCGATTCTTGCCGGTTTTATTGCAATGAGTATTGCAGACCGTCCAGGTCTCGCTGTTGGTTTTGTCGGTGGAGCGATTGCGGCAAACGGAACCTCCGGTTTCCTCGGAGCGCTGGTAGCCGGTTTCCTGGCAGGCTATGTAGTGCTTCTGCTCAAGAAGATCTGCTTAAAGATGCCGGAAAGCCTGGAAGGTATGAAGCCGATGTTGATCTATCCGGTATTTGGTATCTTTATTACAGGTGTGATTATGACTTATGTGGTTGAGCCGCCAATCGGAGCATTAAACACTCTGATCAACAACGGACTCAACGGATTAAACGGCGCAAGTGCAATTCTGCTGGGCGCACTGCTCGGCGGTATGATGTCTGTGGATATGGGAGGCCCTGTCAACAAGGCAGCTTACGTATTCGGTACAGCATCCATCGCAGCCGGAAACTATAACATCATGGCAGCAGTTATGGTCGGTGGTATGGTTCCGCCAATCGCAATCGCTATTGCAACATTAGTATTCAAGAACAAGTTCACCGCAGAGGAGAGAAAGGCAGGACCGACAAACTTTGTTATGGGACTTTCCTTCATCACAGAGGGCGCTATCCCGTTTGCAGCTTCTGACCCGTTACATGTACTTCCGTCCTGTATCGTAGGATCGGCAGTCGCAGGAGCACTTTCCATGGCATTTAACTGTACTCTGATGGCACCGCACGGCGGAATCTTCGTATTCCCGACAGTCGGCAATCCATTCATGTATCTGGTAGCACTGGCAATCGGATCTGTAGTATCTGCGGTACTGTTAGGCGTTCTGAAAAAGAACGTGGCATAAATAAGGTTTCTTCTTAATATTATTTGATGATATACCCATATACAAAACCCCCGGGGCGGCACGCGAAAGCGCGCCGCCTTGGGGGCTTTTGCGATAAGTTTATAAATTTGCAAAAGATGGTTCCAAATTCTGCATCTGACCTGTATACTCAGGACAGAGCAGGGAAAGAATAACACAGGAGGATTGCGATGAGTCAGTATTTATTGTTAAAACAGGGAACGATCCACAATGCCGTCGACGAGGAGGCATTTGTGGCGGATATTTTGATTGCGGACGGAAAAATAAAAAAGATTGCGCCTGTGCTGGAGGGCAAAGTCATCAATGAGGCGACTGTCATCGATGCGATGGGGATTGATGTCTATCCCGGATTTGTGGATGCGCATTGCCATCTGGGGCTCGACGGCTATGCGGTCGGTTTTGCGGGGCAGGACTTCAATGAGCTTGGCGATCCGGTGACACCGCAGCTCTCGGCGGTGGACGCGATCAATCCGCAGGACGAGACTTTCCGGATGGCAAGAGAGGGAGGCGTTACCTGCGTGTCGACAGGCCCCGGAAGCTCTAATGTGATCGGAGGAACCTTCTGTGTCATCAAAACGTATGGAAACCGCGTGGATGACATGATTGTCCGGGAAAAATCAGCCATGAAAATTGCATTCGGAGAGAATCCGAAGAACTGTTATAAGGAAAAAGGCGTCTATTCGCGCATGTCTGTGGCGGCAAAACTGCGGGAAGTGCTTCAGAAGACGATCATCTACGATAAAAAGCTGCGGGAGGCAGGCTGTGAGACAAGCTGGAATGAAATCAACCGCGGCAGCGGGGAGGGGCAGGTGGACATCAGCAAAATGCCCGCCTACGATGCAAAACTGGAAGCAATGCTGCCGGTCATCTGCGGGGAGATACCGTTGAAAGCACATGCACACCGGGCGGACGACATCTGTACGGCAATCCGCATTGCCAAGGAGTTTCATCTGGGATTAAGGCTCGATCATGTGACGGACGGCGTGCTGATTGCAAAGGAATTGGGTGCGGAACATTTTCCGGTGGCGGTCGGTCCGTCCTTTGGCCACGCAACGAAGTACGAGTTGAAAAACAAGGGATTTGAGACGCCGGCGATTCTGGCGGATGCCGGCTGTGCAGTGTCGATCATCACCGATTCGCCGGTTATCGAGGAGCGCTATCTGCCGCTGTGTGCGGGGCGGGCGATCTACAATGGCATGCGCGAGTTTGATGCGCTGCGGGCGATTACTATTCAGGCGGCAAGGCATATCGGCGCCGAAGATCGTGTCGGAAGCATTGAAGAGGGGAAGGACGCAGATTTTGTTTTGCTAAAAGGTACCCCGTTTTCGATTGATGCGCGGATATTATATACCATCATAAACGGAGAGATTGTCTATCGGTCCGGGGAGTAATGTGACGGTTATCTGAATGTTATGTGAAGTCGGTTACTTTTTTTGCGGCAGAACCGATAGCTATTTTGAGGAAAATGCAAAGGATGGCACAATTTCGGGAAGGAACCACCTCAGAAAGGAATTGGTTATGAAGGTCGAGAGTTCAAGTTACGAGGCATATCTTGCAGCAATGGAAGAGTGGAAGCAGAAGATGCAGGAGACCCAGGCCACACAGCAGAAGGAAGAGAACAGCGCCACGGACAGTTATGTGCCGGGGATCAGCCAGATGGACATGGACATTCCGATGCCGAGCAGCACTTACAATGCACAGGGGATGATGAGCGGAGAACGCCCGCCGATGCCGCCGATGCCGCCGCAGGAGACAGAGGAGACGGACGAGACGACAGAGAGCACACAGGTTACGGGAACGACGCAGGCGCAGGGAACCGCAGCGACAGGAACAGAGACATTGCTTGCTGAATTGTCAGAGACATTTCGCGCAAATCCGGACAGCATCCTGATGAAGCTGGATGAACTGGGATTATCGCTGGAGGATTTGAGCGACGAGGACAATCTTGCATCACTTGCCACCGCAATGAACGAAGGAGCGGCAAATATAGGCTTGCCAACCATTGAAGATCTGGATTCCGCGGTAAGCACCCTGCATGAGAAGCTGTCCGCGAACTGGAGCAGCTACTTTGAAGTGGAGGAAGCATAGATCTCTTTTGGGGTGATAAGTAATATTATAAAAAACACAGGGGGATTTCATGTGGAAATGCAGATGGAATATTCGGTTCAAAAAATGTGGCATTTCTAACCAGCCGAATGTTTGCATCTTCGATGATCCGTGTCTTTCCAAGTTTGGAACACTCCGCGGGTCATGTCCGCATCCCGGAAGACAATTTGTAGGACTTTCGTGCCGCACTTGCCTGTACTCCCGCAATAAAACATAACCGCGCGAAGCCGATGTCTGAATTGCCATCTGCCATGTTTTTAATAGCAGATGGCAACGAGT
>CACZIN010000042.1:0-25911 GCA_902781225.1 uncultured Lachnospiraceae bacterium | reverse complement strand
AACCGCGCGAAGCCGATGTCTGAATTGCCATCTGCCCTGTTTTTAATAGCAGATGGCAACGAGTTTCGGTTCGCGCGGTTTTATATTGTCTATGAGGGAGTACAGCTAGTGCGGCTAAAAAGTCCGCCCATTGTCTCCGGTGTGTCGGACATGCACCCGCCGGATTGTCCAAACGTGGAAGAGACACGGAATCCGATGCAAACATTCAGCTGGAAGAAATGCTCACATTTTTCTCCAACGAATATTCCATCTGCATTTCCACATGAAATCCCCAAGTGTGTTTCTCATAATATTACTTATCCCCCAAAAGAGTTCTATGCTTATTGCGGCAATCATCTTCTGTCACCGGTCCTTTGATTCCACCACGAGAAGTATCCCGCCGTCAAACGAGATCTTAGCCGTATCCGCCACGATCTCATTGCTCACGCCAAGTGAACAGAATCCATGCAGGCAGGCGTCCGTGAGGGGATATTTAAATCCGGTCAGCGTCAGATGCTCCACACATTCCGTGTAGGGAATGAGCGATACATAGGTTCCGAACTGTTCCTTCCTCTCAAAGGTCATTCCCCGGTCAATCATCCGGATGCGGTTATGGGCATCGCAGATCTGGATGGGAATCCCCTGATTTAGTCCGATTCCGAGCAGTTCGATATTCCCCAGCACATGATCCAGCCGCGTCCCCGTCGCTCCCAAAAGCGTGATGCGCTCTGCTCCGCGCCGGATTGCAAGCCGGATTGCCGACTCGGTATCCGTGTCGTCCTTTTCCGGAATCAGCTTCTGGATTGCCACGCCGGGCAGCGTCTTAAAATAATCAAGTGCCTCCGTTCCCACGGAATCAAAATCCCCGACAATCACATCCGGCACCCGGTGGCTGCGGTACAGATATTCCATTCCGGCATCCGCAGCGATAACGGCATCCGGCTTCTCTTCCTCAAACCATCTGTCCGCAAAAGAATCGTCGATCGTTCCGCCTGAAATTATTACAAAATGTTTCATACGCTCCCCCGCTTTTCTCCCGCCGTTCCTTAAGAATTTAAAATATCCAGAAACATCTGGGTATTTTCAGCGACATCTCCGTTAAAAACAGCGCTTCCCGCCACGATGATGTTGGCGCCGGCACTCATGATCTCCTCCACATTGGAGAGATTGACCCCACCGTCCACCTCAATGTCTGTTTTCAACCCGCGCGCATCAATCATTTTCTTAAGATCACGAACCTTCTGCAAGGTATACGGGATAAACTTCTGCCCGCCGAATCCAGGGTTCACCGTCATAATCAGCACCATATCCACTTTTTCAAGCACATACTCCACCGTCTGCAGCGGCGTGGCAGGATTTAACGCAACCCCCGCAAGAATCCCCCGCTCTTTGATGGAAGAAATCGTGCGGTCCAGATGCTTGCAGCTCTCTGCATGCACGGTAATCAGATCGGCTCCGGCTCCGACAAAATCCTCAATATAGCGCCCCGGCTCCTCGATCATCAGATGCACGTCAAAGATCCGGTCCGTACAGGGACGGATGGAGCGGATTACCGGAAGTCCGAAGGAAATACTCGGCACAAACATTCCGTCCATGACATCAATATGTACATACTGTGCCCCTGCCTCGTCCAGTTCACGGATCTGCTCTCCCAGTCTCGAAAAATCTGCGGATAATATGGATGGCGACAAACAATTCATCTCTCTTACACCCTTCTTTTTAATATTTCTTCTGTTCTTTTAATTCCTGATACAGCTGCCTGTAATTCTCATAGCGGAGACGGCTGATTTTCCCTTCTTCCACCGCCTCTTTGACCCCGCAGTCCGGTTCCCCGATATGACTGCATCCCTTAAAACGGCAGTTCGGCTCATACTCCTCAAATTCCGGATAATACCACCACAGGTCTTCCTTTTCGAGCCCCGGAATATCCAGCGTGGAAAATCCCGGCGTATCCATGATGTAGGTCTGCTCTTTGATCGGAATAATCTCCGAGTGGCGGGTCGTGTGACGACCGCGCTCAATCTTTCTGCTGATTGCCCCGGTCTCCATCTGGCGCTCCGGCTGCAGACAGTTGATGAGTGATGACTTGCCCACACCCGAGGGTCCTGCCACTGACGTCACCTTTCCATCCAGCCGCTCAAGCAGCTCAGCGATTCCCCGCTGCTCCCTCGCCGAAGTGTACACCACCGGATAGCCGCACTGTTCGTAGACATTGGAAAACGCATGCAGTTCCTCCCCGGTCAGAAGGTCGCACTTGTTAAAACAGATCGTAACCGGCACCTTCTGATATTCCATCATAATCAGAAAACGGTCCAGCAGATTAAAATTCGGCTTCGGCTTTGCCGCCGCAAAAATCACAAGCGCCTGATCGATATTGGCAACCGCCGGACGGATCAGGGCATTTTCCCTCGGAAGAATCTCCTCGATATTTCCAAGCATCTGCTCCTCATCCAGCACGGCAATCGTCACGTTATCGCCCACCAGCGGTTTGATCTTCTGGTTGCGGAAAATTCCTTTTGCCTTACATTCATAAATTCCGGATCCCGCTACGTAAACGTAGTAGAATCCGGAAATTCCTTTTACAATCTTTCCCTGCATATTCTTATCCATTATGATTCCGGTGTAAACTGGTAGGTGCTCGTGGTCTGATCGTTGATCTTATTGCCGTTTAAATCCAGCCATGAGATCACCAGATAACCCTCTTTTGCAAGCAGTCCCGTCTTGCTGATAGAAAAATCATCTGTGATCGCCTTATCCCACTGTCCCAGCACATTGCCGGAAGTATCATACAGCGTGATTGTTGCGCCGGATACGTTGGACGTATCAGCCGGCAGATTGATCGTCGCCTTGAAGCTGTAGGTCGTCGCTGTCACACTCTGGGACGGTGACGGTCCCATGCTTACCGTGATCGTGATGTCGCTGCCTTTTTCCACCTGCTTGCCCGGGTCAATGCTCTGATCCATGACAATGCCTTCCGGAAGCGTATCGCTGTACGCTGTCTTTACCGATACGTTGAAGTCGGTGAGCAGTGCTCTCGCCTGCTCCTCGGACTTGTAGGTCGTCTTCACATCCGGAACGGTCACTGCCTCTGCGCCCTGGCTGATGACGATCGTGATCGTATCGCCTGTTTTTGCCTTGTCTCCTGCGGACGGTGTCTGGGAAATGACTTTTCCCTCCTCCACACTGTCATCGTAAGCGTATGTCTTGTTCGGTTTAAAGCCTTCCTTTTCCAGTGCGGACACTGCATCATCCTCAGAGTCTCCGGTCACATTCGGCACTGCCACACTGCCTTTTCCGTTGCTGATCACAACGCCGATCGTCGTGCCCTCTTCGACTTCCTTGCCGCTCTCCGGATCCTGATTGGCGATCTCGCCCTCATCGTAGTCGTCAGAGGATACTTCGCCCTTGTTCTCCAACTTTAATCCCTTCTTCTCCGCCTCGGTCTGCGCATCCGCATAAGTCATGCCGCGGAAATCCGGAACGGTAACGGTATCCTCGTTCTGGCTCTCGGTCTGTGTGGTCTCTGTGCGCGACGTCTCGGTGTCAGACTGCTTCTTGGACTTGATTCCGCCGAACAGATTTACCACAATCACAATGATGATAATCACAATCACGACTGCCGCGACAATTCCCATGATCGTGATCGCTTTCTCCATCTTCGGATTCAGATCGCCGTCATCCTCGTCATCCAGCTCATCATCGTCCACATCTTCTGCGTCGTCCTCATCTTCATCGTAGCGGTTCATCTCCTCCGCTCTCGCGTGCACCGCCTGATCCGCCTTAAGATAGAGACTGTCTGCCTCCTCCTTGATCTGCTTTAAGTCGTCCTCTCCGATAATGCGCGTCTTGTCCTGGTTGGTTGCAGGAACCATCACGACAAAATCCTCATTCGGGCTGACAAGCGCCTTGCGCAGATCCGTCAAAAGTGCCGTCATGGACTCATAGCGGCGGTCCGGATTCTTCTGCGTACATTTTAAGATGATCTTCTCCATACTGATCGGAAGATTCGGCGCATAGGCACTCGGCGGAACGATCTCCTCCTGCAGATGCTGGATGGCAACCGCCACGGTCGTATCCCCGTCGAACGGCACACGTCCCGTCACCATCTCATACATCACAATACCGAGAGAATAAATATCGCTCTTGCCGTCCACAAATCCGTTGCGCGCCTGCTCCGGGGAAGAATAGTGCACGGAGCCCATCACATCCGAACTGATCGTGTTGCTGCTCGCCGCGCGCGCGATACCGAAATCCGTTACTTTTACTTTTCCCTCTGTGGAAATAATAATATTCTGCGGCTTGATGTCACGGTGGATGATGCCCTTGCTGTGCGCCGCCTCAATGCCTCTTCCCACCTGGATGGCAATACTGACTGCCTCCTTAAAAGAAAGCTGGCCTTTTTTCTCAATATATGTCTTTAACGTGATGCCTTCCACATACTCCATCACGATATAATGCATTCCTTTTTCGCTTCCGACATCGTAGATATTTACAATATTCGGATGCTCTAATCCCGCGGCAGACTGTGCCTCCGTGCGGAACTTTGTCACAAAATTTAAATCCTCCGAAAACTCCGGCTTTAAAACCTTGATTGCCACAAAACGTCCGAGCGTCAGATCTTTTGCCTTATATACGTCAGACATTCCGCCGGCACCGATTTTTCCTATGATTTCATAACGGTCCGCTATATACATTCCCTCTGTTAACATATTAAACCTCCAACCTGATTTACAAAGAAATTCATCCTCTATCTAGTCTCATCTAAAAACGGCTCAATCAAAACAACCGTTATATTATCCTTACCGCCATTCTCATTCGCGGCGTCGATCAGCCTCTGTGTTTTCTCCACAATATCCCGCTGTCCCAGCACAATCCGCTTGATATCCGCATCATCGATCATGTTGGTCAGACCGTCCGAGCAAAGCAGAACCGTATCCCCCGGCACAAGCGTCGTCTCAAAGAAATCCGCCGACACCTCCGGAAGCACGCCGATCGCTCTCGTAATAATATTTTTATCCGGGTGCACTTTTGCATCCTCTTTATCCATCTCTCCCAGTCGAACCATCTCTTCTACCAGAGAGTGATCTCTTGTAATCTGTGTGATACGTTCCTGGTTGATCACATACAACCGGCTGTCGCCGACATTTGCCGTGTATAGCTTATCGCCAACCACGACTGCCGCAACAATCGTCGTGCCCATGCCCGCTTTGCTCGCATCCGCGTTCGCCTCCGCAAGCAAATGTTCATTTGCATATCTGACTGCCTCACCGAGCACGGTAACCGGCTCGCTCTCCTCGGATTCTGTTACGTATTCCACAATCTTCTCAACTGTGAAGCGCGAAGCATAATCTCCAGCCGCATGGCCTCCCATACCGTCTGCTACCAGAAATAAATCCGGAAGCCTGCCCACGGAGGTCTCTGATGTGTACATATAATCCTGGTTCGTCTCACGCCGCTGTCCCACATGCGTCATGGAAAACGTCTTCATTCTATTCCTCCATTATTAGAATAGCAGTACCTGCCTGCCATTTATCCAATTACCAATGTTAGCATACAACGCGAAAAAGGGCAAGACTTACTACTCCTGCCCGACATGTCCCGTCTTCTGGCCGACATACTGCTCTCTGTGCATATGCTTGCGTCTCAGTTGCCCGCATGCACCGTCAATATCCCTGCCCATCTCCCGGCGCACGGTCACGGTAAGTCCGTTTCTCTCCAGCTTTCTCTGGAATGCATGCACCGCACCATCATCCGGCTGTCTGTAGCTGCGTTCCTTGATCGGATTGACCGGAATCAGATTGATATGGCAGTTGATCCCGCGCACAAGTTCTGCCAGTTCTGCGGCATCCTCCGCCGTGTCGTTTACGCCCGCCACAAGACTGTACTCAAACGTGATGCGCCGGCCGGTCTGTTCAAAGTAGTAACGGCAGGCATCGACCGCTTCCTTAATGTCATATTTGTTCGCCACAGGCATCAGCTGCAGGCGCTTTTCCTGGTTGGATGCATGAAGCGAGAGCGCCAGCGTGATCTGCAGCTTTTTGTCCGCAAGTTCGCGCATACGCGGAACGATCCCGCAGGTGGAAACCGTCAGGTTCCGCTGGCTGATATTGAGTCCGTTTTCATCGCTCAGCAGTTCGATGAATTTTAACAGGTTGTCATAATTATCCAAAGGCTCGCCGGTTCCCATCACCACAACATTGGAGATCCGCTCGCCGATGTCCGTTCCGATCTGATAGATCTGATCGAGCATCTCGGACGGCCGCAGACCGCGCACCAGACCATCCAGCGTGGAGGCGCAGAAACGGCAGCCCATCCGGCAGCCGACCTGTGAGGAAATACAGACGGAGTTCCCGTGCTTATAACGCATTAGGACACTCTCGATGACATTGCCGTCGTCCAGAAGAAACAGGTACTTTCTGGTACCGTCGATCTTCGAGATCTGCACATCCGCCTTTTTTAAGCTGGTCAGCGTACAGTTCTGATTCAGTTTTTCAATGAGAGCCGCAGAAATATTGGTCATCTCCGAAAAGGATGCCACATGCTTTCTGTGCATCCACTCGTAAATCTGTTTTGCACGGAACTTTTTTTCTCCGAGCGACTCGACAAATGCGGTCAGTTCTTCCAGATTCAACGATTTAATGTCTGTCTTTTCCATTCCTTATCCGTTGTCCTGCTTTCGCTTAAATTTTGCTATAAAAAATCCGTCCCCGAGATGTTCCTCCGGGAACATCTGCCGCATCGTATCGAGGGTGAACTCCGGGTGCGTCTGCTCAAACCATCTGGCATTCTCCTCGTTCTCCGCCGCGTGAATCGTGCAGGTGGAATAAATCAATGTCCCGCCCGGCTTCACATATTCGCACACCACAGACAGCATCTGTCTCTGCAATGCTACAAGCGATTCCTCCCCTTCCGGGTTCATGCGGTACTTGATATCGGTCTTTCTGCGCAGCACCCCGAGCCCCGAGCAGGGAAGATCCGCAATCAGCACGTCCGCCGTGCGAACCGATGCCTCGTCCAAAACAGTCGCATCCTGACACTTCGCCGTGATATTCGTAAGCCGGCATCTTTTTATATTCTCATCGATCAGCGCCACTTTCTGTTCGCTGACGTCCCGCGCCTCCACATGACCGGTACCTCTTAGCTTTTCCGCAAGATGAATGCTCTTGCCGCCCGGCGCTGCACAGACGTCAATGCAGTGGTCGCCCTCCTTTGGCGCCGCATATTCCGCCACCATCATGGAGCTGATGTCCTGCACATAGAACAGTCCTTCCTTAAAGCTGGAAAGACCGCTTAAATGATCAAACCCAAAGATCGTAAATGCATACGAAAGTCCGGGATATTTTTCCGTATCCAGAGGAACCGCGGTAACGCCCTCCTCCTTAAAACGCTCTGCGAGCGCCTCCGGCGTGATCCGTTCCAGATTCGTGCGGACGGTGATCGGCGCTTCCAAAAGGGACGCTGCAAGAATCTCTTTTGTGCGTTCCTTTCCATAGTCGCCGATCCACTGCGCAACAATCCATTCCGGCATCGAGTAGCACACCGACCAGGCTTTTACGGCATCGACGCTCTCCTTTGGATATGTAAGCTGATCCAGGCCGCGCGAAACACCGCGCAGTACCCCGTTCACGAAACCGGACAGCTGTCCGAAGCCCTTTTTCTTCGCAAGCTTTACCGCCTCGTTGCAGGCGGCGGATGCCGGTACACTGTCCATATATTTCAGCTGGTATACGCCCATCCTAAGAATGGCGCGGATCACCGGCTTCATTTTTCTGACCTTTACTTTTGAAAACTGATCCAGAATATAGTCCAGCTCAATCTGGCGCTGAATGGTGCCCTCCGCCACTCTCGTCAAAAATGCGCGCTCTCTTTTGTCCAGATACTGGTACTTGTCCAGCACCGAGCGGATCACCAGATGGCTGTACTGTCCCTTCTCCGTCACTTCTAAAAGGATCTCAAGAATCAGTTCCCGCGTATTCACGGAATCAGTCGTCACGTCTTCTTCCTCCAAATAATAACACCAGACGAAGCAGCTGCAGAATCGATGCCGCTGCACTCGCCACGTAGGTAAGTGCCGCCGCCTTCAACACTTTTCGCGTATAAGGCAGCTCACTGTCGCTTAAGATTCCCTGCTCTCCTAAAATGCGCAGCGCGCGGTGCGATGCATTGAACTCCACCGGAAGCGTCACAAGCTGAAACAGAACAGCGAACGAAAAACAAAGAATTCCAAGGTCGATTAAAAATGTCCCCGTATTGCTGGTAAAAAATAATCCGATTAAAATTAACGGCCACGCCAGCGTAGAACCGAGATTTGCCACCGGCACGATCGCCGAGCGGAGCGTGAGCGGCACATATCCCTGCTGGTGCTGAATGGCATGTCCGCACTCATGCGCCGCCACACCGACAGCCGCCACCGACGTGCTTCCATACACGGAATCCGACAGATTCAGCGTCTTGTTCGACGGATTGTAGTGATCGGTCAGATTGCCCGATACATGCTGCACCGACACATCGTAGATTCCTGCCGAGTGCAGAATCCGTTCCGCCGCCTGTGCTCCGGTCATGCCGGACATGCTGCGGTAAGAAGCATACTTGTTGTATGTCGACTTCACCCGCGCAGATGCGACCAGACAGATGACTGCTCCGATGAGCACGAGTATATAGGTCGGATCAAATCCCCAGTAATAGTATGAATATGGCATAGTAATCACCCTTTCTTAAAATATGTGCCCTCTTCGATCTCATATCCGTTCAGAAATGCCTCCACCGGCATACGCTTCTTGCCCTCAAGCTGAAGCTCACTGATGGCAAGCATTCCCTTTCCGGTCTGCACCAGAATATGATCTTTTTCCACTTTCACAATGCAGCCCGGCTCCGCCCCGGACTCCTCGGAAACGACCTGCGCCTTCCAGATCTTTAACATCTTATCGCCCAGTCTGGTATAGGCACTCGGCCACGGGTCCAGCCCGCGGATCAGGCACTCAATCTCTTTTGCGCCCTGTTTCCAGTCAATGCTTCCCAGTTCTTTGTAAATCTTGGCGGTATGCGTTGCCTGGGAGTTGTCCTGCGGCGTGTAGGTTGCCGTTCCCGCCTCGATCGCCTCCATCGTGCGCACGCACAGCTTCGCGCCGACCTCGGACAGCCGGTCGAACAGACTGCCGCCCGTCTCATCCGCACGGATCTTCACTTCTTCCTTTAAGATCATATCTCCGGTATCGAGTCCCTCGTCCATGCGCATCGTCGTCACTCCGGTGACGGCGTCGCCGTTGATGACCGCCCACTGAATCGGTGCGGCACCGCGGTACTTCGGAAGCAGCGACGCATGCACATTCACACACCCGTAGCGCGGCATATCCAGAATCGCTCTCGGTATAATCTGCCCAAAAGCCTCCACAATTATGATATCCGGATGATATGTCCGCAGACGCTCGATACACTCACTGTCTCTGACTTTCTGCGGCTGATATACTTCAATGCCGTGCTCGAGCGCACATGCCTTGACCGGCGTATAGCGGAGCGCCTTGCTTCTTCCCACTGCCTTATCCGGCTGGGAGACAACCAGCACCACCTCATGTCCCGCTTTTATGATTTCTTCCAACGTTCCCACCGCGAAATCCGGTGTTCCCATGAATATGACTCTCATCACTGACCTCCATTTTCACAGATCATCCCTGCTTTATTCTTCCTCATCACTCTCATAGGTGACTTCGTGAAGCGGACCTTCCACCTTCTCGGTGTACATGTGTCCGTCCAGATGATCCAGCTCATGACAGATGGCACGCGCCATCAGCTCTGTTCCCTCAATCTCATACTCTTCCATATCCAGATCAAACGCCCGCGCTTTCACGTAGTTCGGTCTGGTCACGGTGCCTGCCTTGCCCGGGAGGCTCAGACAGCCCTCGTCGCCTGTCTGCTCGCCGGAAGTCTCCAAGATCACCGGGTTGATCATCACAACCGGGCCCTCACCGATGTCGATGACGACGATGCGCTTTAACACGCCGACCTGCGGACCTGCAAGTCCCACGCCGTTCGCCTCGTACATCGTATCAAGCATATCCTCTGCCAGTTCTCTGATCTTCGGTGTAATCTCTGTAATCTCTCTGCATTTTTTTGTCAATACAGGATCTCCCTGTATTCTGATTGTCCTAAGTGCCATCTTTCCTCCATTCTGCCTAAAAGCCGTTCACCGGATTGAAATCAAACATCACGGTCACATTCTTGTAGTACCGGCTCTCTCTGGCATACACTTCTGTCCTATTTTTTATCTTTACCAGCGTGTCATAATTTTCTGCCTTGAGATAAATTATTTTTTTATAAATATCATTCACTTTTGCGATCGCCGCGTCGACGGGTCCCACGAGATAAACCTTCTCTCCCGCATTCTGCCCTGTATACGCATCCGCTGCCGCCGCAAGCTCTGCCGCCATGGCGTCAGCCGCCTCCTCACTCTTAGAGGCGCATAAGATCACAAGCATGTTCCAGACCGGCGGGTAAAGCATGATCTTGCGGTACGCGATCTCCTGCTCGTAAAACGCATCGTAGTCCTGCGTCTTCGCCGTCTCTATGCTGTAATGCTCCGGGTCATACGTCTGGATGACGACCTCGCCCGGCTTATTCCCTCTGCCGGCTCTTCCCGCCGCCTGCGTTAAAAGCTGGAACGTCCGCTCCGCCGCGCGGTAATCTCCGACATGCAGCGAGAGATCCGCTGCAAGAACACCGACCAGCGTCACATCCGGGAAATCATGCCCCTTTACGATCATCTGCGTACCGATCAGAATATCCGCCTCGTGATTGGCAAATGCTGATAAAATCTGCTCGTAGTCTTCCTTGCCCCGCGTGGTATCCATATCCATGCGCAGCACGCGCGCCTCCGGGAATCGTTTTCTGGCAACCATCTCGATCTTCTCGGTTCCCGCCTTGAACCCGCTGATATACTTCGATCCGCACGCCGGACATTGTACCGGCACCGGCTCCGTATACCCGCAGTAATGGCAGACCATCCGCCCGTTCGCATGCTGGCTCAGCGATACATCGCAATGCGGACATTTTATCACATGTCCGCAGGCTCTGCAAGAGACAAAGCCCGCCACACCCCTACGGTTGATAAAGAGCATGGTCTGTTCTCCCGCCCGCAGGCGCTGCTCCATCAGCCCGTCTAACCTGCGGCTTAGGATGGAGCGGTTGCCCTCTCTTAATTCCTGCCGCAGATCCACCACCCCGCATGCCGGAAGCGGTCTCTCCTTCACGCGCTTTGTGAGCGTAAGCAGCCGGTATTCCCCGCGCTTTGCCCGGTAGTAGCTGTCCACCGACGGCGTTGCCGATCCCAGCACGACGCTTGCGTCAAGCATGGCAGCCCGCGCGATGGCGGTCTCCCGCGCGTGGTAGCGCGGAACCGTCTCACTCTTATAGGAAGTCTCATGCTCCTCGTCAATAATGATAAGCCCCAGATTGGCAAACGGTGTAAACAGCGCCGATCTCGGACCGATCATCACGTCGATCTCACCGTTCTTTGCGCGGAGGAACTGATCGTAGCGCTCCCCCGGTGACATTCTGGAATTTAATATGGATACCCGGTCGCCGAACCGGTTGTAGAACCGCAGCACCGTCTGATACGTCAGCGCGATCTCCGGAATCAAGACGATGGCCTGCCGCCCCGCCTTCTGCATCTTCGCGATCAGCTCCATATAGACTTCTGTCTTGCCGCTGCCCGTCACGCCCTTTATCAGATAGGTCGACCGGATTCCCTTCTCATAATCCGACCAGACCGCGTCCACCGCTTTCTGCTGCTCGTCATTTAAGGTGAGCCCGTATCCCCTGCTGGTCAGATGGGACACCGGATTGCGGTACTGCGTTTCCCGGATTACTTTGACGACGCCGGATTCCTCCATCGCCCGGATCACACTTCCCGACACTCCAAGCTTGTGTGTGACAAGATCCCAGTCGAGTTCCTCCTCTTCCAGCAACGCGCGAAGCAGCTTGGCGCGGGCGGTGCTGTGGCGTCTCTCGTACACTCCCAGCTGGTTCTTCGCCTCCACCGGATGAAGCGCCAGCCGCACCCTTTTATGCTCCACGGCTTTTTTCTTCTCCTTGATCGGAAGTACCATCTTTAGCGCCTGGTTCATCGTGCCGCCGTAGTGCTCCCGCATCCAGCCCGCGAGTGCGATCAGATGGGACTCGATCGGCACGCTGTCCGTCACGATCCCCGCGATATTTTTCAGCTTATCCTCGTCATACTCCGCCTCATCGGAAAGCTCGACCACATAGCCGGTGATCCTGCGGCTGCCGAACGGAATGTAGACCTGCATTCCGACTGCAATCCGCTGTGTGAGATACGGCGGAATGCGGTACTCAAACGTCTTATCCAGTTTTTCCTGTGAAATATCCACAATCACCTTCGCATATTCCGCCATCTGTCCACCTCGTTTCTGTCTGTATTCTGCCGCTTCTTTCTGCCCGGCATCCGTCTGTGTTGTCATTGTCCTGCCTTTTTCTCTTCCGGGCATCCGTCTGCGTCGTCACTGCATCTGCCCCATGCCAGGGCTTCGTCTCGCATCCTCCACCAGCTCGTATTCACTGAGTGGATAGCGCACGCCGCGAATCTCCTGATATGCCTCGTGCCCTTTTCCCGCAAGCACAAGCATGTCATTCTCCATGGCGTGCGCCATGGCATACCGCACGGCTTCCCTCCGGTCTGCAATGCGCACATACTGTCCGCTGGTTCCCCGGATCCCGTCCTCAATGTCGTCTAGAATCGCCTCCGGATCTTCCCAGCGCGGATTGTCGGAAGTCAGTATCGTAAGATCCGCCAGATGTCCCGCCGTCTCTCCCATCTTCGACCGCCTGAGCTTCGACCGGTTGCCGCCGCACCCGAACAGTACGATAAGACGCCGCGGCTTAAAACCGCGCAGCATTTCCAGAAGATTTTTTAAGCTCATCTCATTGTGTGCATAGTCAATCAGAATGACATAATCTTCGGACTGCCTCACGTTCTCGCATCTTCCGGGGACTTTTGCACTGCGGAGCGCAAGGCAGATGTCGCTCTCCGTGGCTCCCAGGTGTCCTGCCGCCCTTATGGCCGCCAGTGCATTGTAGACGTTAAACGTTCCGGGGAGCTGCATTCTCACCGGATACACCGCCGTCTCCCCGCGCACCAGAAAACTTCCCCAAAGTTCTCCCGCCTGCATGAAAAAGCGGATATTCTCCGCCGTCACATCCGCCGGATGCCGCAGGGAAAACGTCTCCACGCTGCAGGTATGTCCCTGCAGTATGCGCTCCGTGTGCGGATCGTCCCGATTGACAATTCCGATCCGACACTGGCGCATCAGGCGGCTCTTGCAGAACAGATATTCCGCAAACGACGCATGTTCGCCTTCCCCGATGTGATCCGGCTCAATGTTTAAGAACATGCCGATGTCAAAAAATATCCCCTCCACCCGCTGCATCTTCAACCCCTGGGAGGAGACCTCCATCACGCAGGTATCACAGCCGTTGTCCACCATCTGTGCAAGATACTTCTGTATCTCGTAGGCTTCCGGCGTCGTATGTACTGCCGGAAGCACGCCGTCTCCGGTATTGATCGCGATCGTTCCGATCATTCCGGTCTTGTGTCCGCTCTCACGAAGAATCGCAGAAAGCAGATACGCCGTCGTTGTCTTCCCTTTCGTTCCCGTGATTCCGACCATCCGGAGCTTTGCCGCCGGATAATCAAAAAAAGCTGCCGCAAGTTCTGCGAGCGCATGCCTGGTATCCGCCGCGATCACGATGGAAACCTTCCATCGGTCTATAATCTCCGAGATCCGCACACTAAACTGTTCCGTGTATAAAAGCGCATCATTGTCCAGCGGAACCACATTCTCCGCCGCAATCACAACTGCTGCCGCCCCGGCTTCCAGCGCTCCCTGCAGATAGTCATGCCCGTCGGTATGCAGCCCTTTTAGGCAAACAAATAGGGAGCCCTCCCTGACATTCCCGGAATGGTAACAGATGTCTGTTATCTCACGGCTCTGGCTTCCCTGCACATGTTCATATGTAAGATGTTTCAATAATTGATTCAGCCGCATGTCATCCTCTGCCGAATTCGCTTTTTTCATTATATGCCAGATCTTAAGGTTTTACAAGTTATCCCGATTTATTTCATTTTAATTTCAGAAAATGTACATATTTTGTCTGGAACCGGAAATACTGAAACACAAACGAAAACCGGAGGAATCTCTCATATGCGCGGACGTAATTTTCTCATCTGCGGACTGACCGGCTGGTGCATGGAAATTCTGTTCACCTCCGCAGGCTCCCTCGCAAGACACGACGGTCGTCTGATCGGTCAGACCTCCCTGTGGATGTTCCCCATCTACGGTATGGCTGCCTGCATCGGTCCGGTCTACGCAAAAATAAAAAAGCTGCCGGCACTCCTGCGCGGCAGCATCTATACAGTGGGTATTTTTTCATTCGAGTACTTAACCGGATCCCTCTTAAGGCGGCATCACTTCTGCCCCTGGGACTACAGCAGCGCCAGGACAAACGTCAACGGGCTGATCCGGCTGGATTATGCCCCGTTGTGGCTTGGCGCAGGTCTGCTCTTCGAGCGCATCCTCGTGCACACCGACCGTCTCACTTAACCCGTCAGCGCGCGGCGATGCCGCACACTTCCTACAGATCCACATCATCTGCAATGCCTGCACCGATGTCCTGCATGTTTAACGTGCGTCTCTTGATGCGCGCTGCCTCGGACGCCTTCAGAAGATAATTCTTAATCTCCTTCGCATGCTTGATATGGATCAGGCGAAGTTCCTTGTCTGTCACGTCTCCAGTATAGCAGATGATCGTTCCCAATCCGAAAATCCGCTCCGGCAGTGTGGCACTCAGCTTGACATCCTGCACTTTGTACATGTAGCAGTCATTCTCCTCCACCTTGAGCAGTCCCTCATCGATGGTAATCATATCCTGACTGATCGTATATTTGGTAAATGTCCACGGAAGCCCGAAGAAAAGTATGCGCTTGCGCTCCTGATACTTTACCTCCTCCGCTTCTCCCTGACTAAAATTTGTCTCTTCTGCCATGTCTGTTCTTCCTTTCCTTGTATGTCCCGCCCCGGGCGAAACTTTTTGCATTCTTTTCTGTGTACCTGTAGTTTACTTCATTTTTCTTTTCCGCGCAACCAAATATCAGAAAACGACGTCAATCTTTTGAAATATCACACCAAACAGCCCGCCATTTCTCGATTCGTGCGTAAATATTTTTTCCCTTGAATTCGCAGAATGATTATTATATGATAGAAAAAATGCCTGGAGACAGACAGATTCACTCTGCCGTTTCCGGTCAATACAAGGAGGATTTTATGCGTCATTTAATGAGCCCATTGGACTTCTCCGTCGATGAGTTGGACAAGCTTTTGGATCTTGCCAACGATATCGAGAAGTACCCACAGAAGTATGCCCATGCATGCGAAGGGAAAAAGCTGGCGACCTGTTTTTATGAGCCAAGCACCCGTACCAGATTAAGTTTTGAAGCTGCCATGTTAAATCTCGGCGGTTCTGTTTTAGGTTTCGCCAGTGCCGATTCCAGTTCGGCAGCCAAAGGTGAAAGTGTTTCCGATACCATTCGTATTATTTCCTGCTATGCAGATATCTGTGCTATGCGTCATCCAAAGGAAGGTGCACCTCTTGTTGCCTCCCAGAAATCCCGAATTCCCGTTATCAATGCCGGCGACGGCGGTCATCAGCATCCCACCCAGACTCTTACCGATCTGTTAACCATCCGTTCTTTAAAAGGACGCCTTGGCAATCTCACGATCGGGCTCTGCGGCGACTTAAAATTCGGGCGCACCGTACATTCTCTGATCTCTGCACTGATCCGCTATCCGGGCATCCGCTTCGTGCTGATCTCCCCGGAAGAGCTTAGAATCCCGAGCTACATCCGCGAGGACGTGCTTGCGGCGAACAACATCCCGTTCACCGAGGTGGAGCGTCTGGAGGATGCCATGCCGGATCTGGATGTTTTATACATGACCCGTGTACAGAAGGAACGTTTCTTCAATGAGGAAGATTACGTCCGCTTAAAGAACTTCTACATTCTGACCAAAGCGAAGATGGAGCTCGCCAAGGAGGATATGCTGGTGCTTCATCCGCTTCCGAGAGTCAACGAGATCTCCGTCGAGGTCGACGACGACCCGAGAGCCGCCTACTTCAAGCAGGCACAGTACGGCGTCTATGTCCGCATGGCGCTGATCTTAACACTCTTAGACATCAAGGTCGATTAAATAAAATCGGCAGAAAGGACAGATACATGTTAAATATCAGTGGAATCCACGAGGGTTTTGTATTAGACCATATCAAAGCCGGCATGAGCCTGCAGATCTACCACGATCTGAAGCTCGACGAGCTCGACTGCACGGTCGCCATCATCAAAAACGCGAAGAGCAGCAAGATGGGCAAGAAGGATATCTTGAAGGTGGAATGCCCGATCGAAGCGCTGGATCTCGACATCCTCGGCTTCATCGATCACAATATCACGGTCAACGTCATCAAGGACGACAAGATCTATGAGAAAAAGGAGCTGCATCTTCCAAAGCAGGTCAAGAATGTCATCACCTGCAGGAATCCTCGCTGTATCACTTCCATCGAGCAGGAGCTTGACCAGATCTTCCTCCTGACCGATGAGGAAAAGGAAGTCTACCGCTGCAAGTATTGTGAAGAAAAATACCGGAATCCAAACCGCAGATAAATCTGCGGAAGCATATGCCGGCAGCGGCGGCAATCATAACGCTTTCCCGGCAGTGAAAAACGCGCACCCGCTTTTGCGGGTTGCGCGTTTTTCATTGTCGTTTAAGCCGTATGGCATCCGGCAGCAGTTACAACAATTCCTTTAAGATCTGGTTCACCAGTGCAGGATTTGCTTTTCCTTTCATCGCTTTCATCGTCTGTCCGACCAGAAAGCCGATCGCTTTTTCTTTTCCGTTGTGGTAATCCTCCACCGACTGCGGATTCTCCGCAATGACTTTCGCCACCGTCTCACGGAGTGCTCCCTCGTCGTTGACTGTCAAAAGCCCCTTTTCCTTCACATAAGCTTCCGGATCAATGTCCTCTTTAAAGACTTTCTCGAAGACTTCCTTTGCCACGGTGTTGGTGACGGAACCGGCATCCGCAAGATCCACCAGCTTCGCAAGATGTTCCGGTGAAAAGCGGATCTGATCCGGGTCCATCTCATTTTCTTTTAACAGACGGATCGTCTCCGTCATGATCCAGTTGGAGACTTTTTTCGGCTTTCCGCAGATCGCGGCCGCTTCCTCAAACAGATCTGCAAACGATTTGTCTCCGGTCAGGATCTCCGCGTCGTATTTCGGCAGACCGAACTCCTCCTGATAGCGGATCAGCTTCTCATCCCGCATCTCCGGCTGGCGTGCCTTCACGCGCTCAATCCACTCGTCACTGATGACCACCGGCACCAGATCCGGCTCCGGGAAGTAACGGTAGTCCTGTGCGTCCTCCTTGGATCGCATCGCGTGGGAAGATTCCTTGTTGTCATCCCAGCGGCGGGTCTCCTGGACGACCTTTTTCCCCTCCTCGATCAATTCGATCTGGCGGGCGCGCTCACCCTCAATGGCTCTCGCAATCGCCTTGAAGGAGTTCAGGTTCTTCATCTCGGTACGTGTTCCAAACTCGGCGGCTCCCGCCTCCCTGACTGACAGGTTGACATCGGCACGCATGGAGCCTTCGTTTAATTTGCAGTCCGATGCGCCGAGATACTGGATGATCAGCCTCAATTTTTCCAGATAGGCAATGACCTCCTCCGCGGAGCGCATATCCGGTTCCGACACAATCTCGATCAGCGGAACGCCGGAACGGTTGTAATCCACGATGGATACGTCCTCCCACTCGTCATGCACCAGTTTTCCCGCATCTTCCTCCATATGGATCTCATGGATGCCGATCGTCTTTTTGCCGGCAGCCGTCTCGATCTCCACGCCACCGTTGCGGCAGATCGGCAGATACAGCTGGGAAATCTGATAGTTCTGCGGGTTATCCGGGTAAAAATAGTTCTTGCGGTCGAATTTGCAATACTGGGTAATCGTACAGTTCGTCGCAAGTCCGACTGCCATCGCATATTCCACCACCTGCTTGTTCAATACCGGAAGGGATCCCGGCATGCCGGTGCACACCGGGCAGGTGTGGCTGTTGGGCGCTCCGCCAAAGGCTGTCGAGCAGCCGCAGAAAATTTTTGTCTTTGTCGCTAATTCTACATGGACTTCCAGTCCGATTACGGTTTCGTATGTTTTGCTCATCTATCTCATCCTCCCACTGTCATCGTGCCAACGGACTGTGTTCGTAGCTTCTGGTCTGCTCGTAAGTGTATGCCGCGCGGATGATCTTTTTCTCCGCAAAGCAATCGCCGATGAGCTGCAAACCGATCGGGAGTCCGCTCTGATCCGTTCCGCAGGGAAGCGTAATTCCCGGGAGTCCCGCAAGGTTCACGGAAATCGTATAGATGTCGCCCAGATACATTTTCAGCGGATCGCTCAAGGACTCGCCAAGCTTCGGTGCCGTCGTCGGTGCCGCCGGTCCCAGGATCACGTCATATTTTTCAAATGCCTTGTCAAACGCCTGCTTGATCAACGCCTTCGTGCGGAGTGCCTTTAAGTAGTAGGCGTCGTAGTAACCGCTGCTCAGCACGAAGGATCCCAGCATGATACGGCGCTTCGCTTCCGCGCCAAATCCTTCGGAGCGGGTCTTTTTGTACATATTGTGAAGCCCGTCATACTGCTCTGTGCGGTATCCGTATTTGACACCGTCAAAACGTGCCAGGTTGGAGCTCGCCTCCGCGCAGGCGATGACATAGTAAGCCGGAATCGCATACTCGACCAGACTTAAATCGAACTCCTCCACGACCGCGCCTTTCTCCTCAAGCTTCTTTGCCGCGCCAAGAACCGCCGCCTTTACCTCCGGGTCCAGTCCATCGCCGAAATAGTCTCTCGGGATACCGATCTTCATCCCACGCACATCGTCCACAAGCGCCGCTGTAAAATCATAGTCTTCGCGCTGCACCGATGTGGAATCTTTGACGTCATGCGATGCGATCGCCTCTAAGATCGTCGCACAGTCGGTCACATCCTTGGCGATCGGTCCGATCTGATCCAGGGAGGAACCGTAGGCAATCAGTCCGTACCGGGATACCGTTCCGTAAGTCGGCTTGATGCCGGTCACGCCGCAGAAGGAGCTCGGCTGACGGATCGAACCGCCGGTGTCGGAACCAAGCGCATAGCTGCACTCTTCCGCTGCAACCGCCGCGCAGGAACCGCCCGACGAACCACCCGGCACATGCCCGGTGTTCCACGGATTTTTTGTCACGCCGTACGCCGAGGTCTCGGTCGTGCTTCCCATGGCGAACTCATCCATGTTCGTCTTGCCGAGGATGACTGCTCCTGCCTTTTCCAGATTAAGGACCGCCTCCGCTGTGTAGGTCGGGACGAAATTGTATAAAATTTTGGAAGAACAGGTTGTAAGCAGTCCCTTCGTGCACATGTTATCCTTGATCGCTACCGGCACGCCCGCAAGCGGTCCGGTCAGTTCTCCCGCATCAATTTTCGCCTGCACTTCCTTTGCACGCTTTAAGGCGCCCTCTCTGTCGACCGTCACAAAGCTGTGTACCTGTGCCTCACGCTTCTCAATCGCATCTAAAGCCGCCGTCACTGCCTCCTCGACGGTTACTTCTTTTTCTTTTATCTTTCTGCCGAGTTCCACGGCAGTCAAACTCATCAAACTCATCTGTTTTCCTCACTTTCCCTCTTTCATGCGCATGCACGCTCTCTCATGCCCTGCCCTATGAAATCGTCTTCGGAACCTTAAAGCCGCCGTCTTTTTTCACCGGAGCGTTCGCAAGTGTGTCCGCACTTCCATCGCCGTTTGTCACCACGTCCTCCCGGAATACATTATTCACCGGGAATACATGCGACATCGGTTCCACGCCCTCCGTGTCCAGTTCATTGAGTTTGTCAATGTAATCGAGCATCTCTCCCATATCTTTTTTCGCCCGCTCTTTTTCCTCGTCGTCAAGCTCCAACTTCGCAAGGATTCCGACGTACTCGATCGTCTCATCGGAAATCACATTCTTCGGCGTGCGCTCTGTCTGCGCTCCCTGCTTCTCCGCTTTCGCCTCTGCACCGTCCGCTGCCCATCCTGCCGCTTTCTCCGCCTGCACGCCATCTGCCGTCTGTGCCGCATCCCCGGCACCCACGTATGTCACCATGCCGTACAATGCACAGTCGCAGATACCGGTATTGTTCCAGTCTGCACGGATTCTCGTGCCCTCGTAGTGCATGCCGCATTTTTTCATGACCTCGCCGGAATACGGGTTCTTCGGATCATGTCTGGACTCCAGCCGCAATGCGCCGACCTCCTCAAACAGATAGCGCATGACCTCGGCAAGTGCCTCCGTGGTAATGCCTTTGTGCCAGCGGCTCCTGCTGATGCAATAACCGATCTCGCAGGACTGCGCCTTTTCATTGCGGCTCACGACAGCGATACTGCCGACCGGTTCTCCGCTCTCCTTTTCCTCGATACACCACTGGTATACCTCCGGATTGTCATAGGCAGCCACCCACTCTTTTAATATCTGTCTGCTGGTCTCTGCGCTCTCGTGCGTCGGCCAGGTCAGAAACTTTGTGACCTCGGGATCGCCCGCCCAGTTTTCATACATTTTTTCTGCATCTTCTAATGTAAAACGTCTCAAAATCAGCCGCGCTGTCTCAAGTCGTTTTGTTCCCAAATCTTTCACTGTCATTCTCCTCTCTGCATCCCGTGCGTTCCACCGAAACGCTCCCGCACTTTTGCATTCAGCTTTTTGTATACTCTCTCAATCATCCACGGCTCACTGCACGCCGCGAGCGCCTCCTCCAGGGAAAACCACCGCACACCGCTGTTCTCATCCGGCTTGATGCGAAGCACTTCCTCTTCATCCGCCTCCAGAAGATACGACACATTCAGATGCAGATGCGACGGCACGTAGGCTCCGCGCTTCTCATGCCCGTCGACCGTCAGAATCTCGAGTGAAAAGATGTCTTCCGAAATCGCCCGGATCTCTGTCACGCCGGTCTCCTCCATCGCCTCGCGCTTTGCAACCGCCAGAAGGTCTCTGTCTCCGTCCGCATGACCGCCCGTCCAAGCCCACGAGTGATAAATGTTGTGGTAGATCATCAGCACCTTATCGTGCGTGCCGTTCAACAGCCACGATGACGCTGTCATATGTGCCACCTGATTCTCCCTTGTAAATAAATCCGGCTGTGTAGCGAGAAGCTGCCGCATCACTGCCTGATCGTGTGCTTCCTGCTCATTGTACGGCTTGTAGCCGGCAATCTGTTGTTCTATGTTCATGTGTGGTTCCTTTTCCTGCTGTTATTTTAAGCCGCTTGGTTCTCTTTGTATTTTTCTACGGCTCCAGGCGGCTTAGAATCCAAAAGGATTTTAAGCCTCGTTGTTGCTTTTTATTTTTCTGCGGTTCTAACCGGCTTAGAATCCAAAAGGGATTTAAGCCGCACTCTTCTTTCTTATCCTGTTTACGGTTCCAGGCGGCTTAAATCCCTTGGGAACAGGGTTGTCTCGCGGACATTGTCCTCACCGACCAGCTTCATGGTCAGGCGCTCAAGTCCGATTCCCAGTCCGCCGTGCGGCGGCATGCCGTATTTGAATACCGCCAGATACTGTTCCATGCCCTCGGTCGTCATGCCGCGCTTCTCGATCTTATCCAGCAGCATCTGATAATCGTGAATTCTCTGACCGCCTGTCGTGATCTCAAGTCCGTGATACAACAGGTCAAAGCTCAACGTGTATGTCGGATCTGCGGGATCGTCCATCGCATAAAACGGACGTTTTTTCGACGGGTAATGTGTCACAAACACAAAATCCGCACCACATTCTTCCTTATAATATTGTCCGATCAGCGCTTCCTCCTCCGGCTCAAGATCGTAAGGGTTTCTGATCTGGCGGTGATATTTTTCCGCCACTTTCTGTTTCGCCTCATCAAAGCGAACCGCCGGGATCTGCTCCACATTCGGAAGCGTCACGCCTAACATCTTTAATTCCTTGGCGTAATCCCGCTCTAAAAGTTTCATGGTATATTGTAAAAATCCGGTTTCCATCGCCATGATGTCCTCGAATCCGTCGATGTATCCCATCTCAAAGTCAAGGCTGGTATATTCGTTCAAATGACGCTTGGTATTGTGCTTTTCCGCACGGAACACCGGCGCGGTCTCAAATACCCGGTCGAACACACCCACCATCATCTGCTTATAAAACTGCGGGCTCTGTTGCAGCACTGCCGGTCTGTGAAAATACTCCAGCCGGAACAGATTCGCGCCGCCCTCGGCGCTTTTCGCTCCGATCTTCGGTGTATGAATCTCCGTAAACCCTTCGCTGTACAGAAAATCACGGAATCCTCTGACCACACCCTCCTGGATGCGGAACTTCGCCCGCTCTCTGACGTTGCGCAGCGCGATCGCACGGTGATCCAGATTCGTCTCCAACGTCGTCGGCAGTTTCCACTTGGAAATCGCAAACGGAAGCTGCGCCGCCGGTTCCGACAACACGCGGATTGTATCCAGACGTACCTCAAATCCGTTCGGCGCGCGGTGCTCCACCCGCACGGTTCCCTCCACCTCGATGGTCGACGCTTCCTTCAGTTCTTTTAAATCGAACTTTGTTTTTCCCTCTTCAAATACGCACTGCAGTAATCCCTCTCTCTTGCGCAGGATCACAAATGCAACCTCGCCCATATCGCGGATGGTGTGGACGGCGCCATTCACTTTTACCTGTTTTCCCTCGAAATCCCCGGAAAGGATTTCACTGATTTCCACCGTTTCTTTTTTGCTCACTCCTGTTACATATTCCATATTGTACGCTCCTTTTCGTCCGGTGCTGCCGGATTGATCTAGGTGCGGGACGGGATTCCTTTCGTGCATCGGCTGCTTTTTCAAGAATCATGTGTGCATTTGCCGCACACTTGCGCCTGCCTTGGCTGGCTGCCTGATGCGGTATGCAAAACATTATTTACCTCACCGCGAGGTGCGCATCCTCGCGGAGCTTTTTTGTGTAATAGGAACGAAGTTTCCTATTACACAAAAAAGCCCCGGAAAGACAAACTGTCTTTCCGGGGCGGGATCTTCTTCTGCAACTTCTGCTTGTATTCCCGCGGTACCACCCGCTTTGAAAAATGATTCGTAAAAATCATTCTTCCACTCTTTGTGCTTAACGCGCACCAACGTACTGACCTACTTTACTGCTGCCGTCCCGCTCTTACTTCTACCCGCAGGATAACCGCCTGTTCGACCAGTCTGCTCCAGAGTGTTCCCGTTATCTTCTCTCCCAAACAGCGCTCTCAGTCGGTGACGCCGTATTCCTGTCGATGTCTGAAGATAAGAGTCTCCTTCATAGCCTTTCATGCTTTAACAATTTAATGTTGTAACATTTATACCACATCATTCTGGGGTTTTCAAGATATTTTTTCAAATATTTTGTAAAATATGTGCGGCACGGTGCATTGCCGTCATCTTCTCTATATTGCGCCTTTTTCTTTTAAGTATGCGAGAAATCCCTCGCATCCGGCATCTACATCACGGTAGGTATCCCCAAAATTACCGCTGTACCAAGGGTCTGCGATCGAGCAGCCCGGTCTGTCCGTGTAATCTAACAACAGCTTAATCTTCCTCTCCGTATCCGCTCCCGTAATCCGGATCGTATTGCGAATATTCGCGGTATCTGCACAGAGTAGATAGTCATATTGCTCGTAGTCTTCCCCGGTCACCTGTCTGGCGCGCTTTCCGCTAAAGTCCGTGTACGCCGTCCCGCCAATTCCCCGCCGTCTCAATTCTGCCTGCGCCGGCGGATAGATCGGATTGCCTTTTCCGTTCCAGATCTCTTCTGTGGAGGTGGCGGCGGAAGCGATCTCGAAACGGGAAGTGAGACCTCGCTTTTCGACTTTGTCTTTTAAGATGAACTCTGCCATGGGGGAACGGCAGATGTTGCCGTGGCACACAAATAATATTTTAATCATGCCTTAAAAACTCCTTGAAAATGCTGATTTTCCTTGATTTTACGCCACTTTATACGATTTGCTGTGATAGATTGTTTTCTTCGTTTTCGTCGCATATCGTGGCATAAATTCGTATATTTTGTCATCCAAATTTAGTAAAAATCTTAGTAAAACAGCTCGATTTTCTCATTTTACTAAAGACTTTTTCCACTTAGGTTATCTTTTAGTTGTATCAATATTTTTAAATTTTAAGCCATTTTAGCATATTTGCCAAGTTCTTCCTTGGCATCCTCTGCTCCCAGATGCATATATGTATTCAGGGTAACTCCTATATCAGAATGCCCCATTAGATATTGAAGTGTCTTGGGATTCATTCCGCTTTTTGCCATGTTACTGCAATAAGTATGTCTGCAAACATGAGGTGTGATCTTAGGTAATTGTTCCTTATAGATTCGATTATGTTTTGCCAATGCCCACTCAAAATGTTTTTCCCAATGCAAGGCAACTTCCGGCATATCCTTCTTATCCAAAAACAAAAACCCCTTATATCCATCAATCACAGGTTCCTTCTTGGGTTTTTTCCGATTTTCAACAATACGCTTAAAACATTCATACACTTCTTCGGTCATAGGAATGATTCTGGTTCCACTTGATGTTTTCGTATCCTCAATAATATACTTCATTCCTCTGGTCCTTTGAAGCTGATGATTTACACTTATTTGTTTTCTTCAAAATCAATATCGGAAAGTGTCAATCCGCAAAACTCTGAAATACGAAGCCCGGTTTTAAAGAGGATAAACATACCATCATAGTATCGTTTATAATGCTCATCATTCTTAATAAATTCCAAGAACTTTCTTTCTTGTTTTCTGGTTATGGCTTCTCTTGTTACACTATCGTTTACAACTACTGTACATAGTTGAAACTCGAACGGATTTTTACGAATCAAATCATCGTCTACAGCCATTTGAAAAGCAGGTCTTACCACTCCCCGGACTGAATGAATGGTGCTATATCCCCTACCATCTGCCTGAAGCTTAATCAACCACGCCTTTGCATCTGATAGTTTTACCTTATCAATCCTTTTGGCACCAAATTCCTCTTTCTTAATAATGTTGATAACAAAGTTATAATTCGCTTCTGTATTATGACGAACACCTGTCTTTTGACCTATATACTTCTTTACTAACTCAAGAACTGTCAAATTGTCACCATATGGAGTAATACCATCATTTATATCTTTTAAAACGGCTTTTTCCTTCTCTCTAAGTGACTGACAGGGTCTTCTTCCTGCCGGAAGTGGATCTGTCGATTCTAACTTCCAACTGTAAAGGAATTTCTGCTTCCCAAAGCAATCTGTATAAACAAATGCATATCTTCCATCCGTTCGCTGGCTTTCTCCGTTTCGTAAAATACGTCCTTTCTTATCACGTCTTTTCTGATTGCGATTTCTTTCACTCAAACGCCTTCGCTCCTTTCTACGAAGAAGCCCTAGCACGACAGTCATATTATATCATACTAGGGCGGCATTTACCACTTTAAAGTGATAAAGTTCTGTGTTTCTTTTATTACTACAAAGAAGTTGTCTGATTAAGGAATTCCTCAAATTTATGTCGGTTTATCAATGATTTATTCCCCACCTGAACAGTAAAGCAATAATCGGAATCAACGTTCTCAGAAATTAGCAGCCTTATCTTCTTTTCTCCAATTCCAAAATATTGAACAGCCTCATCAACTGTTAGCATATATTTCTCCCATATTGGAACCATCTTTCCTTTCACTTTTGTCTATCTTACTTGATGTAAAAGAATAATCTACCCTAGAATATGTACCATTATTTGTATAAGTTGCAGTTGCCCTATTCGCAGCATTTCCTATACTTGTTGCTTTCTGCGATATTTTGCTTGCATAGGAATTGT
>CACZIN010000041.1:0-26071 GCA_902781225.1 uncultured Lachnospiraceae bacterium | reverse complement strand
GCTGCCGGCCGTGGTCTTGCAATTACCTACAAAATGCAGGTGCAACAACCTACAAAAACTTTTTGCAATTTTATGCAAAAAAGGCTTGCAAAAAACACATCTTTAAGTTACACCACATCCATCCACACATAATCTGCCGCTGAGTCTCCGTTGTTTGTCATGGATGCAACGACACCGCTGTCGGTAGTATTGTAATCAATGGAAAGGTAAATACATAATATAGAGCAGTAAGCGAATCGGGATATTATTTGATATGGTAGAAATGGTAAATAGAAAATACAAAAAATCCCAGGAAAAATGTTTACTCCGCTTGACATAAAAGAGGCCAATTCATATAATAATAGTACAGAGATAGCTGAGTCTATCGGGTGTGCTGACACCTTAAAAATCTGACATATTAGCCAGTTCGTAGGCTGGCAGGTTGGGGAGCAACAGAAAAACTCCACAGTTAAGCCGCACATAGAGAGGCGGACGGTTGGCAGACAACAGAAAAATCAGCATTAAAAGAAAGAGAGAAGGTTGTCCGAAAGGGCAGCCTTTTTAAGTTAATGGGGTATGAATGGCAAAATATGACAAGAAAGCAGCTTTAAAGATTATGATAGAAGCTGCAAAGCAATACGAAGAAAAACTGAATGATAAACATTTTCTAATTGTATATCGGGAAGGGAAAGATACAAAGACTGTAATTGTGGGTTTTCGGGACATGAATTTTTTACATATGACTGGTGTAAAAACAAGATTGTCTGCACAACAATTCTATGCCGCTTGTCTGGAGTCAAAACTTTCTGAACATGATTTTGAAATTGATAATAAAGGAAAAGTGCAACAGAAATTGATGGTGTTACCATATCTGGCAGATATTCTATATCATCATTGTATGATTGGAGATTTCATCGATAGTGGAATCTGCATCAGGGCTGATTATTTTGTAGGAGATACCAGAGCAGTTTTAAGTGTAGGATTTAGAACTGGAAAGAAAGCAGATTTTCCGGTTACTTTGTACAAGGAGGATGTTAGAAAACTAACACGACCAACAAATAGGGTGCTTGCAATTTTTTCAAAACACTATAAAAACCAGCATTATGATAACTGTACATATCTGGCGAAGAATCAGAGTATTCAAGAACTTAGGGTAAGCGATGAAGTATTTGAAATGATTTTAGTGGATGAGGAATGAAAATAGTAATACACTTATAATATACAAAGAGAGAAAAAATCCAGTAAATATGAGATTTCATGTGCTGTTGCTATGCTCGCTCAGGGTGTATGCTAAGCCTTGACTAGCAGCTAGTAAATAATTATGTAAATAATAAGCCCCCACATATTGCGAAAACGCAAACATGCGGGGGCTTTATTTAGGCGGTTCTTCTATCCTATCCTACACCATCTATTTTTCCCCGATCTTATTCACGATCGTCCTGAAAATCCGGAACATGAAGATGATCGTCATGATAATCGAGATCAGCTCTGCGATCGGGAATGCCCACCAGATCAGGTTGACATTGCCGAACTGCGCCAGAAAATAAGCAACCGGCAGCAGTGCAACCAGCTGTCTTGCGATCGAGACAAACATACTGTAGACAGCCTTGCCGAGCGCCTGGAAAATGCTGCTGCAGGAGATGCCGAATCCTGCGAGGATAAAGCTTAAGCTGATGATCCGGAGCGCCGGGACGCCGAGAGAAAGCATGGTGTCGGAAGCGCTGAACATTTTAAGCAGCTGCGTCGGGAAGAGCTGGAAGATCAGAAGCCCGACTGCCATGATGCAGACGGCATAGGTGACCGTGTGGCGCAAGGTCTTGACCACGCGCTCGCGGCTGCCTGCACCGTAGTTGTATGCCATGACGGGGATGACGCCGTTGTTCAGACCAAACGCTGGCATAAACACAAAGCTCTGCAATTTAAAGTAAACGCCGAACACTGCCGTTGCCGTGGAAGAGAAACTGATCAGAATACGGTTCATACCGTAATTCATGACCGAACCGATCGCCTGCATGACAATGGAAGGCACGCCGATGGCATAGATCTGACCGATGATGGCGCCGTCCGGGCGAAAGCCTTTTAAACTCAGCTGAATCTCCTTATTTCTGGTCTGGTTGATGACGACAGCGAGAATCGCAGCGACAATCTGACCGATGACGGTAGCTGCCGCCGCGCCCGTGATGCCCATTTTCGGAAGACCAAACAGACCAAAGATCAGGATCGGGTCTAAGATGATGTTGATGACCGCTCCGGTGGTCTGGGTAATCATGGAGTAGACGGTTTTTCCGGTTGCCTGCAGCATTCGCTCGAACATCAGCTGGGTAAAACAGCCAAAAGACAGGCAGCAGCATACGGTGAGATACTGCTTTCCGTAGAGAACAATTTCCTCAATATCCGTCTGGCTGCGGAAAAACGGCTCCGCGAAAAACAGGCCGATGATAAGGAACAGCAGATAGCTGAGCAGTACCAGAAAAACAGCGTTTTCCGCAATCTTGTTGACTTTGTCGAAATCCCTCTCACCGAGTGAGCGGGCGAGAAGCGCATTGACGCCGACCGCAGTACCCACACCTACGGCAATCATCAGGTTCTGGATCGGGAAAGCCATGGATACGGCAGTGAGTGCATTTTCACTGATCTGAGCCACGAAAATACTGTCCACGATATTATAGAGAGCCTGTACCAACATGGAGATCATGATGGGAAGCGACATGGATATGATCAATTTATCGATAGGCATTGTGCCCATTTTATTTTCCTGCATGGGAAACCTCCTTTGTTGAATGGTATAACGTTAAAACGACCTTTCTATACTACCATTTTGCGGTAGCGATTACAAGGTATGGTGCAAGGATTGGGGAATCTTTTGTGAAACGGTGGCACTGTGCCGCAATTTTTGGTAAAATAGATGAGAAAAAAGAACAACAGGAGATTTTACAGATTATGAATATATTATTTTTTCTGACCCCGAAGGAAGATGTGGCGCATGTGGATGAGGACGATACCATGCGTCAGGTTCTGGAGAAGATGGAGCATCACGGCTATACGGCGATCCCGCTGCTGAGCCGTGAAGGAAAATATATCGGAACGATCACGGAGGGCGATCTGCTCTGGTTTTTAAAGGACCGCAACTTTCCGGATTTGAAGCTTCTTGAGGATATGCCGATCACCTCCATCCAGCGCCGCAGGGACAATGAGGCAGTCAAGATCGACGAGTCGATGGAGGATCTCTTCGGCAAGGTGATGAACCAGAACTTCGTTCCCGTCGTGGACGATAAGCGTGTATTTATCGGTATTGTAACGAGAAAAGATATTCTGGCATACCTTGGGAAGAAGGCCGCCGCGCAGGAGAACGGCGCGCGGGCATAGATCAGGCATAGTGATAGATCGTTCGTTTGCGCCACTGATAGAAGGCGGACAAAAACAGGGTGATGAATTCTGCTACCGGAATGGCGAGCCATACGCCGGTCACACCGAGGATCGGCGGCAGTGTCATAAGCGAGAGCAGGATGAATACAAACGTCCGTGCAAACGAGATAACGGCGGAAGTTTTTCCGTCGGAGAGCGCCGTAAACAGTGCGGAGGAGAAGATATTGAATCCGCTGAATAAAAATGCCAGGCAGAAGAGGGAAAAGCCTTCTACCGCAAGCTGGTAGGTTTCATTTTTGCTTCCGACAAAAAGATACACGACCGGCTCTGACAGGAAGTAAGAGCATATCGTGATGATGATGGCGGAGAACAGTACGAAGCGTCTGCAGATTTTGCAGATCTTCTGCAGTTCTCCGTCATTTTTTGCGCCGTACTGGTAACTGATGACCGGAGCAACGCCCATGGAAAAGCCGAGATAGAGAGCGTTGAACAGGAATTCGGCGTAGAGAATGATCGTAATGGCGGCGACGCCGCTCTCGCCGACCAGGCGTAGCAGGATCTGGTTAAAGGCGTAGGTGATGATTGCGTTGGAAAGGTTTGTCACCATCTCCGACGCGCCGTTACCGCTCGCTAAAAGGAGTGTTTTTCCATGAAACTGAAATCTTGTAAAATACAGGTCGCCTTTTATAAAGAAGAAATAGCAGACGCCGACGACAGCGGGGATCATCTGACCGATTCCGGTTGCAAGCGCGGCGCCCTCCACGCCGAAGCCGAGCTGCGCCAGAAAGACGTAGTCTAAGACGGCGTTTGTCACGCCGGCGCTGATGATTAACGTCATTCCGATCTTTGGCTTGCCCGCAGTCACGAAAAAGGACTGGAACAGGCTCTGGAGCATGCAGGCAGGAGCAAACAGAATGACTGTGCCAAGGTAGCTCCGGCAGTTGGCAAGCAGCGCGTCGGTTGCGCCGAGTACCCGGCAGACCGGTGTGAGAAAGAGCAGTGTAAGAACTGCCAGCACAATGCTGGCGAGCACACCGGTAGCTGCAAACATGCTGAAATCAGACCGCGCTTCGGCATTTTTTCCTTCTCCCATTTTTTTGGCCACGATGGCGCTGCCGCCGGTGGCAAGCATGATGCCGATGGCGAGCAGAATGCTGACAACGGGGTAGACGATATTGACGGCGGATAAGGCGCTGTCTCCGAGAAAACGGGAGATGAAGATACCGTCCACGATGGTGTAGCAGGATATTAACATCATCATGAGCATGGATGGCAGCGCAAATTTTAATAGAGTAAACGGTGTAAATTTCTGACCGATGGATTGCGTCATAGCAAAAAATCCTCCTTTGTAAATTCTTAGGAAAACTTGTCCTTTGCGGGCACAACTGCTATCATAAACTATATGGTAACCATATAGTCAAGAACTTTTTGAAAGGACAGTTCAATGGATAAAAGTAAATATTTGACGACGGGGGAACTGGCGAAGCTGATGCACGTGACAAAAAACACCCTGTTTCATTATGACCAGATCGGGCTCTTTTCACCCGAGATTGTGCTGGAAAACGAATACCGCTATTACTCGGTGCATCAGATTCCGGTGCTGGAGGCGATTCTGACACTGAAAGATCTGGGAATGCCGTTAAAGGAGATCCAGCAGTTTCTGGAGGGAAGAAATCCTGAGAAGCTTTTAGAACTTTTTGAGAGGGAGGAAAAACTGCTTGCAGAGCGCATCCGGAAGTTGAAGGACCGCAGGCAGTGGATGGCGGATACAAGCAGGAAGATAAGAGATTGCCGCAGGCTGGAGAAACAGCAGGTGCAGGTGGTAAAAAAGCCGTGCAGGTACTATGTGCTGGATACCTTTGAGGCATCTACGGATGTTGCGTTCGCGGAGAAAACGACGGAGCTGATCGAAGCGTATGAAAGCCGGTGCAAGAGCATCTGCTATGAGATCGGATATATTCAGTATGAAAATGATATCCGCCGGGGCATTTACGATCATTACAGCAATGTAGCGCTGATTGTCGGGCAGGCGCCCCGGGGATTGGACTGCAAATGCCTGCCGGCAGGCGATTATCTGGTGACTGCCTACCGCGGACACTGGCGGGGGATCGGAGAGGCGTACCGCAGGATTCTGGACTATGCCGCGCAGGAAAAGCTGAACCTGGCGGCGGAGTTTCTGGAAGTCTATCTGATCGATCAGCTGGCAGCGGAGAGCGAGGAGGATTATGTGACAGAGCTATCTGTCAGAATTATCAGCAAATAAGTGAGACAGAACGAAAGAATTTCTTAAATTCGTTATTATTTTCACAAAACAGAATGGAAATCCGTTATAATAATCAGGAGAGACAAGGCATAACATTTTTACAAAAGAAAGGGGAATTTACAAATGAATTCAATTTTATCAGCGACAGTATTGATTCCACTGATTGTGATCGTGCTGCTCATCGTACTGCTGTGCGTCGGCTATGTGAAAGCGCCGCCTGATATGGCGTACATTATTTCCGGTGTCAAGAAGAAGTCCAAGGTGGTCATCGGAAAAGCGAGCATCCGCATTCCTTTTTTTGAGCGTCTGGATAAGCTGAATCTGCGGCTGATTCCGATCGATGTCAAGACGAGCAATGCCGTGCCGACAGCGGATTATATCAATATCAATGTTGATGCGACCGTCAACATCAAGATCAGCAACGATCCGGAGAAGCTGCGGCTTGCGGCAGAGAACTTCTTAAATAAAAACACCGAGTACATTGCCGGGGTGGCAAGAGAGGTTCTCGAGGGTAATGTGCGTGAGATCGTTGGCAAGATGAAGCTCGAGGAGATGGTATCCGACCGCCAGAAGTTTGCCAACCTGGTCAAGGAAAATGCGGAGCCGGATCTTGCGGCGATGGGACTCGACATCATCAGCTTCAATGTCCAGAATTTCGTGGACGGCAATGAGGTTATTGAAAATCTGGGTATTGACAACATTGTAAAGATCAAGAAGAGCGCGGCGATTGCCCGTGCCGAGAGTGAGCGAGACATCAAAGTCGCACAGGCAGCGGCGGACAAAGAGTCCAATGATGCAGCGGTTGCGGCGCAGACGGAGATCGCGAAGAAGCAGAATGAACTCGCCATCAAGAAGTCCGAACTTCAGATGGAGGCGGACACGAAGAAGGCTATGGCGGATGCGGCTTACGAGATCCAGAAAGAAGAGCAGCGCAAGACGATCGAGGTGACAACCGCCAACGCGGATATTGCAAAGCAGGAGCGTGAGATTGAGCTGAAGCAGAAAGAGGTTGCAGTCAAGGAGCAGTCCCTGGAGGCGGAGATCAAGAAACAGGCGGAAGCGGATAAGTATGCGGCACAGCAGCGCGCGGAGGCAGAACTCTACCAGCGTCAGAAGGACGCGGAGGCGAGACAGTTCGAGGCACAGCGCGAGGCGGAGGCGAGAAAAGCGCAGGCAGAGGCAGAGCGCTACGCCAAGGAACAGGAGGCTGCCGGTATCCGTGCGGTCGGTGAGGCAGAGGCGTCTGCGATTCAGGCAAAAGGTATTGCAGAGGCGGAAGCGATGGAGAAGAAAGCGGAAGCGTATGCAAAGTATAATAAAGCGGCAGTCGCAGAGATGATGATCAAGGTACTTCCGGACATCGCAGCCAAAGTGGCAGAGCCGCTCGGTCAGATCGACAAGATTACGATTATCGGCGGCGGAGAAGGCGGAAACGGTGTGGATCAGGTCGCAGGCAATGTGCCGGTCGTCATGGCAAAAGTATTTGAGAGCATGAAAGAGGCTACCGGCATCGATCTGGCAGATATCATCAACGCAGAGTCCTACGATGCACAGGTGAACCGCAACATCAATGTGTCCGGACTGGATTCCGTGAATCTTGTGGTAAAAGATGAAAAGACAGCCGCGGGACAGCCGGATGCGCAGAACGGGGCAACGACAGAGTGATGACAGTGGAAGTCGGCGTCAACCGCAAAGCAGGAACGGCACAGTATATTACGGCGGCAGTTTTTATTGTCATGGCGGCAGGATCGATAGCGGTGATCCCGCTGCTTGCCGCAAATCTTAACCGGAGAGCACTCGGGATAGCGGCGTGTGTTCTCACACCGGTTTTCTGGATCGGATTTATCGGGGCAATCTGCTGCGTGGGGGAGATTGTAAATACGCCAACCAGGGCATTCCTTCTTACCAGTGACTGGCAGCTGTATTATGTGCACTTCGCAGCCCGCGACTACGGGCCTGCACCGGTGACCAAGGCGGGGGAATTAGTACACAATTACAAGGTGCTCTCCGAGGAGAAAAAAGGACGGAAATGGCGCCGGGAGTATCTGGGCAGCGAGGCGTTCCGCAGCATGGCGCAGCAGTACCTCGAGGGCGTGCAGACGGACACGATGGGATGCGTGATCGAGCATCTTCAGACGCCCTCCATCCGTTCCGAAGGCATCGACGGAAGTGTGCTGCGCTACTGGGATGACGTCCGGAAAAAATGGGCAACGATCCGGCTCTTAAAAACAAATACCGGATATGAGAAAATCTGCCGTACGGTAAAACTCCGCCAGGAGCTCGGACATTAAGAACGGCTATAAAAAACGGGGCTGCCGCATAAAGCGGACAGTCCCGTTTTGTATGGAAGATAAAAGGTTACTGTGTATTTTTCTGCAGCTCATTCGCATTTTCCTGAAGCTGCTGCATGATCAGGGCAATGTCGTCCACGCTTTGCAGATTGGTACGGCAGTCGGCAAGGGTTGCACCGGAGCTTGCGGTAACTTCCTGTGTCAGGGCGGATACATTTTCGATGCTCTGGATGATCTGGCTGTTGGAAGCAGATACCTCATCCACGCCCTGCTTTAACTCGGACATGCCGGAGGTAATGCTTGCGGTATTTTTCTCAATGAGATCAAAATATCCGGCAGCGGAAGTAATGTATTCGCTCTGGTGCCTGTTGCTGTCGAACAGTTCGGTGACGGAGTCGGTAACGGAGGCGATGGACTGCGAGATGTGCTCAATCAGCTGATTGATGTCCCCGGTAGCGCCGTTGGTCTGTCCGGCCAGGCTGGAAATCTCCTCGGCGACAACGGCAAATCCGCGTCCGGCTTCCCCGGCGCGTGCCGCTTCAATGCTGGCATTGAGCGCTAAAAGGCTGGTCTGGGAAGCAACGCTGCTGATTAAGGCAACGATGCTCTGCATTTTGTCTGCATATTCCTTTAGCTCTTCCATCGAATCCGCCACGCGAGTGCTGGAAGCTTCAGAGACCTGTACCTGCTGCACAAGGTTTTGCATGACATCCTTGCTTGCCTTTAGATTGGCAGAGGTCTCTGCGGTGGAAGAGAGGAGTTCGGCAGTGACGGATGATACGTTCTGTACCTGCCGGTCAATGTTTTCCGTCTGCTGTTGCTGCACCTGGATGGCAGAGGCGGTCTCGGAAGTGCCGCTGGTAAGATCCTCCATGGCGGTCTGTGTTCCGGCGATGGAATCACGAAGCTGTGAGGTGCTGTGCGAAACCTGATCGATATTTCCCGCCATATCTCCGGCTACCTTTAAGGTCAGCTTGAGAAGATCATCGGACTGGCTGCGGTCAGAGTCGGCTTTTTTGATGTTGGCATCGTTGATCTGGGCGATCTTTGTGACAGACATCAATACAAAAATATAGGTAAGGATAATGCAGGCGATCATAATCTCGGCATCGGTGATCTGGGTAGCGGTAAGTCCCTGCGTGACGGCGCGGTAGATCAGGACAGCGACATTGAGCACCAGCGCATAAGTGCACAGAAGGGAAACGAGCTTTTTATCTGCATACACCAGAAGAATCAAGAGCATTACGATCACATAGCAGAACGTCAGATCCGTTGAGGCGGTAAACATCACATAGGCATACAGGAGAGCAAAACCGCCGCCGCAGAGATAGCGGATACTGAATGCATCCTTCTGCTTCGTGTAGGCAAGAATGGAGGTGACACAGGGGAGCAGACAGAGCAGAAGAAAAATCAGATACGACGGAAGGCTGCGCGCGCCTTTTAAGACTTCTGCGATGTAGGCAACCGCAAGTACCGCATTCATCGTGCAGGTGCCGGCAATGGCTGTCTTATTGCGGCTCTGTGCCGCAACTGCCGGCTGGGAAAGATCGGTCAATCGATTATCCATAGAAAGAATCCTCCTTTGTAAATACCGTATTACGCTAAACGTAAAAAAGGCACCGGTGCATCTTGTGCACCGATGCCTTATCCTTACTGTCATTGTAACAGTTTGGCGGATCTTCATCAAGCAGATGTAAAAAAAACGGGACTATTTTACCAGATTTTCTGCATAATCCAGGGCTTCTACGATATTTGCATGGAAATTTTCGGCTCCGACGTACTCGGTAAAGCCGTCTTTGACCATGACGGACATCGGCTGTTCGTTGACGTGGGAGAAAATCAGTGTGATCTTTTTCTTCTTTGCACGGTCAGCCAGTTCGCGCAGCGATTTCATGGCGCTGGCATCGATGGCAGGAACACTGCGCATGCGGATGACAATCACGCGGGTAGCCTTGTCACTGCTGATCTGTAAAATCTGGTCTGCGGCGGCGAAAAACAGCGGACCGCTGATCTCGAAGACACGGATGGTGTGCGGAATATCGCGCAGCTTTTCCGCTTCGCCCGGTGTGACGTCCGGCTCATCCGGATATTTCCAGGCGGTCACATCGGCGGTTTCCGCCATACGCTTCATGAAAAGCATGGCGGCGAGCACGACACCGACTTCAATCGCGATCACGAGATCGAAAAATACGGTGAGCAGGAACGTTGCCACCAGCACAATAACATCACTCTTTGGCGCTGTTTTGCAGAGGCGGAAAAAGGAAGTCCAGTCCGCCATGTTGGCAGCCACGATCAGAAGGACAGCGGCAAGTGTTGTCATTGGAATTAAAGCGGCGAGCGGCATGAGCACCAGAAGGATAATTGTTAAGGTAACGCAGTGTACGATGCCGGCGATCGGGGTGCGGCCGCCGTTGCGGACGTTGGCTGCGGTACGGGCGATCGCGCCGGTTGCCGGGATACCGCCGAAGATACCGGAAAAAATATTTCCCAGTCCCTGACCGATCAGCTCGGCGTTGGACTTGTGGGTGTCACCGATCATTCCGTCCGAGACGACGGCGGACAGCAGGGATTCGATGCCTGCCAACAGCGCGATGGTAAATGCCGGTGAGAGCATTTCCTGTACCAGTTTCATGGACAGTGCCGGAACATGCGGTGTCGGGAAGGAGGAAGAAAGTTCTCCATAGACACTGCCGATTGTGTTGACCGGGAGATCCGCGAAGTAGACAACGGCGGTTGTGACGATAATCGCAATCAGAGACCCCGGAATTTTGTCGGTGACTTTCGGCCAGAGCAGCATGATGACAATGGCAGCTGCCCCCACAGCGGTGGCAGTCCAGTTGATGGTGGAAATATTTGTGGCGTAGGCAATCACCTTATCCACGAACTCGGACGGCACGGATGCGATGGAGAGCCCGAAGAAATCCCTGAGCTGGCCCACAAACAGGGTCACAGCGATACCGCAGGTAAATCCGGTTGTGATGGTATAAGGAATATATTTAATGAGAGAACCAAAATGGCAGATTCCCATTACGATCAGAAAAATGCCGGCAAGAATGGTTGCGACGGTAAGACCTGCCGTACCGTAATCCGCGACAATGCCATAGATGATGACAACAAAGGCTGCGGTAGGACCGCCGATCTGCACACGGCTGCCGCCGAAAAACGAGATAAAAAATCCGGCGATGATGGCAGTGTAGAGACCCTGCTCCGGCCCGACGCCGGATGCGATGGCAAGCGCAATCGACAGTGGCAGGGCAATGATGGCAACGATGATTCCGGAGATCACGTCGCGCATGGCCTGTTCTTTGCTGTAGTCCTTCAGGACGTCAAATAGTTTTGGTTTCAATTCATTCATTTTCATTTCCTCAGTCTGTAATTATTAAATTTTTATAAACACAAGTCAAAATTTTAGCACTTTACAAACGCGAAAGCAAGAACGCACGGGAAAAAATACAAGCGTGCAGAAAAGTGAGCAAAACTGGGAAAACTGGAAGTCATTTTACAGGAAAAAGAAGATGTGAAAAGCCGGATTGTATGCTAAGATAGAGGATAATAAATGATATAGGAAGAAAGGCGGCAATCATGGCGGAGACAGGCAGCTCTTATCAGAAGATCTATGAAATCGTAAAGCAGATTCCAAAGGGATGTGTGGCATCTTACGGACAGGTGGCGGCGCTTGCGGGGAATCCCAGATGGGCAAGAGTGGTCGGCTATGCGCTTCACGTGAATCCGGATCCGGCGCATATTCCCTGTTACCGGGTGGTAAACCGGGAAGGCAGACTTTCGGACGCTTTTGCATTCGGCGGTGTGAATGAGCAGAAGCTGCTGCTGGAGGCAGAGGGCGTGGAAGTAGTCGACGGTCATGTAGATATGGAACTGTATCAGTGGAAGAAGTTCCGGATCTGAGAGACGGAAATGGAACCGATACAGGAAGAGAAAGCAGAGATAGAAACAGAAAGCAGAGACAGAAACGGAAATGTAAAACGGACAGGGACGGAGGAGAAATATGCAAAAAAAGGAACTGGCACTTCAGGTGATAGAGCGTTTGAAAAAGGAGTATCCGGACACGGGATGTTCGCTGGATTATGACGATGCGTGGAAGCTTTTGGTCAGCGTGAGACTGGCGGCACAGTGCACCGATGCGAGAGTCAATGTGGTCGTGCAGGATCTGTACCGGGAATTCCCGGATGTGGATGCACTTGCGGAGGCGGATGTGGAGGAGATTGAGCGCATTGTAAAACCGTGCGGGCTGGGACACAGCAAAGCGCGCGACATCTCTGCCTGCATGAAGATGTTGAAAGAAAAGTACCAGGGAAAAGTACCGGAAGATTTTGATGCGTTGTTAGAACTCCCGGGAGTCGGCAGAAAGAGCGCCAATCTGGTGATGGGGGACGTCTTCGGACAGCCGGCAATCGTCACCGATACGCACTGTATCCGCCTGGTGAACCGCATCGGGCTCGTGGACGGGATCAAGGAACCAAAGAAAGTGGAGATGGCACTCTGGAAGCTGATTCCGCCGGAGGAGAGCAATGATTTCTGCCACAGGCTGGTGGATCACGGGCGCGCGGTCTGTACCGCACGGACAGCGCCGTACTGTGACCGTTGCTGTCTCAATGAGATCTGCAAAAAGGCCGGAATTTAGAAAGAGGATAAAATAAATCAATATATTTGATTAAAAACGCACCTTGTGGAAGCATAAGGGGTATGATAGTATATACGAAATGAATAACAGAAATCAACTTTCTTGAATTATTTTGTATGGAGGAAAGACATGAATATTGCAGCAAAATACGGAAAATCATACTTTATGCCGCCGGAGGTGACATATGACTGGGTGAAGAAGGACAGCATCGAGAAGCCGCCCATCTGGTGCAGTGTGGATCTGCGGGATGGCAACCAGGCGCTGATCGAGCCGATGGGACTGGAGGAAAAGCTTGAATTTTTCCGGATGCTGGTCGACATCGGATTTAAGGAGATCGAGGTCGGTTTCCCGGCAGCTTCGGACACGGAATACAACTTCATGCGCGCGTTGATCGAGCGCGATATGATCCCGAAGGATGTGACGGTGCAGGTTTTAACCCAGGCGAGAGAACATATTATAAGGAAGACATTTGAGGCGGTCAAGGGAGCGCCTCACGCAGTCATCCATCTGTACAATTCCACTTCGGTGGCACAGCGGGAGCAGGTGTTTAAGAAGAGCAAGGAAGAAGTCAAGAAGCTGGCAGTGGACGGGGCAGAATTGTTGAAGACACTCGCAGCGGAGACGGACGGCAACTTTACATTTGAGTACAGTCCGGAAAGTTTCCCGGGCACAGAGGTGGACTATGCGGTAGAGGTCTGCAATGCAGTGCTCGATGTCTGGAAGCCGGATGCAGAGCACAAGGCGATCATCAACATTCCGACCACGGTACAGATTGCGATGCCGCATGTGTTTGCCTGCCAGATCGAGTATATTCACAAGCACTTGAAGTACAGAGACAATGTGGTGTTGAGCGTTCACCCGCACAACGACAGGGGATGCGGCATCAGCGATGCGGAGTTCGGTATCCTTGCCGGCGCGGACCGTGTGGAGGGCACTCTTTTCGGAAACGGAGAGCGCACCGGAAACGTTGATATTGTGACGCTGGCGATGAATATGGTGTGCCACGGTGTCGATCCGAAGCTTGATTTTTCCAATATCAGCGAGATCCGCGAGAAATACGAGCGCTTTACCGGTATGCGTGTTTACGAGCGTACGCCGTATGCCGGAGATCTGGTATTTACCGCGTTTTCCGGTTCCCATCAGGATGCCATCTCCAAGGGTATGGCGTGGAGAGAAGCGGGCAAGAGCGGCGAGCGCTGGGATGTTCCGTATCTGCCGTTGGATCCGAAGGATGTCGGAAGGGAATACGAGTCGGATGTCATCCGCATCAACAGCCAGTCCGGCAAGGGCGGAGTCGCATTCGTATTAAAGCAGAACTTCGGTATGGATCTGCCGGATAAGATGAAGGAAGAAGTCGGTTATCTGGTCAAGGGCGTATCGGATCGCAGACATCAGGAACTTTCACCGGAAGCAATCTACCGGATTTTTGAAGAACATTATGTCAACCTGTGCGACATTTTCCAGATTTCCGAGTGCCATTTCGAGCAGAAGGACGGCATCACATCGCGCCTGGTGATCGAGCACAACAAGGAGCGCCGCACGATTGAGACGACAGGAAACGGCCGTCTGGACGCCGTGAGCAACGCAATCAAGATGTATTTCGGCATCAGTTACGAGCTTGCCGTATACGAGGAGCACGCCATTTCAGAAGGATCCTCCTCCAAGGCGGCGGCGTATGTGGAGATCATCTGCAAGGGCAAGAATTACTGGGGTGTCGGAATTGACGAGGATATCATCACCAGCTCGATCGCGGCATTGGTATCCGCTGCCAACAAGATGTTAAAGAGTGAGAATATTGTGGAGGGACGCGAGGAGCGCATCGTCGACATCATGAATTACATACAGAATCACTATGCGGATGTGACGCTGGATGTGCTGGCAGATCAGTTTAACCTCTCCAAACCGTACCTTTCCAAGTACATTAAGGAAAAGTCCGGGATGACCTTCCAGGATGCTGTGAAGAAGGCACGCATGAAAAAAGCACGCACCATGTTAAAGGAGACGAACCAGACCGTAGAGTCGATTGCCGCCTACGTGGGTTACGAGAATGTGGAGCATTTTAACCGGCTGTTCAAAAAAGCGTATGAGATGACTCCGGTGCAGTTTCGCAGAAAATATCAGTAATTCTCAAAAAATAGAATGACAACTGGGAACAGGGAAAAAGTATTGAGGTACTTTTTCCCTGTTTTTTACTGACAGACAGAAACAATAATGGTATAATAGGAGAATCTTAGGTAAGGAGGGTGCATGATGGAATGGTTTAAACAGCTTGGAATCTACCTGTTTCCTATTGTGATGCTCCTTACCATCGGAATGAATAACTGGAAGCGGGAGGAACGGACGCAGGGAGACAGGGTCTTTGGTTTTCTTCCGTTTCTGATTATCTGCATGATGGGCAGCGATGTGACGTATCATGCACTGCAGCTTTATATACATCGGTTTACGGTGCTGTATGCCGGGTATCTGGTGTACTGCTTCTTTCTGACAGCAGTACCGCATGCCTGGCTTTTGTATGTGAACGGGAAGCTTTCTGTGCGGCATAACCGGCGATGGACGGCTGGGGTATGCCATATTATGACGGGAATCGCCATCGCTGCGGTGCTGCTTACGGTAATCGTACCCTGGAGCCTGAGTACGGAGGGATGGGGCGCGCATGCGGTGTCCTACAGCTTAAGTCATGGCAGCCTGCCGGCAAAGCTGGTAAGTATCGTGTTATATCTGACGGGGCTCATTCTGGCAGCGACGGCGTATCCCAAAGAGCTTACCAAGGAAGGACAGAAAGAGACACGCTATCTGCTCGAGGCGGGCGTGTTCAGCCTTGTGGGCGGAATGGTGCAGAGCTTTGCGGAGGACTGGCACACGGGAGGTCCCTTTGTGGCACTGGCAGTGCTTTTTATTTATCTGAATGCGCAGAACCGGCAGATCACGACAGACGGACTGACCGGGTTGAATAACCGCAGGGAGTTTGATGCACATCTGCAGCGTAAGATTGAGCTTTGTCCGGAGCACGAGTGGGGACTTCTGATGATTGATGTGGATGATTTCAAGCGGATCAACGATGAACTGGGACATGCGGTAGGTGATGAGGCGCTCTGGCATACAGCGGATATTCTGCGGGGCGTGTTCGGCAAAGATCCGGTATTTCTTGCACGTTATGGCGGGGATGAGTTTGCGGTGCTCGGAGACTGGTTCGGGCAGGATCAGATTGAGGAAGCGATCGCGCGGATCCGGGATGGTATTGACCGGTTTAACAAAGAAGGACAGCTTCCGTTGCAGCTGTCCATGAGTATCGGCTACGCGTTCTGGCATGAAGCCGGAAGGCGCGGGGAGAATCTGATACAGCAGGCGGATGAGCGGATGTATGAGGAGAAACAGAAAAAGAAACGCATGCGCGCGTAGCGCGCAGTGCATGGGGAGGCGGACTGCGTGAGTACGGCAGCATTTTTACAGATCAATTTCATACCGGCGATTGCGCTGCTTATGATGCGCCATAATACCAGGCAGACGCTGTCTTTTTCGTGGAGGACACGCGTGCTGCGCACGGAGATGCTGCTGTTTGTATTGCTTTTGCTGTGCCGCACCGCGATTTTGTGCAATCTCGGAAAGGGCGGATTCGGTCCGAGAATCCTGCTAAAGGGGCTGGGAGTATGGTATGCGTTCGGCCTTCTGGCATGCACCTATCTGTGTTTTTTGTATGTGCTGGATGTAGCGCAGGACGGAAACGGACAGAGAGGGACAAAATGCTGGATTCTGGCGATTCCGGCACTGATCGGCACTGCGGTTCTGCTCTCAAATCCGTGGACGAAGGCGGTCTATTTTATCAATATGGTGAACTACTATAAAAAGGGACCCGCGGCATATCTGATACCTGCCGTGTGCCTGTTATACCTTGTGGTGGCATTTCTTCTTGCCGCGTTTGGTGCGCTCCGTGCCGGAAATGCGCAGCGCAGGGGAGAGCTGGGGAAGCTTGCCGCTGCGTTTTTGTTCCCGGTTGCGGGTGTTCTGGTCGAAAAGATAACATCGCTGGATGCTGCGTGGGCGTTTACGGTTGCCGCATTGCTGTGGGTGTATCTCGGCATTCAGAAGGGACAGGTAACGCAGGACGGTCTGACCGGTCTTAACAACAGACGCAGACTGGATCAGTATATGTGGGAGATTGACGAGCGCAGCGGAGAGCGGGAGACCTGCTGCTATCTGCTGATGGATGTGAATAAGTTCAAGAAAGTAAACGATACCTACGGCCATGTGGTCGGCGATGAGGTGCTCAGGCTTGTGGCGGAGCAGTTAAAGCGCACCTTTGGAAATATGCAGGCATTTCTGGCGCGCTACGGCGGAGACGAATTCGTTGTGATTGTAAAAGGCAAGACGCAGGACGAGATGGATGCGATTATTCGTCAGACACAGGAGAATGTAAATGGAATCGCCTGGGGCGCGGATACTCCGTGGCAGCTGTCGATCAGCATCGGCTGTGCGATGCGGGGCGAGCAGGGAAAGCAAAAGAGCCATGAACTGCTGGCGCTTGCGGATGAGCGCATGTACCGCCAGAAAAAAGGTATACAGGACAGATAATCCGGGCATACTCTCTTCATACGTTCCGATGGGAGCGGAAGATGGAGGGTTAGTGCAATGAAGGATGGAGAAGTGAGAGACTTTGGCAGGCGGGATAAGATCGGCTATATGTTCGGAGATTTTGGCAACGATTTTACCTTTATTTTTGCCAGCTCGTTTCTGATGGTCTTCTATACCAAGGTGCTTGGCATCAGCGGAGGAATGGTCGGAACACTGTTTCTGGTCGCACGATTTGTGGATGCGTTCACGGATGTTACGATGGGACGCATTGTCGATGCGGCGCCGCCGGCGAGGGATGGAAAGTTCCGCTGCTGGATCCGCAGGATGTGCGGACCGGTGGCGCTGTCGAGTTTTTTGATGTACCAGACTGCCATGGCACAGGCATCTATGCCGTGGAAGATTATCTACATGTATGTTACCTATCTTTTGTGGGGAAGTATTTTTTATACATCGATCAACATTCCGTATGGCTCGATGGCATCTGCAATCACGGCGGAGGCATCGGAGCGGACGGCGTTATCCACCTCCCGGTCGATCGGGGCGACGCTGGCGGGACTGGTGATCGGCATCGTTACGCCGCTTTTTCTCTACACGACCGATGTAGACGGCAATCAGGTCGTGCGCGGCGGCGGAACATTTACGGTGGTCGCGGGCATTTTCTCGATTCTCGCATTGCTCTGTTATCTGGTCTGTTACCGCATGACCACGGAGCGGGTGGCGGTCGAGCGTGACGTGGACGCGGAATCGGTGAGTTTTGCGGCGACGCTTGGCGCGATTGCGAAGAGCCGCGCACTTCTCGGGATGATCGGAGCCGCGGTATTTCTGCTGCTCTCCCAGCTTTTAATCAGCACGATGAACAATTATATCTATCCGGATTACTTCGGGGACGCCCGCGGCATATCGTTGTTTACGCTGCTGTCTACACTGGTGATTCTGCTGGTGGCAGCACCGCTCGGCGTACCTGTTTCCAGACGATTTGGGAAAAAGGAGGCATCTGTGGTGGGGATGCTGTTCTCCGGTGTTGTATTTGCAGTCATGTACATGCTGAAATTACAGAATATGTGGCTGTTCCTGTGGCTCGGGGCAATCGGGTATCTCGGGCTTGGCTTTTTTAATACGGTGATCTGGGCGAATATCACGGACGTGATCGACGATCAGGAAGTGCAGACCGGGCACCGGGATGACGGAACCGTCTATGCGGTGTATTCGTTTGCCAGAAAGGTTGGACAGGCGCTGGCGGGCGGTATCGGAGGATGGGCGCTGCAGGTGATCGGGTATGAGCCGGCTGCGGCTGCGCAGACGGATGCGGTGCGGCGCGGATTGTACACAACGGCAACGCTGGTGCCCGCAATCGGATTTTTCATTGTGGCAGCGATCCTGTGGTTCGTGTACCCGCTGGATAAGCGGCGCGTGGAGAAAAACGTGGAGGAACTCAAGAAAAAACATCTGCCCGCTGAGCACTGACTGGTGCGGCGGGCAGATGTTTTTTTCTGCCGGGGATTATTCGATTTCGATGACGCTCACCGGGCAGCCGTCAGCGGCTTCCTGCGTGGCATCCTCCTGCTCCGGCGACGGCTGGTGATAGACTTCCGATACATTTTCATCGTTCATCCGGAAAACTTCCGGACATACACTGACACACAAGCCGCAGCTGATACAGCCTTCGATCACATTTGCTTTCATAGGGCATCCTTTCTGTGAACCTCCCGGGGGAGGTGAATGATGGTTACCTGTTTAGGGTTGCCTGCGCAAACGTGCCATATACGAAAAAAACGTTAAGAAACTGCTAAGAAATTAAGAAAAAGATGATTTCACAAATACAAGTTTGATATAAAAAGAATATATGTTACAATAATTAGTAAATACGGAAAGGATGGTGGGAGAAATGGCGAACAGCAAAAGACATAAGTTGGTATGCTGTCTGATGGCGATGTTTCTCCTGCTGTCTTTTTTTTATGTGGTACCGGATTCCGCAGGCAGAACGAAGCAGGCGGGTGATGCAGGCTGTGTGGCAGAAGAGCAGTCCGCTCTGACGGGAGAGATGCGGCAGGAAGGTTCCGGGCAGAATATGATAGCGGCACAGACGCTGCTGGAAGCAAGGGATGCAAAGCCGGATGCCTGTCAGGATACGTTCACAATGATTCATTCGGTGCTGGATGAAGTCGTGATGCGGGAGCAGGCGGGTATGCGCAGCCTGCTGACCAAGCTTCTGGCGGTGGTCGTGTGGGTGATGCTTCTGGTATGCGTTGTCTGCCGGATTCTAAGCCGCCGTTACGGATGCCGCATGATTCACCACTGGGAGAATATCTATTACATACACCAGACAGATGGAAAGAAAGGAGACGGCTTTCTGAATTACTTACATATATAGAAAAACGTAATGACAGGAGGCAGTTTCAGTGAACCATAAAAACCAAATAAGTGACAGAGTAAAGATTTTGCTGATTGACGAGGATGAAAGTATTTTTTATCTGATCCGCAGGGTGCTGCAGAGGGAGAACTATAAGCTTTATACTTCCACCAGCGGACGTTCCGGCATGGAGATGAGCACCAGTATCTGCCCGGATCTGATTCTGATGGATACCCAGCTTTCCGATATGGACGGGATCGGCCTGATCCAGTGGTTCAGAGAGTGGACGGATTGTCCGATTCTCGTCGTATCCGGACAGACGGGATATATGGATAAGGTCAACGCGCTGTATGCGGGAGCGGACGACTATATTGTCAAGCCGTTTCATGAGCAGGAGCTTGCGGCGAGAATCTACACCGCGCTGCGCAGAAGGATTCCGGGAGGACAGGGAAGCTTTTATCAGGCAGGAGATTTAAAGATTGATTTTTCAAGACGGCAGGTAAGCCTTGCCGGGGAGGAGATCCATTTTTCACCGGTGGAATACCGGATTCTGGAGTGTCTTGCCCTCAATTCGGGAACTGTGGTGACGTATCAGATGTTGTTAGAGAAGATATGGGGACCGTATGCAAGCAGCGGCAGCCGCATTCTGCGTGTGAACATGACAAATATCCGCAAGAAGATCGAGAAGATCCCGATGGATCCGACGTACATTACCACGATTCCGCGTGTGGGCTACCGCATGCTTGAGAGTCAGACGGCATCGGTTGTCTGAGATGAGGTTGAGGAGGAAGCTTTGGATGATGAAGTGCCTTTGCCTTCAAAATAGGAATCATAGATTCCGTAGACAAAACCTCCGATAATGATAAGAATACCGATCACAGAAAAAATGTGTTCAAAGATTGTCATATAAAATCCCCCTTTGGTTTCAGTTGCCATCAAGTATAACAGGCAGGAAACCGGAGGGGGATTTTGCCGCTTTTTTTTAATTTTTTCATAGTGTATCGGGAAGAGACTTAACACTTTTTTAGCAGCGGGAGCCGGGCGGAGGCAATATCGTATGTTTTTTGAACAAAATGGCTATATTTTGTTAAATAAAGCACTTTTTCGTAGAAATATATGGCAATATTTGTGTTTTTTGCTATAATAAGGGTAATATGTTAAGAAACAGGGAGAAGGTTATCAATATGAAAAAGGAGAAGAAGCAGGCAAAGCGAAGAAACGCGAATGTCACGATGGCATTTGGAATCCGGGAGAAGATCGTGCTGTGTTTTCTTGTGCCGGTTCTGTTCATGATTGTGCTTGGAATCATTTCCTACCGCAAGGCGGCGGACGGAATGAGCAGTTCTTACCGCGATTCCACACAGCAGACGATCGAGATGGCGTCGCAGAATATCGATACGAGCAACTCGTTCATCAGTGCAGAGGCATTAAAATACGTGGTGGATTCGGATCTTGGAAAGTATTTTGTGGGGATTTACGACAATGATCCGATGTCCAAGCGGGCGCTGATTGACCAGGTGAAGACAAGAATTCTTGCTTCCCAGGTTGGCAACTCTTATATCAGCAACATCTATATTATTCCTTCCGGTGATCTGCAGATGATTTCGACGAAGAGCAAGGCGCAGAAGGGAATTTACCAGGAGTACATGGATGAGATGGCGGTCGACGGCAAGCTGGAACAGTGGGATGACCATCACAATGCGCTGGATGAGTATCTGAGCATCGACCCGTCCGGATATATTATGGTATATCAGGCAACCGCACAGAACGGTAAGGCGGTTATCGTAATCGACATCAAGGCGGAGGCAGTCACAGAGTTCATGCAGGGACTGAATCTGGGAGACGGAAGCATTGTGGGATTCGTGACAGCAGGCGGCAGAGAGCTTGCGGTAAAGCGCAATGCGGGAGACGAACAGGGAACGCCGGTCGAGGGAGAGACAATTTTTGCAGACAAGGATTTTTATCTGCAGGCGAGTGAGACGGACGGTGTAAGCCAGGTGCAGTACAACGGAACAGAGTATCTGTTTTTCCACAGCAAGAGCGAGGATACCGGGGCAACGATGTGTGCGCTGGTGCCGTTGAAGGTCATTACCGGGCAGGCAGAGTCCATTAAGCAGATCACGATAGCGGGAGTTCTGATCTCCAGTATCATTGCACTTTTGATCGGAACCGCAGTGACAAGCGGAATCCGCAAGAATATGAAGCGTATTTCCGGAAGCCTTGAGGTTGTGGCGGAAGGTAATCTGGCAACGACCGTGTCCGTGAAGGGACGCGACGAGTTCCGCGGACTTGCTGCTGCAGCAAATGACATGATCGCACACAACAAGCAGCTGGTGCAGAAGGTCAGCCAGGCGACGGACAAGCTGGCGGCGTCTGCCGGGGAAGTGACGAATGCATCCGGCATTATCCAGGAATATTCGCAGGATATAGCAAACGCAATCGGTGAGATCAACGAGGGCATGGAGCGGCAGTCCACACACGCACAGGAGTGCGTGAGCAAGACGGGAACGCTTTCCGAGGAGATTCAGGAAGTCAACCGTGTGGCGCGCGAGGTAGAGACGCTTGTATCCGAGGCGGAGGAGATGATCCGCAAAGGTATGGACCGGATCGAACAGCTGGGACAGCGCGCGAATGAGACGACGGCAGTGACCGCGAAGGTGGAGGAAAGCATCGAAGACTTGAAGCGCGAATCGGAGACGATCAATCAGTTTGTTTCCGTCATTACAGATATTTCGGAGCAGACGAACCTGTTATCGCTCAACGCATCGATTGAGGCGGCAAGAGCCGGAGAGGCAGGACGCGGATTTGCGGTTGTGGCCGAGGAGATCCGTAAGCTTGCAGACAATTCGGCGGAGGCTGCCGGAGAGATCCGCAATAATGTGGAGAATATCAGTGCACAGACCGGCGTGAGCGTCGAGAGTGCAAAGCAGGCGGGCGAGATGGTTGCACAGCAGACCGAAGCAGTGCGTGAGGTGATCGGCGTATTCCAGGATATGAGCGACGCCATGGATAAGCTGTTTGACGGATTAAAGGAGATTCTTGCCGGAACGGAGCGTGCCGATAAGGAGCGCGAGGATACGCTTGAGGCGGTACATAATATTTCCTCTATCATTGAGGAGACGGCAGCAAGCGCCGAAGTAGTGAAGAAGGTTGTAGCAAGTCTGGAGCAGAATGTAGAGAACTTAAACGGCACGGCGGAGAGCCTGGGAGATAATATGACAGGCCTTAAGACCGAGATTGCTGTATTTAAGACAGAATAGGCGAAGAACATCGAACAGAAGACAGGAAAATAAAAAGGCATCAGCCGGACGATCGTGAGATCGAACGGCTGGCGCCTTTTTTGTGTAATAGAAAAGATTTCTTCCTATTACACAAAATGCTTCGCGAGGACGCGCAATCAGCGGTTCAGGCAGGAAAGATTGAGCAGAAACTGCCGGTGCAGCAATTCTCTGGAAAGTGCTGCGGACTGAAAGGAGTCAAGCGCAAGCTGATAGACATTTGCATATTGTACATAGTGCCAGTGAAGTTCTGTCTGCCAGTTGTCGAGTGTGATCAAGCGGTCCTCGTCCAGATGAAAATCAAACAGGTGGCTGCGCAGCTCGTAAAGTGCGGCATAGCGGAACAGATTGGCAAGCATGTGGCATGCCTTATCCGTGTCAGCGATGGCAGGAAGCCGCACGCTGCCGTAGCGCTTAAGTCCTGCAAACCGGGAGCCGGTTCCGGAAAGGTTCTGGGCGATCTCGGTCTCGAGAAGCGTGCCGAAATCGGTGTTGTAGTAGTTTAAGGTGGCGGCGACCAGGGTATCCGTCAACTGGACAAAAGACGGATGGTGCAGACAGTCATGCTGCTCAAAATATTCATCCATAAAGTCATAGAGAACAAAGGACTCACAGCTGAAGTGATATTCCGGGCGGTATGCATTTAAAAACTGCGGCAGCAGAGCAGCCAGTGCGTCCGTGTGATGCATCAGGCACAGGCAGAGTGCCGCGTAGAAGTTACGGCAGTCCACAAGCAGGGATTCAAGCGGCAGATTGCCATCCCCGTAAGGCAGGCTGGCAGCCTCCGGTGCATGATCTTCTATCAGGGAGTCGATAACCGGTGTGGTGGTGCCGAAAGGAACCCCTGCAGTCAGCACAATGGCGGCATACAGATAAAACGGTTCAAAGCCGTCCGCTGCGATGGAAGGCGAGAAATAGTCGTCCGCGGAGAGATAATCTTCCAGCAGCTCGAAGCTGTCCTCGGCAGACGGGCAGGAAACCTGATCTGCGAGAAACTGCGTGAGATCCGGATGATCTTCTGACACGCAGGATAGAAAACGAAAGAGTGAGTAGGTGAGAACGCGCTGTCTGCCGGCAGGCTCTTTCGTGTAGTTTACAAGAAATGCGGGGGGAAATAATTGATCGTTATAAGTTTCCATGAAGAACTCCTTTTCCAAAGTAATCCGTCAGTGTACGCGGGCGGACACCCGCAGTGCATACCGACATCATAGCACATTTTAGAATTAGATGCCATCATACGTTTTCATTTTCCGTCAGGTGTGTTACAATAACAAACAGACATAGAAAGCAGACAGAGGGAAAAAGATGCCAAAACAGAATCAACCAAAGGAAGAGAAAAGAGAAAAAGGGACGGCACAAGCAATCATTCGTGAAATATTAAGCTGGGTTGTCCCGTTTGTAATTGCACTTGCTGTTGCGATGTTTTTGAAAAATTACATCATCATCAATGCTGATGTGCCGACCGGGTCGATGGAGAACACCATCATGCCGGGAGACCGTCTGATCGGAAACCGCCTGGCATACCGGAGCAAGTCGCCGGAGCGCGGCGATATTGTCATTTTCCGTTATCCGGACAACGAGGAAGAACTGTATGTGAAGCGTGTGATCGGGCTTCCGGGTGAGACCGTGGATATCCGGGACGGATACATTTATATTGACGGAGCGGATACACCGCTGGACGAGGATTATCTCAAAGAGGACTGGACGGTGGCGACGGGGAATTATCATTTTGAAGTGCCGGAAGATTCTTATCTGATGCTGGGGGATAATCGGAACGATTCGTGGGACGCACGGTACTGGACGAATCCGTATGTGAGGGAGGATAAGATTCTGGGCAAGGCGGCAGTGATCTACTGGCCGGTGCATGATATTGGAAAGCTTGAGTAGGGGAGAAGCGATTAGGGGGGTATTTCTATGGTTACATTATTGGCGAAGATATTCATTCGGGAGAAGAACGATCAGGCGAAGATTCGTGAAGAATATGGTGTGCTGTGCGGTGTGGTAGGCATTCTGTTCAATGTACTGCTCTTTGCGGGAAAATTTCTTGCGGGCACCATCAGCCATTCCATTGCCATCACGGCAGATGCGGTCAACAACCTGTCGGATGCGGGTTCTTCGATCGTGACGCTGGTGGGCTTCAAGCTGGCAGGCACAAAGCCGGACCCGGAGCATCCGTTCGGACATGGCAGGATCGAGTATATCTCGGGGCTGGTGGTGGCAGCAGCGATTCTTCTGATGGCGTATGAATTGATCCGGGATTCGGTGGGGAAGATCGTACATCCGGAGGAGACAGAGTTCTCCGGGCTGATTGTTGTGATTCTGGTGTTGTCGATTCTGGTGAAGCTGTATATGTATTTTTACAATCACAGGATCGGGAAAAAGCTTGATTCCGCAGCAATGCAGGCAACGGCGATCGACAGCCTGAGTGATACCTGCGCGACAACGGCAGTTCTTGTGGCAACGCTGATCGGGCATTTTACCGGGCTTCATATCGACGGATGGTGCGGTGTGCTGGTTGGTGTATTCATCCTGTATGCGGGGGTCAGCGCGGCGAAGGAGACGCTCAATCCGCTGCTGGGACAGCCGCCGGCAGAGGATTTTGTCATGCAGATCGACCGGATTGTCATGTCGCATCCGGAGATCTGCGGGATTCATGATCTGATCGTGCACGATTACGGCCCGGGGCGCAAGATGGTGACGCTGCATGCGGAAGTGCCGGCAGACGGTGATATTCTGGAAGTACATGATGTGATTGACAACGTGGAGAATGAACTGCGGGAGAAGCTGGGGTGTGAGGCGACGATACATATGGACCCGATTGTGACCTCCGATGAGCACGTCAGTGAACTGAAAGCTGCTGTCGTATCGATCACAAAGGGAATAGATGATGTGATTACGATCCATGATTTCAGGGTAGTCAGCGGTCCGACCCATTCCAATCTGATCTTCGATGTGCTCGTACCGTTCCAGTTCAAGATGAGCGATGAGGAACTGGTTGCGGCGATCTGCGGAAGAGTCCGGGAATGCCTGGGGGATAATTACTACCCGAAGATTAAGGTTGACCACGCCTATGTAAAATAAAACGAAGAAGATTGCAGAGATAAAGGAATTGCCGCAATAAGCATATCGTGCTCTGCGTTGATAAGTAATATTATGAGAAGACCACACCGTGGGATTTCAGATGAAAATGCAGATGGAAATTCGGTTCAAAAAATGTGGCATTTCTAACCAGCAGAATGTTTGCATCTTCGATGATCCGTGTCTTTCCAAGTTTGGAGCACTCCGCGGGTCATGTCCGCATCCCGGAAGACAATTTGTAGGACTTTTGTGTGT
>CACZIN010000040.1:0-27221 GCA_902781225.1 uncultured Lachnospiraceae bacterium | reverse complement strand
CTAGGATTCTGGTGCTTTGCAATCACCTACAAAATGTAGTTGCAACGACCTACATTTTTCGTCTGCAACTTTCTACATTTATATTTTACAATAAACAGACCAGTGCGCTCATCAACGTGTTTACGAACCTGTTTATCGGAATTTCACTGGGGGCAAATGTACTGACGGCGCGTTTCTATGCGGCGGGGCGTGAGAAAGAGGTGTCTGAGACCGTACATACCGCGATAACCCTGGCACTGGTCAGTGGAATTATCATGGCGCTGGTGGGACTTGTTTTTTCCAAGGGAGCGCTGGCGCTGATGGGGACACCGGACGACGTCATCGGACTGTCGGCACTTTATATGCGGATCTATTTTCTGGGAATGCCGTTTTTCATGCTCTACAATTATGGTGCGGCGATTCTGCGCGCCGTCGGGGACACGAAGCGTCCGCTGCTGTTTTTGATGATTGCGGGAGTTATCAACGCGTGCTTAAATATGGTGCTTGTCATTGTATTCAAGCTCGGCGTTGCCGGTGTGGCGATCGCCACGGTCATCTCGCAGATGATTTCCTGCGTGCTGGTGCTGCGGTGCCTCTGCCGGTCGGAGAGCAGTTACCGGCTGCGGTTTTCCGAACTTGGCATGAAAGGGTACTACTTGAAGCAGATCTTTTCGGTCGGCGTTCCGGCAGGAATCCAGAGTACGGTCATTAACTTTTCCAATGTGCTCCTGCAGTCCTCGGTCAATTCGTTCGGATCGACGGCGATGGCAGGCTACACGGCGGCAAACAATCTGCTCGGCTTCTTGTATGTCTCGGTGAACTCCATCACACAGGCGTGCATGAGCTTTACCAGCCAGAATTACGGCGTTGGAAAATTAAAGCGCATGGATCGTGTGCTGGCAGACTGCATGATCTTATCGGTCGTGGTCGCTGTAGTTTTGGGATGCATCTGCTATGGGTTCGGACCGGAAATTTTACAGATCTACACGGAGGATGCCGAGGTAATTGCGTGCGGTATGGAGATCCTTGCATACACGACGATCACCTATTTTCTTTGCGGCTGGATGGATTTGTTCCCGGGGGCGCTGCGCGGCATGGGATATTCCGCGGTGCCGATGGTGTTGTCAGTCATCGGAACGGTTGGTACGAGAGTGGTGTGGATTTTTGGCATTTTTCCATACCACAGATCACTGGCGATTCTGTTTATATCTTATCCAGCGTCGTGGATTATCACGATTGTCCTGCAGGTAATCTGTTTTTACTTTGTGAGACGGAGAGTGCACCGGAGAAGTCAGGCGCTCGCCGGGCAGGAAGCCTGATCCCTCAATCAGCCAGGAAACCCAGTGGAAAGTGACAGGTCATCTGTCGGAACTCTGCCGGATCGAGGCAAAAGCCCAATCCCGGAATCCGACAGGAACCCCAGCTCATAGTCCAGCTCATATAACTACACGGAGACAACGATGGAAGCATATTATTACAGCAAAATGGACAAAACAAAGCAGGCGGCATATCATGCGATGCTGCAGGGACTATTGGCGTTGGAGGATTCCATTCCGATGCCGCGCCTTGAGGCGGAGGATCTCTATCAGGTATTTTTCCTGCTGCGGCTGGATCATCCGGAGATTTTCTGGGCGACCGGCTACAAGTACCGGTATTATCCGGAGTCGGCGAACCTTGTGTTCCTGCCGGAATACCTCTTTGAAAAAGGCAAGATCAGAGAGCACCAGAAGGCGATGAAGGCGCGGGTGGAAAAACTGGCGCGCGCGGCGCAGAATCTCTCCGAGTGGGAGAAGGAAAAATACGTCCATGACTTTATCTGCGAAAATGTGCACTACGATAAGCTGAAAAAGCCGTATTCCCATGAGATCATAGGCCCTCTCGGACAGGGTGTGGGCGTCTGTGAGGGAATCGCAAAGTCAGTAAAGGTGCTTTGCGATGCGCTTGGCATCTGGTGCGTGATTGCTCTGTGCGGAAACTGCCCAGAGAAGGGGATCAAATACCGCCATACGTGGAATATTGTAAAAATCGGCGGGCAGTATTATCATCTGGATGCCACATTTGACAACACGCTCGGTGCGGGAGCACAGATCCGGTACGATTATTTCAATCTCTGCGACAAGAGCGTATTCCGGGATCATCAGCCCCTGATCGCGCCTGCGCCGGAATGTACGGATGCACAGCATTTTTATTATCGGGAGAAAAAGCTTTCCTTCACGAAGGTGGAGGATGTCTATAAACGTGCGCTTCAGACAGCAAAAAAAGGAAAAACGTTTACCTTTCACTGGAGGGGCGGGTATCTCACCAGGGAGGTCTTTGGGGAACTGTTAGAACAGATTTCCGCGGCCGGCAGGGAGCGGGGAAAAAGCGCCAGAGTCAGTGTGAACTGGCAGCAGGCGGTGCTCCGGTTCGATTATGTGGAGGCGGGCAGTGCGCCGGAGGCGAGTGTTGTGATGGAAGAAGCAAATGAGGGAGAAAAAGAATGACGGAAGACTTACTGGAACAGATTCAGAGAAAAGACGCGGCGGCGTTTACACACGGAGGGAAATTTCATGCAGACGATGTGTTTTCCGCGGCGCTGCTGCTTTACCTGAATCCGGAGATTGTAATTACGCGCGGCAACAGGGTGCCGGAGAATTTTGCCGGGATCGTGTTTGACATCGGAAGAGGACGGTACGACCATCATCAGAAAGACAGCCGGGTGCGGGAGAACGGTGTGCCCTATGCGGCGTTCGGACTGCTGTGGGAGGAACTCGGGGGAGCAATCCTCGGGGAGGAGCTGGCGGCGGAATTTGACGAGGCGTTTGTACAGCCGTTGGATAATAACGACAACACCGGGGAGAAAAACGAGCTGGCGACGCTCATTGGCAATTTTAACCCGGCATGGGATGCGCAGGGCGGAAGCGACGCCGCCTTTTTTCAGGCGGTCAGCGTGGCGGGCATGATTCTTGAAAATAAATTCGAGCGCTATCGCGGAAATGAGCGCGCCGACCGTCAGATCGAGGAAGTGCTGGCGGCGCATGAGCGTGCCGTAGTGTCCGGGGAGACGGCGGAGCGCGATGCCGCGATTCTGATATTGCCCTATTTTATCCCGTGCCAGAAACGCCTGTCGGAGACCGGGATTGCGTTTGTGATTTTCCCGTCGAACCGGGGCGGATACTGTATCCAGCCGCTGAAGCGGGAGTATTCTCTCCATTATAAGTGCAGCTTCCCGGAATGCTGGCTCGGACTGGAAAAGGAAGAACTGGCGGAGGCATCGGGGTTAGAGAGCGCCGTTTTCTGCCATAAGGGCGGTTTTCTCATGACGGTCGGGGAACTTTCCGATGCAGTGGAGGCATGCCAGATCAGTCTGGACAGTTTCAAGGATGAGAAGGCGCTTGTAAACGTGGGCGGCGGAGAGGCGGCGGATGAACTTTTAAGAGAACTGCCGGGGATGACGGAAGCGCAGATCTATCATATCCCGCTACCGGAGCTGCCGGAACTGGAGCAGGACGGCAGTTACGGTGAAGTGGCGATGGAAAAAGCTGACTGGAAACTCCGGAACAAAGATTATGTAAAACAGATCCTGCAGTGCCGCCCGGAGGCTGTTTACGTCGAGGGAGATGTATTTGCGGCATATCCGGTGGTGCATCTGCTCCGGAAAAAGCATGTGCCGGTGCTTGCCATGGCGGAGCGCGGCGGGGAGCAGATTCTCGTGCGGATTCCGTCCGGTTCCTAGATGGGACTTGTAGCAGACAAGCAAAAAGTGCTATGATTCTTATGCAATGTAGAATATGCTTTCAGGAATTTCTGCTTCCGGCGAAGAGGCAGGAAAATCAGATAGACATACCAAGGAGGAATGGACAATGGCTTGTACAACGATTTTAGTGGGAAAAAAAGCATCATATGACGGATCAACGATGATTGCGCGCAACGACGATTCGGGTTCGGGACATTTTACACCGAAGAAATTTGTGGCCGTGCATCCGGAGGAGCAGCCGCGACACTACGAGTCTGTGATTTCACATGTGAAGATCGAGCTGCCGGAGCAGCCGATGCGCTACACGGCGGTGCCGAATGCGGTCGATGGGAAAGGTATCTGGGCGGCAAGCGGCGTGAATGAGGCACATGTTGCCATGACGGCGACGGAGACGATCACCTCGAATCCGCGCGTGCTCGGCGCGGATCCGCTGGTGGTGTATCAGAAGGAAGAGAACGGTCAGCCGGAGATCTGCGGAGGGATCGGTGAGGAAGACCTTGTGTGTCTTGTGCTTCCGTACATCCGCAGTGCCAGGGAGGGCGTCAGACGTCTTGGAAGCCTGCTGGAGCAGTACGGTACCTATGAGATGAACGGCATCGCATTTCAGGATCGGGATGAGATCTGGTGGATGGAGACAATCGGCGGACATCACTGGATGGCGCGCAGAGTGCCGGATGATGTCTATGTGGTCATGCCGAACCAGCTTGGAATCGACCGGTTTGATTTTTCCGATGCCCTCGGGGAGCAGAAGGAATATATGTGCTCGGCGGATCTGGAAGAATTCGTAAAGACGTATCATCTGGATCTCTCGCAGGACGGTGAGTTTCACCCGCGCGACGCGTTCGGCAGTCATGACGATGCGGATCATGTATACAACACGCCGCGTGCGTGGTTCATGGAGCGCTATCTGAATCCGCACACGAAGGTGTGGGACGGACCGCATGCGGATTTCACACCGGCTTCGGATGATCTTCCGTGGTGCATGGTGCCGGAGAAAAAAGTGACGGTGGAGGACGTCAAATACGTCTTATCCTCCCATTTCCAGGGAACGCCGTATGATCCGTATGCCGCTTACGGGGATAAGTCCCTGCGCGGCGCGTACCGCTCGATCGGCATCAACCGGAACGATTTTCTCGCAGTAATCCAGATGCGTCCGCAGATGGAGCAGGAGAACGGCGTGATCGAATGGCTGGCATTTGCGTCAAACGCATTTAACGTGCTGGTGCCGTTCTATGCCGATGTGGAGGAGACGCCGGAATATCTGGCGAACACGACAGGCGAGGTGTCCACGGAGAACTTTTACTGGTCGAGCCGGCTGATTGCGGCGATGGCAGACGCATCCTACCGGAGCTCGGTGTTCCATGTCGAGCGCTATCAGGAGCATGTGATGGCGAAGGGACACGAGCTGATCCAACACTACGACGCGCTCCTCTCTAAGGAGACGGATGCCGTGATGCGCAGAAGACTTCGCGAGGAGGCAAACCGCAGTATCGCGAAGATGCTGCAGAAGGAGACGGCAGATACCCTGGACAAGGTTTTATTTGAGCTCAGCAGTCAGATGAAGAATGCATATTCCAGATCGGATGCATAGGGAGGACTGCCATGGTAAAAATTGATCTGATCACGGGTTTCCTCGGATCGGGGAAGACGACATTTCTGAAAAAATATGCGAAGCGCCTGATGGAGCAGGGACAGAATATCGGAATCCTGGAAAATGATTTCGGCGCGGTCAATGTCGATATGATGCTGCTGCAGGAGTTAGAGGGGGAGCAGTGCGAGCTGGAGATGATCTCCGGCGGCTGCGATCCCGAGACACACCGCAGAAGATTCCGCACCAAGCTGATCGCCATGGGAATGTGCGGGTATGACCGCGTGCTCGTGGAGCCGTCAGGAATCTATGACATGGACGAGTTCTTTGACGTGCTGCACGAGGAGCCGCTGGATCAGTGGTATGAGATCGGCAATGTGATCGCTGTGGTGGACGCGCGTCTGGAGGATACGCTTTCACCGGAGGCGGAGTACCTGCTGGCATCGCAGGCGGCAAATGCCGGCTGTATCATTTTAAGCAAGTGCGACACGGCAACAGAGGAGCAGCGGCAGAATACGATCGCACATCTGAAGCGTTCACTTGCAGCACTCGGCTGCAAGCAGCGGGCGGATCAGAAAATTTTGTGCGAGGGCGCAGAAACGCTCCCAGATCAGGATTTTGCCGCGATTCTTTCCTGCGGTTATCACATCGCAAGCTATGAGAAGCCGGACTTTGCGAAGGGACAGGCGTTTGAGTCGTTGTATTTTCTGGATATGCATCTGGACGGGGATGCGGTTACGGCGGCGGTGAAGAAGATGTTGAAAGATCCGGCGTGCGGACATATTTTCCGTGTGAAGGGATTTTTGCAGAATCCGGACGGCACATGGCTTGAGATCAATGCAACACAGCAGGAGATCACGCGAAAGCCGATTGCAAACGGACAGGATGTTCTGATTGTGATCGGAGAGAATCTTGTGGAAGACGCCATCCGGGCGTATTGGAAAGGTTAGAGACAGACGATGATTTATGTGGTGACGGCGCTCTATCAGGAGGCACACGGACTCATCCGGGAACTGGAATTAAAAAAGAACATGGCGTATGCGCCGTTTGAGGTGTTTGACAATGAGAGCGCCGGCATCCGGCTGGTTGTGACCGGTGTGGGGGAGATTGCGGCGGCCGCGGCGACCGCGGCAGTCTGTGCGCGGGATGGAGCTGATGCGGCAGACTTTCTCATCAATATCGGCTGCTGCGCGACAGCAAACGCTGGCGCGGACAGTGGCTGTGAAACTGTAGACAGTGGCATGGACAGCGGATCCGGGGCGGCAAACGCCGCACAGACCGGAGACCTGTACTTGTGCCATAAGATCACGGAGCAGGCGACCGGAAAAACGTTCTATCCGGATATTCTGTACCGGCACCCGTGGAAGGAACGGGAACTTGTGACCGGGATGCAGCCGCTGCAAAGAGCAGCGGCACAGGGAGTTTTATATGATATGGAAGCGGCGGCCGTCTATCAGGCAGGCATCCGCTTTTTTTCTCCGGACCGGATGATCTTTTTGAAGGTGGTATCGGACTCCGGAGTTGCGGGGCAGGAGAGAATGACAGCGGAGACGCTCGCGGGGCTGCTGGAGCAGCATGTAAAGGCGGTCGCGGGATTCCTTGCAAATCTGTGGAAGGCGGCCGATGAGGAAGAGACGCTGCGAAACGACGGTATTTTGCAGGAAGACGAGGCGGTGCTGGAGCGGCTTTTTGCGGCGCTGCACTGCTCGCAGACGATGCGGGCGTCGGCGCGGCAGTATATCACGTATGCTGCGCTTACCGGATACGACTGGAAAGCAAAACTGGAAGAATGGTATGCGCGGGGGCTGCTCCCGTGCAAGGACAGGCGGGAAGGAAAGGTGCGGCTTGAAGAACTTAAACAGGTCTTATTATAATCCGCCGTTTTCCCATATCTATGTGGAGCGGGAAGTGGCGGAAGATCCGGAGACAAAGCGGATGCTCGCGCAGTTTCCGCAGGCAGAAGTGATTGCCATCGACCACTATAAGGACGTTTTCTGCCGGAGCAGGCAGGATTATGTCAGGCAGCATGCGGCGCAGAATCTGATTCTTGCGGCGAAGCACGGCGAGCTGCTCTACCCCGGCGCGCCGGTCTGCCAGAGCTTTGGAAATGAACATTTTTACTATACCTCCTGTGTGATGAACTGCGTGTTTGACTGTGAATACTGCTATCTGAAGGGAATGTATCCGTCCGCCAACCTGGTGGTGTTCGTCAATCTGGAGGATATTTTTGCGGAAGTGGAAAAGAGACTTGCCACGCACCCGGTCTACCTGTGCGTGTCCTACGACACGGACTTACTGGCGTTAGAACATCTGACCGGCTATGCGGCGCGCTGGATTGAGTTTGTGCGCAGGGTGAATGCCGACGGGCAGCGGCTGCGCATCGAGCTTAGAACCAAGGGAACCGGAGGCAGCCTGTGGCTGACGGTACGGCCGGAGGCAGGCGTTATCTGTGCGTTTACCATCTCGCCGCAGCAGGTGATTGATGCATATGAGCACGGTACGGCTTCACTTGCCGGACGGCTGGCAGGAGCGAAGGCTGCGATGGAACACGGTTTTTCGGTGCGTCTCTGCTTTGACCCGATGATCTATTGCAGCGACTGGAAGAAGCACTATGACGCGATGTTTGCGCAGGTCTGCGAGGTGCTGGATCTGGAAAAACTGGTGGATGTCAGCGTCGGAACCTTCCGTATCTCCCAGGATTATCTGAAGAAGATGCGGAAAAACGAGCCGGACTCGGCGGTGGTGCAGTTCCCCTACCAGAATGACGGCGGGGTGTACCACTATCCGACGGCGCTCATGGAGGAGATGGAGCAGTATATGACGGAAAAACTTGCCGTTTATCTTCCGGCAGAGCGGATTTTCCGGTGGAAGGAATAAGGAGAGAGTACATGGAGCAGTGTAGAGAAAACAAGGCGGCGATTGTCACGGGGGCTTCCTCCGGGATCGGGGCGGCGATCAGTGCCAGACTGTGCGAAATGGGATATGAGGTGTTTGGCATCGGGCGCTCGTTCGGCAGCAGTTTTGCGGAACAGTTTCCGGACGCTGCAGGCAATCCGCTGTTTCATGCGGTGGTCTGTGATCTTCTGGACACGGAAAAAATGTTGAAGATGGTACGGGAAATCGCGGCGGAAGCCGAGGTGACGCTGCTTGTCAACAATGCCGGCAGCGCATACTACGGGCTGCACGAGGAGTTAAACCCGAAGAAGATTCAGGAGATGGTGCGCACAGATCTGGAAGCGCCGATGATATTAAGCCAGCAGCTGCTGCGCGGGTTTAAGAAAAACAAGGGCTGCATCGTCAATATCACATCCGTGACGGCGCAGCAGTCGAATCCGCATGGCTGTGCCTACGGCGCGGTGAAGGCGGGACTTGCCAGTTTTTCACGTAGCCTCTTTGACGAGGCACGGAAATACGGCGTGCGGGTGGCGGCGGTATCCCCGGATATGACGAAGACGGAATTATACCGCAATGCAGACTTTACGGTGGGGGAGGAGACGGAGAGCTATCTTCTGCCGCAGGACGTCGCGGAGGCGGTGGCGTATATCGTGGGGCAGAGAGAGGGCGTGGCGGTGTCGGAGGTGACGCTCCGCCCGCAGTATCACAGAATCCGGCGCAAGCCGGTGACGAAAAAGGAGAGACCGGTCGAATGAAAGATCTTACAAAAGGAAAACCGTCAACGCTGATTCTTGCGTTTGCACTGCCGATATTTCTCGGGAATCTGTTACAGCTGACCTACAGCGTGACCGACACGAGAATTGTCGGCTCTTTTCTCGGGGAGGATGCGCTCGCCGCGGTCGGTGCAACGACGACGCTCAGCAATCTCATCATCGGCTTTTTGCTCGGGCTGGCGAACGGGTTTGCCATCATCACGGCACAGCGGTTCGGTGCGAAGGATATCCGGGGCGTGAAAAAATCGTTTGCCGCTTCCCTGGTGCTCGGAACGGTGATCTCGGTCGTGCTGACGGTGTTTGGACTGGTGTTTTTGCAGCCGATCCTGCGGTTTTTAAATGTGCCGGAACATCTGATTTCGGTGGCAGGACCTTACATATTTATCATCATAGCGGGACTTCTTGCGACATTTCTCTACGACGCGTGTGCCGCGGCGCTTCGGGCGCTCGGGGATACCGTCACGCCGCTCGTGATTCTGGCAGTGTCGGTGGCGCTAAATATCGCGGGAGATCTTCTGTTTGTGCTGGTGTTAAAAGCGGGCGTGCGGGGAGCTGCCGCCGCCACGGTTCTGGCACAGATCCTGGCGTTTGTGATCTGCTGGATCTACATGTTGAGACGGTATGAAATGCTCCGCCTTGCGCGGGAGGATTTCCGGGATGCGGATACGGCGATGGTGAAAAACATGCTCGGATCGGGTCTGTCGATGGGCTTTATGAGCTCGCTGGTCAATATCGGCTCGCTGACACTCCAGACGGCGATCAATAAGCTGGGGCAGGACATCATCGTGGCGCACACGGCGGCGCGGAAAATTTCCGAGATTTTTATGACGATGTTCAGTGTCTTCGGACAGACGATGGCGACCTACTGCGGACAGAATCTGGGCGCGGGCAGGATCGACCGGGTCAAAAAAGGCATCCGGCTCGGCATTTTCTACACCTGCATCTGGTGTACGCTTTCCGCGGTGGCGAGCTACACGATCGGCAGATGGCTGGTATATGTTGTGACGGGAAGCACGAATGAGGTTGTGATCTTAAATGCGACCAACTACCTGAAATTCGACACGCTGTTCTACTATGTGACGGCGGTGATCTGCGTGCTCCGAAACGCCATGCAGGGACTGGGTGATCATATCACGCCGCTCATATCGAGTTCGCTTGAGATGATCGGGAAAATCGTGATTGCCGCCACGCTTGTGCCGATGTTAGGCTATACCGGCGTCATTGTGGCGGAGCCGCTCGTGTGGTTTATCATGGTGATTCCGCTCGTCGTGCAGATCTTCCGGATGCCGGTACTCCGGGAAGAAAACAGGGCGAATCAGGGGAAAGGATGTATCGTTGGACGATAACAACGCTTGAAATGCCATAAAATCAAGCAATTATAGGATTTCACAAAAAGTTCACAGAAAATTAGCACTCAATACTTGACAGTGCTAACAAACGGTGCTATAACATAGTCAGAACAAAGGAGAGGAACAAAAGGAGAACAGGAAATGAGTTCTATGAGTTCCCAGAACATCCCGGTTCCAAAGAAACAAGGAAACAGCATGGGTGTATCTGCCGAAGGCAGGTACGAGGTAGAAAAGGAGAGATGACTTATGTTAACACCTAGTATTTTTGGAGAGAACTTATTTGATGACTGGTTTGATGATTTCCCATTTTTCGATGACAGAGATTTGCGCAAGGTTGACAAGAAGCTGTACGGCAGAAGAGCCGGCAACCTGATGAAGACAGATATTCAGGAGATGAAGGATGGCTACAAGATGGAAGTTGATCTTCCGGGCTTCAAGAAGGATGAGATTACCGTAGAGCTGGATGACGGATATCTGACCATCAGTGCCGCCAAGGGACTGGATCAGGACGAGAAGGAGAAAGAATCCGGACGTTATATCCGCAGAGAGCGTTACGCAGGTGCCTGCAGCCGGAGCTTCTATGTGGGCGACGGCGTGACCGAGGAGGATATCAAGGCTGAGTTCAAGCACGGTATCTTAACGCTGGTTGTTCCGAAGAAGGAAGCAAAACCTGCAGTAGAGCAGAAGAAATACATTGCGATTGAAGGATAAGGATGACAGAGAGAAAGGAAGCGTATGATCATGTCAGATAAGAATCCAAAACATCCGTTGAAGAAGAAAAAAGTAGTGGCAAAGGTGAATATGGCAGACCATGAGGCGGTCGAGGAAGCAAGAGAAGCCCACAAGTCGAAAAAGCATGTTTACTAAGCGATACGCCTGCAGATGACAGGAGAAAAGGGACAGGGAGCCGCACAGCACGAAGTGCTGTGCGCCCCTGTCCCTTTTTCGTGTAATAGGAAACTTCGTTCCTATTACACAAAAACGCTCCGTTCTCTAATCCAACTGCATGGAATCAAGCTTTTCTGTCAGCAGATCCAGGAAACGCTTGCCGAAGCTGCTGAGTTCGTGATCTCTGCGGGAGATCCAGCCGAGTTCAATCCTCTGATGCGTGTCCAGATTCATGACGGCGTAATCTTCTTCCAGCAGGTTTTCACCGGACATGCCGGAACCGATGGTGTAAGTGTTTAACGCCATGCCGATGCTGGCGTCCGCCATCTCGTCCGTGATGGTGATCGTCTTTTTGGCGACGGTATTCTCCACCAGTTCCTCGGAGAAGAAACGATCCCTGGAGCTGTCAATGCCCTGAAAATAGTGGCTGTAGATATAGGGAGCCAGGTCTTCCATCGACACCTTTGTCCTGCCGGCGAGCGGATGCTGCTTGGGAACATAGACTTTGGGGCGCATGGTTGCCAGCAGATGAAACTCAAGTTCCTGCTGTTCCATTTCCCAGTCGAGAACGCGGTTCTCACGGTTTTTCAGCAGAACGCCGATCTCACAGAATTCCGATGCGACGTAATCTAAGATTTCCTTGGTGCGCAGCTGGAGATACTGGAAATTGTATTCGCTAAAGTGCGGGTCCTGCTCCTTCATGAATGCAATCATAACCTCTGTCACAATGGAAATGTGCTGTGTGGCGACGCTAAAAGAGATCTTGTGGCTGCTCGGCTGTTTGTAGATATCCTCAAGGCGCTGCACCTGGTTTAAGATCGGCTGGATCGAGCGGACCAGTTCGGCGCCGTCGGGCGTTAAAGAGACGCCGCTTTTTTTCCGCTCGAAGATCTGGATGCCGAGTTCCTGCTCCAGATCTTTGATCGCGTTCGACAGATTAGGCTGTGACAGCTGGAACTTCTCGGCAGCGCTTGTGATGGAATAACATTCTGCGGTTGTAATCACATATCTCATTTGTTGTAGTGTCATGGTTATACTCCTTTGGTCAGAGCTGCCTGCTCGCGTTTCATCTGCGCATTGTGCCGCACAAACATGCCGGCGGCGACAAGATTTAAAAGAAACTGTGTAATCACGGCAGTCAGCCAGATTCCGTCCGTTCCGAAGAAATGCGACAGCACCGCCAATGCTGCCGGAGTCAGACAGAGCGGATCAAAATAGATCATAAATAAAGAATAGCGGTTCTTTCCTACGGCATAGAAAAAGCTGTTGGTCACTCTCACGATGCCGGTAAAAATGAGCTGAGCAGCGGTAAGCATAACCGCGTGATAGCCGGCAGCCGCTGCCTCTCCCTGATAGCCGTACAGAGCCGGGTAGAAGGAGGCGGTGGCGATGGTGAACAAAAACAGAAGAACGCTGGCGGCAATCGCAGTCCGGATCGCTTTGTTCCGGATATGCCGGATCTCGTCGTAGGCGGCGATCCGCTCTGTGGGAGTGGCATTTTCGTTCTGCGATGCACCGTAGGCTTTGCTGGCAAGCGGCTGCATTCCCTCCGCAACGCCGATCAGCAGAATCCGGTACGAGCCGATAGTTGAGGAGATCAGCGCATACGCGCTCACGGCAAGATCCCCGTAATTCAGGCAGGCGATGTTGTGATAGAGAATTAAAAGCGACGGCGTCAGTGATATCCCGAAAGGAGAGATTCCGATGGAAAAAATGCGCTTCCAGCAGTCTTTCTCGAAGACGAACTGTTTCCTGCGCAGGGGACAGAGCTGCGTGCCGGCAGAAACCGGAAGACCGAGTCTCGCACGGGTGCGGTCTGTGACACCGAAAAGTGTGAGAAAACAGAGGACGGTGGTCAGCAGCTGCGCACCCAAAGATGCCAGAGCGGCGCCTCCGATGCCCAGATGGAAAAAGTACAGCAGTACGAAATCCATTGTGAGATTAAAGAGGAACCCCAAGACCATGATGGCCATCGCACCGACCTGCCGGTTCTCATTCCTTAATATGGGCGCAAGCCCGCAGGATAAAACCTGGATGACGCCGCCTGCAATCATGATTCTGCCGTACTGTTCCGCGGCGGTGAGCAGATTGCCGGAGGTGCCCATCAGCTTTAGCAGAGGCGTTAAAAATAGAAGGAAACATACGGTAATCACCGCGCCTGCCGCAAAAAGTGCAAGGATCGTATTGGCTCTGACACGGTTGGACTCTTCCCACTTCTGTTCGCCCTGCTTGATGCTCATATAGGAGGCTCCGCCCGCGCCGATTCCGGTTCCGGCGGCGGTGATGACCGCGATGATGGGCCATGCGACATTCACGGCTGCCAGGGCGGTATCCCCGACCAGATTGCTCACGAACAGACCGTCGACGACGGAGTAGGCACTCTGAAGCAGCATGGTAATCATAGAGGAAGCGACCGATGTGCCAAACGAGACCGGTGCGCTGCCCGCCGGTGTGCTGCCTGCGTTCTTTTTTCTCATATTTTATCACACTCCATTCTGCAAATACAATTCTCTCTTTCCCCCGCCTCACATACCAATCATATGACATTAGTTTTATTTATGATATGGGAAGTCGTAAATCACTCCTAGGCACAGATAAAATGCATATTCATATCCGACGTCAGAAAAAAACACGGATAAATAAGGGGAAATAGCTGCTGAAAAATTTTTGCTTCTTGCACTTGACAATATCATAAAATAAATTTATATTCAATATCATAAAAAAAAATTATGCATAAAATCACGAAAAGAATTTGCATGTGAAAAAAGAATGCATAAAACAACGATTTATAGATAGAAAAGGAGGGCGGATGTATGAAAATTGTGATTATCCGGGAAGAAATCATTCAGCCGGACATTACAGAGGAGGAACTAATCTCCAAATGGAAAGAACTCGAGGCGATCCCCGGGGCAGGCAGGGTACAGCTGCAGATTGTGGACACCTACCCGTCCATGGAAGAACTGGACGGGCTGGTGGAAGATGCGGATGCACTGTTCGGTGTCTGGATCACGGAAGGGCTGATGAGCGAAGCATTTTTCAAAAAGCACCCGAAGTTAAAATATATCGCCACCCTGGGACATGGCTACGAATCGTTTGATTATGCCATGACGAGACGCTATGGGGTGACGGTCACCAACACGGTGTACGGCGCACAGACGATTGCCGAGCACGCGTTCGCACTGCTGATGCATACCTGCCACCATATCGAGGTGCAGGATCAGAGAGTCCGGGAAATCGACTGGAGCGATCCGGGGAACGCACCGGAATTCTGCAAGGCGGTCGTTCCGCAGATCGAGCTGTACGGGAAGACGGTGGGCGTCGTCGGACTGGGCGCGATCGGATTTGCGTTTGCGAAGATGGCGGCGGGATTCGGCATGCACGTCATTTCCTACAGCCGCACCGTGAAGCGGGGCGCGGCATATTCCTTTGTGGAGCAGGTGAGCTCGATTGAGGAACTTCTTGCGAGAGCGGATGTGATCTCCCTGCACCTCCCGGAGAACGGCAACACACACGTTATCAATAAAGAGACGATCGCCCGGATGAAGGACGGCGTCATTTTAATCAACACGGCGCGGGGAATCTTAATCGACGAGGCGGCGCTTGCGGAGGCATTAAAGTCCGGAAAGGTGCGGGCGGCAGCGCTCGATGTTTTGGCGGAGGAACCGCCGCGGCACGGGACACCGCTCCTTACGGCGCCAAACTGCACCATAACGGGGCATATTGCATGGCTTACCAGGGAATCCCGGTTCCGTGCGATTGATATGGCGATTGACAACTTTAGAAATTACCTGAATGGGACACCGACTTCCGTGATTAACCACGAGGGCGCATAACGGCAGAGGTCAGTGACCGGATTGGAGGAAATTATGAAAAATGTAACAGCATTACTGCGGGACAGCATGAAAGTAAAACCGGCAAGCAAGCGCGGCGCCAGACAGAAGACATCCACACCGAAGGGAGTGACGCGGCTTAACTATAACGAAAATAATTACGGACCTGCTCCGGAAGTGACGAAGCTTCTGATCGACAGTATCGGGCGTGTCAACGAGTATCAGGACTTTTTCGCTATTGACCTGAAGCAGAAAATCGCGGATTTCTACGGGCTGGACAAGACGGCGAAGGCTGCGTCGGAGACCAATGAGTTCGGGGAGGACTCCAAGCCGGAGGATTATGTGATCATCGGTGCTGGGTCGAGCGCCGTGATCGATATGCTGGGTGAGATTTTTATCAATCCCGGGGACGAGGTCGTATATTGTATGCCGTCCTACGAGTCATTCCCGGATATGGCCAATGATTATGGCGGTAAGAGAGTCGAGATCCCGCTGACAGCGGACTATCATTTTGACCTTGATGGAATGTATGAGGCGGTCACGGAGAAAACAAAGCTTGTCGTGGTCGTGAACCCGAACAATCCGACCGGAACATATATCAACGGCGCGAAGATCGAGGAATTTATCCGGAAAGTGCATGAAAAAGCAGCCAGACTTCATCCGGATGACGACCAGGACGTGGTTGTCGTTGTCGATGAAGCATATTATGAATATGTGGATGACCCTACGCACTACAGTATGATCGAGATGGTACAGAAAGGGTATGACAGACCATTGATTGTGCAGCGGACATTTTCCAAGGCATATGGACTGGCGGGGCTTCGGATCGGTTATGCGATTACGCAGCCGGCACTTGCAGATGCAATCATGAAGGCATGTCAGGCATGGAATTACAGCGGTCCGGGACTGCTGGCATGCGAGACGGCGCTGGATTACCAGGATTACATCAAAAAAGTGAAGGCGCTCAACATCGAAAACCGGAATTATGTGGCAGAGGAATTAAAACAGCTCGGATTTGAGGTTGTTCCGCCGGCGGCAAACTTTATTTTCTTCGGAATCCCGGAGGATGCCACAGCGGAGCAGCGGGAAAAAATGGATCCGGTGCGGGTGAAAAATGAACTGGCAGAGCGTAAGATCATGATCGGCGCGCCGAACGGGCACAACCGCGTCAGCATCGGAACGGCTGAGGAATGCAAAGTGTTTATCGCTGCGATGAAAGAGATTGTGAGATAAATAACTTAAATTTATAGGAAAATAGTTATAATTCATAAATATATGGAGAATTTTTAGAAAAATTATGTCGAAATAAATGATTGACAATCATCTTTTAAACCATTAAACTATAAACAAAATTTATGACAAACCACTTTTGGAACGAAGGCGTTCAGAGTATCAGCTCTGGGCGCCTTTTGATTTTATAGAAAGGCACAGGCGCCACAGGCGGCGGAGCCCTTTCAGAATGGAGGACATTATGAAAAAAAGAACAATGATGATCAAAGTAACAGCAACGGCACTGGCAGGAGTGATGGCACTGGGTATGCTTACCGCCTGTGGAGGTTCCTCCGATGCGGAGACAACAACGGCGACGGCAGATACTACCGCATCTACCGCCTCGGCGGATGCCAAGAAAGTAAAAGTGGGAATCAGCGCAGAGAACAAGCCGTATTCGTACATGAATGAAAATGAGGAGTACGAGGGATATGAATATGCGATTCTCTGTGAAGTGCAGAACCGCATCGGTGATCAGTACAATATGGATATTGTGATGGATGAATGGACGAACCTTTTGGTGGGAATTGATACCGGAAACTATGCGGCGGCAGGCGGTTCTTTCGGATACAAGGAAGAGCGGGCGGAAAAATACAGCTACTCGGCAGTGCCGATCTTAAATGCCAGCAAGTTCTACATCGGTTATCTGAAAGGCAGAACGGATATTACGGATATGGAATCGCTTGCGGGAAAGACCGTTGCAACAACTCCGGGACTTTTGGCGGAGACGATCGTTCTTGACTGGAATGCGGCACATCCGGACGAGGAGATCCTTCTGGAGTACCCGGACGGCTACGAGACGATCAGCGCCGGCATCAAAAACGGACTGTACGACGCGTATATCGCATCCAGCATCGAGATGTTAAATTTCAACGAACAGTATGACAATTTCATGGATGTATCTGAGGACAGTGTGTATGAATCCGACAACGGCGGTATCTACTTCCTGTTCAGCAAGAATGAGACGGATTTCCAGACAGCGTTTGATGCAGCTTTAAAAGAGATGAAAGAAGACGGAACACTCGGAAAGCTTTGTGAAGAGTGGGTTGGTGAAGATCTCACAGAGTAGTACACGGAGAGAAAGGATTTGATCGTATGTTATCATGGGAACGTTTTGTATATTTTTTTCCAAAGGTCATAGTAAAGTTTCCGGTGACACTGGAAATCGTATTGATCTCGTTTGGAAGCGGATTGCTGTTAGGATGTCTGCTTGCGTGGATCAGAATAAAAAAAATACCGGTGCTAAGCCAGATTGCAGCGGTCTTTATCTCCTATATCCGGTGTACGCCGGTCATCTGCCAGATGTTTGTCGTCTACTTCGGAGTTCCGGCACTCTTAGGTCAGATGGGAATTGACAGCTCCGCGATCGACCGGGTCGTGTACATATATATCGCGTACGGCTTGAACAACGGCGGATTTATGGGAGAGACGATCCGCTCCGCCGTGCTGGCGGTTCCCATGGGACAGACGGAAGCGGGATATGCCGCGGGTCTGACCGGATGGCAGACACTCGTTCACATTGTGGCGCCGCAGGCGGCGAGAATATCTCTTCCGATGATGGGTACGACGTTCATCTATGCATTCCAGGCGACGGCGCTGGCGTACATGGTAGGCGTCATCGATATGATCGGAAAGACCAGATCGCTGGGAAGCGTCACAGGTCACACGCTGGAAGGTTACATTATCTGCGCACTGGTATTTGCAGTCTTAAGCCTGATCCTGGAATTCCTGTTCGACCAGATCAATAAGAGACTTGACTTTGGCAGAAGCGGCATGCCGGCTGTGCGCAGGAGAAAGGCGGTGCAGTTATGATAAAAGGAAGCCTGTTATGGAATTGCCTGAAGGCGGCAGTCGGGGCGATTCCGTTAAATCTGATGATGAGTGCGGTCACGCTGGTCATCTGTATCGTCCTGGGAACCCTGATTGCAATGGTGAGAGTCTACAAAGTGCCGGTGTTAAAGCCGGTTATGGATGTGCTTATGGCACTGAGCAAAGCGTTTCCGATGAACCTGGTTCTGCTCATTTTTTACCTGATCTGGACGACACAGTTCTCCAGTATCGCAGCATTTTTTCATTCACAGAAGACGATCAAGGATGTCAGTCTGATGTACGTGGCGATTGCGGCCCTGGTGTTCTGCAGTCTTGCCAGCATCTCGGAAATCATAAGAAGCGGTCTGATCTCCGTGGACAAGGGACAGTACGAAGCGGGATATGCCTCGGGACTGACAAAAGCACAGACTTTTTTCCACGTGATCGTGCCGCAGGCGGTGCGGGCGGTCATTCCGCCGCTCACGAACGATATTCTCTCCCTGGTAAAGGGAACGGCGTTAGTGTCGGTCATCGGAGTGTCGGACATTCTGACAGATTCCATCAACGCGGCAAGCGCGGCGTACTCTTACCTGGAGGCGTATGTGGCGGCAGCCCTGGTATTCTGGGGCATCGGAATTGTGTTAGAGCGGCTGAGCCACTATGTGGAGCGGAGATTTTCAAAGAGCGTTAAGACACTGGCAGGCTGAGATGCGATACCGTATCGTACATTATTATAATAGGAAGGAAACAGGGCTATGGCAGTATTAGAAGTGAGAAATGTAAAAAAGGTTTTTGGAGATAACGTGATTTTAAGAGGAATCGATCTTGATGTACAGAAAGGGGACGTCATCGTCATACTCGGACCGAGCGGTTCCGGTAAGACCACCTTTTTGCGCTGCCTGAATCTTCTGGAAAAGCCGGATGAAGGCTCGATGGTCTTAAACGGAAGAGAGTATAACTTAAAAGACGTAAAAAATAAGGAAAAGCTGGAGATCCGGAGAAATACCTCCTTTGTTTTCCAGAATTACAATCTCTTCGTGAACAAGACGGTTCTTTCCAATGTGACGCTGGGACTTACCGTGGGACGCCATATGAAAAAGGAAGAGGCGGAGAAGATCGGAAAAGAACTTTTAGACAAGGTCGGTCTTGCAGGAAAGTACGATTACTACCCGGCACAGCTGTCCGGCGGCATGCAGCAGCGTGTCGGAATTGCACGGGCAATGGCGGCGAATCCGGAGGTCATTCTTTTCGACGAGCCGACGTCCGCACTCGATCCGGAGCTGGTAGGCGAGGTGTTAAATGTCATGAAGCAGTTCGCAAAGCAGGGCGTCACGATGATCGTGGTGACACATGAGATGCAGTTCGCAAGGGAAGTGGCAAGCCAGGTTATTTTTATGGCGGACGGTGTGGTTGTGGAAAAAGGAACGCCGGAGGAGATCTTCGATCATCCGAAGGAGGAGGCAACCAGAAAATTCTTAAAACGTATTTTAAAGGAAGAGTCATAGCTGCGCGCGAAGACGGAGAGGAGAGAAAGATATGCAGAAATATGTGATTTCGATTTCAAGACAATTCGGAAGTCTGGGAAGACCGATTGCGAAGAAACTGGCGGAACTTCTGGAAATTGAATACTACGACAGGGATATTGTGGAGGAGGCGTCCAAAGTTCACAACATTCCCTTAAAGGAAGCGAGCAATCTGGAGGAGTCAGCAAAGTATCTGTTCATGAGTTTTCCGCTCGGCAGCGGAACCACGGCGACGCAGGATGCCCTGTTTAAGACGGAGAGCGAGATGATTAAAAAACTTGCCGTAAAGGAATCCTGCATCATTGTAGGCAGATGTGCGGATGCAATTCTGGAGGATTGCGATCATCTGGTCAGAATTTTTATCTATGCGCCGTACGAAGACCGTATTGTCAACTGTGTCAATGACCTTGGCATGGACACAAAGGCGGCAAAGCGGATGATCCGCGATGTGGACAAGGCGAGAGACGCCTACCACATGCGGTATGCGGGGTATCTGCCGAACGATATGAACCATATGGATCTGATGGTCAACAGCGCAACGCTGGGAGTCGATATGACAGCGAGACTGCTGGCGGAAGTGGTGCGTGATAAATTTTCATAAGACGGGCAGCGTGCATAAGATTGCACAGTACCACAGAGGATAAGGCATGGAAAAACACAGAAAAAAACTGATCAAAAACGCAGCGGTATTCGACGGGCACAGCAGCGGGCTGGCGCATGGAAAAAAGATTGTCATTGAAGACGATCTTGTCACAGAGATTACCGCGGATGAGGTATCGGAAGAAAATTTTGACGAGGTATTTGACGGTGCGGGCATGGTGGCAATGCCGGGAATGACGGACGCGCATGTTCACATGGGGTGTCTGTTCGCAAAGGGAGAATTCCCGGTGGATTACGCCACGGTGCTGACCGTCGCAAAATGCAAGGATGCGCTGATGGCAGGGTTTACCACGTTCCGTGATGCGGGAAGTGTGAGCGAGGGATTAAAGCTGGCGTTTGACGAGGGTGTGCTTCCGGGACCGCGCATCTATCCCTGCGGTGCCTACATCAGCCAGACGTGCGGGCATGGGGATTCGGAGTACGCGCACACCTACCGTGACATCCAGTACAGACATCCGTCCAGCACCGTTTTGGCGGACGGGGTGCCGGAGATCATCCGGGCGGTGCGCGAGCAGTTCTACCGTGGCGCATCCCATATCAAACTGATGGCGGGCGGTGGCTGCATGTCCGCCTGCGATCCGATTGAGACCGTGCAGTTTACGGCGGAGGAGATGAAAGCCGCCTGTGATGTGGCGGCAGATTACGGAACCTACGTCATGGCGCACCTGTATACACCGAAGTCGATCCTGCGGGCGCTGGGAGCGGGCGTGCGGAGCCTCGAGCACGCACATCTGATCGACGAGGAGGCTGCGGAACAGGTGGCGGCGGCAGGCGCATTTTTAAATCCCATGCCGCAGTTTAAAAAGTATGAGGACATGCTCGGTGTAGAGAACATGCCGCCGAAAGACGAGATGGTGTGCTGCGCGGAGGCGACGGCTACCGAGATCTTAAACCGGCATGAGGATATCCGGCTTTTGTTCGGAACGGATATGATGATCACGGGATCGGATTATCAGGTGGAGCAGAGCGAGGATATCCGGTATTACGAAAAGCGCTTCGGCACAATGCGGGCGCTGAGGGCTTTGACGGGCACTGCAAACGAGGTGTTTGCGCTTACGACCTACCAGAATCCTTACCCGAAGGGAAAGATCGGTGTGCTGGAGGCGGGATCCTATGCAGATCTGCTTCTGGTGGATGGAGATCCGACAAAAAGTGTATCGGTTCTTGCAGACACCGATCATCTGCGCCTGATTATGAAAGGGGGAACGGTGTACAAAAATACACTGTGCTGAGATTTTATTCCGCTAATACGCTGACTTGCATGTGGCTGAGATTCGTAGTAATCTTATTCCAAAAACTAGAAGCAGGAGGTAATTATGAAAGAGCTGCTGTACTGGATTGTGGAATGGATTGCGAAGATTCACAGCCACATTCTTCGTCTGAATGATGCGTATGAATACAATTTTACAGATAAAGAACTGCATTTTCTCGTCATTGGTATGATGGGAATGGGATTCATTTTTGTCGTGTATCCTGTTTTTAAATGGCTTGCAAAGCATGAGCATGTCATGGTAATTGCGTGGATTTATGTGTTGACACTGATTATCGTGATCACGTTTGCCATAGAGATCGGGCAGAAAGTAACAGGCACCGGCAATATGGAATTTGCAGACATTGTGATGGGGGTATTCGGATTCATTGTAATGTTCCTTGTGTTCTCAGTTCTGCGGGGTATTTATAAGCTGATAAGAAATCTGATCAGAGGAGACAGGGAAGATGAATGAATTTTGGAAAAGAGTGCTCGAGACGTGCGTGGTGATTCTGGGAAACTGCCTGTATGCATTCGGCGTGGCGATGTTCATTGTGCCGGGAGGACTGATTACCGGCGGAACGACGGGAATTGCGCTGTTTGTGCACCACATGATGGGTTGTTCCGTCTCCGTGTTTGTACTGCTGTTCAATACGGTTATGTTTCTGATCGGATTTGCGGTATTCGGGAAAAAATTTGCAGCTAACACACTGGTCAGCACCTTCAGCTATCCGGTAGCGCTGGAGCTGTTTACACGGATTCTGCACGGATATGCGATCACCGACGATATGATTCTCTGTATGATCTTCGGAGGAATCTGTATCGGAGGAGCCATCGGCGTTGTGATCCGTGCGGGCGCATCGACTGGCGGCATGGATATACCGCCGCTTGTGTTGAACCGTTATTTTAAGATACCAGTGTCAAAGTCCATCTATGTGTTTGATATGCTGATTTTGCTGCTCCAGGCGTTTGACAGCACAGGAGAACAGCTTCTCTATGGTATTCTTCTGGTGATTGTCTACAGCGTGGTGCTGGATAAGTGCCTGATGCTTGGAACTGCAAAGATGCAGATCAAAGTAGTCAGTGAGAAAATCGATGAGATCAGAAAAGCAGTCTTAACAGATATCGACCGTGGTGTTACAATGTTAAAAAGTGAGACCGGATACATGGAGCGGGAGACGGAGATGCTGCTTACGGTGGTGTCAATACAGGAACTGGCGAAGACGGAGAAGCTGATCCACTCGGTGGATGAGGATGCGTTCGTTGTGATCAATCGTGTCAGTGAGGTTTCCGGCCGCGGTTTTTCAAGTAAAAAGCGCTATCTGGAAAAGGAGAATTCATGACATTACAGCAACTGAGATATGCACTGGCGATTGCCGACTGCGGATCGATGAATGAGGCGGCAAAGCGTCTGTTTTTATCGCAGCCCAGCCTGTCTGAGACAGTAAAGGAACTGGAGCAGGAGATCGGGATGCAGATTTTTATGCGTTCAAACCGGGGAATCATCATAACACCGGAGGGCGAGGAGTTTCTGGGGTACGCCAGACAGGTGATCGATCAGTACGGAATCCTGCAGGCGCGTTATGTGGAGAAGCAGCGCAAGGAAAAGTTCAGCGTGTCCATGCAGCACTATACGTTTGCGGTCAAAGCGTTTGTGGAGACCGTGAAGAAAGCCGGGATGGACCGCTATGAATTTGCGGCGAACGAGACGACCACCTACGACGTCATGGAGAATGTCCGCAACTTTAAGAGCGAAATCGGCGTCCTGTATCTGAACGATTTTAATGAGCAGGTGTTGATGAAGATTATCCGGGAGAAGGGGCTGGAGTTCGAGGAACTGTTTGCCTGCGATACCTATGTCTATCTGTGGTCGGGGCATCCGCTCGCGGGGCAGAGCGTGATCTCCATGGAAGAGCTGGACGAGTATCCGTGCTTGTCCTTTGATCAGGGACGGAACAGCTCACTCTATCTTGCGGAGGAGATGAAGAGCACCTACGATTATAAGCGGCTGATTAAGGCGAATGACCGGGCGACACTGCTAAACTTTATGATTGGGCTGAACGCGTACACGCTGTGTTCGGGAATTATCTGTGAGGAGTTAAACGGCAGCGATTACATGGCGGTTCCGCTCAAGGAGACGGAGAAGATGCGGATTGGCTATGTGAAGCGCAAAGGGGCATCGATCAGTCACATTGGACAGATCTATATCGAGGAATTGAAAAAATATAAAGAAAAAATTATGTAGTGGTCGGCTATAGGTTTTCCCTATAGCCGACTATCGGCTTCCTGTATTAACACTTTCCCAAACTGCCTGTTATAATAGGCAATGTAATCAAAAAAACATGCAGATAACAGATGGCATGGAGCAAAAAGCAGGAAGGAGGAAACGGGTATGAGAGACACAGCGTGGCAGATGAGAACAGCGATGATGTGTGACAGGATGTGTCGGATGTCCATGTGCGATGGCATGGATGTAAATGTTGTGCGGCTTTTCCCGGATTCTTCAGACCTTTGGAAGAACAGATAGATACCGGCGCTATGGAGCGCAGGTTGGGGCAGCCGCAGGGCTGCTTTTTTTATTCTATGTTTTAGAAATAACATTTTAGGAGGTGGCAGTGCATGCCAGCAATTGCGATACGTCATTTATCGAAGACCTTCGAGCAGAAGGGAAACAGCGTGGAAGCGCTGCGGGATATCTCGCTCGACATTGAGGAGGGAGACATCTACGGAATCATCGGAATGTCCGGTGCCGGGAAAAGTACCCTGGTGCGGTGTCTGAATTATCTGGAGAGACCGACGAGCGGTGAGGTTATCATCGGCGGAAGAGATCTGGGAACGCTGACCGAGAAAGAACTGCGGGAGCAGCGGAGCGACATCGCAATGATTTTCCAGCATTTCAACCTTCTCATGCAAAAGAGTGTGCTGGACAATGTATGTTTCCCGATGCAGATTGCGAAGAAAAAGAAGGATGAGGCGAAGAAAAGAGCGCTTGAGCTGCTCGAGACTGTCGGACTTGCCGACAAGGCGGACGCTTATCCGGCACAGCTTTCCGGCGGACAGAAGCAGAGAGTGGCGATCGCCAGAGCTCTTGCTACGGATCCGAAGATTCTGCTCTGCGACGAGGCAACCAGTGCCTTAGATCCGCAGACAACGCAGTCCATTCTGGCACTCTTAAAGGAGATCAACCGGAAATTCGGCATCACGATTGTGATTATCACGCATCAGATGTCCGTGATCCGGGAAATCTGCAGCCATGTGGCGATTGTGGAAAAAGGAAGCATCGTGGAAGTCGGCCTGGTCGAGGAGATTTTCAACCATCCGAAATCCCGTGTGGCGAGAAGCCTGATCTTAAGCGACCGTGCTGCGGATGCCGCGTCATATTCCGGGGCGGAAGGTGATATTGCGGATGGAGCGGAGCTGACCGGATGGAGCGGTGAGAGCAGACAGCGGGACCGCATCGGCGACGATAAGAAGCTTCGTATTGTATTCTCAGAGAATTCCGCATTTGAGCCCGTCATTGCCAATATGGTGTTAAAGTTCGGTACGCCGGTGAACATCCTGCGCGCAGATACCAAGAATGTCGGCGGAGTGGCAAAGGGTGAGATGATTCTGGGACTTCCGTCAGACGCCGGGCTGCAGGAGCAGATGGAGGCTTATCTGGTGGAAAAGGGACTTGAGATTGAGGAGGTGACCGGAGATGTGGAATAGTCAGGTAATCATCATGCTTTTGGAGGGAATCCGGGACACCCTGTATATGACCTTAGCGTCCACATTATTTGGATATATCATCGGACTTCCGATGGGAATTGTACTGACCGTCACGGATAAGGACGGCATCCGTCCGAATGCGGCAGTCTACAAGGTGCTGGATGTGATTTCCAACCTGCTGCGCAGTATTCCGTTTATTATTTTGCTGATTGTGCTGATTCCGTTCACCAGATTTGTGGTGGGAAGAAGCTACGGATCGACGGCGACGATCGTCCCGCTGACGATTGCGGCGGCGCCATACATTGCCAGAATGGTAGAATCCTCATTAAAAGAGGTGGATGCAGGCGTCATCGAGGCAGCGCGCTCCATGGGAGCATCCGATTTTCAGATTGTGACCAAGGTCATGCTGGTGGAGGCGAGAACGTCTCTGATTGTGGGAGCAACGATTTCCCTCGGCACGATTTTAGGATATTCCGCGATGGCAGGAACCGTCGGCGGAGGCGGACTGGGAGATATTGCCATCCGCTATGGTTACACCAGATGGCAGACCGATATCATGGTTGTCACAGTGGTGCTTCTGGTAATTTTATTCCAGATTTTCCAGACGATCGGAATGAAGATTGCGAATCGGCTGGATCGCAGAAAGTAGCAATAACAAATTTGCATATATTTTTAAGTTTTAAGGAGGACACTATTATGAAAAAGAAAGTATTGTCAACGATTCTGGCAGGCGTGCTCGCATTATCCGCATTCGCAGGATGCGGAAGCAGCACGGAGGAGAGCACAGACACCAGTGCAGCAACAAAGGAAGAGACGCCCGTAGCTGCAACGGAGGAGGCGGTGAGTGCTGAGAACACAGAGAGCACCGATACCGCAGCAGAAGGCGGTACCATCAAAGTGGCTGCATCCGCAACACCGCACGCAGAGATTCTTGAGGAAGCAAAGAAGATTCTTGCCGATGAGGGATGGGATCTGGAGATCAAGATTTTCGACGACTATGTAATGCCGAACGAAGTGGTAGAAAGCGGCGAGTTTGACGCAAACTACTTCCAGCACATTCCGTACCTTGAGAGCTTTAACGAAGAGAAGGGAACCCATCTGGTCAATGCAGGCGGCATCCACTATGAGCCGTTCGGCATCTATCCGGGAACAAAGTCCGATCTCTCCGAGCTGGCTGACGGCGACACCATCGCAGTGCCGAACGATACCACAAACGAGGCGAGAGCACTTCTTCTGTTACAGGATAACGGCATCATTACCTTAAAGGAAGGCGCCGGATTAGAGGCAACTGTTAATGATATCGCAGAGAACCCGCACAACGTCAAGATCGAGGAGCTGGCAGCAGAGCAGGTTGCAAGAGTGGCTCCGGAGGTTGCATTCGTCGTATTAAACGGTAACTATGCATTACAGGCAGGCTTCTCCGTTGCAAAAGATGCATTGGCTTACGAGGCATCCGATTCCGAGGCAGCGAAGACCTACGTGAACATCATTGCAGTAAAAGAGGGACATGAGAATGACCCTGGCATCCAGGCACTTGTAAAAGTATTAAAGTCTGACGAGATCAAGCAGTACATCAACGACACCTATGACGGAGCCGTTATCCCGTTTGAGGACTAAGCAAATAGAGGAAAGAATTGTCGAAATCAGCATATTGTGTTTTGTGTCGATAAGTAATATTATGAACAATAGATACTTAAAAGTTCCAGATAAACATGCGGCGGCAAATCCTGACCGCAAAATCCGGTATTTCTAACCATGCCGCAGCTGGCATTCTCGATGATCCGTGTCTTTCCAAGTTTGGAGCACTCCACGGACTGTGTCCGCAAGCCGGCAGACAATTTTAGGACTTTTGTGTGTGTCCCTTATTGGCACCTCTGAACAAAACATAACCGCGCGAAGCCGATGTTTGAATTGCCATCTGCCATATTTTTAATAGCAGATGGCAACGAGTTTCGGTTCGCGCGG
>CACZIN010000039.1:0-28732 GCA_902781225.1 uncultured Lachnospiraceae bacterium | reverse complement strand
AAAAATGCTTGTGACACCGCCCTTTGGGGCGAGCAGTAACATAGCCCTTTGGAGGGCTTATAGCAAACCACCAGTTGAACTGGTGGTTGCTGACTTAGAAAGATAGAAGGAAGCAGGAATAGATATGTATATCGGAAATCATCTCTCGGCGTCAAAGGGCTATGCGGCGATGGGGCGGATGGCAGTGAAGCTGGGAGCAAATACTTTTGCATTTTTTACAAGAAATCCGAGAGGCGGTGCGGCAAAAGCGATCGATCCGGCGGATGTGGAAAAACTGCTCGAACTGATGAGGAAGCAGCAGTTTGGAAAACTGGTGGCGCATGCACCTTACACGATGAATCTGTGCGCGGCGAAGGAGGATATCCGCAAGTTTTCTAAGGAGATGATCGCGGACGATCTGCGCCGGATGGAGTACACGCCGGGGAATTATTACAATTTTCACCCGGGTTCCCATGTCGGACAGGGGGCGGATGCCGGAATCGAATGGATTGCGGAGGCGCTTAACGAGGTGCTCGCGCCGGAGCAGACGACGACGGTTCTGCTCGAGACGATGGCGGGAAAGGGCAGTGAGGTGGGCAGAAGCTTTGAGGAACTGCGCGCGATTATTGATCGTGTAGAGCTGTCCGATAAGCTCGGCGTCTGCCTGGATACCTGTCATGTCTGGGATGCTGGATATGATATTGCGGGAGATCTGGACGGCGTTCTGGAGGAATTTGACCGTGTGATCGGTCTGAACCGGCTGTGCGCAATCCATTTTAACGACAGCATGAACGACCGCGGTTCGCACAAAGACCGCCATGCCTGCATCGGTGAGGGAAAGATCGGACTGGATGCGATGCGGCGTGTGGCGACGCATCCGCTGCTTTTGGACAAGCCGTTTATTCTGGAGACTCCGAATGACGATGAGGGATACCGCAGAGAGATTGCACTTTTCCGGGAGTGGAGGGAGTAGATAAGAATCCGGAGAAATACATTGCTTTTTAGAAGTGTGTGTGTTATACTTCAAATCACATGAATGCGAAAGCTTTTTCATGCAAATATTTGCCCACCAAGAGATTGGTTAAGCCCATACGGACAGGCGGGGCAGCTGCCGATGGTGGAGAGATCCACGTTATTGATTGAGTTAGAAGCTCAAATTTTATAAGTTGATGACGACTGCAGGCGAAGGACTGCAGGGTCCTGAATCGTATGCGATAGAGATATCACTTGTGAAACGGTCAATAAGAGTAGTAATAGCAAATATTTGCTGGCGAAGATGCCAACGTAGACTCTGATAATAGTTTTTGCAGCATGTAGGACAGATTACATAAAGTATGACTATGAGAATGTGACAAGACAGGTGATGTGTGCGCAGCATACAGGCATCTGTCTTTTTTTGTGTAATAGAAAACTTCGTTCCTATTACACAAAAAGCTCCGCGGGGATGCGCACCTCGCGGTGAGGTAAATAATGTTTGTATACCGCATCAGTCAGCCTGCCAAGGTAGGCGCAAGTGTGCGGCACGCGCACTGCGGCAGGGAGCATCAAAACAGAATGTGAGGAGAATCATGGAAGCAGGATCCCAGAAGCGCGCTCCGGTCTACGAAGCGCTGGAACAATTAAAAAAGAGAAGAGTCGTTCCTTTCGATGTGCCGGGGCACAAGAGAGGGCGCGGCAACCCGGAGCTCGTGGAACTTCTGGGGGAGAAATGTGTGAGTCTGGATGTGAATTCCATGAAGCCGCTCGACAACCTGTGCCATCCGGTGTCGGTCATCAAAGAGGCGGAGGAACTGGCGGCGGAGGCTTTCCGGGCAGACCACGCGTTTTTTATGGTGGGAGGAACAACGTCCTCGGTGCAGAGCATGGTGTTGTCGGTCTGTCGTGCCGGGGATAAGATCATCCTGCCGCGCAATGTACATAAGAGTGTGATCAATGCGCTGGTACTCTGCGGTGCTATTCCGGTCTATGTGAATCCGGAGGTGGACAAAAAGCTTGGCATTTCACTCGGTATGGAGATCTCGGAGGTGGAGCGGGCGATTCTGGAGAATCCGGGCGCGGTGGCGGTTCTTGTGAACAATCCGACTTACTACGGAATCTGTTCCGATCTGCGCTCCATCGTGAAGCTGGCACATGAACACGAGATGCTTGTGCTTGTGGATGAAGCGCACGGCACCCATCTGTATTTCGGGGAGGACCTTCCGGTCTGCGCGATGGATGCCGGTGCGGATATGGCGTCCGTCTCCATGCACAAATCCGGAGGAAGCTTAACACAGAGCTCCCTGCTTTTAACCGGAAAAAATGTCAACTGGGAGTATGTCAGCCAGATTATCAACCTCACACAGACGACAAGCGCATCCTATCTTCTGATGTCAAGTCTCGACATCTCGCGGAGAAATCTGGCGCTGCGCGGAAGGGAATCGTTCCGCAAAGTGGCGGAGATGGCGGAATACGCCAGGGCGGAGATCAACGACATCGGCGGATATTACGCCTACGGCAAAGATATGGTAAACGGCGGAAGCGTCTATGACTTTGATGTGACGAAGCTCTCGGTCTACACGCGAGGAATCGGTCTGGCAGGAATCGAGGTCTATGATCTGCTGCGGGATGAGTACGATATCCAGATCGAACTGGGGGACATTGCCAACATCTTAGCCTACATTTCAATTGGCGACCGCATCCAGGATATCGAGCGGCTGGTGGGAGCACTGGCAGACGTCAAACGCTTGTATTCCAAGGACCCTGCACAGATGTTAAATACAGAATATATAAATCCGACCGTTCTTGTCTCACCGCAGGCGGCTTTTTACGCAGAGAAAAAATGCATGCCGATCCGGGAGACGGCAGGAAAGATCTGCGGAGAGTTTGTGATGTGTTATCCGCCGGGAATTCCGATTCTCGCGCCGGGTGAGATGATTACGCCGGAGATCATCGAATATATCATCTATGCCAAGGAGAAGGGCTGCTCCATGCAGGGAACGGAAGATCCGGCGGTGGAGCACTTAAATGTTCTGGTGGATGACCGGCAGGTGTGGAAATAACACCGCCGGAAGAATAGCTCTTAGGGAAGAGCATACAGCCGGGATAAGTATACAGTCGGGAGGAGCATACAGTCAGGAAGAACCGGCGTAAGGAAGCAGCAGACCGTGGAATACGGTCTGGGGAAGGTGGAAGAGAGCGTGGAGTTATGGTTTTCGGATAATCAGACCGATCATGTGAAGGTGTCGGTCAAAGTGGAGAAGCAGCTGTTCGGGGAGCAGACGGATTTTCAGAGGATTGACGTGTTTGAATCCAAGGAATTCGGGAGATTTTTAAGCTCCGACGGCAGCATCGTCTTCTCGGAAAAGGATGAGTTCATCTACGATGAGATGATTGTGCATGTGCCGATGGCGGTGCATCCGCATGTGAAAAAAGTGCTGGTCATCGGTGGCGGAGACGGCGGTGTGGCGAGAGAACTTTCCTATTATGAAGAGATCGAGCAGATCGACGTCGTGGAATCCGACCGGACGTTCGTGGATGTGTGCAGGAAGTTTTTCCCGGACAACGCCTGCGGGCTGGAAGATCCGCGCGTCAATATCTATTACGAGGATGGACTGCGCTTTCTGCGCACAAAGCATGATGCCTACGATCTGATCATCAATGATGCGATCGATCCGCTCGGGCATACGGCGGGATTGTTTACCAAGGAATTTTACGGAAACTGTTACCGCGCATTAAAAGAGGACGGCATTATGGTCTACCAGCACGGCAGTCCTTTTTATGACGAGGATGAGGAATCCTGCCGCGTGATGCACCGCAAGGCGAGTCACAGTTTCCCGATCAGCCGTGTGTATCAGGCGCACATTCCGACCTGTTCCTCCGGGTACTGGCTGTTCGGATTTGCGTCAAAAAAATATCACCCGCTGACGGATCTGAATGTGGAGCGCTGGAAAGCGCGCGGGATCAAGACCTGGTATTATACGACCAATCTTCATAAAGGTGCGTTTATGCTGCCAAAATATGTTGAGGATATGCTTGAGGAAGAGGAAGGCAGAAGGTAGATGCGGGACAGAACGGACCCTGACGGGACAGTCAGCGGAGCGTTCGGTCATCCGTTGGCAGAATGATATAAATAAAAATAGAAAATACAGCCGCAGGACGGCAGAATGAGAGGATAAGTAGATGGGAAGATTATTGATTATCGGATGTGGCGGAGTAGCAGGGGTGGCAATTCACAAATGCTGCCAGAACAGTAAGACTTTTTCAGAGATCTGCATTGCAAGCCGCACAAAAGAAAAATGTGACGCGTTAAAGGAAAAGCTGCAGGGAACGACGGATACAGTGATCACGACAGCGAAGGTGGATGCGGATAATGTGGACGAACTGATTGCTCTGATCCGCGATTACAAGCCGGATGCTGTGTTAAATGTGGCGCTGCCTTACCAGGATCTGACGATTATGGATGCCTGCCTGGCATGCAAGGTGGACTACATCGATACCGCGAACTACGAACCGGAAGATACCGACGATCCGGCGTGGCGTGCGATTTATGAGAAGCGCTGCAAGGAGGTGGGCTTTACCGCGTACTTCGATTATTCCTGGCAGTGGGCATATCAGAAACGCTTTGCGGATGCCGGCATCACGGCGCTTCTTGGCAGCGGCTTTGACCCGGGCGTGACGAGCGTGTTTACCGCCTATGCGCTGAAGCATTATTTCGATGAGATCGAGTACATCGATATCTTAGACTGCAACGGTGGAGACCACGGTTATCCGTTTGCCACCAATTTCAACCCGGAGATCAACCTCCGCGAGGTGTCCGCAAACGGCTCCTACTGGGAGGACGGACATTGGGTAGAGACAAAACCGATGGAAATTAAAAGAGAATATAATTTCCCACAGGTTGGAGAGAAAGACATGTATCTGCTTCATCACGAGGAGATCGAGTCTCTGGCAAAGAATGTGCCGGGAGTCAAGCGCATCCGTTTCTTCATGACCTTCGGTCAGAGCTATCTGACCCATATGCAGTGTCTGGAGGATGTCGGAATGCTCTCCACTTCCCCGATCCAGTATGAGGGAAGAGAGATCGTGCCGATCCAGTTCTTAAAGGCTTTGCTTCCGGACCCGGCGTCACTGGGACCGAGAACCGTCGGCAAGACGAACATCGGCTGTATTTTTACCGGCAAGAAGGACGGCAAGGAAAAGACGATCTATATCTACAACGTCTGCGATCACCAGGAGTGCTACAGGGAGGTTGGCTCACAGGCGATCTCCTACACAACAGGAGTTCCGGCAATGATCGGTGCAGCGCTCGTGGTAGATAAGGTGTGGGATAAGGACGGTGTATTCAATATCGAGGAGTTTGATCCGGATCCGTTTATGGATATGCTGAACCAGTACGGATTGCCGTGGGTTGTCGATGAGAACCCGAAGACGGTAGCGTAGCCGTTCGTAAAAAGAGCCGGACAGGGAGAGACGAGAGCAATGAAGTGGAGTGAACTTCCGACCCCATGCTATGTGGTGGATCGGAAAAAATTAAAAGAGAATTTAACAATATTACATAATCTGGAGCAGGACACGGGATGCCATGTCCTGCTGGCGCAGAAAGCGTTTTCCACATATGCGCTCTATCCGTTGATCGGACAATACATCAGCGGCACGACAGCGAGCGGACTCTACGAGGCGCGTCTCGGCGCAGAGGAGATGGGGCGTGAGAACCATGTGTTTGCGCCGGCGTACAAGGACAGCGATATGGAGGAACTGGTCACGCTCTGCGACCATGTGATTTTTAATTCCTTTGCGCAGTATGGCAGACACAGGGAGAAGGTGGCGGCGCGGAATGCTGTCAGTGATACAAGTCACCGTGTCAGCATCGGACTTCGGATCAATCCGGAGTATTCTACGCAGGAGGGACATGCGATCTATGATCCCTGCGCTCCCGGTTCGAGACTCGGCATGACAAAAGCAGCGTTTGAGGAAGGGCTTGCCGGACTTGGCATGAGACGGCAGGAAGATGGAAGCTATGAACTGCCGGAGGATGTGGAGGGACTTCATTTTCACACGCTCTGCGAGCAGGACGCGGATGATCTGGAACGTACGTTTGATGCGTTTGAGGAGCAGTTTGCTTCTTATCTAAAACAGATCCGGTGGCTGAATCTGGGCGGAGGACATCATATCACCAGACCGGGGTACCAGATAGGGCGCTTAAAGAAGCTCATCGGCTATATCAGGGAGAACTACGGACTTGCCGTGTATCTGGAGCCAGGCGAGGCGGTTGCCTTAAATGCGGGATATCTGGTGACGGAGGTGTGCGATATTGTACACAACGGGATGGATATTTTGATTCTGGATGCGTCCGCGGCGTGTCATATGCCGGACGTTCTCGAGATGCCGTATCGTCCGCCGCTTCGGGACGGATTTGCGGCGGGGGAACAGAAATACACCTACCGGCTGTCCTCGATTACCTGTCTGGCGGGGGATGTCATCGGGGATTACAGTTTTGCGCACGAGATTCAGATCGGCGACCGTCTGGTGTTTGAGGATATGGCAATCTACTCGATGGTGAAGAATAATACCTTTAATGGAATTCCGCTTCCGTCGATCGCGCTTCTCCTGGAGGACGGGGAGGTTGAGATGTTAAAGCAGTTCGGCTATGAAGATTTCAAGGGGCGGCTGTCATAACCGGCTTTGGAAGACATCCAGGACAAGGGAAGATGACCTGGAAGATGGTAGAGGGAATGGAGAAAAAGATGCAAAAGTGTGCAGAAGACCCAAAAGAGAGAATGACAACGCCGCAGGCGGACGGATTTTTTATGCCGGGGGAGTACGAACCGCATGACGGCTGTATTCTGATCTGGCCATCGCGTCCGGGTTCCTGGATTTACGGCGCACGCGATGCGCGGATTGCATTCCGGGATGTGATTGCTGTGATTGCACAGAGTGAAAATGTGTATGTGGCAGCAGGGCGGGATGACATTGATTCGGCAAGAGAGATGCTGACCGGAGAGGATGCGCCTTGGAAAAAGCGGGTGACGGTCTTTGAGATGGAGACAGACGATGCCTGGGCAAGGGATGTGGCGCCGACTTTTGTGAAAGACGGCGCCGGCAGGGTGCGGGCAGTGAACTGGTCATTTAACGCCTGGGGCGGTGCGGTGGACGGACTGTATGCATCCTGGGCGTTGGACGATGCGTTTGCGAAGGCGTTTTCCGCAAAGTTCGGCTATGCGTGTTACGATGCTGCCCCGTTTGTGCTGGAGGGCGGATCGCTTCATAGCGACGGCGAGGGAACGCTTCTGGTGACGGAGACGTGCCTTTTGAGTGCAGGGCGCAATCCGGAGCTTACGCGTGAGGAGATCGAGGAGAAGCTTAGAACTTATCTTGGCATAGAAAAAGTGCTGTGGCTTCCGCGTGGAATCTATCAGGATGAGACGAACGAGCATGTGGATAACGTCTGCGCGTTCTTGCGCCCGGGCGAGGTGGTGCTTGCCTGGACGGACGATGAAACGGATCCGCAGTATCCGCTATCACAGCAGACGCTTGCGTATCTGGAGGGCGAGACGGATGCGCGCGGGAGAAAGCTTGTCATTCACAAGCTTCCGGTTCCCGATCATCCGGTCTGCATTACAGAGGAAGAACTGGCAGGGTATTCGTTTGCCGAGGGGGAGGATGAGCGAGAGGCGGGAGAGCGCCTTGCGGCATCCTACGTGAACTTTTATTTTTCTAATGAGGCAGTCATCCTTCCGGCGTTCGGCGGGGAGAATGAGGAGAGCGACAGGCGCGCGGCCGCACTGCTTGCACAGTGGAATCCGGGAAGGAAGGTTATCCCGGTGCAGGCGCGTGCAATTTTAGTCGGCGGCGGGAATATCCACTGTATTACACAGCAGATCCCGGCGGCAAAAAAAGTGAGCGTGTCAAAAGAGGAACTGCGGTAAAAGTGTGGCAGCAGCAAAATGCAGCTACAAAAATGCAGCGGCAAAAAACGCAGCAGCGAAAACGCAGCAGCGAAAACGCAGCAACGCAGCAGCAAAATGCAGCGCGGTAAAGAAGACAGAGACAATAAGAGGAAAAGAGCATGAACAGAGTGAAAGTGGCGGCAATTCAGATGCGCTGTGCGGCATCTGTGGAGGACAATTTAAAAAAGGCGGAAGCCATGGTGCGAAAGGCGGCGGCAGAGGGAGCAAACGTGATCCTTCTGCCGGAACTTTTTGAGCGGGAATATTTTTGCCAGCAGCGCCGGTATGACTTCTATCATTATGCAAGGCCTGTGATGGAGAACGATGCGGTGCGCATGGGCATGCGGCTTGCCGCGGAGCTTGGCGTGGTGCTCCCGATCAGCTTTTATGAGCGGGATGTGAACAACCTGTATAATTCCATCGCCTGTATCGACGCGGACGGAACGGTGCTCGGCGTTTACCGCAAGACACATATCCCGGACGATCACTATTATCAGGAAAAGTTCTATTTTACGCCGGGGGATACCGGGTTTCAGGTATTTTCTACGCGCTACGGCAGAATCGGCGTGGGAATCTGCTGGGATCAGTGGTTCCCGGAGAGCGCGCGCTGCATGGCGCTTGCGGGGGCGGAACTGCTTTTTTATCCGACGGCGATCGGATCGGAACCGATCTTAGAGTGCGACAGTATGCCGCACTGGAGACGCTGCATGCAGGGACATGCGGCAGCCAATCTGATGCCCGTTGTTGCGGCAAACCGGATCGGGGAGGAGACGGTAGAACCCTGCGAGGAAAACGGCGGACAGCGTTCGGCGCTCGTTTTTTACGGATCATCTTTCCTGACCGATGAGACCGGAGAAATTCTGGCGGAGGCAGGGCGCGACGAGGAAGAGATACTGGTGCAGGAATATGACCTGGACGAGCTGGATGCCAGACGGCTGGAGTGGGGGCTGTTCCGCGACAGACGCCCGGAGTGCTACGGCATCATCAGCGGCAGGTAAAAGAAATATATTGTTGACACGGAAACAATAATGAGATACAGTAGGAACTGGGAACAAAATACCATGTTATAAAAAGGAAGAGTCTGCATGAAAGATCGGGAAGAGCTGTTAAAAGAAATCGCGCTCATGCTGGAGCGGCAGGATATGCTTTCCAAACTGACGGAAAACCAGTGTCTGGATGAATACGGCTATTCGGAGACACACTGTATCGACTATATCGGAAGACTGGAACTGCCGAACGTCACGAAGGTGGCGGAGCACATGGGGATGACGCGCGGCGCGATCAGCAAGATGACCAAGAAGCTTCTTGCCAAAGGGCTGATCGAAAAATATACGCTGGAGACGAACAAAAAAGAAGTATATTTCAAGCTCACGGATCAGGGCAGACTTTTGTTTGATGAGCATGCGAAGCGGCATCAGCGATGGGAGAAGCGCGATATGGAATTTCTGGCGCGCTATTCCGTCGAGGATGTGAGGACGGTGAGCCGTTTTATGACGGAGTTCAACGGCTATCTGGAAGAGCAGATCGAGGCGATCACAGGGACGCAGGCAGAAGGATGATATTGTGTAATAGGAACGAAGTTTCCTGTTACACAAAAAAAGAATCCTGCAGGCAGGATTCTCATGTGTTACTGTTGTATGAAATGTAATTGTTAAGCGTTTAACACTTCAAGAAGTGTAAGCAGCTTCTCTACCGTGTCCTGGCTGATGTTGTTTGCCGCGATAAAATTGCTTATCGTCGCTGCAACATCTTCGGAAGTCTCCGCGGTGGATGCGGATGCCACGGTGTTCGTATCGCTTCCCATATAGGAGAGAACTTTCTGGACATAATTCTGTGTCTCGCTAAACGGTGGAATACCGCCGTATTTATCGACATTTGCACTGCCGGCGTTGTATGCCGCAAGCGCAAGAGAGGTATCGCCGTTGTACTTGGCAAGCAGCTGGGAGATCAGATTCGCACCGCCCATGATATTCTGGTAGGCGTCGTAGGAATCTGTGACACCGAGAGATGCTGCGGTGGCAGGCATCAGCTGCATGATACCGACGGCACCGGCGCTGCTGACAGCGCTTGTATTAAAATTAGATTCTGCTCTTGCGATTGATTTTAAAAGAGTGGAGGAGACGCCGTAGGTGTTTGCCGCCTCGTCAAAGATGGCGGAAAGGTCTTCGGAGCAGGTTGTGCTACCGGAGTAGGCGTCGGTGGCATTCGTTAAAACAGAAGAAAAGTCAGATCCCGCAGCCTGTGCTTTGGCAGCTTCGGCGGCAGCTCTCTCCGCTTCGGCGCGGGCAGCCGCCGAAGCGTTGATCTGATCCACAAATGCCTGATCGTGATAATTTAAGATCGTAATACTCATTGGTAACTCCCTTGAAAACAACTTCACTGAATGTATAACTAGAAAAAGTATAGCATAATTTACGGGATTAGGAAAGAAAAAAATGAAAACCAAGCAAGTCGAACAGAAAGGAACATATTTACGTGCATTTCGGGCAGCATTTCCCTACACGGTACCGGTGCTCACCGGCTATCTGTTTATCGGAATGGCGTTCGGAGTAATGATACAGGAAAAAGGCTACAACTTCTTGTGGGCGATGCTCATGAGTCTGGTGATCTATGCGGGCAGCGGACAGTATCTGGCAGTCAACTTCTTCGCGCCGGGCGTCAGCCTTTTCAATGTGATTTTCATGGAATTTATGGTGAATATCCGCCATATTTTTTATGGACTGTCACTGTTGGAACTATTTTCTAAGATGGGGAAAAAGCGGCTTTACATGATCTTTTCCCTGACGGATGAGACCTACTCGCTTTTCTTTGTCACAAAGGTGCCGAAGGACGTGAAGGAAGAGCAGTTCTTATTTGCGATTGCCGTGCTCGACCAGAGCTACTGGATCATCGGTTCCGGCATCGGCGCCCTGCTTGGAAATGTGCTTCCGTTCTCCACGGAGGGCATTGACTTTGCGATGACAGCATTGTTTGTGGTAATCATGGTGGAACAGTGGATGGAGAAGCAGAACCGTCCGAGCGTGGTGATCGGGCTGGTGTGCGGACTGGTGTGCAGACTGGTGTTCGGGGCGGACAATTTTATCCTTCCGACCATGATATGCGTCATGATCATCCTGCTTTCCTGCAAAAAAGTATTCGATCAAAAGAATCCGGAGGACGGAAAGGAAGGAGGCGAGCCGGAATGCCAGTAAGTGTTGGAAGATCGCTTGCGATCATATTTACCGTGGCGGGAACGATATTTTTTACCAGGCTGATTCCGTTTCTGTTTTTCCCGAAAGGAAAAGAGATTCCGCCGATCATCCGGTATCTGGGGAGAGTGCTTCCCCCGGCGGTCATCGGAATGCTGGTGATCTACTGCCTGAAAAATGTGTCGGTGCTTGCGGCACCCTTCGGCCTGCCGGAATTTATCGCCGTGGCGGCGGTCATCGTGCTTCATGTATGGAAGCGCAACAATCTGCTCAGCATTGGTGTCGGAACGGCACTTTATATGTTTTTGATACAAGTCGTATTCTAGGAAGAAAGGAAGAACCGTATGAAGAAGAAACCATTTGTAACCAAAGAACAGTTAGAGGAAATTGTAAAAAAGTATCCAACTCCGTTTCACCTCTACGATGAAAAAGGAATCCGCGAAAATGCGAAGGCAGTGAAGGAAGCGTTTGCATGGAATCCGGGATTCCGGGAGTATTTTGCGGTAAAGGCAACACCGAACCCGTTCATTCTTGACATTTTAAAAGAATATGACTGCGGATGCGACTGTGCGTCGCTGACAGAGCTGATGCTTGCCGATTCCCAGGGGTTTGACGGAAAACACATCATGTTTTCGTCCAACGATACGCCGGCGGAGGAATTTGCGTTTGCCAATGAGCTCGGCGCAATCATCAACCTCGACGATTTTACACACATTGATTTTCTGGAGAAAACGATCGGCAAGATCCCGGAGACGATCAGCTGCCGGTACAATCCGGGCGGCGTCTTTAAGATGAGCAACGGCATCATGGATAATCCGGGCGATGCAAAGTACGGTTTTACCCACGAGCAGATCATTGAGGGATTCAAGATCTTAAAGGAGAAGGGTGCCAAGCATTTTGGCGTACATGCGTTTCTTGCCAGCAATACCGTGACAAACGAATATTACCCGAAGCTTGCGAGAGAACTGTTTGAGCTGGTTGTGGAACTGCGCGATAAGACGGGATGCGATATCCGCTTTATCAATCTCTCCGGCGGTGTCGGTATTCCGTACACACCGGATCAGACGCCGAACGACATCCGCGTCATCGGAGAGGGCGTCCGGGTGGCATACGAGGAGATCTTAGTTCCGGCGGGACTTGGCGATGTCGCAATCTACACGGAGATGGGGCGTTTTATGCTGGGACCGTACGGCTGCCTGGTGACGACGGCCATCCATGAGAAGCATACCCATAAGGAGTACATCGGTGTGGACGCGTGTGCCGTGAACCTGATGCGCCCGGCAATCTATGGGGCATATCACCATATTACGGTGATGGGCAAGGAGGATGCGCCTTGCGACCACAAGTATGATGTGACAGGCTCCCTTTGCGAGAACTGCGATAAGTTTGCGATTGACCGGATGCTGCCGAAGATCGATATGGGAGATCTTCTGGTCATTCATGACACCGGTGCGCATGGCTTTTCCATGGGATACAACTATAACGGAAAATTAAAATCAGCGGAGGTGCTGCTTAAGGAAGACGGATCGACACAGCTGATCCGCCGTGCCGAGACACCGGAGGACTATTTCCGCACGTTTGACTGCTTTGATATCTTAAAGGATATGAAGCACCCGAAATAAGCGGCGGGTCATTCCGGAAAAAGCACAGCAGCGAGGATGAGATATGTGCATTGATACAGAACGTTTTGAGCGTGCCAGGGGCAGAGTCATCGGAATCGAGCGGCAGAGGCTTGGAATCGGCACGCTCTCGGAGAAGACGGTACATGCAGTGCTCAAGAATTATTATGCACCGGATGAGGATATGCATGAGATCCCGATTGAGAATTTTGTTGCGGATATTTTTGACGGGGAGGCAGTGATCGAGATTCAGACGCGGTCGTTCCAGAATATGCGGCGGAAACTTGCCGCATTTCTGCCGTTATACCCGGTGACCATCGTCTATCCGATTCCGCATGTGAAGTGGCTTCACTGGATGGATGAGGAGACGGGGGAGATCTCCCCCGGGCGCAAATCGCCCAAGAAGGGAAATGCATACCAGGCATTTATCGAATTGTATAAGATCCGGCCGTTTCTGAAAGATCCGAATCTGAGATTACGTCTGGATCTCATTGACATGGAGGAATACCGTCTGTTAAACGGCTGGAGCCGGGACAAAAAGAAGGGAAGCGACCGCTTCGACCGGATACCGCTTACCTTCGTGGAGGAAGTGCGTGTGGACCGGAGGGAGGACTACATGCAGTTCATCCCCTATGAGATTCCGGAGGAGTTTACCGCGAAGGATTTCGCGGCATGCGCGAAGATTCCGGTGCAGCTGGCACAGACGGTGCTCCTGATTCTGACGGATCTTTTGATTGTGGAGCGGATCGGAAAGCAGGGAAGAAGTTATCTCTACCGGATCTGCGAGATTGAATGAATCTCTTCCCAAGCAGGGCGTTCTGTGTTATACTGACTGCCGGATGTATATTTATGCAGTATCTATGTAAGAGATAAGGAAGCATGAGGTAGATAGTACGATGAAAAACACAGCAATCAAATTATCCGGCATACTGCTTGCTGGAGCGGTCTTTTTTTCGACGCTGTTAGGCTACGGCACGCAGGTTGCCGCGGCGACGGCGGGAGGCAGCGACACGGAGGCGGGACAGGCATCCGGCGACGGTTCTGTCGCGTCGGTTGCGGATCTTCCGGGAAAGCATATCGGTGTACAGCTCGGCACGACCGGAGATATCATGGTCAGCGACTATGAGACGGACGGCTCGGGCACGGTGGTGGAGCGCTACAATAAGGGCGCGGATGCCGTGCAGGCATTAAAGCAGGGAAAGTTAGACTGTGTGATTATTGATGAATTGCCGGCTCTGGCATTTGTGGAGCAGAACGAAGGGCTTAAAATTCTCGAGGAGAACTTTGTTGAGGAGGACTATGCGTTCGTAATCGCAAAGGGCAACGAGGCGCTTGTGGATCAGGTCAATGAGGCGCTGCGCGAGCTGAAGGACGAGGGTGTTCTCGACAATATTGCGAAGAATTATACCGGCACGGATGAGGAGATCGGAAAGTATCCGTATGAAATTCTGGATGTGGAACGCACGAACGGTACGCTTACCGTTGGCACGAATGCGGAGTTCCCGCCGTATGAATACTACGAAGAGGGAAAGATCACCGGAATCGACATGGATATTATGCAGGCGGTCTGCGACAAACTCGGCATGGAGTTGAAGATCGAGGACATGGCGTTTGATTCCGTGATTCCTGCGGTGTCCACCGGAAAAGTCGACATCGGTGCGTCCGGTTTTACGGTGACGGAGGAGCGCAAAAAGAATGTGAACTTCACGGATACCTATGCAAAATCCAAACAGGTCATCATCGTGAGAGATACATCTGTCACAGCGGAGAAGACCGGGATCGGCGAGAAGTTTTATGATAACTTTATCAAGGACAGCCGATATACCTATTTGTTAAAGGGACTTTTAAATACGCTCATCATCACCGTGTTTGCGGTAATGATCGGTATTGTGTTTGGATTTTTGATCGCGATTGTAAGAACCAACCACGACAGAAACGGCGGGCTTACGATCTTAAATGCGCTCTGCAAGGCATACCTTGCCGTTGTGCGCGGTACGCCGGTCATGATTCAGCTTCTGATTATTTATTATGTCATTTTCCAGAGTGTCAATACCGGAAAAATGTTCGTGGCAGTCGTTGCGTTCGGACTGAACTCGGCGGCCTATGTGGCAGAAATCGTCCGGTCCGGCATTATGGCTGTGGACATCGGACAGTTTGAGGCGGGAAGAAGCCTCGGGCTAAATTATAAGCAGACGATGCTAAGCATCATCCTGCCGCAGGCAGTCAAAAATATTCTGCCGGCACTCTGCAATGAGTTTATCAGTCTGTTGAAGGAGACTTCGATCAGCGGTTACATCGGGCTGATGGATCTGACCAAGGGCGGAGACATCATCCGAAGCGTGACGTACGAGGCGTTCATGCCGTTAATTGCGGTCGCGGTCATTTATTTCCTGATTGTTATGGGACTGAGCAAGGCAGTCGGACTGTTGGAAAGGAGATTGAGAAGCAATGAGCGATAATACGGTAATTCTGGAAGTAAAAGAGCTTCACAAGTCTTTTGACGGTCATGAAGTGTTAAAAGGAATCTCGACGACGATCAAAAAGGGCGATGTGCTGGCGCTGATCGGACCGTCCGGCTGCGGTAAATCCACGTTTTTGCGCTCCTTAAATCTGCTGGAGATTCCGACGGCGGGGCATGTGCTGTTTGAGGGAACCGATCTGACGGACCCGTCGGTGGACATCAATCATGTCCGGGAGAAGATCGGCATGGTGTTTCAGCAGTTTAATCTGTTTCCGAACATGACGATTCTGGAAAATATCATGCTTGCCCCGGTAAAACTCGGCAAGATGACAAAAGAGGAAGCGAATACGCGCGCGATGGAGCTGTTAAAGCGCATCGGACTGGCGGATAAGGCGGGCGCGTATCCCGCGCAGCTTTCCGGCGGACAGAAGCAGCGCATTGCCATCGTGCGGTCGCTGGCGATGGACCCGGACATCATCCTGTTTGATGAGCCGACCTCGGCGCTTGATCCGGAGATGGTCGGCGAGGTGCTCGCCGTGATGCAGGAACTGGCGGAGGACGGCATGACGATGGTGGTCGTGACGCATGAGATGGGATTTGCCAGAGAAGTTGCGAACCGCGTGATGTTCATCAACGACGGCGTGATCCAGGAGGAGGGAACCCCGCAGGAGATTTTTGGCAATCCAAAGAGCCAGAGACTGCAGGAGTTTTTATCAAAGGTATTGTAAGAAGAAATAAGGACGGGCTGTCCGGCGCAAAAGAGGTGCCGCAGCCCGTCTTTTGTGTAAGCGGAGAGCGGGGCGGAACATCGTTTGCAAGATATGCGATTGTATGATAAGATAAATAACGATTTTTAGGAACGGAATCGTAAGGGAAGGAAGAACGCATATGAAATGGAATAAATACACGATAGAGACAACGACGGCGGCGGAGGACTACATGAGCGCGATGTTAGCCGACCTCGGCATTGAGGGAGTGGAGATTGAGGACAATATTCCATTGTCCAAGGAAGATCAGGCGGATATGTTCATCGATTTTCTGCCGGAGCTTCCGCCGGATGACGGTGTGAGCCACGTCAGCTTTTATCTCGAGGATGACGGCGAGGACCGCACCGAACTGTTAAAGCAGGTAAAAGAGGCGTTGGAGGACTTAAGAAAAGTCGTGGATGTCGGAAGCGGCGTGATCACCTCCGACCAGACGGAGGATCTGGACTGGATCAATAACTGGAAGAAATTCTTCAGTTCCTTCTATATTGATGACATCCTGATCAAACCGACCTGGGAGGAATTAAAGCCGGAGGATGCCGACAAATTTTTAATCGAGATTGATCCGGGCGTGTCGTTTGGAACCGGCAAGCATGAGACGACGCAGCTGTGCATCCGCCAGCTGTTAAAGTATATCCGCGGGAATGATGCGTACACACCGGAAAACCGCACGCCGAAGGTATTAGACGTCGGCTGCGGAAGCGGCATTTTATCGATTGTGGCGTTGAAGCTTGGCGCGTCCGCGGTAGTCGGAACGGATCTCGATCCGGACTGCATGACCTCCACACATGAGAATATGGCGGTGAACCATCTGGACGCGGCGCTCGGCACATTTTATGTCGGCAATCTGATCGATGATGCGGCACTGCAGGAGAAAGTCGGCACAGAGGAATACGACATTGTGGTTGCCAACATTCTGGCAGACGTCATTATTCCGATGGCACCGGTGATCCCGGCGCGCTTGAAAAAAGGCGGCTATTTTATCACCTCGGGCATCATTGATTTCAAGGAGAACGCGGTAAAAGAAGCGATCGAAGCGGCCGGACTTACGGTGGTGGAGATCAATCATCAGGGCGAGTGGGTGAACATCACGGCGAGAAAGCCGGAATAGGGAAAGACGATCCGAAAAAAAGGAAAGACGATCCGAAAAAAAGGAAAGACGATCCGAAAAAAAGGAAAGACGATCCGAAAAAAAGGAAAGACGATCCGAAGAAATGGCAGGCAGCCCGGAAATGAGGAGTTTATGTATCAGTTTTTTGTGGAAGATGAGCAGATAGCAATTGATCTGGTGATGATTGAAGGAAGCGATGTAAATCACATCCGCAATGTCCTGCGCATGAAATGCGGGGAAAAAGTGCGCATCAGCAGTACATCCGGCAGGAATTTCTTCGGCACGATTGATCGGATTGCAGAGAACGTGGTGGAGGTGCGCATCACGGAGGAGACGGCTTTAGATACGGAACTGCCCTGCCGGATCTGTCTGTTTCAGGGACTTCCGAAGAGCGACAAGATGGAGCTCATCATTCAGAAGGCAGTGGAGCTTGGCGCCGCGGAGGTGATCCCTGTGGCGATGAAGAACTGTGTCGTAAAGCTGGATGCAAAAAAAGCGGCGGCAAAGACAGCGCGCTGGCAGGAGATTGCAAAGAGCGCGGCAAAGCAGTCAAAGCGCAGCAGAATTCCGGTGGTGAGAGAAACGGTGAATTACCGGGAGGCAGTCGCACTGGCGGGAGAGCTCGACGTGGTGTTGCTGCCGTATGAGAACGAGCGCGGCATGGCGGCCACAAGGGAAGTGATGGAGCGGATTGCGCCGGGGCAGAGTGTCGGCATTTTTATCGGACCGGAGGGCGGATTCGATCCGTCGGAGATTGCGCTTGCAAAAGAGGAGGGAATGCATCTGGTGTCCCTCGGAAAAAGAATTTTGCGCACGGAGACGGCGGGACTTGCAACCCTTTCCATTCTGATGTATCATATCGAGAGTGTGTCGGAAGCGAAAGAAGAGCGGGATCAGCCGTGATTCTGCACCGGCGTTTGTTAGAAAGGCATGGTTTTAAAACAGATGGAAGCATATTTGGATAATTCTGCCACCACCCGGTGCAGTGAGCGCGCCAAAAACAAGATGGTGCAGATCTTAACGGAAGATTATGGCAATCCGTCCTCCCTGCACAATATGGGAAAGACGGCGGAGGACTATATTAAAGAAGCAAAAGAGCAGATTGCGAAGACGCTCCGCTGCGACGAGAAGGAGATCGTCTTTACGTCGGGCGGCACGGAGTCGAACAATATGGCGCTGATCGGCGGAGCGCTGGCAAACAAGCGCCAGGGAAAGCATATCATCACGACGTCGATTGAGCATGCGTCGGTACAGGCGCCGCTTGCCTACTTAAAAGAACTTGGCTATGAGATCACGGAATTGTCTGTGGACCATGACGGTATCATTTCGCTGGAGGAACTGCGGGATGCAGTGCGGGAAGACACGGTGCTGGTGTCCATTATGATGGTGAACAACGAGATCGGTGCGGTTGAACCCATCGAGGAAGCAGCGAAGGTCATCAAGGCGAAGAATCCGGACACGCTGTTTCATGTGGATGCGATTCAGGCGTACGGCAAATTCCGCATCTGCCCGAAAAAGATGGGGATTGATCTGCTCTCGGTGAGCGGACACAAGATCCACGCGCCGAAGGGAACCGGATTTTTATATATCCGCGACAAGGTAAAGGTAAAACCGATCATCTACGGCGGTGGTCAGCAGAAGGGAATGCGCTCCGGTACGGAGAATGTTCCGGGCGTGGCTGCACTCGGAGAGGCAGCGGCGGAAATCTATGAGAACTTTGACGCGAAGATCGATCATATGTATGAGATCAAGCAGAGATTCATCGATGAGGTGACACAGATCCCGGGAGTGACGGTAAACGGCAGAACGGGACGGGACTCTGCACCGCAGATTGTGAGTATCACGATCGAGGATGTGCGAAGTGAAGTGATGCTTCATTCTCTGGAAGAATACGGCATTTATGTGTCGGCGGGAAGCGCCTGCTCGTCCAATAAGCCTGCGCCGAGCCGCACCTTACAGGGAATCGGTCTGCAGAAGCAGAAGTTAGAGTCCACGATCCGGATCAGCTTCTGTGTCAACACAACGGAAGAAGAAGTGGATTACGCGGTCGAAAAAATGAAAGAGATCATTCCGTTCCGCAGAAAGTTCACCAGAAAGTAAAGGAGAGAGCCATGACATATAAAGCATTTTTGATTAAATATGCAGAGATTGCCATCAAGGGGAAGAACCGTTATCTGTTTGAGGATGCGCTGGTGAGCCAGATGAATCATGCCTTAAAGAAGGTGGACGGCACGTTCCATATCCGCAAGGAGCAGGGCAGAATCTACGTCGAGATGGAGGGTGAATACGATTACGACGGGGCTGTGGAAGCACTGCAGCATGTGTTTGGCATCGTGGGAATCTGTCCGGTCGTGCTGTTGGAGGACGAGGGCTTTGATGCGCTGGCGGGGGAAGTCATCCGCTATATCGACGAGGTATACCCGGACAAGCATTTTACGTTCAAGGTCAATGCGCGCCGTGCGAGAAAGAATTACCCGCTGGAGTCGATGGAGATCAATGCCCAGATGGGCGAGCGGATCTTAGAGGCGTTCCCGGAGACGAGCGTGGATGTCCACAAGCCGCAGGTGATGCTGAATATCGAGATCCGCAACCAGATCAATGTGTACTCGACGGTCATTCCGGGACCGGGCGGTATGCCGGTCGGAACAAACGGAAAAGCCATGCTGCTCTTATCCGGCGGAATCGACAGCCCGGTGGCAGGCTACATGATTGCAAAGCGCGGTGTTACCATCGATGCAACCTATTTCCATGCGCCGCCTTATACGTCGGAGCGCGCCAAGCAGAAGGTCGTGGATCTGGCAAAGATCATTTCCAAATATACCGGACCGATCAATCTGCATGTGGTCAATTTTACGGATATCCAGTTATATATTTACGAGCAGTGTCCGCATGAGGAACTGACGATTATCATGCGGCGCTACATGATGAAGCTGGCGGAGCATTTTGCAAAAGAGAACAAGTGTCTCGGACTGATTACGGGGGAGAGTATCGGACAGGTGGCGAGCCAGACCATGCAGTCGCTCGCGGCAACCAATGAGGTATGCACGATGCCGGTTTACCGTCCGCTGATCGGATTTGACAAGCAGGAGATCGTGGAGATCTCGGAGAAGATCGACGCTTATGAGACATCCATCCTTCCTTATGAGGACTGTTGTACGATTTTTGTGGCAAAGCACCCGGTGACAAAGCCGAGCTTAAACGTGATTCACAATGATGAGAGAAAACTTTCCGAGAAGATCGATGCACTGATGCAGGAAGCCATCGATACGGTGGAGGTGATTCACATCGAGGCGTAGATGCGCTTCGATGTGCAGAAAAAGTGTGCGCTTGCCGCACACTTGCGCGCCCGAGCGGTATGCAAAGCATTAGTTACCGCACCGCGGGGTGCGCATCAAAGCGGCACGTTTTTGTGTAACAGGAACGAAGTTTCCTGTTGCATAAAAAAACAGCCGCGGGAAATCCCGCGGCGTGTACCCCTGTTATGTATGAATTAGATTAAGTATGGCTTTAAAGTCTCCATAATCTCGTCCATGTTGTTCTCTGCATGGATTGCAAGGTCGATAGGCTTGGATAAATCTAAACTGAAGATACCCATGATGGACTTTGCATCGATGACGTATCTGCCAGAGATCAGGTCAAAATCATATTCATACTGCGTAATTGCATTGACGAAGGACTTTACCTTGTCGATCGAGTTAAGGGAAATCTGTACTGTTTTCATGATAAAAAACCTCCTTAGGATTATCTGTTTCAAGATAGTTTTATAGTAATAGTTTTTCGTGGAAAAGTCAACACAAAAAGCGGATGAAACCATAAGAAAGCGTGAACAAAAAGCAATACAGAAATGAGGAAACAAGAATGAAAGCAGCATTGCATAATTTGGGTTGTAAAGTGAATGCATATGAGACGGAAGCCATGCAGCAGATTTTGGAGGAGGCGGGATATGAGATCGTGCCTTTCTCGGAGTATGCGGATGTCTACGTCATCAATACCTGCTCCGTGACCAATATGGCGGACCGCAAGTCCAGACAGATGCTGCACCGGGCGAAGAAGCAGAATCCGGATGCGATCGTCGTGGGAGCCGGATGCTATGTGCAGACCAAGGAGGCACAGGCACTCGTGGACGAGTCGATTGATATTGTGATCGGGAATAATAAAAAGCATGAGCTGGTTCCGATGCTTCGGGAATACGAAGCATCCCACCGCAAGACGGCGTGTGTGGCGGACATCAACCACGAGAAGCAGGCATACGAGGAATTGTCGCTTTCGCGCACGGCAGAGCACACCCGGGCGTTTATCAAGGTGCAGGATGGCTGCAATCAGTTCTGCACATACTGTATTATTCCGTTTGCGAGAGGGCGTGTCAGAAGCAGGGAGCTTCCGGACGTCTTACAGGAGATACGGACGCTGGCAAAAAGCGGCTACCGCGAGGTGGTGCTCACCGGAATCCATCTGAGTTCCTACGGTGTGGACAACGGGGAGACGCTGCTGCATCTGATCGAGGCGGTACATGAGCTGGAGGGGATCGAGCGGATCCGCCTGGGAAGCTTAGAGCCGCGCATCGTGACGGACGCGTTTGCAAAAAGACTCTCGGAGCTGCCGAAGATCTGCCCGCATTTTCACCTGTCATTGCAGAGCGGCTGCGATACGGTGTTAAGCCGCATGAACCGGCGGTACGATACGGCGGAGTATGAGGCGGGCTGTGCGCTTCTGCGCAGGTATTTTGAACATCCGGCAATCACAACGGATGTCATTGTAGGGTTCCCGGGGGAGACGGACGAGGAATTTGAGACGACGGAGCGTTATCTGGAGCGGATTCATTTTTATGAGATGCATATTTTCCAGTATTCGAGAAGAGAGGGAACGAAGGCGGCGGCAATGCCGGATCAGGTGCCGGAGACGGTAAAAAAGGAGCGCAGCGAAAAACTGCTTGCTCTCGGTCACAAGATGTCGGAGGAGTTCCGCCGGTATTACCTTGGCAGACAGGTGACGGCGCTTCTGGAGGAAGAGTTTTTCCACGACGGAAAGCGTTACTACACCGGGTACACAAAAGAGTATGTGAAAGTGGCGGTGGAGACAAAAAAAGACCTTTCCAACACGTTTGTGACGGGCACCTTAAAGACACAATTAACAGAAGACATCTATCTTTTAGTTGAATTTTAAGACAAACTATATTAGAATAAAAACAGCAATGCTTTTTCGACAAGAGAGCGGTGGCTGGCAGCACCGCTTTAAAGTTCGGGCAGATATAAGGGCGTGACAAATATGCAGGAGATCAATAACACACAATATTTTAAAGTGGAAAAAGGACCGGAACTTCGCGTGAGCGACGTGCTCGCGATTGTTTATCGTGCGCTTATGGAGAAGGGATACAATCCGGTGAATCAGATTGTTGGATATATTATGTCGGGAGATCCTACTTATATCACCAGTCATAATAATGCAAGAAGCCTGATCATGAAAGTAGAACGTGATGAGCTGGTAGAGGAGATGCTGAAGGCTTACATCAGGAATAACAACTGGGAATAGAAGATGCGGATATTAGGTTTGGATTTTGGCTCGAAGACTGTCGGTGTGGCAGTCAGTGATGAACTTATGTTGACGGCGCAGGGACTGGAGATCGTGAGAAGACAGTCTCCGAACAAGCTGCGTCAGACGCTGGCAAGAATAGAACAGATTGTAACAGAATATCAGGTGGAGCGCATTGTGCTCGGCTATCCCAAGAATATGAACAATACCGAGGGAGAGCGTTGCGAGAAGACGAAAGAGTTTGCACAGATGCTGGAGCGCCGCACCGGGCTTTCTGTCGTCCTGTGGGACGAGAGACTTACGACGGTTGCAGCAGACCGGCACATGATGGAGAGTGGAATACGCAGAGAGAATCGCAAACAGTATGTGGATGAGATCGCGGCAGTGTTTATTCTGCAGGGATATCTGGATTCACTCGCGTTTCAGAAACAGTGAATGGAGTAAATATGGAAAAAGTAAAGTTTATGGATCCGGACACCGGGGAATCGCTCGCGTTTTTCGTGGTTGAGGAGACAAAGGTTGGCGGCACGCACTACCTTCTGGCGACGGAAGAGGAAGACGGCGACTGTGATGCGTATATTTTAAAAGAGGTGGAAACGAAAGACGAGGAATCTGTCTACGTGCTTGTGGAAGACGACACGGAGCTTTCTGCCATCGGAAAAGTATTTGCAGAGCTGCTCGACGACGCGGACATTGCATTTTAAGAGACAAATAATAATGGAGGTAATATTTTGAAAAAAGAAAAAAAAGAGAATAGTGGAAAGCTCAAAATCATTCCGTTAGGAGGATTGGAGCAGATTGGTATGAACATTACTGCCTTTGAATATGAGGACAGTATTATTGTTGTGGACTGCGGTCTGTCTTTTCCGGAGGATGACATGTACGGAATCGATCTGGTCATCCCGGATATCACCTATCTGAAGGACAACATTGACAAGGTCAAGGGATTCTTTATCACACACGGTCATGAGGACCACATCGGAGCAATCCCTTATGTGTTAAGAGAGATCAATGTGCCGATCTATTCCACCAAGCTGACGAACGGTATCATTGAGCACAAGTTAAGAGAGCACAATATGCTCACCAAGGTAAAGCGCAAGGTCGTAAAATACGGACAGCATATCAATCTCGGCTGCTTCCGCGTGGAATTCATCAAGACGAACCACAGTATCCAGGATGCGGCGGCGCTTGCAATCTACTCCCCGGCAGGCATTATTGTGCACACCGGAGACTTCAAGGTGGATTACACACCGGTATTCGGAGATGCCATTGATCTACAGCGTTTCGGTGAGATCGGAAGAAAAGGCGTGCTGGCGCTGATGTGCGACAGTACAAACGCTGAGCGCCCGGGATTTACCATGTCGGAGAAGACGGTCGGCAAGACCTTTGATGAGATTTTCGCGGACAACAAGAATCACCGGATCATCATTGCGACTTTTGCATCCAATGTCGACCGTGTACAGCAGATCATCAATACGGCGTACAAGAACGGCCGTAAAGTGGTGGTCGAGGGACGAAGCATGGTCAACATCATCGGAATTGCTTCCGAGCTTGGATATATCAGTATTCCGGACAATACGTTAATCGACATTGAGGAGCTGAAGCGTTACCCGGATGAGCAGACCGTCATCATCACGACGGGAAGCCAGGGCGAGGCGATGGCAGCACTGTCCCGTATGGCAAGCGGCGTGCACAAGAAAGTGACGATCAAGCCGAACGATACGATCGTTCTTAGTTCCAACCCGATTCCGGGAAATGAAAAAGCAGTATCGCGTATTATCAACGAGCTGTCGATGAAGGGCGCCAACGTAATCTTCCAGGATGTCCATGTTTCCGGACATGCCTGCCAGGAGGAGATCAAGCTGATCTATTCTCTGGTGAAGCCGAAGTATGCGATTCCGGTGCACGGTGAGTACCGCCATCTGATCGCACAGGCGAAGGTTGTAGAGGAGCTGGGAATCCCGAAAGAGAACATTTTCCTGCTCTCCTCCGGAGATGTGCTTGAGTTAAACGATGAGGCAGCGGCAGTGACAGGACGCGTACACACCGGAGCCATTATGGTGGACGGTCTCGGCGTCGGCGACGTCGGCAATATCGTGCTGCGTGACCGCCAGCATCTGGCAGAGGACGGTATCATTATCGTCGTGCTCACACTGGAGGGCGGTTCCGGACAGGTGCTTGCCGGACCGGATATCGTATCGCGCGGATTTGTCTATGTCCGCGGCGCAGAGGGACTGATGGACGACGCCAAGCATCTGCTTGACGATACAATGCAGCACTGTATGGATAAAGGCATTACAGACTGGGGCAAGATCAAGACGGAGATCAAGGATTCTCTGGGTGATTTTGTATGGAAAGAGACGAAGAGACGCCCGATGATTATGCCGATAATTATGGAAGTGTAGAAGATTATGAAATGGAACAAAGTCGTTTTCAAATTTGTCAGTATCAGCTTTTCCATCCTGGTTGCACTGCTTGTTGTGGTGGGACTGATTGAACTTGGCTCCTACTGCTATGACTTCGGATACCGGGTGTTTACCGAGAGCCCGGTGGACGAGGCGCCTGGCAGGGATGTGACCGTATCCGTGACGGCTGATATGTCGGAGCATGATATCGGAAAGATGTTAAAAGAAGAGGGGCTGGTGGAGGACGCGAATCTGTTCTATGCCCAGCTGAAGCTATCTGCTTACTCCGGAAAACTCAAACCGGGTGTTTACACGTTAAATACCTCGATGACTGCGCGGGAGATGTTCGTGATCATGGCAGCGGATGCCGGTGATACGGAAAGTACCGAGGACACCGAGGATGCCGCAGACACCGGGAATACCGGGGCGGCGGATCTGACAGATGAGACGGACGATACACAGACCGCAGAAGATGCAGGGGATGCAGAGGAGACACCGTGATAGTAGATGAGAGACTTGTGACTTATATCAATTCTCTGGATACGGGAAATACTGCGATGCTCGATCAGATTGAGCGGGAAGCGACAGCCGATTACGTGCCGATTATTCGGAAGGAGATGCAGAGCTTTTTGAAGTTTCTGCTTGCCATGAAGAAGCCGGCACGTATTTTAGAAGTTGGGACTGCGGTGGGATTTTCCGCCATCCTTATGGCGGAGTACGATCCCGTGCCGTGTCAGATTACAACGATCGAGAATTATGAAAAGCGGATTCCGATTGCCAGGGAGAACTTTAAGAGAGCCGGGAAGGAAGCGCAGATTGCGCTGCTGGAGGGCGATGCCGCGGAAGTGTTAAAGACGCTGGAAGATCCGTATGATTTTATTTTTATGGACGCGGCAAAAGGGCAGTACATTCATTTCCTGCCGGAGATTCTGCGCCTTCTGGCGAAGGACGGCGTGCTGGTGTCGGACAATGTGCTGCAGGACGGCGATGTGATCGAATCACGGTTCGCGGTTACAAGGCGGAACCGCACGATTCATAAGCGCATGCGGGAATATCTGTACACGCTGACGCACAGTGAAGAACTGGTGACCGCGGTGCTCCCGGTGGGAGACGGCATCACCTTGAGCACGAGGCGTTAAAGATGTCAGGCATGCAGGAATAGAGAGGAACAAGAATATGAGAAGACCGGAGTTACTGATACCGGCGAGCAGTCTGGAAGTATTAAAAATTGCTGTGATCTACGGAGCAGACGCAGTATATATCGGAGGCGAAGCGTTCGGACTCCGCGCGAAGGCGAAGAACTTTTCCATGGAAGAGATCAAGGAGGGGATTGCTTTTGCGCATGCCCATGATGTGAAAGTATACATTACCGCCAATATCCTGGCGCACAACGGAGATCTCGACGGTGTGAGAGAGTATTTTGCCGAACTTCGGGAGATAAAGCCGGATGCGCTGATCATTTCCGACCCGGGAGTCTATATGATTGCCAAGAAAGTCTGTCCCGAGATTGAGCGCCATATCAGTACGCAGGCAAACAATACCAATTACGGTACCTACCGGTTCTGGTATGAGCAGGGGGCAAAGCGCGTGGTGTCGGCGAGAGAGCTTTCGCTGGCTGAGATCAAGGAAATCCGCGCCAATATTCCGGACGATCTTGAGATAGAGACGTTTATTCACGGAGCAATGTGCATCTCCTACTCGGGAAGGTGCTTACTGTCCAATTATTTTACCGGAAGGGATGCCAACCAGGGAGCGTGCACGCATCCGTGCCGCTGGAAATACGCGGTTGTGGAGGAAAAACGCCCGGGAGAATACCTGCCGGTCTATGAGAATGAGCGCGGTACTTATATTTTCAATTCCAAGGATCTTTGCATGATCGAACATATTCCGGAATTGATGGAGTCGGGTATTGACAGTTTTAAAATTGAGGGTAGAATGAAGACAGCACTGTATGTTGCCACGGTGGCGAGAACATATCGAAGAGCCATTGATGACTACAAGCAGTCGCCGGAGCTTTACAGGGAGCATATGGCGTGGTATCAGGAGCAGATTTCAAACTGCACCTACCGGCAGTTTACGACCGGATTTTTCTTCGGCAAACCTTCGGACGAAGCGCAGATTTACGACAACAACACCTACGTGAAGGAGTACACGTATCTGGGCATTGTCGGAGAGCGGAACGAAGAGGGACTCTACCGGATTGAACAGCGCAATAAGTTTTCTGTCGGGGAGAGCATCGAGGTCATGAAACCGGACGGTGCCAATATCACGGTGACTGTGCAGCGAATCGTGGATGAAGAGGGGAATGATATGGAGTCCGCGCCGCATCCGAAGCAGGTGCTTTATATCGACCTTGGACAGCCGCTTGCCATGTATGACATTTTGCGAAGAAAAGAATAGGATGGTGGAAGACGATGAAGCAGGAGAAGTATGTTGCATATGTAGGAACTTATACACACGAGAACAGCGTAGGAATCCATATCTATGATGTAGACGTTGAGGCGGGAAAACTGACGGAGCGTAAGGTGGTTCCGATCAACAATCCGTCGGATCTGGTTGTCTCCAAGGATCGCAGATTTCTGTATTCCATTGCGGATGAGGGCGTAGAATCCTTCCGTATCGAGAAGGACGGCGATCTCACTCCGATCAACAAGCAGTGGATCGGCGGAATGAGAGGCTGCTATGTGGAAGTGGATGACGGCAACCGCTATCTTTTCGTGGGCGGACATCATGACGGCCGTGTGAGCATGATGCATCTGGAAGCGGACGGAAGCATCGGCGGAATCGCGGACGGCATTTTCCACAAAGGAATCGGAAGAAGTATTGCACAGCGCAACTTCGTACCGCATGTGGACTGTGTGAAGCTGACGCCGGACCAGAAGTTTCTGTGTGCGGTTGACAACGGACTGGACCAGGTAAAGGTCTACCGCGTGGATTACGAGAACGGCAAGCTGGAGCTGATTGACATTATCCGTGGACCGCTCGAGTCTGCACCGCGTATGATCCGTTTCTCCAGAAACGGCGAATATGCATACATTCTCTATGAACTGCTCAACATTGTGGAGGTATATCATTATTCTGTGCAGGATAATGAGCCGGTATTTGAGAAGATTCAGACCATCAGCACTTCTCCGAAGAAGGAGGAGGATACCTGCGCAGCATCGGGTATGGAGATCTCAAAGAGCGGTAAGTATCTGTTCTGCAGCAACGCAGGCGTGAACTCTGTCGTGTGCTATGAGATCGAGGAGAAGACAGGAATGCTTACCCCGGTATTTACGACGAAGGTGAACAGTGATTATCCGAAGATGCTTGCCATCTATCCGGACGAGAAGCACTATCTGACATTGAACAACAATTCCAACGATATTTTCAGCTACACGATCGATTACAAGGACGGTTATTCGCTTGAGACCGGTTCTCCGGTAAAGGTAGACAAACCGAACTGCATCTATATGTTGAAACTGGAGACGGAATAACAAAATAAAGTGCGAATCAGGAATTGCCGCAATAAGCATATCGCTCTTTGGGCGATAAGTGATATTATTAGAAGAACACACCGCGGGATTTCAGATGGAAATTTAGATGGAAATTCGGTTCAAAAAATGTGGCATTTCTAATCAGCCGAATGTTTGCATCTTTGATGATCCGTGTCTTTCCAAGTTTGGAGCACTCCGCGGGTCATGTCCGCATCCCGGAAGACAATTTGTAGGACTTTTGTGTGTGTCCCTTATGGCACCTCTGAACAAAACAT
>CACZIN010000038.1:0-29817 GCA_902781225.1 uncultured Lachnospiraceae bacterium | reverse complement strand
GACCGGACTTCGTACAGGTGAGCTTATAGGACTTAAGTGGAGCGACATCGACTTCGAAAATCGTACTATGAAGATCGAAAGGACGATGGAATATCGCTACAAGGTAGGTGAGTGGAGAGTTGGTCCACCTAAGAGCAAATCTGGCTACCGTACAATTCCTCTTACAGACGAAGCAATTCGTATTCTTGAAAACCAGAGATCAAAGAATAAGAGCTTAAAGCTCGTACCGATGGAATGGAAAGACATAGTCTTTCTCTGCAGAAAGGGAACGCCGGTCAAGAACAGTACTTATGATACAGGACTTTTTAAGTATTGTGACCGTGTAGGTATTCCGAGATTTTCGATGCATGTACTCAGACATACTTTTGCGACAAGGTGCATTGAAGGTGGAATGAAGCCCAAGACTCTGCAGAAGATTTTAGGTCATTCCAACATTGGTATTACCATGAATCTGTATGTTCATATTACAGAGGATGAAAAACATAGAGAAATTGACTTAGTGGCTGACGCGTTAAAAGTGGTATAAAACTTGATGCGAAATTCATCTCCGTGGTACTCGATGTGGTACTCGGTTAAAAACACGAATCGCGGAAAGCCAGTAAAATAAAGGAAAAATGAAGGAGATGAATATATTATGAAACTAGGAATCGTCGGACTTCCAAATGTCGGAAAGTCTACATTATTTAATTCACTGACCAAAGCAGGAGCGCTGTCTGCAAACTATCCATTTGCAACCATCGATCCGAATATCGGCATCGTTTCTGTGCCGGATGAGAGAATCGTAAAGCTCGGTGAGCTTTATCATACCAAGAAGGTAACACCTGCAACGATCGAATTTGTGGATATCGCAGGTCTTGTAAAGGGAGCAAGCAAAGGCGAGGGACTTGGCAACCAGTTCCTTGCAAATATCCGCGAGGTAGACGCGATCGTTCATGTGGTGCGCTGTTTTGAAGATACCAACATCATCCATGTAGACGGATCGATCGATCCGGTAAGAGATATTGAGACCATCAATTTAGAACTGATTTTTTCCGATATTGAGATTCTTGACAGAAGAATCGCAAAGATTGCAAAGCAGGCGAGAATGGACAAGACTCTTGCAAAGGAGCTCGAGCTTGTAGAAGCGGTCAAGGCGCATCTTGAGGACGGCAAGATGGCAAGATCTTTTGAGGTGCCGGATGACGAGGACGCCCAGATCTGGTTCAAGGGATACAACCTTTTGACAGCGAAGCCTACGATCTATGCAGCGAATGTCGCAGAAGATGACCTCGCAGATGACGGCGCATCAAACCCGCATGTTGCAAAAGTAAGAGAGATGGCAGCAGAAGAGGGCGCAAAGGTATTCGTCATCTGTGCGCAGATCGAGCAGGAACTGGCAGAACTTTCGGAGGAAGAGAAGAAGGAATACTTGGACGATCTCGGAGTGGAATCCAGCGGACTGGACAAGCTGGTGGCGGCAAGCTACAGTATTCTCGGTCTGATAAGCTTTTTGACGGCAGGCGAGGACGAGTGCCGTGCATGGACAATCAAGAAGGGAACCAAGGCACCGCAGGCAGCCGGCAAGATTCATACGGACTTTGAGAGAGGCTTTATCAAGGCGGAGGTTGTCAACTACCAGGATCTTCTGGACAACGGAAGCCTCGCTGCAGCGCGTGAAAAAGGCATTGTTGGAATGGAAGGCAAGGATTATGTGGTGAAGGACGGAGATGTGATCCTGTTCCGATTTAACGTATAATTTCAGACAAACATGATTACGAAAAAAGACGCATATACTTTTCCGAGGAAGCAAACGGGGGAGTATATGCGTTTTTGCGATCTGGCGAGGAAAGAGGTCATCAACGTAAATGACTGCAAGTGCCTGGGAAATGTGCGGGATCTGGATTTTGACGAGTGCGACGGATGCATCAAGGCGCTGATTGTGCCGGGACCGGCAAAGTGGATGGGCTGCATGGGAAGGGAGTTTGAAGTGTTTATTCCGTGGTGCAGGATTGTAAAAATCGGACCGGACATTATTCTTGTGGACATTGATGAGAAAGAAGCAAAACATAAGGTAAAATAGGCGTAGGGGACAATAAAACAGAAAGCTTGTACAAAAAATGACAATTTCGTGAAAATACATAAAAAACTGGTCATATAATCGTGTAAATTTCATTGACAAGCAACAAATGTATAGATATACTACAATATATAGGCAAAATTGCCCATGGAGGTAGCAAATGAAGTGTCCATTTTGCAGCAGTGAAAATACACGAGTGATCGATTCCAGACCGGCAGATGACAACAATTCCATCCGCCGCCGCAGACTTTGTGATGATTGCGGAAAGCGCTTTACCACCTATGAGAAAGTGGAGACCATTCCGCTGATTGTGATTAAGAAAGACAACACCAGAGAGCAGTATGACCGTTCCAAGATCGAGGGTGGTGTGCTGCGCGCCTGCCATAAGCGGCCGATCTCGGTCAATCAGATTAACCAGCTTGTGGATGAAGTGGAGACGGAGATCTTTAACCGCGAGGAAAAGGAGATTCCGAGTTCCCTGATCGGCGAGCTTGTGATGGATAAGCTTAAGGATCTTGAGGCGGTTGCCTATGTCCGTTTCGCGTCGGTGTATCGTGAGTTCAAGGACGTCAACACGTTTATGAGCGAGCTGAAAAAAATGCTCGACAAATAAGAACAGAAGGTAAAGTTTCTGTCGATTATTGTCGATACCATAAAAAGTTATAGTAATAATTTTTTATGGTTACAATGGAGAGTTTCTAATGAATTTGTCAGGAATCCGCATCAGTGCGGGATTTTATGATTACAATTCCATAGAGAATCGAGCTGTTACCGTGGGATCGGAACTGCCGGCGGAACTTATGCAGAGCGTAACGGATCAGGCACCGTCTGCAGAAGAGAATGCTGCGCCAGCAGCCATCAGGAAGAACGAACCGGATCAGGGAGCCATCGATTACGCGAACAGCTACCAGCCGGATGCAGTTTACGAGCTGAAGGGCGTGGACAGCGATATTGCAAGACTGGATGTTGAGCGCGCCATTTCGGATATGCGCAGGGATCAGGTGCTCGAGCAGTATCAGTTTTTTGTAGGAACGAATCCTGACGAGGCACAGCCGGTCAGACCGGATGAGAATTTTATACTGTAGAATCATGAGCGGATGAGGACTGTATACACATGTGTATGCAGTCTTTTTTGTGTAATAGGAAACTTTGTTCCTATTACACAAAAACGCTCTGAGAAAAACGAACAACGCGAATTGGAAATTCCGGGTGGATATTTTGGCAGAAATGTAGTAATCTATGTAAGGATGTGCACTGAGTGAGATGAGTAAAGGAGCAAAAGGGCAATGATGGAACGGTTTTACCCGGGAGAATATGTAGATTCTACCTATGAGATCGATTTTGACCACCTTTATGAGGATGGATATCGAGGTGTTATTTTTGATATTGATAATACGCTGGTGCCGCACGGAGCGCCGGCGGACGAGCGAGCGTGCGCGCTTTTTGCACATTTGAAGGAGCTGGGATATCATTGCATGCTGCTGTCGAACAATAAGGAACCGCGCGTGAAAATGTTCAATGACGCGGTGCAGGTTTCTTATATCTACAAGGCAGGAAAGCCGAATCCGGCGAATTACAGAAAAGCGATGGAACAGATGGGAACGGATGAGAAAAACACATTGTTTGTGGGAGATCAGATTTTTACGGATGTTTACGGCGCCAACCGCACGGGAATCCGCACGATTCTGGTAAAGCCGATCCATCCGAAGGAGGAGATCCAGATTGTCTTAAAGCGCTATCTGGAAAAGATCGTCCTGTTTTTCTACCGGAGAAAATGCCAAAAGCAGCAGAGAGCGGCACAGAAACGATAAAAGAAGCAGTTTGGGCTGCAGAAAACAGTGGCAGCATGTGACAATGAAAAGGACGGGCGCAGAAAACCCGGGATGGAGGAAAAAATGAAAATAGCAATCGGAAATGACCACGCGGCAACAGAGTTAAAATTTGTCATTATGGACTATTTAAAGGAACTGGGACATGAGGTTATCAATTTCGGAACCGATGGAACAGAAAGCTGTAATTATCCGGAATACGGAGAGAAAGTCGGCAGGGCAGTTGTGGCAGGCGAGGCTGACTGCGGCGTACTGATCTGCGGAACCGGCGTGGGAATCTCCATCGCAGCCAATAAAGTCAACGGCGTGCGCGCAGCGGTGTGTTCCGATACAGCGACCGCGCGTCTGGTAAAAGAACACAACAATGCCAACATTATCGCATTTGGTGCCAGAATCGTTGGAACAGAGCTTGCGAAAGATATCGTCAAGGCATATCTGGATGCAGAATTCCAGGGTGGAAGACACCAGACCAGAATTGATATGATCCATGAGATTGAGAGACACAACGCATAAGGATACCGTGTGGATCAGGTTCAAAGCAGATCAAAAAGTGTGCAAATTCGCATGACACATTGCGGTATATGAAAAAAAGCTTGAAATATAGCGCTGTTTATTATAAAATAGAAAAATCAGAGAGTAAAACTCGAGCGTATTTTTAAGGAGGAAATTTACATGATTTCAGCAGGCGATTTCAGAAATGGTATTACCATTGAGTTAGAGGGTAATATCTATCAGATTATCGAATTCCAGCATGTGAAACCAGGAAAAGGTGCAGCATTTGTAAGAACTAAGTTAAAGAATATTAAGAGTGGTGGTGTGGTTGAGAAGACATTCCGTCCTACAGAGAAATGTCCGACTGCCCGCATTGACAGAAAAGATTACACTTATCTGTATGCAGATGGTGACTTATACAACTTCATGGATGCAGAGACTTATGAGCAGATTGCACTCTCCAAAGAGGACATCGGCGATGCGCTGAAGTTCGTGAAGGAGAATGAGATGGTGAAGATGTGCTCCCACAACGGAAGCGTATTCGCAGTAGAGCCGCCTCTGTTCGTAGAGCTTCAGATCACTGAGACTGAGCCGGGCTTCAAGGGCGATACCGCTACCGGTGCAACCAAGCCGGCAATCGTCGAGACAGGAGCTACCGTATATGTACCTCTGTTCGTAGAGCAGGGCGATGTGATCAAGATCGATACACGTACAGGCGAGTATCTGTCCAGAGTATAATTTGAAATCAGATTTAGCACTTTTAATGAGAATAAAAATACCGGTAAACCGTAATCTGGCTTGCCGGTATTTTTTATGCATATTATTTTGCGGATGCAGAGCGGGAAGTGGGATGTGTCTGGCGCAGCAGAACCCCGATGGCGAGGAGCGCCATGACGGCCTGGCTGATGAGAAGCCCGCACAGATAGCCGCGGATGCCGTAGACGGGGAGGGCAAACAGCACAAAGAGGATACGGATGCCGCAGGCAATCAGATTCAGCACAAAAGTGATGCCCGGGTAGCCGAGCCCGTGCAGAATACTGCTCAGCGTCACGCCGAGGTACAGGAAAGGACAGATCCAGCCGAGTGTCCGTATAAATGTTCCTGCGAGCGCGTTTCCAAAGAGCACATTCCCGATAAAGTGACCGGTAGCAAGAAAACCCGCTGTACAGAAAAAGCCCCACAGAAGACAGACCCGGATGGTTTTTAAGACCGCGCGCCGGATGAGCGCATCGTTTCCGCCGGCTTTGGCCTCTGAGATGGCGGGCATAAGAAGCACCGAAACGGAGTTAGTGATGACGGACGGAAACATGATGACGGACATTGCCATGCCGGTTAGGATGCCGTAGACGCCAAGCGCCTCGGAAGCCGTGTAGCCGAACAGACGCAGACGGCTGGGAATCATGATATTTTCAAAACTGGAAAAGAGCGTTAAAACAACCCGGTTTGCCGTGAGCGGAACCGCCATGGCAAGGAGATTGCGCGTGCCGCATTTCACGGAAAGCGTCGTGTCCGTTCCCTCCGGAAGTTTTGCGACGCTGACGGAGACGAGCGTGCTTGCCACTTCGCCCATCACAGCGCCCCACATTGTGACGGAGAGCGGAACGGCGGTCTGCTCCCGCATGTGGATCTGATAGAGCAGCCAGACCGTGCCGACGCGGGCGATCTGCTCTGTGAGCTGTGTGAGAGCGGGGACGCCCGTCTTTTTCTGTCCATAGTAGCAGCCGTTGATGCAGGCGTGGATACAGCAGGGGACAAAGGAGAGGGAGATGATCTTAAGGAGCGGGATGCACCGCGCATCCCCGAGCATGGAAACACCGATAAAGTCTGCATATTCCCAGATTACAAAGCCGGTCGCGGCAGATAAAGAAAGCGACAGCAGCAGGCCGATCCGAAAATAGAGCCTGGCGCCCGCCGGATTGTTCTGTGCAAGTTCGGAGGAGACGAAGCGTGAGATCGCAGTCTGGATTCCGGCGGCGGTAACGGCAAAGCCGAGCGCCATCACCGGGGACAGCAGCTGGTAGATCCCAAGACCTTCTGCACCAATCAGCCTTGAGAGGAATATTCTATAGAAGAAGCCGATAATCCGTGTGAGCACACCGGCGAGTGTGAGCAGCAGTGTGCCGGTGATCAGGGAACTTTTCAGAGAATTTCCAGAAACGGAATTCCTGGGAAAATGAATGTCTGGCAAGTGTGTCTCCGGGAATTGGAATCTTTTTATTATATGTAAGGTGTGGGGGAAAAATGTGCGATCAGGAATATAAAGCAGGTGTGGTCTATCTGGATAACGCTGCGACAACGCGGATGGCGGAGGAAGCCGAGGCAGCCATGCAGCCTTATCTGGTGGAAAAATTTGGCAATGCATCAACGACTTACGGGTACGGGGAGGAAGCGCAGGCGGCGATTGCCCATGCGAGAGAGGTGATTGCATCGTCACTGGATGCCAGACCGTCGGAAATCTATTTTACATCGGGCGGATCGGAGGCGGATAACTGGGCAATTAAGGGGGTGGCGGAAGCGTATGGAAAATACGGCCGTCATATCATCACCAGCAGGATTGAACATCACGCGGTTCTAAATTCCTGCCATTATCTCGAGGAGCAGGGTTACGAGGTGACCTATCTGGACGTCGATCAAAACGGAATGATCTCGCTGGAACAGTTAGAGCATGCCGTCCGGGAGGACACAATCCTGATCTCGGTCATGTTCGGCAACAATGAGGTCGGAACGATCGAACCGGTCATGCAGATCGGAAGGTTTGCTAGAGATCATCAGATTCTGTTTCATACGGATGCGGTGCAGGCGTATGCCCAGATTCCGATCTCCATGCAGCAGTATCACATCGACCTGCTGAGTGCGAGCGCCCACAAATTTCATGGACCGAAAGGCGTGGGATTTTTGTATGTGAGAGACGGGGTTACGATGCCCTCCTTTATCCACGGCGGCAGCCAGGAGCGTGGAAAACGCGCGGGAACGGAGAATGTGCCGGGGATTGTCGGGATGGGGAAGGCGGTGGAACTGGCATTCTACAATATGCGCAGAAGAATCCGCAGGGAGATGATGCTGCGCAATTATCTGATTGAAAAGATCATGCATGAGATTAAAGGGGTCCGATTAAACGGACATCCCACGAACCGTCTGCCGGGAAATGTGAATGTGAGCTTTTCCGGCGTGGACGGTGCATCGCTTCTGATTCTGCTGTATGAGGACGGAATCTGTGCCTCAGGCGGCTCCGCCTGCAATACCGGGGAGGAGCGGGTCTCCTATGTAATCGGGGCGTTGGGCGTGCCGGACGAATACGCGCCGGGTACTGTGCGCATGACATTGTCGGGAGAAACGACAAGGGAAGAGATCGACCGTGCCGTGGAGGCTCTCAAGCAGAATCTGAGGAAACTAAGAGATGAAAAATAGTTTTCTTGGGCAAAAAATATGTGAAAATATTACAAAAACGAAACGCGCTTTTGTGGAAAATGAGAAAGTGTGCACAAGAATAATTATGCAGTTTGCTTTTTGAGAGAAAATCGCAAAAAGAGATTGTAAAAAACGGCAAAAATCGGGCACAGAAATGGGCAGATTGACTGTATTTTCAAGTGGTTTACCGGTTGCGTCAAATTTGACAAAGAATAAAAATTATGCAATAATTGCGCGGAGATCAGAGAAACACGTTTGGTTTATAGTAGGAAGGGATGAATGATATGATAGAGAGAAAAATCAGATTGTCTGACACGGAGGAAGTAAAGGAGTTTGTGAGAGCTGCCGGAAAATGTGATTTTGATATCGATGTCTGTTATAACAGAGCTGTGATTGATGCAAAATCACTGCTCGGAATGCTGTATCTTGGACTCAGCAAGGACCTGACCGTAAAATACGGCGGACAGAACACCGGGTTTGAGAATACGGTACAGAAATATGCAGTCTGCTAGTCAGACGGACGGTGACAGGGCTGCTGCCGGAGAGAAACCTCTTCGTGCAGCAGCCCTGTTTTTGTGTTACACTGTATGATAAGAAACCGTAAAGTAGGGAGCGCTGCCGTATGGATGCACAACTGGAAAAAGACGAAAAGAAAACCATAAAGATCTCGGTGCGGAATCTGGTGGAGTTCATTCTGCGGGAGGGAGACATTGACAACCGCCACGGGAGAACTGCGTCCCCGGAAGCCATGTGGGAGGGCAGCCGGATCCATAAGCGCATTCAGAAAAGCAAAGGCGCGAATTACCATGCGGAGGTGCCGCTTAAGATCGAACTTAGTGAGGGTGACTACACGCTTGCCATCGAGGGACGGGCGGACGGAATCGAGATTACGTGCGACGGGGAGAGACAGCCTGATTTTTCGGATAACTTCAACCATCTTACGGTGGAGGAAGGCATGCATGTGACGATTGATGAGATCAAGGGGATCTACATGAATCTGGATGCGCTGGAGGAACCTGTGGGCGTGCACCGCGCGCAGGCGATGTGTTATGCCTATATCTATGCCTTACAGCATGACCTTGCGGAGATCTCCGTGCAGCTGACCTACTGCAATCTGGATACAATCGAACTGACAAAGACGGCGTTTCTGGGGAATCTGAAATACTTCCGGGAAACATTTTCGTTTGCGGAACTGGCGGAGTGGTTCACCCGGCTGACGGACGAATATAAAAAGTGGGCGGATTTTCAGTTCGCTTGGCAGAACCTGCGGCAGGCTTCCATCAAAAAGCTGGAGTTTCCCTATGCATACCGGAAGGGACAGAAAGAACTGGCGTCGGACGTATACCGTACGATCGCGCGCCGGAAGAATCTGTTTATCCAGGCGCCCACCGGCGTCGGGAAGACCATTTCGACGGTCTTTCCGGCGGTGAAGGCGGTTGGAGAAGGACTCGGGGACAAGATTTTTTATCTGACGGCGAAGACGATCACGGGCACGGTGGCAAAGGAAGCGTTTGAACTTTTGCGCACCAGGGGGTATCAGGCGAAGATCATCCAGCTGACGGCGAAGGAAAAGCTGTGCCTGTGTGAGGATATGGACTGCAATCCCGTACACTGTCCCTACGCGAAAGGACACTATGACCGCGTGAATGATGCGGTGTACAACCTGTTGCAGAAGGAGGATGTTTTTACCAGGGAAGTGATCTTAGAGCAGGCGAGGGAGTACCGGGTCTGCCCGTTTGAGATGTCGCTGGATACAGCGACCTGGGCGGACGACATCATAGGGGATTACAATTACGTCTTTGATCCGAATGTCTATCTGAAGCGCTTTTTTGCGGAGGGGACGCGCGGGGACTATATTTTTCTGGTGGACGAGGCGCACAATCTTGTGGAGCGGAGCCGGGAAATGTACAGCGCATCGATCTATAAGGAAGATTTTCTGGCGGTCAAAAAGCTGCTGAAACCTTATCAGGAAAAGCATGGCAGCCGTGCGGAACGTGTGATCCGGCATCTGGAAAAATGCAACCGCATCCTCCTTGGGTACAAGCGGGAGTGTGAAAAATATGTCGTATATGAAAACATCGGCACACTGATCTTTGCACTGACGCGCCTTGCAGCAGATCTCGATGAGTATCTGCAGAAAAGTCCCGATTTCCCGGAGCGCAGGGAAGTGAACGAATTTTACTTAAACCTGCGCAATTTTATGAATATCTACGAGCTGGTGGACGAGCATTATGTCGTGTATTCCGAGCATGAGGAAGACGGGCGCTTCAAGCTGAAGTTTTACTGTGTGGATCCCTCCCTCAATCTGCAGGAGCGCATCGACAAGGGAAATGCAACGATCTTTTTCTCGGCGACACTGCTTCCGATCCAGTATTATAAAAGCCTGCTGTCCACCCGCAGGGATAATTATGCGGTCTACGCGCAGACGGCGTTTTCCGAGGAACAGCGCCTGCTGCTGTTTGGAAATGACGTCAGCAGCAAGTACACGAGGCGCGGCAGGGCGGAGTATGAGCGGATTGCATTATATATAGAAAAAACAGCGCGCGCGAAGCAGGGAAACTATATGGTGTTCTTTCCGTCCTACCGGATGATGCAGGAAGTCTATGAAGTATTTTTAGAGGGCGGGGAGCCGGATGAAATGTGTCCGCAGGAATATTTCCCGGAAGAATCAGAGAGCGCAGAGATTGTGGAGGAACCCGAAGATGCAGAGATTGTGGAGGAACCCGAAGATGCAGGGATTGCGGAGGAACCCGAAGATGCAGAGATTGCGGAGCATCCCAAAGATGCGGAAAATTCCGAGAATGCAGAGCCGCGTCTCTGGTGCATGATGCAGCAGACCGGGATGCGTGAGGCGGAGCGCGAGGCTTTCTTGCAGGCATTTTCCGGTGAGGCATCGAAACGGCGCGGCGGTTCACTGGTGGCATTCTGTGTGCTCGGAGGTATTTTCGGAGAGGGGATTGATCTGAAAAAAGAGCAGCTCATCGGGGCAGTGATCGTGGGAACCGGACTGCCGCAGATCAGCAATGAGCGCGAGATTTTAATGCATTATTATGATGAGAGAGCGGGGGCGGGCTTTGACTATGCGTACCGTTTTCCGGGAATGAACAAGGTATTGCAGGCAGCCGGGCGTGTGATACGGACGACAGAGGATGTGGGAGTGATTGAACTGCTGGATGAGCGGTTTTTAAAGAGTGATTACAGAGGGCTGTTCCCAAGAGAATGGGAACAGCGCCGGATATGCAATGTAAATGAAGTGGAACAGATGTTAGCCGAGTTCTGGGAGGGACGGCAGGAGTTTTAAGAATTCTTCCGTGGACTGCGCGATCGGAAGCGTCGGGTTGACTGCGGCAACCATCTGGCGCGCCGGGAGTTTTTCCTTGATCTTCACGATAAAAAGCTCTCTGGACTCGCGGTTTAGGCAGTAATCCGGGATAAACGCGATTCCCAGGCCGATGCGCGCAAGGTCGATCAGAAGATCGTTGCTGCTCAGCTCGATCTGCGGCATCAGCTCAAGCTGGTGCTGCAGAAAGAGGTTATGTAAAAATTCGCTGGTGGTGCTCTTGCGGTCGAGCATCAGGATGGGGTATTGCTGCAGATCCTCTAAGGCGATCTCCTGCTGCTTCAGATTAAAATAGGCAGGGTTGGCGATAAAGACGTCGTGAAAGCTGCACACGGTCTTGCGGATGTAGGACTGGTTTAAATTGGAGTTGGGAAAATTGGTCACAATCAGATCGACTTTTCCCTGCTCCAACAGCTCCACGCAGCTGAGTGAGGTCGCGTTTGTTACCTTGATCGGGACATTCGGGAACTTCTTGTGGAACTGCTTTAAATACGGCACGAGAAAATAGCGGCAGATGGTGTCGCTCGCGCCGATGTGAAGCTGCCCCAGACCGAGGCTGCCGGAATCCAACAGCTGGCTCTCGCCGCGCTGGATTAAATTCATGGCAGGTTCAATGTGCTTGAGCAGAATATTTCCTGCCGGAGTCAGCTGTACTTTTTTGGTGCTCCGGATAAAAAGCGGCTGTTCCAGCTTTTTCTCCAGCGTCTTGATCGACTGGCTGACGGCGGACTGGGAGATATAGAGCTGCTTGCTCGCCTCGGAAAAGCTGAGTGAGGTCGCAACATAATAGAAAACTTTATATAATTCGTAATTGATATCCATGGTTCCTCGTTTCTGTCGGAGCGCTGCTCCGGACTGTTCTGTAGCGTGTTAGCTATAATTATAAGACCTGCTTATAAAACTGTCAAATAAATCTTATGTGATATATTAACCATAATAATAGAAGAGATTAAATATATTAATTATGCTTATTTGTCTGCATATGCTATACTTCATATAGAAAGTAGGATAAGATAGAAATACAAACGATCAGTAGTTTCGCCGATGGCGTGCGCAGATGGAGGGAAAATATGAGCAACGTAAGACGCGTATATGTGGAGAAAAAACCGGCATTTGCTGTCAGAGCAAGAGAGCTGGAAGCAGAGATCAGAAATTATCTCGGTATCAGTGACGTAAAGGGAGTGCGTGAACTGATCCGTTACGATATGGAGCATGTATCGGAGGAAACCTACCGCAAGGCTCTGGTTACCGTTTTTTCCGAGCCGCCGGTGGACGATGTGTACGAGGAGAATTTTGAGTTAAATGGCGCGAGAACTTTTTCCGTAGAATTCCTGCCGGGACAGTTTGATCAGAGAGCGGACTCCGCAGAGCAGTGCGTGAAGCTGTTAAATGAGAACGAGGAGCCGCTGATCCGCACGGCTGTGACCTATGTGATCGAGGGAGAGATCAGCGATGCAGAGTTTGAGGCGATCAAAAAGCACTGCATCAATCCGGTCGACTCCAGAGAGACCGGGCTTGAGAAGCCGCAGACGCTGGTGCAGACGTTCCCGGAGCCGGCAGACGTCAAGATTTTCGATGGATTTTCTGCGATGCCGGAGGCAGAATTAAAGGAGCTTTATGATTCCCTCGGCCTGGCGATGACCTTTAAGGACTTTTTACATATTCAGAATTATTTTAAAAATGAGGAGAAGCGCGATCCGTCCATGACGGAGATCCGCGTGCTGGATACCTACTGGTCCGATCACTGCCGTCATACGACGTTTTCCACAGAGCTTAAGGACGTAAGCTTTGACGACGGTTATTACCGCGCACCGATGGAGGAGACCTACCAGGATTACCTTGCCACCCATAAGAATCTCTACGCAGGACGTTCAGACAAGTTCGTATGCCTGATGGATATTGCCTTAATGGCGATGAAGCGCCTCAAAAAAGAGGGCAAGCTGATGGATCAGGAGGAGTCCGATGAGATTAACGCCTGCTCCATTGTCGTTCCGATCGAGGTGGACGGAGTGACCGAGGAGTGGCTTGTAAACTTTAAGAACGAGACACATAACCATCCGACCGAGATTGAACCGTTCGGTGGTGCTGCAACCTGTCTGGGCGGTGCGATCCGTGATCCGCTTTCCGGACGTACCTATGTATATCAGGCAATGCGTGTGACCGGTGCGGCAGATCCGACCGTTTCCGTGAAGGACACGATCCCGGGCAAGCTTCCGCAGAAGAAGCTGGTGCGCGAGGCGGCACACGGTTACAGCTCCTACGGAAACCAGATCGGTCTGGCAACCGGTTATGTCAAGGAAGTATACCATCCGAATTATGTGGCAAAGCGCATGGAGATCGGTGCGGTGCTCGGTGCGGCTCCGAGACGTGCGGTGCAGAGACTGACTTCCGATCCGGGAGACATCATCATTCTGCTTGGCGGCCGTACCGGACGCGACGGAATCGGCGGTGCGACAGGTTCTTCCAAGGCGCACAATACAGAGTCCACGGCAGTCTGCGGTGCAGAGGTGCAGAAGGGTAATCCGCCGACAGAGCGCAAGATCCAGAGATTATTCCGCCGCGAGGAAGTGGCGCATATCATCAAGAAGTGTAATGATTTTGGTGCGGGCGGTGTATCGGTTGCCATCGGAGAGCTGGCAGACGGACTGCGCGTGCAGTTGGATAAGGTGCCGAAGAAGTATGCGGGACTTGACGGAACCGAGCTTGCAATCTCAGAGTCACAGGAACGTATGGCGGTCGTAGTGGCGCCGGAGGACGTGCAGAAGTTCCTTGCATTTGCGAAGGAGGAGAATCTGGAAGCGGTCGAGGTTGCGGTTGTGACCGAGGAGCCGAGACTGGTGCTTACGTGGAGAGGAAAGGAAGTCGTGAACTTATCCCGTGCATTCCTCGATACCAACGGTGCGCATCAGGAGACCAACGTTGCGGTGGACATGCCGGATCCGAAGGAAAATTATCTGAACAAGATCGACACACCGGCGGTTGCCGAGGCGTTAGCAGCAGGCGATATGAAGAAAGCATGGCTCGCAGAACTTGCCGACCTGAATGTATGCTCCCAGAAGGGACTGGTGGAGATGTTCGACGGTTCCATCGGAGCGGGAAGCGTATACATGCCGTTTGGCGGAAAATATCAGCTGACCGAGACACAGTCCATGGTGGCAAAGATTCCGGTGATGACCGGAAAATCCGATGCGGTGACGATGATGGCGTACGGTTTCGATCCGTATCTGTCTTCCTGGAGTCCGTATCACGGTGCGGTCTATGCGGTACTTGAATCTTTATCAAGAATCGTGGCTGCCGGCGGCGATTACAGCAAGGTGCGCTTTACCTTCCAGGAGTATTTCCGCAGAATGAGCGAGGAGCCGAAGCGCTGGAGCCAGCCGTTTGCCGCACTGCTCGGCGCATACAATGCGCAGATCGGATTCGGACTGCCGTCGATCGGAGGAAAGGATTCCATGTCCGGAAGCTTCAACGAGATCGATGTACCGCCGACGCTGGTATCCTTTGCCGTGGATGTGGCAAAAGAGGGCGACATCATCACGCCGGAGCTTAAGGCAGTGGGAAATCAGCTGGTACTTTTCTCCATCGAGAAGGATTCCTATGATCTTCCGGTCTATGAACAGGTAATGAAGCTCTATGCGGTGCTGCATGAGCTGATCGGAAAGGGTGCGGTCGTATCCGCCTATGCACTGGACGGAAAAGGACTTGCGGCGGCAGTCAGCAAGATGGCGTTCGGCAATAAGCTTGGTGTGACGATTGAGAAGGAAGTGTCGGAAGAGACACTGTTTGCACCGGGATTTGGTAATATCGTGGCGGAGGTTCCGGTGGAGAAGGTCGGCATGATCAAGGAGGCATTAAAGGCAGCGGGACTTTCCGGAAATGAGGAGCTTGTCGGATGGGTGAATGAGGAGCAGAGCTTCTGCTACGGCAGCATGAAGCTTGCGCTCGACGAGGCGATTGCGGCATGGAGCGGCACGCTGGAGAAAGTATTTCCGACCCGTGTGACAGACAACAAGGACGAACTTGCTACCGGCATCTATCAGGCTGACAGCATCTATGTCTGCAAGCACAAGGTGGCAAAACCGACCGTGTTCATACCGGTATTTCCGGGAACGAACTGCGAGTACGACAGTGCGAGGGCATTTGAGCGTGCGGGCGCGGATACGATTGTAAAGGTATTCAAGAACCTGAATGCAGAGGACATCCGCGATTCGGTTGAGGAGTTCACAAAGGCGATCGATCAGGCACAGATCATCATGTTCCCGGGCGGATTTTCCGCGGGTGATGAGCCGGAGGGTTCTGCGAAGTTCTTTGCGACGGCGTTCCGCAACGCGAAGATGACAGAGGCGGTCATGAAGCTTTTGAACGAGCGCGACGGACTGGCGCTCGGCATCTGCAACGGTTTCCAGGCACTGATTAAGTTAGGACTGGTACCGTATGGTGAGATCCGTCCGCAGACCGCGGATTCGCCGACGCTGACCTACAACACGATCGGCCGTCATATCAGCAAGATGGTATACACGAAGGTTGTGACGAACAAGTCCCCGTGGCTGGCACAGGCAAAGACCGGCGAGGTATACTGCAATCCGGCTTCCCACGGTGAGGGACGCTTTGTCGCTCCGAAGGAATGGCTGGAGAAGCTGTTTGCAAACGGTCAGGTGGCAACGCAGTATGTCAACGAGGCAGGTGTTCCGACCATGGATGAGGAGTGGAACGTCAACGGCTCCTACATGGCAATCGAGGGAATCACAAGTCCGGACGGAAGAGTGCTCGGCAAGATGGCACATTCGGAGCGCCGTGACCGGAGTGTGGCGATGAATATTTACGGAGAGCAGGATTTGAGACTGTTTGAGTCCGGTGTGGAATATTTTAAGTAAAAGAAAAATAATGGGAAGCAGCAAAGACCCTGCAGCGAGGAGAAAACCTTTCTGCGGGGGCTTTTGCCGTCCGGTTTCTGGGGGATTGTTGATAAAACCACGCAAAATGAGTATAATAGTGCGAAAAGGAAGCGAAAAACGGGAAGAAGAAAGATGGAGAAACGTATGAATATTTTAGTGCTGGGCGGAACGGGATTTGTGTTTTCCAATCTGAAAGACTGGATCTATGAACTGCTTGATTTTTACATAGAGCGCGCCGCAAAAGAGACGCACAAATAAAAATACAACATAAACAGAAAAATGTCAGTGAGGATGGGGACTGGAGCGCCGGATGCGGCGGTCAGTCCTCAATTTTTATGAATTCCGGCTTGCGCTTCCGGAAGACCGTGTAGTAAGTAAAACCGGCGTCTCTTAAAATCTTTGTCACTTTCTCAAAGGCAAAGCCGACATGCTCCGGGGCATGGGCGTCCGCGCCGACCGTGATGATCTCACCGCCAAGTTCACGGTAGCGCGCGAGGATCTCCTCACAGGGGTTCGGATGCCCCAGCCCGTATTTGAAGCCGCCGGTGTTGATCTCGATGCCTTTCCCTTTTTCGATCAGAAGTCTTAGAATCTCGTCGATCACGTCGCTGTATTTGGCGTAGGTATAATTTTCGTTGCGCGTCGGACCGTACCGCACGACATAGTCGATGTGGCCGTAGACATCAAAACCGTCAAATGCTCGGATGTTTTCCAGGATGGATTCAAAGTATTCGCGGTAGCCCTCCTCCTCGGTGTGCGTCTTCCAGAACGGCGGAAAATACGGATCATAGCCGTGTACCACGTGGGAGGAACCGATGACAAAGTCGAAGTCATACTGCGAGAGAATATCGGCATGCAGTGCTGCCAGATGCGGCTGGAGCCCCAGCTCGATGCCGTAGCGCACGCAGATCTGATCCCGGTACTGTTCCTGCATGGCGCGAACGGACGACGTATAGTTCGGCAGGTCTAACAGGAACGCTTCCGGGTCGTCCGGATAGTCGATGTCCAGGTGATCCGTAAAACAGATGCCGGGGAGCTTTGCCCTGATTGCAGCGCGGATCATGTCCTCCTGTGGGGCGTCGCTGTCACCGGAATATTGGCTGTGCATATGTGTATCCCATAACATAGTGATCTTCCTTTCTGTGTGAGTTTAATGGATCAGTTCGTTGAAAAATTCCGGGAACCCTACGCGGAACTGTTTTTCGCGGATCACATATCTGCGGTTATCCGTGTGCAGGGTGAGCGTCCGGAGCCCCTGACTGCCGGAGGTACATTCAAGCTGCCGGATATCCCGGCGCAGTAGTGTTTCTGTCCGGCGGGGGAAACGGGAAATAACAATTTTTTCGCGGTCGTAGGTGATTTTCTGCAGACTGACATAAAACAGTGCCAGAACGGTGCCGACAAACACGACCGGAAAGAAAAGGGCGCCGTAGAGCTTTTCTTCGCGGATGATCTGCAGCGTTCCCGAAATGCTTTCCCCGGAAAAAACGGTCAAGCCGAAAAACAGAAACATGACAACCGCATAGAGGATGAGGAGCGCGTAATATTCGCCGGTCCGGTAGCGCAGTGTTCCACAGCCGGATGCCGCAGACACCGGATTGTCGTACGGTGTGCTTTTTTTCTTCGCAGTGTATTCGGGACGGGTGAACCGTAACGATGCCTGATAAAATTGCTGGTAGCCTTCCAGATTCGCATTTGCACTGACGCAGCGGCGGCCGTCTCTGTCATACAGATCAAAAAAGTCCTGATTTTTGATCCGCATCTCAGAGATTTCATACCAGTGAATGGTCTGGTAGGGACGGAACGGTTTCCCGATCAGAAGGATTTCTTCATTATATAGAACATGACGTGCCTGCATGGCGTAACCGCCGAGAAAGCAGACGACAACTAACAGGATGGTGACGCCGATGCATGAGAGCAGAGAGCCTATATCCGATGCCTCAAAACCGATGTCCTGATACATAAGCACCATAAAAAATGTGACGATGCACGCGCAGAGACAGCCCAGGGCAGGGAGCAGCAGGACCCTGCCGCGGGAAGTGGCAAGCAGCCGCATGCCGGAACTCTCATATTCCCGCTGGCTGCGGCTTTTGCGAAACAGCGGCGTCGCGGATAATATAAGAACAAAAACAAATAAAATCAGTAAAAAAATAAGGTTTGACATAAGAAAACTCCTCTTTGGTATGTTTACAGGTTACCAGAAAAAAGTATAACACAGCGGGCGTGCAGCGTCAGCAGATTTTCCGGCGTATTTTCAGATTTTGTATATTTTTCCGGAAAAGGGAAAAAAAACCTGTGATATAGTGAAAAATTTAACAAAGTGGCAATAAAGTGGAGAAAAAGGCTTGAACTTTCTATGGAAATTGGTTAGAATATAGGAAGCACGGAGCCAATAGGCGCAAGTACCTTGCGTTTGCCGGTTCCAGGGGATTTATGCCCGGCGATTACATTTACAAATTCTAGGAGGAATTAAAAATGGCAGTAAGAGTAGCAATCAATGGTTTTGGCCGTATCGGTCGTCTTGCTTTCAGACAGATGTTTGGAGCAGAAGGATATGAAGTAGTAGCAATCAACGATCTGACAAGCCCGAAGATGTTAGCACACCTGTTAAAGTATGACTCATCTCAGGGTAAGTACGAGCATGCAGACGAGGTATCCTTTACAGAGGATTCTATCATCGTATGCGGCAAAGAGATCAAGATCTACGCATTCCCGGATGCAAATAACTGCCCGTGGGGAGAGTTAAAAGTAGACGTTGTATTAGAGTGCTCCGGATTCTATACATCCAAGGAGAAGGCTCAGGCTCATATCAATGCAGGCGCTAGAAAAGTTGTTATCTCTGCTCCGGCTGGAAATGACCTTCCTACTATCGTATACAACACCAACCACAAGACATTAAAGGCATCTGATACCATCATTTCTGCAGCTTCCTGTACAACAAACTGCTTAGCACCGATGGCAGACGCTCTTAACAAATACGCTCCGATCCAGTCCGGTATCATGGTAACTATCCATGCTTACACAGGAGATCAGATGACTCTTGATGGACCGCAGAGAAAGGGTGACTTAAGAAGATCCCGTGCAGCAGCAGTTAACATCGTTCCGAACAGCACAGGTGCTGCAAAGGCAATCGGTCTTGTTATTCCTGAGTTAAACGGCAAGCTGATCGGTTCTGCACAGCGTGTACCAACCCCGACAGGTTCTACCACAATCTTAACAGCAGTTGTTAAAAAAGCCGGCGTTACAAAGGAAGACATCAACGCAGCTATGAAGGCAGCAGCAAACGAGTCCTTCGGTTACAACGAGGATGAGATCGTATCTTCTGATATCGTTGGTATGAGATTCGGTTCCTTATTCGATGCAACTCAGACCATGGTAAATCAGGTATCTGATGATCAGTATGAGGTTCAGGTTGTTTCATGGTATGACAACGAGAACTCCTACACATCTCAGATGGTAAGAACCATCAAATACTTCTCCGAGTTAGCATAATTGAGAGAAAGAGATTGTTCTCAGACAATCACGTGATAGACTCAGAAAGGGGTCCGGTCTTTTATGGACCGGGTCCCTTTTTGACATTTTGCATATTAAAGGGGGACATGGCATATGTCATTAAACAAAAAATCCGTAGATGATATCAATGTAAAAGGCAAGAGAGTGCTCGTAAGATGCGATTTCAACGTACCGCTCAAGAATGGCGAGATCACAGATGAGACCCGTATCGTGGCTGCACTTCCGACAATCCAGAAGCTGATCAACGATGGCGGCAAGGTTATCCTCTGCTCCCATCTTGGAAAAGTAAAGAACGGACCAAACGAGGGCGAGTCCTTGGCACCGGTTGCAAAGAGACTTTCCGAGAAGCTTGGCAAGGAAGTTGTATTTGTATCTGATTACAACGTAACCGGAGAGGCAGCTACCAAGGCGGTAGAGGCTATGAAAGAGGGAGATGTTGTATTACTTCAGAATACACGTTTCCGCGGCGAGGAAGAGACCAAGAACGGCGAGCAGTTCAGCAAAGAGTTAGCAGATCTTGCAGATGATTACGTATGCGACGCATTCGGTTCTTCCCACAGAGCACATGCTTCCGTAGCAGGCGTGACAAAGTTCATCAGCGCAAAGGGCGGCTCTAACGTTGTCGGCTACCTGATGGAGAAAGAGATTGCATTCCTTGGCAATGCAGTTGAGAATCCGGTAAGACCGTTTGTTGCAATCCTTGGCGGTGCAAAAGTTGCAGACAAGTTAAACGTTATCTCCAACCTGCTTGAGAAGTGCGATACCTTAATCATCGGCGGCGGTATGGCTTACACCTTCTTAAAGGCACAGGGTTACGAGATCGGTAAATCCTTAGTGGACGACAGCAAGATCGACTATTGCAAGGAGATGATGGCAAAGGCTGAGAAGCTTGGCAAGAAGCTGTTACTTCCGGTAGATGCAGTGACCATCGCTGATTTCCCGAACCCGATCGACGCTCCGGTTGAGGTTGAGGTTTGCGATGTTAAGAATATGCCGGCTGACAGAGAGGGCTGTGATATCGGACCGAAGACGGCTGAGTTATATGCAGAGGCTGTTAAGACAGCAAAGACCGTTGTATGGAACGGACCGATGGGTGTATTCGAGAACCCGACACTTGCAAAAGGTACGATCGCTGTAGCAAAGGCACTTGCTGAGACAGACGCTACCACAATCATCGGCGGCGGCGATTCCGCAGCAGCAGTAAACCAGCTTGGTTTTGCAGACAAGATGAGCCATATTTCCACAGGCGGCGGCGCATCCTTAGAGTTCTTAGAGGGTAAGGAACTTCCGGGTGTTGTAGCAGCAGACGACAAATAAATAACAAAAACCTGCTGTCGTGACGGTACAAAACGTCATGGCAGCAGATACATAAATGGGATCATTCTTAAGGGAAAGAGGATTTTAAAATGGCAAGAAAGAAAATTGTAGCCGGCAACTGGAAGATGAACATGACTCCAAGCCAGGCAGTGAAGTTAGTAGAAGAGTTAAAGCCGCTCGTAGTAAGCGATGATGTTGAGGTTGTATACTGTGTTCCGGCAATCGATATCGTACCGGTCGTAGAGGCAGTCAAAGGCACCAATGTTGCAGTCGGTGCAGAGAATATGTACTACGAGGAGAAAGGTGCCTACACAGGAGAGATCTCTCCGGAGATGCTGGTAGACGCAGGCGTGAAGTATGTTATCATCGGTCATTCCGAGAGACGTGACTACTTCAAAGAGTGCGACTGCATGCTGAATAAGAAAGTTAAGAAAGCATTCGAGCACAATCTGACCCCGATCCTCTGCTGCGGAGAGACATTAGAGCAGAGAGAGATGGGCGTTACCCTTGACTGGATCCGTCTTCAGATCAAATCCGACTTAAAGGATATTACCGCAGAGCAGGTTGCTTCCATGGTAATCGCGTATGAGCCGATCTGGGCAATCGGAACCGGCAAGACAGCAACAACCGCACAGGCACAGGAAGTCTGCAAGGCAATCCGTGACTGCATCGCTGAGGTATATGATACCGATACAGCTGAGAAGGTTCGTATCCAGTACGGCGGATCTGTCAATGCAGGAAATGCAGCAGAACTGTTCGCACAGCCGGATATCGATGGCGGTCTTGTGGGCGGCGCATCCTTAAAGGCTGACTTTGGAAAGATCGTAAACTATAAGTAATAGTTTAAAATTACAGGGAATCATGATCGCTGCAGAACGGCACGATCCTGAAACGGGGACCCGCTTCTCTCTGCGGTAACAGGCGGAGAGAGACGGGTTTTCGTGAAAATTTGTAGTGATAAGCGTAAGAGAAATTTTGAGTGACAGCGGAGAAAATGTATGCCCAAAAAGTGCAAGGGAAGAAGAAATGCACTTGTAGTAACCGTGGCGGCTGTACTTCTGGGAGGTATTTTTGCAGGAGGACAGAACATTCCGGCACAACAGACGACCTGGAATGCCGGAGAGACAAAACGTACGCAGATGACAGAGAGCGCAACACAGAGAATGGACCTGACAGACGCATTTGCAGTGATATTACAAGGTGCGACGAAGAAATTTATCGCAGGATATGCAGTCGATGATTCGTTTTTGATGTGGCTGGCTGCCAGATACGGAGATGAGACGGTGGTGCGGATCGCAAGCGCCGTTCTGGATGGAACGGAGGATCCGGAAGCCTGGTATGACATTACCGGCAGCTCCATCCACGTACTATGGCTGATGTATTGCAGGGACAGCGGGTTTCAGCAGTACCGGCTGCAAAATGTATACTGGAAAGACGCCGGGGAGGATGGAAAGATCGTGCTCGGTTTTGCGGGCGACATCAATTTTGCCGACGACTGGTATACGATGGAGTATATGAACCAGCAGACGAATGGCATCTATGACTGCTTTTCGGAGGAATTGCTCTCGGAGATGCAGAATGTGGATGTGATGGTGATGAACAATGAGTTCACCTATGCAGAGAGCGGGAGCGTGGAGGCGGTTTCGGGAAAGGCATATACCTTTCGGGCAGATCCGGAGGATGTAGAACTCCTTTCTGTTTTTGGAACGGATGCTGTGACGCTTGCCAACAATCATGTGTATGATTACGGGGAAGAAGGACTGCTGTCAACCCTGGATTGTCTGCGGAATGCGGACATCCCCTATACGGGGGCGGGAGAGAATCGAAAAGAGGCATCCAAGATTCTGTCTTTTGTGATCGGAGGCAGAAAAATTGCTATCGTTTCTGCCACACAGATTGAGCGGGCGACCAAGTATACAAAAGAGGCGACGGAGACGGAGCCGGGGGTATTAAAGACCTTGAATCCTGCTGCATTTCTGGATGTGATCCGTGAAGCGGACACCACGAGTGATTATGTGATTGCGGAAGTGCACTGGGGAACGGAAGGAAGTCTGCACGAAGAAAAGTCCCAGCGTCTTCTGGCGGAGCTGTACGCAGAGGCAGGAGCGGACGCGGTGATCGGCGGACATCCGCACCGGTTGCAGGGATGTGGTTTTACCGATGGTGTGCCGGTTGCGTACAGTCTCGGGAATTTCTGGTTTTCCACCGGGACACTGTATACAACACTCGCCAAGATTACGATCACAGAGGACGGCGCGGTGACACTTTCCTATGTTCCGTGTATACAGAAGGGACTAGTTACAAGCATTCTGACAGAACGGGATGATAAAGATGGGTTTTATCATTACCTGGCTGCAATTTCCGATGGAATCGGAATGGACGCGGACGGTAATGTTTATGATAAAACAGCGGGGGATTACCCCGCGCAGGCAATCGTGTACGATTCGGATACAAGCAAGACGAAGATTCGCGGCACGACAGATAATGATGGGTATGCCATCGACATTGTTGGCAACCGAAAATAAAGAGAGAGGGAAGAACAATGAGTAAAAAACCAACAGTACTGATGATCCTGGATGGATTCGGATTAAACGATAAGACGGAAGGAAATGCCGTTGCACAGGCGAAGAAGCCGAATATCGACGCACTGATGAAGGAATATCCGTTTGTAAAGGGAAATGCCAGCGGACTGGCAGTAGGTCTCCCGGACGGACAGATGGGTAACTCCGAGGTAGGACACTTAAATATGGGCGCTGGCAGAATTGTATACCAGGAGTTGACACGCATTACCAAAGAGATCAACGACGGCGAATTTTTCAGCAATCAGGCGCTGCTTGACGGTATTGCCAATGTGAAGGAGAACAATTCCGATCTGCATTTATACGGACTTCTTTCGGACGGCGGCGTACACAGTCATATTACACATCTGTACGGTCTGCTCGAGCTTGCCAAGAGACAGGGCGTAAAGAATGTATACGTACACTGCTTCCTGGACGGACGTGACACGGCTCCGACTTCCGGTAAGGGATTTATCGAGGCACTGGAAGCAAAGATGGCGGAACTGGGAATCGGTAAGATTGCTTCGATTTCCGGACGTTATTATGCGATGGACCGCGATAACCGCTGGGATCGTGTGCAGAAGGCATATGATGTGCTGACCAAGGGCGAGGGAGAGACCGCAGAGAGCGCTGTTGCTGCAATGGAAGCTTCCTACGCAAAGGATGTGACGGACGAGTTCTTCGTACCGACAGCGATTACCGAGAACGGCAAGCCGGTAGCGACGATCAAGGACAAAGATACCGTGATCTTCTTCAACTTCCGCCCGGATCGCGCACGTGAGATCACAAGAACCTTCTGTGCCGATGAATTTGACGGATTCGACAGAGGCGCGAGAAAGAATGTGAAATATATCTGCTTTACCGAGTATGATGTGACGATCCCGAACAAGGAAGTTGCCTTCAAGAAAGTGGAGCTTAAGAACACATTTGGCGAGTATCTGGCAGCACACGGCATGACACAGGCGAGAATCGCCGAGACAGAGAAGTATGCGCACGTTACATTCTTCTTCAACGGCGGTGTTGAAGAGCCGAACGTTGGCGAGGACCGTATCCTTGTGAAGTCCCCGAAGGTGGCTACCTACGATCTGCAGCCGGAGATGAGTGCACCGGAAGTGTGCGAGAAGCTTTGTGCAGCCATCCGCTCCGAAAAGTATGATGTCATTGTCATCAACTTTGCAAATCCGGATATGGTTGGACATACCGGCATTATTCCGGCAGCCATCAAGGCAATCGAGACCGTAGATACCTGCGTCGGAAAGGCAGTGGAAGCATTAAAGGAAGTCGACGGACAGATGTTCATCTGTGCAGACCACGGAAATGCAGAGCAGATGGTGGATTACGAGACAGGTGCACCGTTTACCGCACATACGACGAATCCGGTACCGTTTATTCTGGTTAATGCAGATCCGTCCTACACACTCAGAGAGAACGGATGCCTGGCAGATATTATCCCGACGTTAATCGAGCTGATGGGAATGGAGCAGCCGGCAGAGATGACAGGAAAGTCACTTCTGATCAAGAAATAAAGAATAGAACGAGAAAAGCAGTCCCGGGGGAGGGGCTGCTTTTCTTGTGTTAGGATTCAGAAAACGGGGGGACCGTTTTCTGGAACATCTGCCCTGGTGGCAGATAAAGAGGAGTTATATGAAATTAGATAATTGCAAAAGTAGTGCTTTTGTCCTATCTACGTGTTTTATTATAACTCTGGTACTAAAGTACGTCAAGGGAGAAACATGTATTTTTTTTAAGACAAAATATGAATTAGGCTGTGTGAACAAGCCTATAAGTTATGCTAATGAAATAATGAAAATGTACAAAAATACTAATAAAAAGAACCCGATTTTCTATATCGCAGAAATGGTGTGAGCGGGTAAAAACATTGACTTTCCAAAAGCGGCTGTATTATAATTTTGAAGTACAGTGCAGAAATAGTCTGCGGAAGTGGGTAAAGCTGTAAATATCAACAAAAGAAGCCGGGAAGGCTTCGGAAAAGAGGATGAAATGCAGGAATTTAAGCCGGTAAAAGAGGGAAAAGTACGTGAGGTATATGATAATGGAGACAGTCTGATTATTGTAGCCACAGACAGAATCTCAGCTTTTGATCATATTTTAAAGAATAAGATCACAAAGAAGGGCGCAATTCTTACCCAGATGTCGAAGTTCTGGTTCGATTACACCAAAGATATCGTGCCGAACCATATGATTTCCGTGGACGTAAAGGATATGCCGGAATTTTTCCGGCAGGAACGTTTTGAGGGAAACAGCATGATGTGCCGGAAGCTTGAGATGCTTCCGATCGAGTGCATCGTGCGCGGATATATTACAGGAAGCGGCTGGGCAAGCTATCAGGAGAACGGCACCGTATGTGGTATTAAGCTGCCGGAAGGACTGGTAGAGTCCGACAAGCTGCCGGAGCCAATCTACACACCGAGCACAAAGGCGGAGATCGGTCTGCATGATGAGAACATCTCCTTTGAGGAGAGCGTGAAGGTGCTGGAGAAGATCTACCCGGGCAAGGGCGCGGATTACGCGGCACAGATTAAGGACAAGACGATTGCTCTCTACAAAAAGTGTGCAGAGTATGCATTAAGCAAGGGCATCATTATCGCAGATACCAAATTCGAGTTCGGTCTGGATGAGAACGGCAATGTTGTTCTGGGTGACGAGATGCTGACACCGGACAGCTCCAGATTCTGGCCGTTAGAGGGATATGAAGCCGGAAAAGGTCAGCCTTCCTTTGACAAGCAGTTTGTCAGAGACTGGTTAAAGGAAAATCCGGACAACGATCTGCTTCTGCCGGATGAGGTGGTAGAGAAGACTGTGGCCAAGTACAAGGAGGCATTTGAGCTTCTTACCGGAAAGCCGTTTCAGGCATAAAAAGACAGAATATCAGATTCGTAGATGGGGAAATCAATGAGCGATAATAGAATCAATAAAAATCAGCCGGTGGGGGATGAACTGCATGAGGAGTGCGGCGTCTTCGGAATGTACGATTTTGACGGCGGAGATGTGGCATCCACAATATATTACGGACTGTTTGCACTGCAGCACCGCGGACAGGAGAGCTGCGGTATTGCAGTCAGCGAGACGAACGGTCCGAAAGGGAAAGTGACCTCCTACAAGGGAATGGGACTGGTCAATGAGGTTTTCACCGAGGAGAATTTAGAACCCATGCACGGGGATATCGGCGTGGGGCATGTGCGCTATTCGACAGCCGGTGCGTCGACCAGAGAAAACGCACAGCCGTTGGTGCTCAATTATGTCAAGGGAACCCTGGCTCTCGCGCACAACGGTAACCTGATCAATGCGGCGGAACTCAGACATGATCTGGAGTATACAGGAGCTATTTTCCAGACGACCATTGACTCTGAGGTCATTGCCTACCATATCGCAAGGGAGCGTCTGAAATCCAGCACGGTGGAGGAAGCAGTGGGACGCGCCTGTCGCAAGATCAAGGGAGCGTATTCCCTTGTGGTCATGAGCCCGAGAAAGCTGGTCGGAGCAAGGGATCCTTATGGTTTTAAGCCGCTTTGCATCGGAAAGCGCGACAATGCCTATATCCTTGCATCGGAGACCTGTGCGCTCGATACGATCGGCGCGGAGTATGTGCGTGACGTGCTGCCGGGAGAGACGGTGACGATCACGCCGGAGAATGGAATTGTCTCGGATATGTCCCGCGCACTGCCAAAGGAGCAGGAAGCGAGATGCATTTTCGAGTACATATATTTTGCAAGACCGGACAGTCATATCGACGGTGTGAGCGTATATGCATCCCGCATCAAGGCAGGACGGTTCCTGGCGATGGATTCGCCGGTGGATGCGGATCTTGTGGTGGGTGTGCCGGAGTCCGGCAATGCCGCTGCGCTCGGTTATTCGCTGCAGTCCGGCATCCCGTACGGAACCGCTTTTGTCAAAAACGGCTATGTGGGACGTACGTTTATCAAGCCGAAGCAGAGCAGCCGTGAGTCCAGCGTCCGCGTGAAGCTGAACGTCTTAAAAGAGGCGGTGGACGGCAAGCGCATTATCATGATCGATGACTCGATTGTGCGCGGAACCACATCCGACCGCATTGTAAAAATGCTGCGGGACGCCGGAGCGACAGAGGTGCATGTCCGCATCAGTTCACCGCCGTTTTTATGGCCGTGCTATTTCGGTACGGACATTCCGGAGCGGGAACAGCTGATTGCGTACAACCGCACGATCGAGGAGATCCGGGACATCATCGGAGCGGATTCGCTCGGTTATCTCGGAATTGACCGTCTGAGTGAGATGGCGGACGGACTGCCGATCTGCAAGGGATGTTTTAACGGTATTTACCCGATGGAGCCACCGAAGGAAGATATCCGGGGAGACTACGAGCGGTAGGAAGATCCCTGAAAATATAGAAGAATATGGCAGGCAGCAGAAAAGCTTGGATTCGAGGGAAATGCAGCAAGCAGCCGGAGCGCCGGGAGCAAAGGGAAATGCAGCAAGCAGCCGGAGCGCCGGGAGCAAAGGGAAATGCAGCAGGTGGCAGGACATCTTGAATTTTAGAAAATGCAGCAAGCCTAAGGATAGAGGTAAGGAGAAAAAATGAGTACAGACAGATATTCAAGTCCGCTCTCAGAGCGGTATGCTAGCAAAGAGATGCAGTATATTTTTTCACAGGATATGAAGTTCTCCACATGGAGAAAGCTGTGGATTGCACTTGCCGAGACAGAGATGGAGCTGGGACTTTCCGAGAACGGAAAGCCGGTCATCACACAGGAACAGATCGACGAGATGAAGGAGCATGTGTACGACATCAATTATGATGTGGCAAAAGAGCGCGAAAAACTGGTGCGCCATGATGTCATGAGCCATGTATACGCGTTTGGACAGCAGTGCCCGAAGGCCGCAGGCATCATCCATCTGGGAGCGACTTCCTGCTACGTGGGCGACAATACGGATATTATTATCATGAACGAGGCGTTAAAGCTGGTGCACAAGAAGCTGGTCAATGTCATTGCAGAACTGGCAAAGTTTGCGGACACCTACAAGAATCTGCCAACGCTCGCATTTACGCATTTCCAGCCGGCACAGCCGACAACGGTCGGCAAGCGCGCCACACTCTGGACACAGGAGTTTCTGATGGATCTCGAGGATCTGGAATATGTGATGAGCACCTTAAAGCTGCTTGGTTCCAAGGGAACGACCGGTACGCAGGCAAGCTTTTTGGAGCTGTTTGACGGGGATCAGGAGACCATCGATAAGATTGACCCGATGATCGCAGCGAAGATGGGATTCAAGGAGTGCTATGCGGTATCCGGACAGACGTATTCCAGAAAAGTGGATACCAGAGTGGCAAATATCCTTGCCGGCATTGCAGCCAGTGCACACAAGATGTCCAACGATATCCGCCTGCTGCAGCACTTAAAAGAAGTGGAAGAGCCGTTTGAGAAGAACCAGATCGGTTCCTCAGCGATGGCGTACAAGCGCAACCCGATGCGTTCAGAGCGTATCGCGTCTCTTTCCCGCTACGTGATGATCGATGCGTTAAATCCGGCGATCACCTCTGCAACCCAGTGGTTTGAGCGCACATTGGACGATTCTGCCAATAAGCGTCTTTCCATTCCGGAGGGATTTCTGGCGATCGACGGAATCCTGGATCTGTGCTTAAATGTTGTTGACGGACTGGTGGTCTATGACAAAGTTATCACGAAGCATATGATGGCGGAACTGCCGTTTATGGCAACGGAAAATATTATGATGGACGCGGTAAAGAACGGCGGCAACCGTCAGGAGCTGCATGAGAAGATCCGCCAGCTGTCCATGCAGGCAGGAAAGAATGTCAAGGAAGAGGGCAAGGACAACAATCTGCTGGAGCTGATTGCGGCAGACCCGGAATTCAATCTGACATTAGAGCAGCTGCAGGCAACCATGGAGCCGTCCAAGTATGTCGGACGCGCACCGGTACAGGTGGATGCATTCCTTGCAAATGTTGTAAATCCGGTATTGGAGAAGAATCAGGACGAACTCGGCGTAAAAGCGGAGATCAACGTATAACAGAGAAGTGGATATGGGCAGGCAGAAGCACCGCGGGGCTTTTGCCTGTTTTTTTGGAACTGTCGCAATAAATATATCGTGTTTGCTTTGATAAGTAATATTATGAGAAACAGATACTTAAAAGTTCCAGATAAACATGCGGCGGCAAATTCTGATCGCAAAATCCGGTATTTCTAACCATGCCGCAGCTGGCATCCGTGATGATCCATGTCTTTCCAAGTTTGGAGCACTCCACGGACTGTGTCCGCAAGCCAGCAGACAATTTAAGGACTTTTGTGTGTGTCCCTTATGGCACCTCTGAACAAAACATAACCGCGCGAAGCCGCTGTCTGAGGCGGCATCTGCCCTATTTTCAATAGCAGATGCCGGCGAGTTCGGTTCGCGC
>CACZIN010000037.1:0-30330 GCA_902781225.1 uncultured Lachnospiraceae bacterium | reverse complement strand
ACACACAAAAGTCCTACAAATTGTCTTCCGGGATGCGGACATGACCCGCGGAGTGCTCCAAACTTGGAAAGACACGGATCATCGAAGATGCAAACATTCGGCCGATTAGAAATGCCACATTTTTTGAACAGAATTTCCAGATGCATTCCATCAGAAATCGAAAGGCATGGTCTTCTCGGCAGATTACTTATGACGCAAAAAGGGACTGCCCGCTAAAAGCGTCAGTCCCTTTCTTATGCTTATGTATTAAAACAAGTCTACTCTGCCAGCAATTTTCTGATTGATCACATAATATGCTGCGTTCTCTTCCGGCTTTAAGTAGAGCTGAAGTGATTTGATCGTGGATGCTCTGTGACCTTCTGCTACGAACTGCTCTGTCACTTTCTTAATGGCATCCTCTACCACGCTTTCACGGCCCTGGTACTGGATATACACTTCAGGCTTAAGCTCTTCCTTTGCTGCCTTCTTCGCTGTCTTTGTTCTTGGTTTTCTTTTCTTTGCAGTCTCAGCTGCTGCCTTCTTCGGCTCTTCTGCCTTTGTGGTTGCCTTCGCCTCTGTCTCTTTGGCTGCGTTCTTCGTCTCCTCGACTTTTGCCACAACCTTTGCAGTTGCTTCCTTCGCTGCTGTCTTGGTCTCCTCAACCTTTGCCGCAACTTTTGCTTCTGCTGCCTTTACTGCCGCCTTAGTCTCATCAAGTTTCGCTGTCGTCTTTTTTTCCATTATGAGAGCCCTCCTCCTCATTAAAAAAACTACTCACATACTAAAAACTTTTCCATTGCTACTAATGCTTCCTCTTCATCACTGCCCTCGGCAACGATGTTCACCGTCATTCCTTTGGACGGGTTAAATGCCATGATTCCCATAATACTCTTCGCATTGATCCGGCGGTTGTTACTCTCAAGTGTAATATCACTGTCAAATCTGCAGGCAACCTGAACCAGTTCTGCAATCGGATTACTATGTTCCTCTGAGACATTCGATACAACAATCTCTTTTCTGCTCATAATCTCTCCATTTCCTCTTTTCAAGTACTACGTTTCAAAATATAACCCATCTATGTCCAATTTGCAATAGAAGAACATGAAATCTGTTAAACTTACACGAATAATTCCCTACTTTAAGTGCTTTTTTATGCATTTTCATTTCACCAGATATGTGAAAAATACATTTCCTGCCGCTGTAAACATCTCATCCGCCTCGGTCAGCGTCTTCCGGTATGTCGTTCCCAGTGCAGGGTCGAATATCACGACGCTGTTGCTGTCATATCCGATAATCAGCACCGCATCCGTGCTTCCTGTCATGGAAAATACCGGACTGCCGCAGCTGACATAATAGAGAACCTCCTCGATATTGCATCCGGTCAGATCCAGCACCTGCATATCCTTCATCGTATTATTCAGGATGCTCTTCGGCGTCTCTCCGCCCTCAATGAGTGCGTTCACGCTGATATTGATTCCTTCCTTTTCCAGCATGGCATTGATACACTGCGCAATGCTTCCCGCGCCGGCGTCCTCCGCACCGACCGCGATATCCGACAGTGCCGGCTGTGCGGACTTTCTGGAGCGTTTCCACACATACTGGAGGTTATCTCCAATCACGACTCCCATGCTGTCATTTGCCGCCGTGACGGCCTCTGTGACATCGTCTGTCGCCAGCACCACATCACCCTTCACGTATACATAATAATGCTTTGTGCTGCCCTCTTCCTTGATTGCCACCGTGCGCTCCTCTTCTAAAATCGTCTCCTTCGGGGTGAGAAGCTTCGGCGCCTTTTCCGCGGATGCCCCGGCAATCGTAAGCTGTACCTGGGTCTCCTTTTCCGCAGAACTGCTCGTTGCAATATTGACAAGCTTTCCGGAGTCGCCCTCACGGTTCATGATCATATCCTGATCCGCCGGAACATATGCCGTGCCGTTATACTGGATGCGGTTCAAGTGCATCGTGTAGTCCTCGATGGACACGCTGCTCACAAAATAGCCGCTCTTTTCATATGTTTTCTGTACAGTAAGATCTTTTGTCGAGACATCCACAATCCGGATCTGGTACATCGGAAATGTCACGTTTCCGGCGGCGTCCTCGAAAATATCCGACTTTCTGGCAATGCCGTACACAAAATCCTCGTCCATGAAGCCAAGCGGCTTGATGGCTTCCCCGGTGCCCGCCGCAATCTCCTGCGTGCTCTGATCCGACAGATTCATCACGTGGATCACACTGCTGCCCATCTGGGAATCCCCCTCCGTCTCCATCCATGCAAAATAGCGGTTGGACGCGGACACCGCAAAATCCTGCACGTTCAGATTCGTCACCAGTTCCCGCACCGAGAGGGTATTTAAATCAATTCCGTAGACGCACCCGTCCAGCATCAGGAAAAGCTCTCCGCCCTCATTTACATACATGAGCTGCCCGAGTTCCGACTTCATCACCTCATACGACTTATCCGACGGAATGAAGACCAGTTCCTCATCGGTATTTGCCAGGCTGTCGTAATGATAGACCGCGATTCCGACTTCCCCCTCATGGATTCCGCGGTTCATGTAACCATACACGATATAATCCACGCTTCCGGCTTCGTCCACGCCGACGATCTTGATGTCGTGTTCTCCGTAGTTCTCGCGGCTGTCAATTCCCTCGTAACCGCGGAAACTGAACACTTTTGCAAGCGTATTTTCCACCGTATTGTAGCTCCAGAGTTCTCCCTCCTGCACGAACGCCACGCTGGTTCCCGCCTCATTCGCCTTGTATTCGACGTTCGCTTCGCGGATTCCAAGCTGGATATACTGATCGTAGACGCTGTCATTTTCTCCGCGGAAAATCTGGTTCATCGTACGCCCGAAATTCAGCAGATAGATGCGGCTTGTGGTGTAGCGCACCCGGTAATATTCTTCTATATTATAGTATTCAATCTGACCGTTCTCGTTGACACTGGATACCACATAATCGAGCACGATCACGTTGTAGGTCGGCGTGATCTCCTTGATCGACGGAACCGGCTCTGTCAGACGCTCTCCCTTAAAATCCGCCCAGCTCACCTGCTTCAGAGAGGAATTTAACGACACGTACTGCAGCGTCGTGTTATCCCCGGTCGTCCGCTCCATGTAAGTCGCCAGTGTTCCGGAGGTCTCGTCGTTGAACGTCTTATCGTTAAAATCCTTGACAAATGCGACGCACTCGCTCACATAGCAGTCGACCGGCTCCGCGATCCTGGTATAGTAACAGATCGAACGTTCTCCGCTCCCAAGGCGGATAATCATCAGATACTCTTCGCCCTCTTCCAGCAGATTCTGGATCTGCAGATCCGCCGTGATCTTCCCGCTGTGCTCCTCATAGGAGGTGACGTCCGCATTCGCAATCAGACGTGTGGCATCGAGACTGCGGATCTCATAGGAAATCGTGTCGACCGCCGTCTGATTGGTCTGTATCACAATCGGAAGCTTCCGGTCTTCCCCCACCGGCGTAATGGTATCGCGCATATATGCGGCATCCATCTCCGTCACATATCCGTGTAGTTCATTCAGCTCCTGATCGCCCTGATACATGGTGATGACCGGCAGCGTCGCCTCCTTCATCTCCGTCGTCAGATCCTCGTTGGTATCATTCATAAATCTTCCAAATATAAGCACTGCTCCGATGAACACTGCCGCCAAGACTGCTGCCTTTATGGTTCCCTTCCGCAACGGTCATTCCTCCTATATAACGCAAAATAACTACCGCGCACAAAAACGCGATAGTTATATTGTATGCATTTTAAAATAAATCCGCAATGACTTTCTCTGATTTTTAAGAAATGTTTTCGATCTTATCCGGGGCTTCGCAAACCCGCTACCACCAGCGTCTGCAGCGGCGGTGACGGCAGCGTCTCCGGTACATTTCATTGTTTAAAATCACACCGATCAGCTCCCGCAGATGGTCATTCTGTCCGGGCGGTGGCGGGGGTGGCGGCGGTCTGTGTCCGGGCGGCGGCTGCATGCCTCCGTGAAACTGCTCTGCCTCCAGCTCACCGTCTTCTCCTGTGACTTTCTTCTGGATGCGGTCTACCACCATCTCAATCATCAGGCGGTCCGGATACTCATCGAACATCAGGCTGCCCTCGTATTCCATTCTGTCACATTCGTCTTCCACGCACTCCACAATCCTGCCGACCTCTTTGGGATACAGCTCCTTCATGCGATCCATATCCTTCTCATATTCCATCTCGGTCAGATACAGATTCTGCATGGGGTAGCTCATATAAAAAGGCATCTTGGGCACATCAAACTGCGCGCGGAAAAACTGCTCCTGATTATAGTCCACTCTATACTCCCTATAGATAACTTCGCTATATCATATGCAGTGCGCGCGCGCCGGGTTACTGCGCCAGATTCTTTAACTCGTCCAATAGATCCAGATCCGACTGGAGCACCTTCATATTGGTTGTGATCGGCTCCTCGCCCGGCTTGGTGACGGTGATTTCGATTACCGTTCCCTCCGTGATGCCCGCAGAAAATACCGCGTTTAAAAACGCCGCAAACTTCGGGTGGTTCTCAACGAACTTGTTTCTCGCATTCATAATCTTCATAAGTGAAGCCGGATTCATCATAATATCATACTCCCTTTCTTTTGTTGTGTCGTTCTGCCTCCCAGTATAGCACAACTGCCGCGGCACTTGCCAGCATTCTTTTCTGCTTATATAATAGTAGAAAAAGGTCCCTACAGTCACGGACCCGTTACGAAAGCGAGGATTCCCCATGAAACAGTTTTTCAAAGAATTTAAGGCATTTATCAACCGTGGAAACGTCATGGATATGGCGGTCGGTATCATCATCGGCGGCGCTTTTACCAGCATCGTCTCATCTCTGGTCGACGACATCATCAACCCGTTTCTCGGCATCTTCGGCGGCATGAATTTTGACCAGTTCGCCTGGAACATTACCGGCGACGTCACCCTCAATTACGGAAAATTTATCACCGCCGTCATCCATTTTCTGATCATGGCGCTCGTCGTATTTCTGATTGTAAAAGCATTAAACCGTGCAACCGCAAAGTTTGTTCCCGCGGAGGACAAAAAAGAAGAGGCACCAACGAGCAGACTCTGTCCGATGTGTAAGACCGAGATTGCCATTGATGCCTGCCGCTGCCCGCATTGCACTTCTATTCTCGATGCCGCTGCCATGCACGAGCTGGAAGCAGAGCTGCGGGAAAATGCTTCTTTATAACTGCTGATATTCTTCGTCCGTCACCGGCTCACACCACTCATTGCTGGTGTTCTCTCCCGGTACCTCCACTGCAAGGTGGCTGAACCAGCAGTCTTTCTTTGCGCCGTGCCAGTGCTTTACTTCCGGCGGGATCGTCACAACATCTCCCGGTTTTAAGCTCTGCGCCGGCTTTCCTTCTTCCTGATACCAGCCTTCGCCGTCCACGCAGATCAAAAGCTGTCCGCCGCCCTTGTCGGCATGATGGATATGCCAGTTGTTCCGGCATCCCGGCTCAAAAGTGACATTGGCGATAAATACAGTCTCCTTCGGATCGGTGAGCGGCTTTAAGTAGCTCTGTCCGATGAAATATTTTGCATAGTTCACATTCGGCTCGCCCATTCCGAAAAATCCGCCGTGCTCCTCTGCGCCGGCTTCGTCCGCATACACTTCCTTTGCCATACGGAACGCTGCCCAGGCATTCGGCCAGCCTGCATAGAATGCCAGATGGGTGAGAATCTCTGCCATCTCCGTGCGTGTCACGCCGTTTTTCTTCGCCGTGGTCAGATGGTACATCAGGGAATTGTCCACGATTCCCTTGCTGATTAGCGCTGTCATCGTAACAATGGAGCGCAGCTTTAACGAGAGCTTATCCTCTCTCGACCACACCTCACCGAACAGCACGTCATCGTTTAACTCTGCAAATTTCGGTGCAAAATCATTTAAGGCATCTCTGCCCGCTGTCTGTTTTACCATAATGGTTACCTCCTGTTATCATTCCGCTTTCCGGCTTGTCTCATGGATTACGGCAAGACTCAGTTTTTCTCCCATCAGCTTCTGCCAGCCGGCTTCCCCGGCTTTCATATGACCGATGACCATGATTCCGCCCGGGCGCCGTACCGCTCTCTCCCTCGCGCAGAACAGCAGCTTTCCGCCGCTCCATACAAGGTCTCCCGATGCAAAATGATCCACGCCCTCCATCGGATCGTAGCAGCCCTTTGCCGTAGCCGCCTCATAGCCATCTTCCACCGGCACTGCCACGAGCGTACAGGGCAGTCTCCTCGCAAAATCTCTCGCCGCAACCGTATCGTTTAGAAGCGCTTCTGCCGTTCCTGTTTGGTTTGCAATCTGAATTCTTACCATGGGCGCTCCTTTTCCATCTGTTGATTTCTGCCGCTAAAATCAGTATAATATCCACATGGTCATTTTACCATTGCCACATTTTTCGGTCGTGGCGCTTATGCCACACTTTTTAAAATCTGGACAGTAACAGGAGGACTTACCATGGCAGAATCCAACGCTACCGATCTTCGGGTACAGAAAACACAGGACGCCATCCAGACAGCCATCAAGGAGATGATCTGTGAGATGGATGCCGCGGACATTACCGTCAAGGAACTTACCGAGCGGGCACACATCCACCGGAAAACGTTTTATCTGCACTATACCTGCATCGAGGCTCTGTTTGAAGACCTTCTGGGACAGATCACCGAAGAGTATTACCATGCCATCGACCAGCTCCCGGTCGACGCGCCTTTTACGGAAGTGAACCGCGTCTTTTTCGAGTTTACCGCCAGACAGGAGCCGTACGCCGAGCGCCTTTTATGTGCGCCGGGCTACCGCGAATTTGCCGATAAATTATTCTTAAACACCATGATTCACAACCGCACGAGGCACAATCCCTACGCCGCATTTTCCAGGGAGGAGCAGAATATCATCAACACGTTTTTATGCGTTACCTCCGTCAATATTTACCGCCAGTGGGTGGCAGACAAAAAAAGAGTGCCGCTTGAGAGGCTGATCGAGCTCTCCGGCACCCTGTTAAACAACGGCGTTGTTTCTTTATTTTGAATCTGTCTCTTCCTTTTCGCGCAGACTCACCACAAGCTCATAGACCTCCGGTCTTCTCTGCTTTAAGTGCTCATCCAGCACATGTCTGCGCTCCTTGAAGCGCTCCGCAAGCTCCGGATGCTCCATCGCAATGCGGTCATGCACCTCCCTGCGGTGTTCCTCCAGACGTCTTGCGAGTGTCTTCTCATCCTTTCCGGAGATGTTCACGATCTCCTTTAAGTGTTCTTCCAGATGTTCCAGCCACTCGTCTTCATCCATCGCTTCCATATGCGACCATCTGCCGTGCAGCAGATTTTCCACATCCCCGCTCTCCTTCAGCTGTTCAATCTGCAAAAGGATCTGTTTTTCAATCTGTTCCTCCGTCTCCGTGCCGAATGCCCAGACAAATTCCTGTACGCGGTTGTCCGCGCGCTTTCTCGAGGCACTGCGGTCGTCATTGTCCACACCGCCCTCCAACGGATACGGGCGCTTGATTCCCATATCTTTTAACGCGATGTGAATCGTTCTGCGCACGCTTCCCTCTTCGATCATGTAGCCAAGCCCCAGTTTCCGGAGCTGTTCGTTCAAATCGGCGATGTGCTCTGTCATGTAAAAGCGGATGCCTTTTTCTTTCAGCGACTGATATAACATTCCCAGTCCGTCCGCCGCCGTGATGTCCATGCTGCCGATGCCGCTCGCATCCAGAATGACCGCTTTTGTCTGCTCCGTCACATGGTCCTCGATATCCTGCTTTAACACCTGTATGTTAGCAAAAAACAGGTTGCTGCTGAACCGGTAGATCAACACTCCCTCAACCGCATGGATCTGGCTGCCCTCTTTCAGATCACGGAAATGCCTGTGTCCCGGCTGAATTCCCAGAAAACAGCGCGCCGGCTTTGCCGTGCGGATAATCATCTCGGAAAAGGAGAGGATGATGCCGATCAGTACGCCGTTGATCGTCCCGAGCATCAGCACTCCGAAGAATGCGCCGGCAAAGATCAGACATTCCGTCCGGCTGACTTTCCACAGCCGGACCGCCAGCTCAAACTCCGTCGCGCCAAGCAGAGCGGAGATCACGATTGCCGTCAGCACCGGCACCGGAAGATAGCCGATAAACCCGGTTCCGCCAAGCAGGAGCACGATCATTGAAAGTCCCGCCACAATCCCGGTCAGCTGTGTCTTTGCCTGATACTGCTCTCCCATCGCCGTCCGGGAGACCGAGCCGTTGATCGGGCAGCATCCGGTCAGCGCCGCGGCAAGATTGCCCATCGCAAATGCCAGGATCTCCTGGTTGTCGTTGATCCGGTACCCGTTTTTCTGTGCAAAATTATTTTCTGCGAGCAGCGTCTCCGCCATGATGACGACCGCTACCGACAGGCTGATCGTAACCGCCTCCCTTACCGGCACCGCCGTAAAATCCGGCAGACTCCAGACCGGAAGTCCCGATTCCACGACATCCAGCGTCTTGATGCCCCAGGCGCGCAGGGGCAGATACTTTGTCATCAGCGCACCCACCGCCATCAAAAACACCGCCATCGGGAATTTCGGAATGATCTTTTTTGCTATCAACAATATCACAAGTGCAGCCACGCCAAGCGCCAGGGAAGGCAGGTTGATCTCTCCCGCCGTCTCCGCGATATGCTCCGCAAGCTCAGAGAATTCTCCCGTCCCCGCGGTGCCGCCCAGAAGCTTCGGCACCTGCATCAGGATGATGGTCGTGCAGATACCGGTGATAAAGCCGCCCATCACCGGCGCCGAGATATAGTTGACCAGCTTTCCCGCCCGCATCACATAAAACGCGAAAAGCCACAGCGCCACAAACGCGGTCAGCACCGGCACTGCCGCCAGCGCCTCCTTCGATCCGCTCTCGATATGCAGATCTAAAAGCGCCGCTCCGATCAGCGCGGCAGGCGCGGCGTCCACACCGAAAATGAACTGCGGCGACGTCGAAAACAACGCGAAGAGAAGAATCGGGAACACCGATCCGTACAGTCCGTATACTGCCGGAAGTCCCGCAATCTGCGCGTATCCCATGGAGATCGGAATCGAGACCGCCATGATGATGAGCCCGGCGATCAGATCCTTCCCGAGATTCTTCCGGTCATAATTTCTTATTGTCTGTGCAAGCTTGATCTTCATCTGTTACACTTCCTTTGCTGCTTTTGTGTTATTTTACCACTTTAGGAAAATAATGTCAGCAAAAGGGATTCGATGTTTTTATGGCTGCAGTTCAAAATGCTGCACCAGTTCATTGAGCAGTGTCGCCTGGGATGCAAGTTCTTCGGAGGTCGCGGAGCTCTCCTCGGCAATCGCCGAATTGTCCTGTACTCCCTGCGAGATCTCCTCGATTCCCACGCGGATCTGTTCCATGCTCTGTGCCTGATCCGCCGCGTTTTCCGCCGTCTTCTGGATCATCGTGTTGACTTTATCCACGGCTCCCACCGCCGTCTTCAGGGAATCCATCACATGATCCGCGATCTGATTGCCCTTATCGATCTCCTCCATCGAGACGCTGATCAGATTCCGCGTCATATTGGCAGCTTTTGAACTCTCCTGCGCCAGTTTTCCAATCTCATCCGCAACAACCGCAAAGCCTTTTCCGGCCTCGCCCGCACGCGCCGCCTCTATGGATGCGTTCAGCGACAGCAGATTGGTCTGATCCGCGATCTGCTCGATCGTCGCAATGATTCCGACAACCTGTTCCGATGTCTCGTGGATTTTCTGCACCGCCTCCATCATCTCCTGCATCTTATCCTGACTCTGCTCCATCATGGCTGTCACTTTTTCCGTTGCCTCGGCAGAGTGCAGTGCATCATTCTTGCTCTCCTCCACCTGTTCCGCCACGGAAGTCGCCGTTGCAACCAGTTCCTCCACTGCTGCTGCCTGCGTGCCGCTTCCCTCTGCAAGCTGCTGCGCCGCATTTGCCAGATCGCCGGCACTCGAAGTCACCGTCTGGGAACTTGCACTGATATTTTTCATGACATCGTTCATCGAACTTGAAATGTGAAGCAGCGCGTCTTTTAACTGACGGAATTCTCCGACATATTCCTGCTCGAGATGAATCTCCAGCTTTCCGTCTGCGATCTGATCCAATGCGCCGGATGCTTCTTTTAAGTAGGCAATGTATTCCTTCAGACGTGCAACCGTCGCCCGGATCGATTCCGCCAGTTCTCCGATCTCATTCTTTGCCGTGACATTCAGCTCGACATCCAGATCTCCCTCCGCCAGCCTGCTTGCCGTCTCGTTCAATTCTGCGATCGGTTTCGACAGTGCATATGCGCTCTTGTCGATGCTGCGCATCACCACGATAATTCCCACTGCGAAAATGACTAAAAGCACGCCGATCGTCGCAAACAGCATCTGATAGTATTCGAGGAACGGCATGTTGCTGACCACCAGGTATCCTGTTTCTCCTACCAACTGTACCGAACCGTATTTTGTGGTACCGTCCGCTTTATATTTCAAAAACTCGGTGCTCTGGTTCATGATTGCATTGACCACATTGTCAGAAACGTTCACGTCCGCAATGTTCTGCTGCACCAGTTCCGCATTCGGATGATAGATGAGCATTCCGTCCGAGGATACCAGCCAGACGTATCCGTTACTTCCGATCGTATAGCCGCTCAATACCTCTGTCACATGGGCCAGTGAAATATCCATTCCCGCAGCGCCAAGCACATTGCCGCCTTCATCGTATACCGGTGTTGCCGCACTCAGAATAAACTCTCCGGTGCTGGAATCTATGTACGGTTCGGTCAGCACTGTTTTCCCGGTCTCAATGCAGGAATACCATGCACGCCCTGTAATGTCCCAGCCGTCCGAGGAAGTATATCCGTCCGACTGTGTAATAACGCTCGCATCCAGATCCGCAATCCATACCGCCATCACGTTCTCGCTGTCCGCACCGGCAGCATTCACGAGATATTTTTCCACATCTCCCATCGCTTTTGCGCTTAAAATGTTATCCCCCGCCTTTGTTTCGGATAAAACCGACTGAATCTGCGGATTCAACGCCAGTGTCTGTGTCTCTCTCTCGTATTTTTCAAAAAAACCTGCCAGACGATTGGCCGCCGACTCTGACTCCAGGGTCAGCTGCGCTTTTTTATTGTAAAAAACGGTCTGTCCCATGATAATCACAATAATAACTTCCACGACAATATACGCGATCAACACGCTTCTGCCGATTCTTTTGCGGATCTCCTCCGCAATTTTTCCCTTTTTCCTGTTACCTTCCGCTGCGTTTTTCTCCATAACCATTCTCCTTCTCTGGTGCCCGTCAACGCTTCCATTATAGTACTATCCTCCCATGTGTGCAACAAAATTTTTCGTAATTTTCGTAATTTGCAAAAAAGTTTTCTGTCACTTTTTATTTTTCCCGTTTAAAATCCAGTCTTTCAGCGCTTGAACGGCAAAAAAATAAGGCAGAAACCCTCGCTGCGTTTCCACCCTATTCCGTTATTGCCGGCTCCTGCCGATTTATTTTTCCAGACTCTGTAAAAGTAACATGATCAAAAATTCAATCTCTCTCTTCATAAGAACGCCCCCTTTCCGTTTGCTTGTGCTTATTATGCGGGACATAGCTAAACGAAAAGGGGGAAGGAGGTAAATATTTTCTAAATTTATTTTTTAATACGCTTAATAAGTGTCAGCATGAGCAACATATCATCATCATTCAATGTCTGAATTTCATCAATTGCTTTTGATAACAATTCGGGATTAGTATGATTCGTATCAAAAAACTCAATCGGTGTAATATTAAAATATTCACAAATAGCAAAAAATTCACTCATGGACGGAAGCGACTTTCCAGAAGAAATATTATTGATATAACCGCGACTATGCCCGAGGTCATAACTCAATTGATACTCTGAGATTCCCTTGTTCAGGCGTAATTGCGTAATACGATTCCGTACAAATTCTTCCATTTCAACTTCCTCCTTATTATTATGACATATTTTAGACGATAAAATTTCGCAATCAGCCCATTTAAAAATGATATTTTTATTGAAATAACATCTTAAAGATGTTATTATATGAAAGTACTTGACGAAACATGCGTTGGTATCAATTTATAAATGTTAAAAATGCCTTATTTCAATCGGCAATGGAGGATCACAATGGGAATTCTTGATATAGTTCGTTTTGATGGATTAAGGAGCCGTGATTGGCTTGTCTATAAATATCCTTCTGAAAAACTGGTACTTGGCTCACAGCTCATTGTTCAGGAAGGACAAATGGCACTATTTGTAAAAGGAGGAATGGTTGCCGATGTTTTCTATCCAGGTACCTACACACTGGCAACGGAAAATTTACCAATATTAAACGGTCTGATCAATCTTCCTTTCGGCGGTCAAAGTCCTTTTAGTGCAGAAGTATATTTTGTAAACATGACTGTAAAATTAGACATCAACTGGGGAACCTCTGACCCAATTCCATTAATCGATCCTAAATATTATGTAAAATTAAGAATCCGTGCCTTTGGGCAGATGGGTCTAAAAGTTTTGGACGTAACTTCCTTATTTAAGGAAGTCATCGGTGGAATGCAAAAATCTGACATTGTCAGTTTTGACAAAATAAAGGAATATTTTAGAGGCATTCTTGTCGTTAAAGTAAAAGCCTCAATCGCTGATGCAATCATAACAAACGGAATATCTGCGTTGGAAATATCTGCAAAACTGGAGAATTTATCAGAAAAGGTCAAGGAACAAATCTCTCCAGAGTTTGAGCGATATGGATTTTCCATCGCCAATTTTTACATTCAGTCCATCAATTTCCCTGATAAGGATTTTGAAAAAATCAATAAGATTCTTGAGGATAAAGCTGCCTTTGAACTCATGGGAGATGGACGCTACGCCGCCAAAAGATCTTTTGATGTATATGAAGGCGCCGCAAACAATGCGAATGGTATGTCCGGCGCAGTCGTAGCCGGAGGTGTCGGATTAGGTGCTGCGATCGGTCTCGGTACATCCATGAATCAGACAATCGGGAATCCTGTACACAAAGAAGAAACAAAAACATGCATCTCATGTGGGGCACAAATGCCATATACAGCAAAATTCTGCCCAGAATGCGGAAAAAGTAACCCGGAAATTGTTTGTACATGCGGTCAGAAATTATCATACGGAATTAAGTTCTGCCCTCAATGCGGGAAAAAATTATAAGCAGCACATGAACAATCTATCTGCTCTATTTTAAGCACACGGATTCAAAAAGCAAAATATGATAAACGGGAGGAAATGAGTATGAAAAACACAAGAAGAAAGAGTCTCTCTGTATCTATGTTACTTATGGTATCTGCAATCGTCTTAGGGGGCTGTTCTGATACAACAGAAAGCAGTTCGAAAACGGTTAAAGGTTTAGAATTATCAGATTATATAGGAATGACGGAAGAAACCTTTTTAGCTGAAACCGGATTTGAAAAAAACGACTATGGCACATATCCGGATATGGAGCATGCAGCCGTAATGTGTCTTGACGGACAGGTATATTCATTGATGATCAATCAATATGATGCAGATAATACGTTTATGGGTTATAGCATTGATATCCCCTTAGATGATTTGGATGATCTCGTTTCTGATTACACCCTTATAGATTCCTCTGAGACTGAAGGCGGTACACGAAATACATATATGACAAGCGAATATGATGCGTGTCTCGGCATTGATGTAGATACTAATAATAAAGTGTTTGGTATTTACTACACACTGGTAGATGAAGATACTGCGGAGACCATAACCAATGCATTGCCGTCCGCCACAGAAACATCTGAATCCGATATTACCTATTTTTCTGACAATGACATGCGTGAAACAACCTGTTCTTACACCTATTGGGATGAAGAATCTTCTGTAGATCTGGATTTAACCTATACAGGGCAAAAAAATGACGGGGCTTACGTCGGTAATTGCACATTTCATATGTCATACTACGATTACGAGACAGAACAAACAGATACTATCGACGCAAGCGGGACATTTGTTGAAAATACTTCCGAATATGGAACAATAACATTCGAGAGCGGAGCAGTCGCAACTTATTACTTATATTGGGATAATGATCACTATAGCCTGACACTCGATCTGGACGGAACAACTATAGATTTATTAGATGCCAACTGGGCATATGATAATGTTGGGTAAAAACTTATCACACTTATATGAAAATCACCTTTCAACCTGTAACAGGACGAGGGGATTTTAATACACAACGAAGATATGTTTCGACATATCCATCAAAATTTTTTATTTATAAACGCAGGAGGAAAAAGTTATGGCAGAAAAAGTATGCCCGCAATGCGGGGCACCAGTTGATTTGAATGCAACAGAATGTAAGTTTTGCGGTGAAAAATTTGTAATGCAGCAGGCAGCAGCGCAACAGGTATATACGCAGCAGCCTCAGCCGCAGGTCATTATTCAGCAAGCAGCACCTCAGCAGGTATATGTATCCGGTATCAATCCGGCATGGCCAGTCAAAAGTAAAACTACCGCAGGCGTACTGGGTCTTCTTTTAGGTGGATTAGGTGCTCACAAATTCTACTTAGGGAATACCGGCATGGGCATTTTATATCTCTGCTTTTGCTGGACTGGAATTCCAGAAGTAATTGGATTTATCGAGGGAATCCTCTATTTATGCTCCAACGATGAAAACTTCCAGTTAAAGAACCATGTAAGAGTTGAAAAATGAAAAAACTTATTAAAATATTGTATTGGTTAGCCGCATCAATACTGTTCCTACTTTTATGGTATAGCGAATATAAAAAAAGTAAGTTAAGACATATTGATGTTGTTACAGGTGATGATGATTCATGACTTCTTAAAAAGCCCGAAAACTGCTGAAGATTCAGCAGTTTTCGGGCTTTTCATATAATCTATGCTTTTATACTTTCATTCCAAAAAATTTATTGCTTTATACTTTTAAACCGCCGCGATAGTTGCTTTTTATGATCATCAGCTATTGCTTTATCATAAGCCATCATTTCCCCTTCTTTATTAGACATAATTTCTGTTTCATTATTAAAATCCCAAAAAGAATGATTCGCTTGTTTATGTAGCAAAACCTTACTTTCACAAAATTCTATTGCAGACGGATGGCAATTAAAAATTGTATAATTAGCACCTCCTGGTGTGAAAAAAATTTTATATTTAATTCCATCTATTCCCGTTTTTCGCAAATGATCCGCTATTATCTGTGTCGCCCGATAAGCATTTTCACCCCTCACCGGCTGGGTAAAACGAAGCATTAACTGCGAAAAGAATACACCCATGCTCATTCCGTAAAACTCAGTGTCTTTTCGTTGAAAAGTCTTTTCGGACTCAAAATCAATAATATATAATGGTTTTAGCACTTTGAACTTTGCAAGAGAAATCAAATCGCCAAACTGTGATTTTATCTCCATACAAGCTGTTTCTGGATTAGAAGCAATATATAAATAAGATGCCCCCGCAATATTATTTCTTCCTTCGCCGCCTATTCCTAAAATAGGTTCTCTTGAATTTATATCATTATACCCCATGAACTTATTATCTTGAGTTTTTCCAATCCCTTTTTCTAAATCATCATCATCCTCTGGATTAATAATTCTTGCTCGATAATATTCTGTCCCTACCTCTAAACATTTTTTAAACTGCGATATCTCTTTATTAAGTACGATATCATCAATAATAGATTGAATTCTTTGAATTTGTTCAATTAAACCCTGTTCTGTTTCTATTGCATTTATAAATTTATTAAAATTACTTCTTGCATTTACAGACCATCCCCACGCATTCATTGAATCTTTTAACTCTTGCAAGTTCTCATCCATATATTTCCCACCTATACTTATAACCTTTTTGTAACTAATTTTTCCAACCTATCAAACAGAAGCCTTCAAGTCATTAAACTCAAAGGCTTCGCATTTTCATTAAAAATTTTCTTATGCAAGTGCAGGTTCCTGCCCCGCAATAATCGCTTTCACTTCTTCTATATCCTTATCGGTGGCTGATGCTATCTGCTCTGCTGTGAAGCCATTCTTGTACATTTTCATAATGAGTCCCGCTTCTCCAATTGCAATTCCATCTTCTTTTATTCCCTGACTCAAGTTACACATAACACTCACATCCTTCCTGAAGTTCTCCTCAATAGGAATATCGTATTCTTTTCCGATTATATTTAGTTTTTCATCTATTGTAAGTTCCTTAGATAACAATGCTCCCAGCAGACGGTGCAGTTCATATGTCTCATCATGCTCCGGCAATTCCTTTGCCAGTCCAAGCATGATAATATTCAGCAGATCAAGATTTCCCTTCCATTCATAGGAGCCGATCAGATCTTCTTTTGCGAGATGTACATGGCTCATGCTGTTCTCGTCCATATTCATACATACCCAGATTGAATATACACGCTTAATGTCATCGTAACTGGAGTTCTCAAAATCACGTTCTTTTTGTGATGAGATCAGTCTGCTTACATAAAAGATTGCCCGATTTAAGATTTTGTATCCCTTCGGCTCGTCCTTCTGTGCCTCCACATTTATGATGATCTGTGACAATCCATCTTTTCTGCCACCTGCGGATGGCATGCGTACATAAAAAACAATATCAAATCTTACCAGACCTTCATTAACGTCTTGATTTTCAGCGTTGAAACCGACCAGTCTCTCACCATTTCTTTCGCTGACTGTATTTGTGAGTCCAGGCTCTACAGGTACGGTACTGATATGTGGTGTTCCCTCGATACAGTCAACCACATCCTTAGGATTCATGCCCCTAAACTCATCAACTGTCTTTACCAGTATATGTGCCAGTATGCTCTTCTGCCCTAATAGACGCTTTGCACTCGTATCATACTGTGCATCCTTATCTGTAGCCCTCACTGCATTTTTCAATTCTGTATTCACTGGTCTTCCTCCTTTTTGCAACGGATATTACATAGATATAGTCATCCCAAAAAGGCATCTGACCACCTTTATATTATAACTTACCCTGCTCCTTTCTACAATCAGTTTTTATTACATTTGACGTAAAATGACGAAATGTCTGTTTTACCTAACTTTCTGCAATAAAACCACCGACTCCACATGCTTCGTCCACGGGAACATATCCACCGGCTGGCACTCCTGTGCCCGGTAGCCATGCTTTGTGAGATACAAAAGATCCCGCGCCAGCGTCTCCGGATTGCAGGAAACGTAGACGACACGCTTCGGTGCCAGCGTCACCACGGAGGAGAGAAACGCCTCGTCGCTTCCGGCGCGCGGCGGATCCATGAAAACGACATCCACCTCGTCTGCTCCGCTCTTCTCTCCGCGCTTCGCATCCGCGCGGTATTCCGCCATCTCTACCATAAACTGTCCCGCGTCCGCGTTGTAAAACTCAATATTTTTGACGTTGTTACACTTCGCATTTTTCACCGCATCGCGCACCGCATCACGGTTTAACTCCACACCAATCACTTTCTTCGCGGACTTCGCGGCAATAATGCCGATCGTACCGGTGCCGCAGTACGCATCCACAACCGTCTCGTTTCCGGTCAGCGCCGCATATGCAATGGCTTTTCCGTAGAGGAGCTCTGTCTGCACCGGATTGACCTGGTAAAACGACTTCGGCGAAATACGGAAGGTGCATCCGCAGAGCGTATCCTCGATATAGCCCTTACCGTAGATCACACTCTCCTTGTCGCCCAGCACCATGCTGGTGCGCTTGTCATTCACGTTGATGATCACAGTCGAAATCTCCGGGTGAAGCTCCCGCAGCGCCCTCACAAAATGATTCTTCGACGGCAGTACCGGTGAGCCAAGCACCAGGACAACCATCACCTCACCGCTATGGAATCCGCGGCGCACTAGCACATGCCGCAGCAGACCGTAACCGGTGTCCTCATCGTATGTCTTGATTTTAAAAGAATGTAAAAGCCCCCGGATGTCACGAATGATCGCGCTGGACAGTTCATCCTCGATCTGACAGGCATCAATATTGATGACCTCATGCGTTCCCGCTTTGTATACACCCGAAATGATCCCTCCCGGTGCCGGCTTTGCCGCTAATCTTCTGTTTTTGCCGTTTCCCTGCTTTCCGTTTGCAGCTTTACCGTTTCCACGGGTGCCGGGACGGCTGCCACGTTTTTTTTCAATATCAAACACGGCATGCACCTTGTTCCGATAATGATACGGCTCGTCCATCCCCAGAATCGGCAGCACTTTGCAGAATGATCCGACCTGCTTCTGCACATATGCCTGCTTCTCTTTGAGCTGCTTCTCATACGGCATGCCCTGATAGTCACATCCACCGCATTTCTTCGCGTAAGGACAGACCGCATCTGCGCGCTCCGCCGGCTTATTCGTTTTTGCCGGTTTCGACGATTTTTCCGCGTTTTCCGGTTTTGTAGTTTTTATCGATTTTTCTGCATTCACCAGTCTTGCCGCCTTTGTCGACTTTTCTGCGTTCGCCGGTTTCGACGCTTTTGCCACATTCGCCGCCTTTATCGGTTTTGTCGCATTTGCCACTTTCGACGCTTTTACCGCGTTCGCCGGTCTTATCGCCTTTGCCGATTTTGCTGCTTTCGACGCCTTTGCCGGCTTTGCCGCTTTCGGCATTTTTTCCTGCGTTCCCCGCCGTTCTTCGTTCTTCTTATTTATCTGCATTTTCTTTTCCATATCTGCTCACTCCTGTGGTTCTTCCAATGTCACAAAGACCGGTTGATGTTCCAACGCCGGAACAATTTTTTCCCACATATCTTTCTGCCGTATGCGAAGGCTGGACGTGTTGATGCACGGATGGCATCCGATGTAGTCGCCCTTCAGCACATCTCGATCCACCAGAAGCTGGACACGGTGTTCCCTGTCGTTCATCAGACCGAGCACGCTGACCGACCCTGGCGTGATGTCTAAAAACTCCTCCATATACGTCTCTTTTGCAAAAGACAGGCGGGAAGAACCGATTTGTGCCGACAGATCCTTTGTCTTGAACTTCTTGTCTCCCGGTATCATCAGCAGGTAAAATAATGTCTCCTGCCGGTTGCACAGAAACAGGTTCTTGCAGATCATTGCACCGAGTGCTTCGTCGACATCCGCACACTCTTCCATCGTCATTGCCGCCTCGTGGTCGATCCGCTCATATTCGATATTCAGTTTGTCCAGAAAATCATACGTCTGGATTTCTTTTTCCAGACGTCCCGCGCAGTCGGCAGGACGTCCCTTCTCTAATTTTAACATATGCTTACCTCACTTTTTTCATCATACATCAGGAATGATCGCTTGAAAAGCTTTCTTTTTCGATGCAAAAGACTGTCAAAAGAAACAGTAGTAAAATGGCGCCGAGCAGCAGTAAAACCGTCTTTAACCCCCACCGGTCTGCAAGTGCTCCCGCCAGCGGGAACAGCACAATCATGGCGATGGAAAAGCACATGCTGTCGACCGAGATCAAGGTTGCCCTCTGCTCTGACGGAATCAGTGCGTTCAGGGAGTCCGACTGGATCGGATACAATGCCGCGTTCGCAAATCCTGCACACATAAGCGCCGCTGCAGCCACGTCCGCCTTTCCTGCTCCGTAGCAGAGTATTGCCCCCGCAATGATAACCGTCTCCGGTATCAGGCACTTTTTCCCAAACCACCGGTACATTTTTTCACTGACGAGAGCACCAAGGCAGGAAGCGCCTCCCACGAGCAGCATAATAACACTGATCTGCACTTTATTGTAACCGAGATCCGCAAAATATTGCTGGCTGTAGAAAAACAGCAGCGTGTGCGCCGCAAAAACGACAGAATAGAAGCCGATGATTTTTCCGATTCTGACATCCTTTTGCAGGATACGCGCACTGACTGCGAAATGATGCTTCACGGTCTCCCGGGTCGTTCTCTGTGCCGGAGTTCCTTCCGCCGCATCTTCCACACCCTCCCCTGCCGTATCAGCTGCCGCACCGCACTGCGGCGGCTCCGCCATCCACAGTACCGGCAGCAATGCCAGCACCGCAATCACAACACATGCCGCATAGCACCAGAAATAGGAGAATTCTGCCAGCACACCGCCGGCGACCGTCGCCAGTCCCTGCGCCACTTCGATCAGCACATTGATCCTTCCATAAACACCCATGTAGTGTTCTTCCTGTCCCAGGCACTTCATGCTGTCATATACAAGCGCTTCCTCCGAGCCGGAGTTTAAATTATTTCCAAGTGCCTGTACGACAAAGCTTACCGCAAAACACCCGAAACTTTTTGAGAACAGCATGATCACGCAGGAAACCGCGATGCAGATGTTGCTCAAAATCATGCAGCGTTTTCTGCCCAGCAGATCGGCTGCAGCCCCGGAAGGAATCTCGCACACGATGCTTGTCGCATGGTAAATTCCCTCTAAGAGTCCGATCTGTGCCAGGTGCAGCCCGCAATATGCGAGATACAACACCCAGATCGAGCTTTGCATGTTCATATTGGAAAGAAACGTATGGACATAGTCCAGCCCAACATTTCTCTTAAGTCGAAGATTCTGTTTTTCGTTCATCTGTAATTCCTCTTTTCTTTTTATTTTTATCAATAAAATGAAAAAACAGCCCGATCCCACACCTTTGTGAGATCAAACTGTTTCGGAATTACTGCCGCATTTTTCTTTGTACAGAAACGCTAAACCTTCTTAAAAAAGGGCGCAGTAATCCCGTACACGCGAAAAATATATGTTTTTGACAATGCACTGCTGCTGCAGACCGGTGTATAACCCAGACCGTTCATCCTGCGTCCTCCTTTCTTTTCCTCAAATTCTAATTCAGTATACGTCAATTTCTATCTGCTTGTCAATCTCACGCCCCGCTTCCTGTCCCCATACTATTTCGGCATTTATCTCTTTTTGTATAGCACCACTTGCAGTAGTCCTCGTTTAGCGTGCCGCCATTGTTCCGTCCTATGATGGAGTCACCATGCCATTTACAACGATTTGTAACTTGTGTTGCTCGGCTCGCAGCCAGTCTGCAATACTAAAAAACAAAAACCTGTCAGATCTTAAATTGCCCAATAATCCGTTCAAGTTCATCGACAATCTCTTTGTTGTCCATAACAGCATCCACGATTTTGTGAAACTCGCCGTGGATTTCTGACATATACTCAGAATTTTTTACTACATCTTCTTTTTGGGAGTCAAAATCGCTCATAATATCTGTTACATAAGAATTGATCCGCGCCATGCTCTGCTGCAGTTCATTCATGTATCCTTCAAAGGCAAGCATCTGTTCCCGGAAGCTGTCGGCATCACTCGCATACTCTTTTCCTGTATGCACCAGAACGTCATAGTCTGAAATGACGTTCGTCTTTACAAAATTGAGAAGTTCAAACGAAGCTTCCGTAAGACTGTCCACGATATTTACAATAAAAGTGTTGATCTTCTGGATCTCCGCCGCTGTCCTGGAGGACTCTTCCGCAAGATTTGATATCTCGTTTGCTACTACTGCAAAGCCCTTTCCACTTTCTCCCGCCCTTGCTGCCTCTATGCTGGCATTTAAAGCAAGAAGATTGGTCTGATCCGCAACACTCAGGATCTGTCCGGTCAGCTTTTGAACTTTCTCAACTTCCTTTGACTCTTCAATCTTATCTTCCAGCGTCCTGCCAATACGCACGATTGTCTCCTGCATACGTTCCTTCGCTTGTATTGCGTCTTTCTCTAGATTTTTCGCCTTTACACCAATCTCGCCAATATATTCTGCCTGGGCTTTTGTCTCCCCGATGACTGAGGTCATCCGTTCGTCGTTGTTCTTTGCGTCCTCCGCGATCTTGTGAACCATCTCGCTCATTTCAAGGACGTTGTCTTCCATCACGCTCATGGTGGCATTTACCTTTGATACCGCATCCGTGGACGCGGTAACGATATTGTTCACATGCTCGGAATTGCCAGCCAGCTTATATTCACATTCGCTGATCTTCTTAATGATCTCGCGCAGATTCTCCAGAAATACATTCAGACTTCCTGCTATATTTCCAACCTCATCCGAAGATCTTACCGTTATCTTCTGGGTAAGATCGCCCTCTTTCTGGGCAAGCTCACTCATTTTACCTGCGATTGCGCTCACGCTTCTTGACAACACCCCGCTTATGACGAGCGAAAGCACCACCGCAATTGCCAGTCCGACAAGTTCAATGAGCATAAACTTCCTGATCAGGGCACTCTGCTGAATCCGTATCTCTGTTGCGGAGCAGTCTACACCTACAATGCCAACAATATCACCAGCGCTGTTGTGCACCGGAGCAAATGCGCTATAAAAGTCTCCCCACTCATCGGAAGTCATCTCACTGTCTACGGTGACATTTCCATCGAATGCTTCCGCGATTTCGTCATAAATCTCGTATGCTTCTCCGATCGCCGCGCCCTCCTCGGTATCGGCATCTACAATAAACTCCAGCGTATCCCCGTTCATCCGCATCGTATAGATATACTTGATCTCATCCCCGCACAAAAACTCCTGCAACTGACTAAGGATTTCTTCATAATCCGCAGATCCCTCGTCACCTGCCTGCAGCTGCTCCAACAGATCCCCGTCCATTCTCTGTGCTGCGATTTTGGCAGAACTTCCTGCGTTCTGCTTGCATTGCTCAAGCAGCATCGTTTTTGCCTGATTCATAAGAAACCAGCCGCTGAGATTTGCTACAATCAGTGTACATACAACCATTCCAACTAAGATTTTTGCACGAATGCTTATTTGGATTTTCTTTTGCGTTTTATTCTCCTTCATCCTAAAGTTCCACCCCTTGCAAATGCTTATAACTCTACAAATATATTATATCCGCTTATAGAAAGCTTGACAAGAAAATTAAAGGAGATACGATATCATAGTCCATTTTTTTATAAAAAGAAGCCTCCTTTCACTCCCGAATGCAACCAGAAACTCCTTCTCTCTGATAATTCCATCATTTTCCCCTTTTATGGCATAAAAAAGCAATCGAGCTTCCTCGATTGCTTTTCTTTTTCTGTTCCTGTTTTTCCTGACAAATGTTAGCGTTCATCTAACACTTGAAAAATGATTCATGCATCTGTCTTACATATCGCTCTAAGCAGCAGAGCCTTCAACATTTTTACTCTTCTAAACTTTCCTTCATTCTGCCAAGCAGACCTGATTTCTTCAGCGGCAGTGTAATGATAATGGCAATGAGTGTTCCACCGCAGGTGCTAATCAGGAACGGAACAACAAACGTAAATAACGCTGCTGCTTTATTCCCCATGACAAGATATGCCACCGGATAAGAAAGCATTCCTCCAATGATTCCGGTTCCTACCACCTCGCCGAGATAGGCAAACGGAAGTTTCTTCCCGTACTTATAAAGAAGTCCGCCAAGCAATGCACCGCACATGCTTCCCGGGAATGCCAGAGGGCTTCCCAGTCCCAGCAGATTGCGGATCAGCGACGCAATAAAAGCCTGTGCCAACGCCCACCATGGTCCTACGGTAACCGCGCATAAAACATTTACCAGATGCTGTACCGGTGCGCATTTGGAACCGAATACCGGGAAAGAAAACAAGCTTCCCACCACTGCTACCGCTGCTAAGATTGCTGTGACCGTCAATTTCTTTAAATTCAGTTTCTTCATTTTTCATCCTCTTTTTCTGTTGTGTGATGCCCCGCAACTTTTTCCACAATCAGGCAGAGAATGACTGTGATTACCATATCCGGCAGTGTATTTCCGACCGGTGTATCCACCTGCATCAATATGCGGTAAATCATAAAACCGGCAAGCCATACCACCAGATTACGCCACTGGAAAGCAGATTTTTCGGCATCTGCCTTCTTTAAAATGAAATAATCTGCGATCTGTACAGCGATCATCGGAGCAAAAACAGAACCGATCAGATATAAAAAGTTTGTAATGTTATCCATGGGATACACAATCGCTGCGGCCGTTCCGATCACGGTAACAACGATCGCCGCCCATTTTTCCTGAATCTTTGAGGAAATGGAAACACTGGAAACTCCTGCGGAGTAAGCATCCAGAAAGGTGGTTGTAACCGTGGATAATACAATAATGAGAAGTCCGACAACGCCGAAACCGGTTTTTAACATAATCTGTGCGATGTCATATTCACCGGTAAAAATAGCCGCTCCCATGCCGATCATGTACATAAAAATGCTGACCAGACTGTAGACAATCACACTGGCGAGTGTTGCGGCAAACGGCTTTTCTGCTTCTCTTGTATAATCGCTGATAAGCGGCAGCCAGGAAAGCGGCATTGCTACCGCAAGTTCTACCGCTGCGCCAAACGTTAAACTTCCGTCATCCACGATCGGTGTCATACTTCCATTGCCAAAGAAAATCACTTTAAAAAGTACCAGTGATAAAATAAAAAGTGCTGTCATGGCAACCGTATTTAACTTGCCAAGATTGGTCAGCCCAATGAAAATCCACACAATAATCAGAACACCAATGACGAGAGCCCACACCCAGTTTCCAATATGTAACACACCATCCGCTGCAAGTGCGCCGTCATAGATCATGATCGCCGTCCATCCGACAAGCTGTAACACATTTAATACGGCAAAAAGAAGGCTCCCCTTCTCACCGAAGCTCATTTTTACAGTTTCCATGGCGCTTTTGCGCTCTTTCGCTCCGATCATTCCTGCCGCAAACATCATAAGACCGCCGATTAGATGTCCGAGCAGGATCGCTGCCATTGCTTTTCCAAAACCAAGCGGTGCAAAATAGGTACCTGTCAGTATTTCCGCCAGGGATACACCTGCGCCAAACCAGATCAGTCCGTTTGAAAAAACGGAAGTTCTCTTTTCATTCATTCTTCGTACTCTCCTTCGACTGCAAATGCATGGTTCATGGGTCCGCTTCCTTTTCCAAGGTCAAGCATGGCGGCAAGTGCGCCGGAAATGTAATTTTTGGCATACCTGACGGAAGTTTCTAAATCCCTTCCCTTTGCAAGATTCGATGCAATCGCGGAAGAAAGCGTGCAGCCTGTTCCATGAGTATTGGGATTGTCAATTCTCTTTCCGTGAAACCATACCGGTTCTTTCCCTTTCTGGAAAAGGAGGTCATTGGCGTCGTTTAACTGATGTCCGCCTTTTAATAAAACTGCACAGCCTAAGGTGTTACAGATGATTTCTGCTGCTTTTTCCATATCTGCTTCTGTTTTAATCTCCATTCCGGAAAGAACTTCTGCTTCCGGGATATTCGGAGTGATAACAGTTGCAAGAGGCAATAATTTACTTTTCAATGTGCCGATGGCATCCTCGCTGATGAGTCTTGCTCCGCTCGTTGCCACCATGACAGGATCTACCACAATATTTTTTGCGTGATACTCTGTCAGTTTGTCCGCAATCGTCTCAATGAGTTCACTGGATGAGACCATTCCGGTCTTTACTGCATCCGGATAAATATCCGTAAAAATACTGTCCAGCTGCTCTGCCAAAAATTTTGGAGTTACTTCCATAATATCTGTTACGCCGGTCGTATTCTGGGCAGTCAAAGCCGTGATCGCACTCATCGCGTATACGCGGTTGGCGGTCATTGTCTTAATATCTGCCTGGATGCCGGCGCCTCCGCTGGAATCACTTCCAGCGATTGTTAATGCTGTGTACATAACATTCTCCTTTGTTTTGCGAAGTAAAATCCGGCTCCAATGATGAAGTGAGGATTTTCTTGCATTTCTGCATTAATTTTATATAGCGACCTAAGGTGGTGCCCCCAATCTGCCGCTGTGATATATCATTTTTCTTACTGCTGCCTTACCGGCACAAAAGGCCCAAAAAAAGTGCAGGAATCCAACGCAAAGATTCCTGCACAAAAAACTCTTGTGACTCATTATCTCCCTACGTTGGCATTATCCAAATCAGGTTCTGGGTTAAAGCATCCGCTTACTCTCAGCCCGCCTGCGCGAGCACCCCGTTTTCATTCTCCGTATCACTTTTGTGATGACCTGTTTTATAACAGCTTTATTATACACGCCTGTTCCCAAAATGCAAGCTTTTTATCCTGTGCTTTGCTGAAATCATCCTAAATCCAGCATATACAAAATACTTTTTCATGACAGCACAATTTTGTTCTTTTAACATAAGTCCGATCGTTCCGATCACCTCACCAGCAGATACGGCAACCCAGAACTCTCCACCATTTCGCCGGTAGCAACGGCTGATATCCAGCAAATCAGGCTGTTCCCAAAGCGGGAGGTCAATTTTTGCCTCATGATTCTGGATATCCAGAATCAGCGAAATAATTTCATCCTTATATTTTTCATTGTATCTTTCAATCTGCAACGTATCTGCCTCCTCTATCGCTAACCGGAAATTCTCCCGTCACTTTCGATAAAGAATTTCCAAATCCCCATCCACGAATCCAACTGCAACCGCCTCATATTTTTTTAATTCTTCTGCATATTTTCCCTCTGAAATATACCGCTTTATCATTTGACAGGAAATATCGAGGATCTCTTCCCATCCCGTATCTGCCTTCCAGGAGAATACATTTTCTCCGGAACTGAATTTCTCCTCACAACACCAGTCTTCATCCTCTTCATCAAAACACGAAGCACAAATCAGTTGTATCGACCAGTATGAATCCGCCTCTTCATAGAGATTAAAATTTACAGCCACCCCAGGTATCGACATATTCTCTTCTAAAACAGTATTCAGCCATTTTTCAAACTCTGTATACATATGGTCTTCTCCCTTGTCATTCCTAAAATGAGAACTTATTACTCCAGTTCGGTACGAATGTTAAATTGCTTTCAATCTAAACTTCAAATGCAGAACACACTATATAATGGCACCGACTTTATCCCCTTTACCATTCCAAAATTTCTTGTTGAAATCCTGATTGCATAAACCGGATTATATTTCTCCATATATACCATGATGCTTTTCGCTTTCACATGATTTCCTGCTTTACACTCAACCGGAATTACATGGCTGTCTTTTTGTATCAGGAAATCTACTTCCGCAGTATTATCTGACTCCCAATAATGAAGATCGTAGCCATTCGTTTTCAGTGCAATCGCAACATAGTTCTCTGTCAGTATGCCGCGAAAATGCTCCGTTTCCTTACTCAGCAATGCTTCCAGCGTCATTCCCATTCTGGCAGACATAATACCCATATCGCTATAGTATAATTTGAATACACTCACATCCTGATATACTGCAACCGGATAAAATCCCTGACTGCATTTCATACACTTATTCACAATTCCAGCCCGAATCAGCCAGTCGATCGCATCTCCATATTGAGATGCCCGCGCGCCTGATTTTATCAGCTTATACTGGAATTTTTTTGCGTCTTTCGCCAGCTGCGCCGGAAGGGAATCATATGCTTCAAAAATGCGCACCGTATCTGACTGATTCGCATATTTGGTCATGTCCGCAATATAGGAATTTAATAACATCTGTCTGATTTCTGTCTGCTCTATAGGGCTGTCTTTTGCAAGGTCGGCCTTCACTGCCGCGGGCATTCCTCCAACGATACAATAATGGGAAAATTCCTGTATAGCCTCCTCATGGAGTGTCTCATCCAACGGCTGATTGTTATCATAATGTTCCCGGATTGTATCTGCAAGCATCTGTTTTCCCTTTGCCCACAATACCTCTTCCAGATCCATCGGATACATGGTCAGCATCTGCACTTTCCCCACCGGAAATGAATATTTTTCGCGGTTCACTGCCACACCAAGCAGACTTCCTGCAGCCATTATATGATATTCCGGCGCCTCTTCTGAAAAATATTTTAACGAGGTTAAGGCTCTTTCACACATCTGGATCTCATCAAAAATAATCAGTGTATTTTCAGGTACAATCTTTTCCTGATAGTATTTTTCCAAGATGGCTATCACATGATCGGCATGGATATCTGTTTCAAAATATTTTCCGATTCTTTCATCTGTCTCAAAGTTTACATAGATCGTATTCTTGTAATACGATGCTCCAAACTCGCGCATCTCGAATGTTTTTCCAACCTGACGAGCGCCATAAATAAGCAGGGGCATTCTTCCCTTTGACATATTTTTCCACTCATATAACTTAGACGTTATTTTGCGTTTCATGTGTATGCCTTCTCCTTTCCGCAAATATTTTAATGGGTTTCAATGTATTATATTACATTTTTTTATATGAATCAATGTGTTTTTTTGCATTTTTCCGTATCAAACATTAGCCACCCATGCGAGTATCAAAAAAGGGGGCTGGCTATTTTTTGATCATTTTCTTTTTCATCACATTATGATCAAACCCAACCCACGCGATCTCGGCAAATAGCACGATCAGTAAAATAACCACCTGAACCGCAACGTGATCCAGTTTCTCAATAAAATATACAAAGACCGAGAGTGTAATAAAAAGCATGCAGCCCAAAATAATAAAATTTCTGCCATGTCTATGGTTCCATTCCGCAACACTCGTCAGTTCATCTTCACGGGGTGGTTTCTCTCCCGTGTTTATTGCTACCGGTTTTTCAGCCCTATACTGCCTTATTCCAAGTATGATAAACACAAGTGAAACCAATAATGAAATTACCAGACAAATAATTGTAGCAGCCATATCTTTCCTCCTGACTCTAAAAACAATAATTTGCCAAATCTCTTGATTCTGATTTATCTATTTCATTTTATCAGAAATGGCATGAGATAAAACGGTTTCAAGAATAAATTTTCTTCCTTTTCCACATCTTTCTGCGATATTAAATATGCCTTATGGATATTTTGAGAAAATTTTCTGCAAAATTCTCTTATCGATTCATGTTTTCCGGACCCAGAAGACTTAATCTCAAACGCATTTATTTTACTTCCTTCCGAAATCAGGAAATCAACCTCATAATAATGGGTACTTCCTTTTTTCTCCCAGGTATGATAATACAATTTTCTTCCCGACGCTGCAATCATCTGCGCAACCAGATTCTCATAAAGATACCCCAGATTGGCAGGTAATTTATCGGAAAGCAGCTTCGCATAAATATCATTTTCCGTCACCGGACGGTCAATAAACATCAACGTAACAAACAATCCTGTATCCGAAAGATACAATTTGTAACTGTCAAAATCTTTTGTATCCGACAGGCTGACCTTTGGATTGGTAGAATTGTAGCATGGCAGAACAGTTTTGGAATCTATCAGCTCGTATAATAACTCTTCCGCCTTGGTATTATTTCTTTTTCCGATCGCTGTGGCAATACGATATTTTCTCGCATCCTTTGCCAGATGTGCCGGAATCGCATGATATAATGCAGATATTCTTCCGGATGCATCAATTTTCTTAAAATCTTCTTCATAAAGAGATATGATCTGCCTTTTTACCATATCTATTTCTGAAAAACTTTTTTCATTGATATAGGCTTCTACTGCCTGCGGCATACCGCCTACCGCCATGTAGATTCTCAAATTCCTCATCAATTTACGGTTGGTCGCCTGCCCAATGGCTGCCCCGCTATCATAAATCTGCTGCAAAAGTCCATAATTATTCCCCGTGGCATCGCAGAATTCTTCATAATCCATGGGATATACTTCCACCTTCATTTCCTCTGATGGAATCAGGATGTCCTTTACATTTTTCTTTATCGAGATCAAAGAGCCTGTTTCCAGATAATGGTATCTGCCGTCATCCACAAGATGTTTTATTGCCTGCCTGACCTTTGGAAACAACTGTACTTCATCAAAAATAATCAGTGACTCATGTTTGTACAATGTGATTCCGGTTTCTGCCTGCAGCCTCAGGAAAAATATATTCAAATTCCCTATATCATAAAATGTACTTTTCTTCAATTTTTATCATTTGCATTATGTGCATTTCTTCAAGATTTTACGTTATAAATTTGTACTTATATTCAAAAAAATAACGTCCTGCACTATTTGCAAAACGTTATCCCTCAACCGGGAGTAGCAACTGTCTTTTCCGCAATCCATGAGGTGCCAGATGCTCAAAAAAGCATGACAGATAATATCTCAATATGATGTGTCACAACACATCTATGGGCCCGCTGGATCTCCGCTTCGCTCCGGTCGGTTCAAAGCAATGGTTATTTTTTTATTATAAGATTATACATCACTTGAACAACCAATGCTATAGCACACCCAATCAAGGCTCCCGCTATTACGATAAAGCAACATTCCTCTATACGAAATCTATTTGCTGTAAAAGACCAAATTCCTGCTATGGTTCCAAATATTACCGCAAATCCTATATACAGAGAATTTATTGTTTCTTTGTTAACCATATTAACAGGTTCTACGCCTTTAAGAATATAGTCTGTTGTAACCTCAAAAAGTTCGCTCATAATAATAATTTTTTCTATATCGGGTGTGCTTTGTCCGGACTCCCATAGTTAAGGTTATTGCTTCCCCTGCGTACCGCATCCCGACACGCAGGGAGTTTCATTTAATCAATCTTTCCGATAAAGCGGTAGTAG
>CACZIN010000036.1:0-30602 GCA_902781225.1 uncultured Lachnospiraceae bacterium | reverse complement strand
GGAGACAATGGGCGGACTTTCTGGCCGCACTAACTGTACTCCCTCATAGACAATATAAAACCGCGCGAACCGAAACTCGTTGCCATCTGCTATTAAAAATATGGCAGATGGCAATTCAGACATCGGCTTCGCGCGGTTATGTTTTATTGCGGGAGTACAGGCAAGTGCGGCACAAAAGTCCTACGAATTGTCTTCCGGGATGCGGACATGACCCACGGAGTGCTCCAAACTTGGAAAGACACGGATCATCGTGGATGCAAACATCCGGCTGGTTAGAAATGCCACATTTTATGAACCGAATTTCCAGCTGTATTTCCAGCTGAAATCCCACGATGTGTGCTTCCAATAATATTACTTATCACTGAAAGGCAGACGTGTACCTGGTGCGGATTTTCAGCCCGCAATCTTTCCGTCTTTAATAAGAGACAAGAACACCGGTACCAGTTCGGGATCGAACTGCGTGCCGCTGTTTTTTTTCAGCTCACCTGCCGCGTAGTCGATCGAGCGCTCCTGTTTGTAGGGGCGTCTGGCAGTCATGGCGTCGAAACAGTCGGCGATGGTAAGGATGCGACCCATCAGGGGAATTCCCGTTCCCTTTAACCCGCGCGGGTAGCCCTTTCCGTCATAGCGCTCGTGGTGGGCGACAACCGCCGGGATCACGTAATCCATGTTCGGGAGGTAACGGATCATCTTGATGGAATTCTCTACATGTGTTTTCATGATTGCATATTCCTCCGGCGTCAGCCCCTCGGTTTTCTTTAAAATGTGCTCGGGGATGCTGATCTTGCCGATGTCGTGAAGCATGCCTGCGACCCGTACCACCTCGATATCATTGTCGGTCATATGAAGCGCTTCCGCGAGCATGACCGCATATTTTGAGACATTCATGGAATGGATGAACGTAAAATTATCCTTGGCGTCGATGGCGGCGGTCAGCGCATAGATGGTCGGCGCCACCCGCTCGTAGGCGGTGCGGATATCCGGATTCTGGGAGCGGTTCTCAAGACCTTTGCGGTAAACGATGAGATGGCCTTTCCCATCAAGCTTTCCAAAATAGACAGCCTGCTCGACATTGTGGATTAACTCTCTGCCGTCGGCGGAAATATCCGGAAACACGGAGATGCCGCAGGTGATGGTGATTTCCCACACCATGTCGGGCATGCTGCCTTTTGTCAGAACCTCCACGAGAGACTGGGTAAACGCTTTGGCGGCTGCGGCGTCACTGCCGTGTCTTAAGATAAGAAATTCGTCCGCACCGAAACGGAATGCCATGTCGTCTTCGCCCAGGGCAGAGAGAATGATCTTGGCACAGCGCTGGATTAAATGATCGCCCTCCTTGGAGCCGTAAAGCTCATTGTAGAGCTTGAAATCATCGATATCGAGCATGATTAAAGAGCACGGCGTACCGGAGAGGCAGAGTTCATCGATCATCTCAAACGCATGCTTGCGGTTGTAGAGCGCCGTCAGATCATCCGTGATGGAGGCCCGGTAGGCGTTCATGTAGAGATTCGCGTTGCGCAGTGCGTGGGTGGCATAAAAGCCGATCTTGCACAATGCGGACACCTGATCTGCGGACAGAGGCATGTGGCTGTGCCGCGCGATGAAGAGAAAGCCGATCAGCGCCCGGTTGTACTTCAGACAATAGACGCCGATGATATTCTGCTGGATCAGCCAGCTGCGCGTATGGCTGGAAACGCCGTCAAGCGCGGTTGGCAGGCCTGCGCCCGGCATAAACGGAATGTAGCTGTCTGCGTTTAACAGCCGCTCTAAAAGAATACTTGAATCGAGAAAAGAATCTTTTTCCCAGGTGATATCGCCAAAATTGCGTGTGACGTGGTAGGAAGGACTGATATCGTCACGGATCGTGAGCAGCAGACCGTCCGGAGACAGCAGACGGGCGGCTGTGCCTATAATAGAATCAAAGATTTCGTCCGGGTGAATGGTGCCGATGACGGATGACAGGAATTGATCGATGAGAACAGTTTGATCGCTCATAAGGCTCCTTTGTATACGGTAAATGAAAACATCTTGAGAATTCAGAATCATTATACTATAATGAAAAATGCATGGCAATAGTGGGAAACACATAGAAAAGCCATAGAAACAGGGATATTTTCATGCGGAGAGAAGAGTTTAAAATGGAGCGCACCGGACTGCTTGAGGTCGGTGATGTGCTTCCGATTACAGAGGGGAAGCTGCCCAATTCCTATTACTATACACTGGGCAAGGCGTACGCGATGTCGGCGAACTATGTGGTGAGCCAGCGCATCAAGTCGCGGGAAGGCACAGTGGTAGATGTCAAAGAGACCCCGAAAGGATATTTTGTTACGGTTGAATTTGACGAGTAAAAGCGCTAAAATGATAATAATTTAGCGGAAAGGAAACACAAATGCGTTATTTACCGACGAGCAGACTGACGCCGGGAATGGCACTGGGACAGGACATCTATGACGGGGCGGGAAGACTTCTTCTGGGACGGCATATTCTGCTGACAGAAGAACAGATTTCAAATCTGGAATTCCTTGGGTTCCCGGGTGTCTATGTGGACGATGAGTTTTCCCGGGGGATTGAGATACAGCAGATTGTCAGCCCGGAAGTCCGGAGGCAGGCACTGAAAATTGTATATGATCTGTTTCACATGGATATGCGAAAGCAGGAACCGTCGGAAGCGGAGCTTAAGCTGCGCAAAACGGTGGAGTCTGTGGTCGATGATGTGATATGCAATGGCGACATCATGTGCAATATCATGGACATCAAGAGCTATGATGATTATATCTATTACCATTCCATTCATGTGGGCATCCTTTCTGTGGTAGTCGGTGCACGTCTGGGGCTTCCTCATGATAAGCTGTGTCAGCTTGCAGCGGCGGCGCTGCTGCACGACATCGGGAAGCGGTTTATCGATCACGACATCGTGCGGGGCGGTAAGGCGCACCGCAGCGAAAAAGCGCAGGAGGTCTATCGGAGCCATCCGAAGATCGGCGCGGAATATCTGCGCGAGACATGCCGTTTTTCCGCGGATGTGTATGAGGGAATCATGGAGCATCACGAGTGCTACAACGGCGAAGGGTATCCGCTTGGCAAAAAGGGCGGCGAGATACATCTGTTTGCCCGCATTATCCGGATTGCAGACTGCTATGATGCAAAGGTTTCCGCGTTTCCGGCACAGAAATCACTGTCGCCGTCGGAGGCGTTAGAATATGTGATGGCGCTGGGCGACCGCTGGTTTGACCCGGATATTGTGGCTGTGTTCGCAAGGAAAGTGGCGGCGTATCCGATCGGCTGCGAAGTCGAACTGTCCAACGGGCAGCATGCGGTGGTGGCACGGAATTTTGAGAATTTCCCGCTGCGTCCGCTGGTGCGCGTCGTGGAGACGGGAGAGATGTTAAACATGCGTGACGATGAAAAAGCGAGGGCGGTAACTGTTGGGAGACTCATAGTGCGATAGAGCACCTGGGGCGAGAGGGAGTTATGACTGGACAGGGAAAGAGTGCGATTGATACACTTTTGGCAGAGAGCTTTAAGGAACTGGCGTTAAAGCAGCCGATAGAGAAGATTACAATCAAAGAGATTACAGATAAGGCGGGCGTGATCCGCCCGACATTTTACAATCATTTTCAGGACAAATACGATCTGCTGGAGTGGATTATCGACAAGGAACTGTTAGAACCGGTGGAACCGCTGATCCAGAACGGGATGATCAACGAGGCGCTGGTGCTTCTGTTTGGCGGCATTGAGCGGGACAAGGAGTTCTACACGAAGGCAAGCCGGCTGGAGGGACAGAACTCCTTCGGCAGCATTACACAAAGCTGCGTGGAGCGTGTGCTGCTGAAGGTAATCAAAGGACAGGCAGAAGGCAGAAAGAGCCGGTACGTGTGGCTGACGCCGGAGCGCATTGCGGAGTATTATGCGCAGTCCATGTGCTATGTGGTGATTACCTGGATCAAGTCCGGAATGACGATTTCGTCCAGGGAGCTTGCGGAAATCTACAATTATATGATCAAGCGGTCGATGATGGATATTTTGTCGGAATTGTGATTGCGGTCAGAATACAAATGTATAGATAGTTATACATATCGGGTCGAGTGTATAATAACTTGATACACGGAGAAAAGATTGAATATTTTCATATTCGGTCTTTTTTTATACAATGCTTTTATGGAAAGGAGAGAGGGACCATGATTAAATTTGGAAAAGCGGTCGTCAAGCTGCGAATACCGATTCTGATTCTCAGTATTCTCTTATTGATACCGTCGGCAATCGGATATTTTAACACGAGAGTGAATTATGATATCCTGACATATCTGCCGAAAGAGATTGAGACGATGAAAGGGCAGGATCTTCTGCTTGACGAGTTTGGAACGGGAGCATTCTCGTTTTGTGTGGTGGAGGGTATGGACGCGAAGGACATATCTGCAATGCGGGAACAGATGGAGGAAGTTCCTCACGTAAAATCAGTGATCTGGTATGATTCACTGGCAGACATCAGCATTCCGATGGAGATGCTGCCGGATGAAATCTATGATTTCTTTAATAATGATGAGAAGGACAGTACCTTGCTCGCAGTCTTATACGATACGTCGATGTCTGCGGACGAGACGATGGATGCGATCGAGGAACTGCGCGGTGTGGTAAAAGATCAGTGCTATATCAGCGGTATGTCGGCAGTGGTTACGGATATCAAGAACCTGTCGAATAAGGAGACTCCGATCTACGTGCTGATTGCAGTCATACTGGCGGTGGTGGTTCTGTCACTCACGATGGACTCGGCTCTGGCGCCGATTTTCTTTTTGCTCAGCATCGGAATGGCGATTGTATACAATCTGGGCACCAATGTTTTCAAGGGAGAGATTTCCTACGTGACGCAGGCGCTCGCGGCGGTCTTGCAGCTGGGTGTGACGATGGATTATTCCATTTTCCTCTGGCACAGTTACGAGGAACAGCAGGAGCGCTACCAGGGAGATAAAAAGCGCGCGATGGCGCATGCGATTTCCAATACGATCACATCGGTGGTCGGAAGCTCCATCACAACGGTGGCCGGTTTCGTGGCACTGTGTTTCATGAGCTTTACACTCGGTATGGATCTTGGAATTGTCATGGCAAAAGGTGTTGTTCTCGGTGTTATCTGCTGCGTTACGGTGCTGCCGTCGCTGCTGCTTGTGTTTGACAGGGCGATCGAGAAGACGAAGCACAAGGTTATCATCCCGGATCTGGGACGGATTGCAGACTGGATCGTGCGTCACTACGGCGTATTCCTGATCGTATTCCTGGTGGTGTTAGGACCGGCAATCTACGGTTACACACATACAGATGTGTACTACGATCTCGCGGGAACACTGCCGAAGAGCTTAAGCAGTATTACCGCAAACGATAAGTTGAACGATGATTTTGAGATGGGTGCGACGCACATGATCATTGCGGACAGCAGTCTCTCGGCAAAAGATGCCAGCGCGATGCTGGATGAGATCAGCAAGGTCGACGGCGTGAAGATGGCGCTTGGCTTTGATTCGCTGGTAGGACCGGGCATCCCGAGGGAGTTTATCCCGGATGACGTAAAAGACGTTCTGATCAACGGCGATTATCAGATGATGGTGGTCGGCTCGGAATATGCGGTTGCTTCCGATGAAGTAAACGCACAGTGTGAGGAGATCAATAATATCATCAAAAAATATGATTCCTCTGCCATGTTAATCGGTGAGGCACCGTGTACGAAGGATCTGATCGAGATCACGGATGAGGACTTTAAGACAGTCAGCATCGTGTCGATCGGTGCAATTTTCGTGATTATCGCACTGGTATTTAAGTCGGTATCACTGCCGGTCATTCTGGTGGCGGTCATCGAGTTCGCTATTTTTATCAACATGGGTATTCCGGCATATACGCACACGACGCTGCCGTTTATCGCTTCTATCGTCATCGGTACGATTCAGCTCGGTGCGACGGTCGATTATGCGATTCTCATGACAACAAAGTACAAGAAGCTTCGCTACAACGGAGCGGACAAGAAGGAAGCGATTGCGACGGCGCTTCGCAGCTCCATCCAGTCGATCATTGTCAGTGCGCTCAGCTTCTTTGCAGCGACCTTCGGCGTCGGCATGTATTCCAATATTGATATGATCAGTTCCCTGTGTATTCTGATGGCACGCGGAGCAATCATCAGTATGTTTGTCGTTATTTTCATTCTGCCGTCCATGTTTATGATTTTTGATAAACTGATCTGTGCGACGAGCATGGGATTTCGCAAGAAAAAGAGCGCGACGGTGAATGTGTCGGAAAACAATGTATCGGTACAGTAACGGGAAAGGAAGGTAAAAATCATGAAATTACCAGAGTTAAAATCAAAATTCAAAAATAGATATGCAATCCGCATTATTGCCGGAGTCCTGGTCGTTACGCTTGTTGCAACAGGTTCCTCCGTCTACAGCGTGAATGCAGCAAAGGCAGGCAGCGCTGCCACGGAGACCGTGGAGGAGACGGAAGTTTCTGAGGAGACGGAAGATACAGAAGATGCCGAGAGCAGCTTAAAGGATCTGCTGGATAACGGAAGCAAAGTAAGCGAGAAAGAGATCGGAAAAGAGGAGACGGTATATGTCATTGCCGACAATACCGGCAAGGAGCAGAAAATCATTGTCTCCGATCATCTGCTCAACAACGATGACAAGGATACGCTGGAAGATGCGTCCACATTAAAAGATATTGAAAATGTAAAAGGCGATGAGACCTTTACACAAAGCGGGAATAAAGTGACATGGCAGGCAGACGGCAATGACATTTTCTACCAGGGAACGTCAGAGAGCGAACTGCCTGTGACACAGAAGCTGACCTACTATCTGGACGGCAGGGAAGTGACGCCGGAGGAACTTGCCGGAAAATCCGGTGAGGTTACGATCCGGTTCGACTACACGAACAACCAGAAAGTGACAGCGAAGATTGACAGAAAAGACGAAGACATCTATGTACCGTTTATGGCAGTCAGCGGCATGATCCTGGGAGATGAATTCTCAGATATCGAGGTGGAAAACGGTAAGGTGATCTCCGACGGAAGCAACAATGTCGTGGTTGGCTATGCACTTCCGGGCTTGAAGGAAAGCCTGAACGTAAAGGACAGCGATTTTGACGGGGATGTCACCATTCCGGATTACGTTGAGGTAAAGGCAAAGGTTGAGAACTTCAAGCTTGATACCACGATGACAGTGGTTATGAATGCAACGAACTTCATCAGCGCCGACAGTGACAATGATACCTCGAAGCTGGATGAGGTATTTGATACACTCACAGACGCGATGGATCAGCTGACCGACGGCTCCGCAGAACTGGCAGACGGTGTAGACACCTTGAAGTCCAAGATGGGCGACTTTAAGGACGGCGTTGGCACCCTGCAGTCCGGCGTTCATGCATACACGGACGGAGCAGGAAAAATCGCAAGCGGTATTACGCAGCTTTCCGACAGCATCCCGACATTATCCAACGGCGTTGGCACATTAAACAGCAGCGCGGCAACGATTGCGGACGGTGTAGAACTGTTGGACAATACCTTAAAGACTTCCTTCACCGATCAGGAGAAGGCGGCGATGCAGACACAGGCAGCATCCACAGTGGACGCACAGGCAGAAGGAATCAAAAACATGGCATCTGCAACAGTGGACAGCCGGGCAGAAGCGATTAAGAGCCAGGCGTCTGCAGTAGTGGACAGCCGGGCAGATGAGATCAAGAGTCAGGCAGAAGATGCGGTGGATGGACGGGCAGATGCAATCAGAAGCCAGGCGACACAGATGGTAGACGGTAAGGCAGATGATATTAAGAATCAGGCGACACAGCAGGTAACCGCAAAGTTTGATAATGGCAAGTATGATGAGGTCAAGAATCAGGCGGCGCAGGAGATCGGCGCGAATATGAGCAGCATGACGGGCTCCCTGACATCTTCCGCGGATGTGCAGACCCTGATTAACGGAGCGGCGTTTGCAACGATCGCGGCGCAGTATCCGACAGAGACGGCAGCAGATATTCAGACAAATCATGCAGCTGAGATCGCAGCCGCACAGCAGCAGATTGCAGCGCAGTTCGGAAATACAATCACAACTGCGATGGGCGGAGCGGTAGATACCCTGGCACAGGGCGTTGCAAATGCAGCAAAGCAGGCAGCACTGGAAACAGCCGGAGAGGCAGCATTAGGCGGAGCGAAGATCGCAGCCGGGGAAGCGGCGGTAACCGGAGCGAAGCTGGCAGCCGGAGAGGCAGCGGTAACCGGAGCGAAGGAGGCGGCCGGGGAAGCGGCGGTAACCGGAGCGAAGGAGGCGGCCGGGGAGGCAGCGGTAACCGGAGCGAAGCTGGCAGCCGGAACGGCAGCCGTATCAGCGGCAGAGCAGACAAAGTCCACGATGGCTGCAAGTATCGAGCAGCAGAGCGCAAACGGATACAGCCTGGTAACCGGAGCGAGAGCACTGGCAAACGGTACCCAGAGTCTGGCAGATGCGGTACCGGCACTGACGTCCGGTGTGGCACAGCTTAAGAACGGAAGTGCAGAACTGGTTTCCAACAATCAGAAGCTCAATGATGGCGTCAACGCGTTAAGCGATGGTACCGACGCAGTGATCGACGGTGTGGATCAGTTATCGGACGGCGCACATCAGCTGGCAGACGGAATCGTTACATTCAACGAGGAGGGAATTGAGAAGATCTTAAATTCCTACCACGGTGATATAGAGCCTCTGATGGATCGTATCCAGGCGGTTCTGGACGCCGGAGAGGACTATCAGACCTACACGGATATTGCGGACGGCGTGAACGGAAGCATCAAGTTCATCTACAAGACAGATGCGATCAAAGAGAACTAATGAAAATTGTCTCAATAAATCCGCATTTGTTCTGGAAATATTGTAAGAAGAGAGTATAATAATAAGGAGTCATGTAAGGGAGGACGGAAATGAACTGGATAGAGAATGTTCTGATTATAGCGGGAGTATCGCTTGATATTTTCGCGGCGATGGAGTGCCAGGGCGCACTGGTCGCAAAAGTGGATAAAAAACAGTTGTCCGTCATCTGTGCGTTGATCGCTGTATGGCAGCTTTGCGCGCTGGCGCTCGGGAACTATCTGTCCGGTCTCCTTTACAGAAATGAGCTGGCACACGATGAGAATTTTGTAGGACTTGTGATTGCGGCGGTGATCTTTTTCGGACTCGGCATCCGTCTGATTGCGAAGGCGATCAAGAACGAATGGGTCAATGAGCGCAGGGAGGAGAGCCTTGACATGAGAAAGTTCCTGCGGATGACAGCGGTGACGAGCATGTATACGCTGCTTGCGGGGATTGCATTCGGATTTCTGGGAACCAATGTGGCGCTGATGCTGATCATCATCGTATGTATGACGATTGCATTCGTTGTGCTTGGCGTGTATACGGGTTATCATCTGGGCTTTCAGCACAAGACAAAAGCATATGTCGGCGGAGCGCTTCTGCTTTGGATTGCCGGCATCGATGTGATTGTAAGACACATCATGTGCTAAAACGAGGGAGAGTATTTCAAATAGAACCAGAGACGGTTGGGGAGCTGTCTCTGGTTTTTTCTGATAGAGGTGAGACGATGAAAGTATTGTTGACGGCGGTGAATGCAAAATACATTCACTCAAATCTGGCAGTGTATGATCTGCGAGCCTATGTGGAGGCATACGGCACCGGCGGGGCGCAGGTGGAGATTGCAGAGTACACGATTAACCATACGATAGACTACATATTGGAAGGAATCTATAAGGCAAAGCCGGATGTGCTTTGCTTTTCCTGTTATATCTGGAATCTGGATTATGTGGAACAGCTGATGGACGAGTACCACAAGATCTGTCCCGAAGTGCCGATCTGGGTCGGAGGTTCGGAAGTGTCTTATGAGACGGAGGCGTTTCTAAAAGCGCATCCGCAGGTGACCGGGGCAATGGTCGGCGAGGGAGAAGAGACTTTTCTGGAACTGTGCGAGAACTACGCAAAAGCGGGTGCCGGAGAGAAGGCTGGGAAGGTGGATTTCCCGGGAATCAAGGGAATCATGTACCGTGCCGGAGAGAGCCTCGTAAAGACCGGAGCGCGCGAGCCGCTGGATTTAAACCGGATTCCGTTCTGCTACGGAGGTGTCGAAGATTTCCGGAACCGCATCATCTATTACGAATCGAGCAGAGGGTGTCCGTTCCGGTGCAGTTACTGTCTTTCCTCGGTGGAAAAGACACTGCGGTTCCGGGATGTGGAGCGGGTGAAAAAAGAGCTGGCATTTTTCCTGGAGCAGGAAGTCGCGCAGGTAAAATTTGTGGACCGCACCTTTAACTGCAGGCATGAACATGCGATGGAGATCTGGAAGTTCCTGATCGAACATGACAATGGCGTGACTAATTTCCATTTTGAGATATCCGCCGATCTTCTGACCGATGAGGAGATTGCGCTGATCGGTCAGATGCGGCCGGGACTGATTCAGCTGGAGATCGGCGTGCAGTCCACGAACGATGCCACAATCACCGAGATTCACCGGACGATGCAGCTGGACCGCCTGAAGGCGGTTGTGAGAAGCATCCAGGAAAAAGAAAACATACACGAGCATCTGGATCTGATCGCAGGTCTGCCCTATGAGGGCTATGAGACATTTGTGCGTTCGTTTGATGAGATTTACGCGTTAAAGCCCAATCAGCTTCAGCTTGGATTCTTAAAAGTGCTAAAAGGTTCTTACATGTATGAGCATGCCGCAGAGTATGGTCTTATCTACCGCAGCAGACCGCCGTATGAGGTGCTTAAGACAAACTGGCTTGGGTTCGGGGAGATCCTTCGCATCCGGCAGGTGGAAGAGATGCTCGAGGTGTATTACAACAGCGGACAGTACGCCACGGCAATCCGGCTTCTGGAGACGCAGTATGCGAGTGCGTTTGCCATGTTTGCGGAACTGGGATCTTTTTATGAGGAGCACGGTTATTTTGGAATGGGTCATTCCAGGATGCGCAGGGCGGAGATCCTGCTGGAATTTGCCAAAGAGCGTAAGCCGGGACTGCTCCCGGTGCTTGGTGAGGGTCTGGTATATGACCTGTATGAAAGAGAGAATCTTGGAAGCAGACCCTCGTGGGCAGCGGATGCAAATGAGTGGAAACAGATCACGCGCCGGTATGGAAAAAACGGCAAGCAGTCGCACATTGAGCGGTTTTTCTACCGGTTTTCCGGTCACAGACAGGATACTGCATCACTCCCGGAGAGACTGGAGGAACCGGTCTATGTGAGATTTGACTATACCGGAAGAGATCCGCTCGATCACCAGGCGCGGCATGAATATCTGGAGCCTTCCGGGGAATAACCGGAAAGAGGGGAGAATAGATTGTTAGAGGATTATGTGGTCATTGATCTTGAGATGACGGGATTGAATGCGAAGACGGACGCCATTCTGGAAGTGGGAGCCGTGCGCGTCAGAGACGGCAGACAGACGGAAACGTATGGCGCTATTTTAAAGTGCGGGCGGGAACTGTCAGAGCGTGTGGTAGAACTGACGGGCATCACGCCGGAGATGGCGGCAGGCGGCAGGGAACCGGAGGAGGCGATGCAGGAATTTTTTGCATTCCTGGGGGACGATGTGCTGGTCGGACAGAATGTGATTTTTGATTACAGTTTTCTGAAACAGTGGGCGGTCAACCACAGGCAGGCGTTCGAGCGAAATGCCGTGGATACCTTAAAGCTGGCAAGGCGTTTCCTTCCGGCGGAGCAGAAAAAGGATCTGGAAAGCCTGTGTACCTATTTTGGAATCGGGCGTGCGCGTGCGCACCGTGCGCTCGATGATGCGATGGCGACCGGAATCGTGCTGGAGAGATTAAAACAGGAGTACGGTACGGCACAGCCGGAGGCGTTTCTGCCGTATGCGCTCTGTTACCGCACAAAAAAACAGACGCCCGCAACGGGACGTCAGATGGATGGCCTTAAAAAATATGCCGCGCATTACGGCATCCCGGAGACGGACATTCCGGAGCAGATGACGCGGAGTGAGGCGTCGAGACTGCTTGACCGCTGGATCGCCGTGCACGGGCGGATGCCCCGGGATTAGGCGTTTGCTTTTTCTTCGAGCATGGCGACGATGGCACTCTGTCTGGGGGATTCCAGTGCTCTGGCGGCGCCGAGAAGCCGGTCGAGTGCGGCGGAATCCTGCGCTTTTAAATAGTAGTCTGCGAGCATCCGGTAGTTTCCGCTGTGATCGGACCCGCAGGCGACGCCGCACTCGAGAACCCGGACTGCCTCCGCGTCATGGCCGAGCTTTTTTAAACATTCGGCGTACTCATAGATGGTGCGGCAGAGGATGGTGTAGTTCTCGTCGCAGGCGGAGAGCGTTTCCAGATTGGCAACGCCGTACTCCAGCTTGAGATCGGTGTTGGTTTTGCCGCCGAGGTTTAGGATTTTCTGCCCGGAAAGTGATTGGAGAGTCTCCTCATATTTTTTTAATTCGGGATTGTCATAGATACCCATTGGAAAATCGGCAAGAGGTATGGTAATATAGGGAAGTCCGCTGATATCCTGGCGGCGTGTGTGGTTTGCTTCGTTCTCGCGGTTCCAGAAGCTCTCGGCTGCGGCTTCTTCGGCAGCAGTGCTTTTATGGCGCAGATAAGCGAACATACATACAAAAAAGATAAAAAGTCCTAAAAAAATCATGAGAATCATCCCTTCTTGTGGTATAGTGTAAAAGGTTCGCGCGGTATACAGGGCGGGAACGGAAAGGCGGTAGAACGAAATGTACGATTTTGGTAAAAAAAAGAATAAAAAGCTGCTTGCGGGAATCATCATTGTGGTTGTGGCAGCGATGCTTCTGACAACAGTGCTTGCAGCGTTATTATAAGCGTATTCCGCCGTTTTGCTTTCATGTAAAATATACTAAAATTCTCAGAGTGAGTCAAACATATTCGTGTTTATGCACCTTGAAAAGAAAGGCGCGTATGGGCTATAATGAGCGGAAGCAGAGTATATGCTCGGCAAAACAGGCGTTATCAGAGCAGAGAATAGATATTTCAGAGGGAAGAATATGAAAAAGGGAACAGGTTTTTTGACATTGTTTGGGGGTGCGGTGGCAGTTTGTGCATTGCTGGCGGCACCGGTTTCCATGAGGGCACAGGAGACGGAGACGATTGAGGACGGTGTCTATATCGGCAATATTTATGTGGGCGGCATGACAGAGGAAGAAGCGGTCAGCGCGGTAGAAGCGTACGTGGAGAGCGCGGATTCGGCGGAGATGACATTGAAGACCGGCGATAAGAGCGTATCCGTGACGGCGGCTGATCTGGGAATATCCTTGTCCAACTTAAATGTGGTGGATGAAGCGATGGATGTCGGCAGAAGCGGCAACCTCATCAAGCGCTACAAGGACAAGAAGGATCTGCAGCAGGGAGACAAAGTGATTGGACTCTCACTGGATGTGGACTCCGATGCGGTGGCATCCATCCTTTCCGAGAAAGCGGCGGAGCTGAACCAGGAGGCTGTGGATAACGGTCTGGTTCGTGAGAACGGTGCGTTCAAGATTATTAAGGGCGAGCAGGGCATTGAGGTCAACGTGGAGGATTCCATTGCGGCGATCGAGAACTATATCAGCAGTGAGTGGGACGGCGGCGACGCCGAGATCGAGCTCGTGGCAGAAGTGGTGGAGCCGCGCGGCAGCGAGGAAGATCTGGAGCAGATCACAGATCTGATGGGAAGCTATACGACGAATTACAAGGATTCCGGTCAGAACCGCTGCGACAACATTTCCAATGCAACCAGCAAGATCAACGGTACACTGCTTTATCCGGGCGAGGAATTTTCCGTCTATGAAGCGATCGGACCGCTGGATGCGGCAAACGGATACGAACTGGCAGGCGCCTACGAGAACGGTCAGACGGTCGAGTCCTACGGCGGCGGTGTGTGCCAGGTATCTACGACATTGTACAACGCAGTCATTCTGGCGGAGCTTGAGATCACGCAGCGCTCGAATCATTCCATGATCGTAAGCTATGTGAAGCCATCCATGGATGCGGCGATTGCAGGCGATTACAAGGATCTTCGTTTTGTCAATAATCAGGATCTTCCGATTTATATTGAGGGATACACCGAGGGAAAGAATGTCACCTTTAAGATCTACGGACACGACACAAGACCGTCGAACCGCGTTGTGACTTATGAGAGTGAAGTGGTATCCGAGCAGGATCCGGGCACACAGTACGTGGCGACCGGAGATCCGGCGGGTTATATGAAGACTGCGCAGGGCAAGCATATCGGCTATGTGGCGAGACTGTGGAAGGTTGTCACGGTAGACGGTGTGGAGGAGAGCCGGGAGATTTTCAATAAGAGCACCTACAAGGCGTCTCCGAAGATTGTGAACGTGGGAACGGCATCGGCAGATCCGAATGTATCGGCGGCGATCGGTGCGGCGCTTGCGACCGGGGATGAAGCAACCATCAATGCGGCGGTTGCACCTTATGCGGCGAGTGCATCGGCGATCTTAAATCCGGCGCCGGTAGAACAGCCGTCACAGGAAGAGCAGGCGATCACCGGAACGGTGGATGAGAGCCAGATCACAGGCGGAGAATAAAAGTATAAGAGATTGTTTAAGGCTGCCTCAGAAGAGACAGCCTTAAGCTGTAAATAAACGGGAGAACACAGATGAAGATCGGAAAACTGCCGGAGAGCGTACTGAAGCGCTCCGTATTCAAACAAATACATACCAGACGCCCGGAGGTTGTCTTAGGAGCCGGCGTCGGAGAGGACTGCGCCGCGATCAAGCTGGCGGAGGACGAGACGCTTGTGATGTCCACAGATCCGATTACCGGAACGGCGAAGGACATCGGGACACTTGCGATCCAGATTACAGTGAATGATCTGGCAAGCGCGGGGGCGGAGCCGGTGGGTGTGCTGCTCACGGTGCTGCTGCCGGAGAGCGTGGAGGAGCCCGAGCTGCGTGCCATGATGGCACAGGTGGAGGAAGCCTGCGCCAAGGCAAAGATTCAGGTGATGGGCGGACACACGGAAGTGACGGCGGTGGTCAATCAGCCGGTGATTTCCGTCTGCGGTGTCGGCAAAGTGAAGGATGGCTGTCTGATCTCGACCGGAGGGGCGAGACCGGGCATGGATATTCTTGTCACAAAGTGGATCGGAATTGAGGGAACTTCCATTATCGCAAAGGAAAAAGAGACAGAACTAAAGACAAAGTTCTCGGTGCCTTTTGTCGAGAAGGCAAAAGCACTGGATGCTTATATATCGGTACAATCAGAGGCCGCAGTCGCCGTCAAGTCTGGCGTTAGTGCAATGCATGACGTCACGGAGGGCGGAATATTTGGTGCGCTCTGGGAAATGGCGGAAGCATCTGGCGTCGGACTTGAAATCGATTTGAAAAAGATACCGGTCCGTCAGGAGACCATTGAGGTCTGTGAATTTTTCGGAATCAACCCCTACCAGCTGATTTCCAGCGGCTGTATGCTGATGGCGGCAGAGGATGGCAATCTGCTGGTGAGAGAGCTGGAGAAGGCGGGAATCCCTGCCACGATTATCGGAAAGGCAACCGCGGGGAATGACCGCGTCCTTTTGAACGAGGAGGAGCGCAGATTTTTGGAGCCTCCGAAGGCGGACGAATTATATAAGGCGATATAAAGGAGAAGAAGCGATGCGTGAAAAGATTTTGACATTTATAGAGAAGAACAGCCGGATTGACTTAAAGGAGCTTGCCATTGTGCTCGGTGTCGATGAGACAACGGTTATGAATGAGCTTGAAAAAATGGAAGAGGAGCACATTATCTGCGGCTACCACACACTGATCGACTGGGACAAAGCGGGCATTGAGAAGGTGACCGCGTTAATTGAGGTCCGTGTGACACCGCAGCGCGGCATGGGCTTTGACAAGGTGGCAGAGCGGATCTACAACTATCCGGAGGTCAATTCCGTTTACCTCATCTCCGGAGGCTTTGATTTTATGGTGACGATCGAGGGAAAGACCCTGCGCGAGGTTTCGCAGTTCGTGTCCGATAAGCTTTCCCCGCTGGATTCCGTACTCAGCACGAAGACCAACTTCATTCTGAAGAAGTATAAGGATCACGGAACCGTAATGGCAGAGCAGCCCAAAGATGAAAGGATAGAGATGTAAGATGAGAGATCCGTTAAATAAGACAATCACAACGATCCAGCCGTCCGGTATCCGAAAGTTCTTTGACGTCGTTCATGAGATGAAGGACGCGATCTCTCTGGGTGTCGGCGAGCCGGATTTTGATACCCCGTGGCACATCCGCGACGAGGGTATTTATTCCCTGGAAAAAGGAAAGACACACTATACATCCAATGCCGGACTCAAGGAATTAAAGGTGGAGATCAACCATTATCTGGACCGGCATTACGGGGTGTCCTATGATCCGGATCATGAGATCATGGTGACGATCGGAGGCAGCGAGGCGATCGATGCGGCGATGCGCGCCATGCTCGATCCGGGAGATGAAGTCCTGATTCCGCAGCCGAGCTACGTGTCCTACGTGCCGTGTGCCGTGCTCGCAGGGGGCGTTCCGGTGATCATTGAGCTGAAGGCGGAGAATGAATTCCGTCTGACACCGGAAGCGCTGGAGGCTGCCATCACACCGAAGACCAAGCTTCTGGTGATGCCGTTTCCGAATAACCCGACCGGCGCCATCATGGAGAAAAAAGATCTGGAGAAGATCGCGGACATCGTAAGAGAGCACGATCTTTATGTCATCAGCGACGAGATTTACTCGGAACTGACGTATCTGGAGCGGCATGTGACGATTGCATCCCTGCAGGGAATGCGTGACCGGACGATCGTGATCAACGGTTTTTCCAAATCCCATGCCATGACAGGCTGGCGTCTGGGGTATGCGTGCGGACCGCGCATCATCATCGAGCAGATGTTAAAGATTCATCAGTTCGCGATTATGTGTGCGCCGTCCACCAGCCAGTATGCGGGCGTGGAGGCACTGCGCAACGGAGACGAGGATGTGGCTGCCATGCGTGAGGAGTATAACGGCAGACGCCGCTATCTGCTTCACAGGTTTAAGGAGATGGGATTGTCCTGCTTTGAACCGTTTGGCGCATTTTATGTGTTTCCGTGCATTAAGGAGTTCGGAATGACGTCCGAAGAATTTGCGACGGAGCTGCTCAATCAGCAGAAATTAGCCGTTGTCCCGGGCACTGCGTTCGGAGACTGCGGAGAGGGATTTGTGCGCATTTCCTATGCTTACTCGCTGGATAACCTGAAGAAGGCGATGGACCGCATGGAGGCGTTTATCACAGATCTTCGCAAGAGATCATAAGAAAAAGGGAGGAGGGCGTTCCTCCCGGATGGAGACTGACATGGCAAAGCTGAATGTTGTATTATATGAGCCGGAGATTCCGGCAAATACCGGAAATATTGGCAGAACGTGCGTGGCGACAGGGACAAGACTGCACCTGATCGAACCGCTGGGCTTCCATCTGGATGAGAAAGCAATCAAGCGCGCGGGCATGGATTACTGGAGCGAACTGGATGTGACCACCTATGTCAACTGGGAAGATTTCTGCGAGAAGAATCCGGGTGCTAAAATTTATATGGCAACGACGAAGGGCAGACATGTATACACCGAGGTATCCTATGAGCCGGACTGCTATATTATGTTTGGAAAAGAGAGCGCCGGGATTCCGGAGGAGATCTTAAAAGCCAATCCGGACACCTGTGTGCGGATTCCGATGATCGGCGAGACGCGGTCGCTCAATTTATCCAATTCGGTTGCAATTGTGCTGTATGAGGCATTGCGGCAGAATGAGTTTGACCACATGAAGCTGCAGGGCGAGCTGCACCGGCTGCGCTGGGAAGATTAGAGAGGGTACAGATGGGAATTATCAAGGCAAGACAGTTGGTTCATGAATATATCAGACGTGATGAGGAGGGCAATGTGGAGTCCATCTCCACAGCGCTCGACCACGTCGATCTGGATGTGGAAGCAGGAGATTTTATTGCCATTTTAGGACACAACGGTTCCGGTAAATCCACGCTTGCAAAACACATTAACGCGCTCCTTCTGCCGAGCGAAGGCTCGCTCTGGGTGGATGGCAGGGACGTCACAAAGGAAGAGAATACATTTGCGGTGCGTCAGACCGCGGGCATGGTATTCCAGAATCCGGACAACCAGATCATTGCGAGCGTCGTGGAGGAGGATGTCGGCTTCGGACCGGAGAATATCGGCGTGCCGACGGATGAGATCTGGAAGCGCGTGGAGGAAAGCCTTGGTGCGGTAGGGATGCTCTCGTACCGCCACCATTCGCCGAATAAGCTCTCCGGCGGACAGAAGCAGCGCGTGGCGATTGCCGGGGTCATGGCGATGGAGCCGAAGTGCATCGTGCTCGATGAGCCGACCGCCATGCTTGATCCGAACGGGCGGAAGGAAGTCATCCGCACGGCGCATGAGCTGAACAGGGAAAAAGGCGTGACGATTATTTTAATCACACATTATATGGAGGAAGTCGTGGACGCCGACAAGGTGATCGTGATGGATCAGGGAAAAGTGGTCATGCAGGGAACGCCGCGGGAAGTGTTCTCCCAGGTGGGAAAGCTCAAGGAGTACAGACTGGATGTGCCGCAGGTGACGATTTTAGCGGATCTGCTGCGCCAGTCCGGCATTGATGTACCCGTCGGTGTGCTGCGCCGCCAGGAACTTGTGGACGCGATTCTTCGTGTGGCACAGATCGGAGAGTAGAGATGTCAATTATTTTAGATAAAGTGAATTTTGTATACAGTGAGGAGACCGCGTACCAGATTCAGGCGTTAAAGGACGTGAACCTTGAGATCAAGGACGGACAGTTCATCGGCATCATCGGCCATACCGGCTCAGGCAAGTCGACGTTGATCCAGCACCTGAATGGTCTGATGAAGGCGACCTCGGGAACGATCTATTTTCATGGACAGGATATTTATGAGGAAGATTTTGACCTGAGAGAACTGCGCAACCGGGTGGGACTGGTGTTCCAGTACCCGGAGCATCAGCTTTTTGAGACAACGATTTTTGATGACGTCTGCTTCGGACCGAAGAATCAGGGTCTCTCCAAGGAAGAGGCGGGACTGCGGGCATTTGAGGCACTGCGCAGTGTCGGTATGCCGGAGGAGCTTTATTACCAGTCGCCGTTTGACCTTTCGGGAGGACAGAAGCGCCGTGTGGCGATCGCCGGAGTGCTTGCCATGAAGCCGGAGGTGCTGATTCTGGATGAGCCGACCGCGGGACTTGACCCGGCAGGACGAGACGAGATCTTAGATCTTGTGGCAAGGATGCACCGTGAGCGGAACATGACGGTCATTCTGGTGTCACATAGTATGGAGGACGTCGCCAAGTATGTGGAGCGCATTATCGTGATGAATCACGGACAGGTGATGTTCGACGACACACCGAAGGAAGTGTTCCGGCATTATAAGGAGCTGGAGGCGATCGGACTCGCGGCTCCGCAGGTGACCTACCTGATGCACGAACTGAAGGAGCACGGGCTTTCCGTGGATACGGAGGCAACGACGGTGGAGGAAGCCAGAGCCAGCCTAATGCAGGCGTTGACGGGAATCGATTCCGGCAGGAGCGATATTCACCGGTAAGATGTGCCGCGGCAGGAATCATTTTACGGAGGAAAGAGACACCGGCGGGCGCCGATGAAGAATTCCGGTAGGGAGGAAGTTTATACATGTTGAGAGATATTACACTGGGCCAGTATTATCCGGCAGATTCTGTGATCCATAAACTGGACCCGCGTGTGAAACTGTTTAGTACAATGATCTATATTATATCCCTGTTCTGTTTCCGCGGCGTGGCAGCGCTTGCGATTGCAACGGTATTTCTGATTACAGTCATAAAGCTGTCGAAGGTGCCGTTTAAGTTCATGGTAAAGGGATTAAAGGCAATCATGATCCTGATGTTGATCACGGCGGTGTTCAATCTGTTTTTGACGCCCGGTGAGGCACTGGTAAGTGTCTGGCGTTTTACGATCACAAAGGAGGGTGTGACCAGCGCGGTGCTGATGGCGATCCGCCTGACCTATCTGATTCTCGGAACCTCGATCATGACGCTGACCACAACGCCGAACCAGCTGACAGATGGTCTGGAAAAAGCGCTGATGCCGCTTTCTAAGATCGGTGTTCCGGTGCACGCGATTGCAATGATGATGTCGATTGCGCTCCGCTTTATTCCGATTCTGATTGAGGAAACGGATAAGATCATGAAAGCGCAGATGGCGCGCGGAGCCGATTTTGAGAGTGGAAATCTGTTAAAAAAGGTCAAAAGCATGATCCCGCTTCTGGTGCCGCTGTTCGTGTCGGCATTCCGGCGTGCGGATGATCTTGCAATGGCGATGGAGGCGCGCTGCTATAACGGCGGAGAGGGCAGAACGAAGATGAAACCGCTGCGCTACGAGGGACGCGACCGTCTGTCCTATCTGATCATGTGGTTGTATCTGGCACTCATCATTCTGTGCAGAATCTTTGTGCCGTGGCCGCAGTAAAGCTGCAAGGAGAAATGGTTTGGAGAAAGAGGTAAAACGTGTAAAAATGATCGTGGCGTACGACGGCACGAATTATAAAGGATGGCAGGTGCAGCCCAACGGAATCACGATCGAGGAAGTGCTGAACCGCCATCTTTCCTCGCTTTTGGGGGAGGAGATCACAGTGACCGGCGCGAGCCGCACGGATTCCGGCGTCCATTCGCTGGGAAACGTGGCAATTTTCGATACGACGACGCGCATGCCGGCGGATAAGATTTCGTTTGCGCTGAATCAGCGTCTGCCCGAGGATATCGTCGTGCAGGGTTCCTGCGAGGTCCCCGCGGACTGGCATCCGCGCTATCAGAACAGCCGCAAGACGTATGAGTACCGCATTTTGAACCGGACATTCCGCATGCCGACGAGACGGCTGGACACTTATTTTTACCACCACAGCCTGGATGTGGAGAAGATGAGCAGGGCGGCGGCGTATCTGGAAGGGGAGCACGATTTCAAGAGCTTCTGCGCAGTCAACGCGCAGGTGAAGACCACGGTCCGGACAATCTATGCGTGCAGCGTCACAAAAGCGGACGATATCATCACGATCCGGGTGACCGGCAATGGTTTTTTGTACAATATGGTCCGGATTATTGCCGGGACGCTGATACAGGTCGGCGGAGGCCAGATCGAGCCGGAGCAGATGGAACAGATCCTCGCGGCGCGCGACAGGGAGGCTGCCGGACCGACCGCACCGGCGCACGGACTGACCATGATGGGAATTGAATATATGGAAGAAAAAAACGGTGGGGCAGGAAATTAAGAGAGAAGGGCTTCCCCCATCTCGTATAAAAGTTCATTTGTCTGGATTACGGACAGCTTTTTTCCTAAAGCAAAAATGAGGATAGAGTCCCGTTTGTTTTTGGAATAGAGCTGTCCGTTTTTTGCAATCATCAATGCACGTTGTGTTTCGTTGACATCAAGGTGCAGGGCAAGGGAGAACGCGATGACTTTGTCACGCGAGGGATTGCGCCTGCCGTCTAAAATCTGGTAACCATAATTGCGCTGAATCTGTGCCCGGGAAATCAGTTCTGCGGCGGACATATCCGCACATTGCATTTTTGCCATTAAATAATCCGGAAATGTAGCGGGAAAAGATGCATCGGAAAGCATGGATGTAAAATCTTTTAAATCTTTCGTGTTTTTTGCGGAACGCAATAATTTCATAAGTTCTTCTGTAGATTGAGATGCCATAACAACTCCTAAAATTATAAAAATAGTATTGTCGATATAATGATATATACAGTATGATAAAAATTGCAAGAAAAATATAGAAAGCAGTATGGGATAGGTGGGATAATATGAATCTTGCGGAGGAATACCGGTTATCGGAGTATCGGGATCTCGGCATGTTAGACGGGAATGATAAAGTGCATATTGTAAGAAACGGCATCAACGGGATGATATGTGTGCGTAAAGTGCTGGCGCCGGAGCTGATGGATATTTATCAGTTTTTACGGAATCACCACACGCCATATACACCGGAAATATATGAGTGCATACGGACACAGGATCACTTGATTGTCATAGAGGAGTATTTTGCAGGTAGAAATCTGGAGGATCTTGTCTCGGAACAGAGATTTTCCGAGCCGCAGGCAGGGGAGATTATTATAGAATTGTGCAAATGCCTGCGCATGTTCCACAACGCGGTTCCACCGATTATATGCAGGGATTTAAAGGCACAGAATGTCATTATGACAAATGACGGAAAGATAAAATTGATTGATTTTGATATTGCAAGAGTGTATCAGCCGGGAAAAGGGCGGGATACGATGCTGATGGGGACACAGGGATATGCGGCACCGGAGCAGTTTGGATTTGGTCAGACGGATGCCCGGACAGATATTTATTCGCTTGGGGTACTGTTGAATTATCTGTTGATTCAAAGCTTTCCGGTGGAAAAAATGATTGGCGGACGTCTGGAACCCATTGTAAGAACGTGTATACAGATGCGGCCGGAAGACCGGTATCAGAGTGTGGATGCACTTGCGGAAGCCATAGCAAATGCATTGGGGTGGAGAATGCAGCCGGACATGAACCGTGAAGAGGACGGGGAGAATAAAGCCGTGCGAAAAGAAGTTTTGTCATACAGGCTTCCTGGTTTTCGTACGGGAAAAGTGTGGAAAATGATAGTTGCGGCACTGGGCTATCTGTTCATAACATCAATGTGTTTTTCGATGGAGTTCAAGGGAGCCGACGGACAAAGCATCAGTTATGGATTACAGATTTTTCAGCGTTTTATCATATGGCTGTATCATATCGTGTTTGTTTTTCTGGTGTGCAACTACAGAGGAATTCGACAGAAGATACCGGTTGTCAGCAGTGAAAACAGGTGGATACGGATTGGTGGATATATTGTGGCGTATATGATTCTGCTTGTGACAGCGGCATGTGTATGCGTTATGGCAGAGATGATGATCCCTTAAAAAGAGATCCGTGATCGCAGTATATCAATGGGGCTGACAGATGTATGCATGCAGCATACCAGATACGGAAATGTATTCGATAAAATGGAAGCGTAAATCACAGTAGGATTTACGCTTCTTTCTTTTTATTCTCCTGAGACAGATATTCTTTTAAGATCATGTTGACATACTGGGAAAAAGAACGGTCGTCCTTTTCGGCGAGTTCTTTCAACTGATCAATAATATCTGAGTCGAGTGTGATACTTACTTTACTTTTTAAAGGCTTCATTCGTGACCTCACTTTGTATGATGGAATGAAAATGATAAGCGGATAACAAATCAATCATCTATTTATATATACGATAAATGGTTGACATATACCACTAAGTAGGATAAAGTAAGATAAAGTAGGATAAAAAGACAAGGGACGAACAGAAACAGGGAGGATTTGGATATGGGAAATGAAACAGAAACAAAGTTGTGCAAGCACTGCAAGAGTGAAATCCCAAAGGCGGCAAAGATCTGCCCGAATTGCCGGAAAAAGCAGGGCGGAATTGGAAAATGGATTGCGATCGTTATTGTGATCGTATTGATTCTTGCTGTTGCAACAAGCGGAGGAGGAAATAAAGATAAAAATCCGCAGAAAGTGGGAGAAACAGCAACGGCAACGACCGGAAATAAAACGGCGGAAGCACAGACGGCAGACTCAGAAACAGAGGAAGAAACAGAAGCAGTGAACAATGTTTTTTCCGTAGGAGATATTGTAGAAACACAAAATATGAAAATCACGTATGTATCCTCCGGGGAATATCAGAGCGACGATGATTTTATGCAGCCGAAGGACGGGTATGTATACTGGGAATTTGAGTTTAAATTTGAAAATATTTCTGACTCTGATCAGACGGTATCCTCTATGATGGATTGGGAATGCTATGCAGATAACTCCAAGGTGGATCAGGCATGGATTGGATCCGATAACGGACTGGATGCAACGTTATCATCTGGAAGAGAAACACAGGGAACCATTTACTTTGAGGTTCCGGAGGATGCACAGAATATAGAATTGGAGTATGATATCAATTTCTGGCAGAGTGATAAAATTGTATTTGTCGGAAAGTAGGAAAGATAGGAATGAAAGGCTGCGACCGGGTTGGTAAAGGGCGCAGTCTTTTTTTATCCATATTATGAGAAAAATATTGACACGCAAGGAGTCGTGTAATATAATATGTAAGTCTGTGATAGTGAATAAATGTCATTCCAAAGCCCCGGAATGTCATTTAACTATAAACAATATGACATGGAGGACAGTGTGCCGGACATTCACGCTGCCTGAGATGAACAGCATTTTTCTAGGAGGAATAACGATGAAGACTTTTATGGCTAGCCCAGCTACCATTGATAGAAAATGGTATGTAGTTGACGCTGAAGGTATGACATTAGGACGCCTGGCATCTGAAGTTGCCAAGGTATTAAGAGGAAAGAATAAACCAATCTTTACACCACATATCGATACAGGTGATTATGTAATCGTAGTGAACGCTGAGAAGGTAAAGGTTACCGGTAAGAAGTTAGATCAGAAGGTTTACTACAATCACTCTGATTATGTTGGCGGTATGAAAGAGACCACATTAAAAGAGATGATGGCTAAACACCCGGAGAGAGTGATCGAGCATGCTGTTAAGGGAATGCTTCCGAAGGGACCTCTTGGAAGAGAGATGTATACAAAGTTATTCGTATACGCAGGTCCGGATCACAAGCACGCAGCTCAGAAGCCAGAAGCTTTAACATTTTAATGAGGAGGTAAAAGACATTGGCTAACGCAAAATATTACGGAACAGGAAGAAGAAAATCATCTGTTGCCAGAGTATACTTAGTACCGGGTACAGGTAAGGTTACAATTAATAAAAGAGATATGGACGAGTACTTCGGATTAGATACACTGAAGGTTATCGTTCGTCAGCCGCTTACAGCTACAGAGACAGCTGATAAGTTCGACGTATTAGTAAACGTTCGCGGTGGCGGTTACACAGGTCAGGCAGGAGCTATCCGTCATGGTATCGCTCGTGCATTACTGAACGTAGATGCTGATTACAGACCGATCTTAAAGTCCGCTGGATTCTTAACAAGAGATCCGCGTATGAAAGAGCGTAAGAAATACGGTCTCAAAGCAGCTCGTCGCGCTCCGCAGTTCTCCAAGAGATAAGCAACGGTTCAAGCCGTATCAGAGAGTTTACAAACCCCGGGAAATTTATTTTCCGGGGTTTTCTTGTATTAGTAATAAAAATGAAAGGGCGGCATTGGCCGCCCTTTTTTATCAGAATGGAACAAAATCATTTCTCACCCACAAACAGCAGGTGGTTTGTCATTCCAAGAAATTCTTTTTTCTCGCAGATATAATAGTGGTAACGCAGGTATTGTTGATAGCTCTCCTCATCCATGGCATTGATTTTATCTTCCAGCAGTTCGCTTGCACCGTCGGAGGCAACTTCGTGAAGAACGCGGATATGGCTCCGGGAGAGAAGCGTGCGGCACGCATCTACCGTATGGAAAACGAATGGAAAATCGTCTAAGCGGAACGTTTCCTTGTCATAGTCACCGCATAGAAAATAATCCGGGCGGTAGGAGGATTCGGTCAGAAGGATCAAGTCGTTTGTGATAAAAGAGATAAATAATTTTCCGTCCGGCTTTAGAACACGTTTGGCCTCGGACGGACATTTTTGCTGATCGGCCTCGCGGGAGAGGTGATAAAGCGGACCGAAAAGCAGGACGATGTCAAAACTTTCATCCGCGTAACAACTTAAATCTACGGCATTTCCCTGGATCAGGTCGATATGGTCAGCAGGTGTTAGTTTTTTCCGGAAAGCTGCGATGTTGTGTTCGGATAATTCAACCGCAGATACATCGTGTCCTTTTCTGGAAAAATACAGACTGTATTCGCCGGCACCGGCACCGATGTCTAAGATTCTGGCGGATGGCACGAGATACTTTTCAATATAGCGCACGGTTGTCAGAAATTCCACGCGGGCAGCTTTCGAGTGGTTCAGGCGCTTATCCTCATCAAAAAGTTCATAGGTTTTCTGGATGCGCAGGGTTTCATCCGGAATCCGGGCAATTTCATCAAATGTCATAAAAATCCTCCTGTCTGTCAGATTGGTAATTAGGTGGCAGTATAACACATCCCTGCAGACATGGCAAGAGGTTGACATTTCCTTACAGAGTGCTATAATAAATCCTTGCGACAACTTGCATACAAACTATTTGCATACAAATAAAACAAATCTCACAGAAAGCAGGAACAGGAAGTCGGAAGTTCCGGAACGGAGAACGCATGGAAAATTCACTGCATTACCGCCTGCGGGCGTGTCATACGAACTGCCAGAAAGCAATCATATCGGACATCAGGGAGCACACAGAGCTCCGCCCGGGTGAGCCCAAGATTCTGGAGTTCCTTATGGAGCATGAACCATGCGAACAGAAAGAGATTGCGGCGGGCTGCAACCTGGACTCGGCGTCGGTGACGGGAATTCTCGGCAGGATGGAGACGCGTGGTCTCATCCGAAGAGAGATGAGAAACGGCAACCGCAGATCGCTGTATGTATCTATGACGGAACACGGAAGCGCATTGGCGAAGGAAGTGGAGGCGGCCTTTTCCAGGGCTGATGAGCGGGCAGTGCGGGGGCTGTCCGGGGAGGAGCAGGAGAAACTCATGCGCCTTTTAGATCTGGTGAATCACAATTTCCTGGAATCGTCAGAGGGGTAGGATTCCGGGGAAAATAATGGAGGATAAGAAATTGCAGAAGAAAGTCAGAGAAAAAATAAAAAATGAAAATTACACGACGCGTCTGCTCGTGTATCTGTTGGGACTTTTTATTATGACACTGGGGATATCGATGTCGGTAAAGTCCGATCTGGGAGTCTCTCCGGTCAGCTCGATCCCGTATACGATCACCTGCATTACCGGACTTGAGATGGGAAAAGCGACCATCATTTTTCACATTGCGCTGGTGGTGTTGCAGATTGTGATCCTGCGCGGCGCGTTTCAGATCAAAAATCTGCTGCAGGTGGTTGTCGGTGTGGTGTTCGGTTATTTTACCACGTTTTCCAATTACCTGTTTTCGTTTCTGCCGACGCCGGATAATCTGGCAGTCCGCCTTGTCATGATGCTGGGCAGCACAGTGCTGATTGCGTGCGGCATCTTCTTCTATCTGCCGGCAGACATCATCCCGCTTGCGGGGGAGGGAGCGATGAAGGCGATTTCCGATACCACGAACGTCCTTTTCTCAAAGGTGAAGATCGGGTTTGACGTCACGATGGTTGCGGTCTCGTTGACAGCCTGTCTGATCGTTCTGAAAAAATTCGGCTCCGTCGGTGTCGGAACGGTGATCGCGGCGGTTCTTGTCGGCGCAGTGCTCGGTGTGTTGAACAATTTATTTGGAGAAAAGCGTGACCTGCTTCTGGCAGGAAACAGCGCGGAATAGTCGTTGGGCGGTAATGAAAATTACCGCTTTTTTTCTTGCGGTTCTATTCTACCGGCCGTCGCGGAAACAGAAAAAATAAAATAATGCTTGACATCCTTAAATAGATTGTGTACAATCTAAACATAAAAAGATTGCACACAATTAAAAATGAAACAATTTAAATGGATTCATTTTTAATGACGAAGAGGAAGGATGGTAAGAGATGGGCATTTATGAGTATTCTGTGGAGCGGCCGGACGGGACAATGCAGCCGTTGTCCGCTTATGAGGGAAAGGTACTTCTGATCGTGAATACGGCGACCGGATGCGGATTCACCCCGCAGTACCGGGAACTGGAGGAGTTTTACCGGAAGTACCATGACAAGGGACTTGAGATTTTAGATATTCCGTGCAACCAGTTCGCGGGACAGACGCCGGGGACGGATGAGGAGATTCACGAGTTCTGCACGCTCAAGTATCACACCGAGTTCCCGCAGATGAAGAAATCCGACGTAAACGGCGAACATCAGCTTCCGCTGTATGCGTACTTAAAATCCCAGAAGGGATTTGCCGGATTCGGAAAAGGGGCGAAAGCGGCGGCGATGGGAATAATGCTCCGCAAAATAGATAAGAATTATAAGGAGAATCCCGACATCAAATGGAATTTTACGAAGTTCCTTGTGGACAGGCAGGGCACGGTAGTGGTAAGATTTGAACCAACAGGAGATATGAACGAACTGGAACGACAGATTCTTGCATTATTATAGATGCAGAGCGATACAGGGAATGGAGAACGGTATGGAACGAGTTGATATTGCCATTATTGGAACAGGGCCGGCAGGTGTGTCGGCGGCGATTACCGCGAAAGTGAGAAATAAAAGCGTGCTGTTAATCGGCAGCAGGGAACTCAGCGAGAAGATGAGCAAAGCGCATCAGATTTTAAACTATCCGGGACTGCCGGAGGTCACCGGAGCGGACCTGGTTGCTGGGTACAAAAAACAGCTGGCAGGTCTTGGCATCGAGGTGACGGAGAAGCGCGTGAACGCGGTCTATGCGATGGGAGATTATTTTGGAATCCAGGCGTCCGGCGAGATTCTTGAGGCGTCCACCGTCATTCTGGCGGCAGGAATCGTCATGGGAAAACCGTTCCCGGGAGAAAACGAGCTGTTAGGAAGCGGCGTCAGCTACTGCGCGACCTGCGATGCGCAGTTCTTCCGCGGGAAGGAAGTTGCGGTGATCGGATACGGCAGGGAAGCAGAGCAGGAAGCGGACTATCTGGCGGAGATTGTCGGAAAGGTGCACTATTTCCCGATGGGAAAAGAGGAGCCGCAGCTGTCGGATGCCGTAGAGGTTGTGCATGAGCGGCCGAAAGCGATCACAGGCACGCAGACGGTAAGCACGCTTGAGACCGACGCGGGTTCCCATCCGGTGGACGGTGTATTTATTTTAAGAGACGCGATCGCACCGTCACAGCTCGTGCCGGGACTTGCGACGGAGGAGAACCACGTAAAGGTCAATCTCCAGATGGAGACAAACCTTCCGGGACTTTTTGCATGCGGAGACATTGCCGGAAAGCCGTATCAGTATATCAAGGCGGCAGGACAGGGAAATGTGGCGGCGCTGTCCGCGGTAGAGTATCTGGATAAGAAAAAAAGAGAGAAACAGACAGATATCGGGTAAAGGCGGAACCACAGAAAAAGTAAAAGCACAGAAAAAACAAGAAAAGACAGAGACAGAAACAAAAGCAGGAACAACGATCAAACTATAATACACAGATCTAAGGAGGATTATCATGGTTAAGAAGATTCAGAACAATAATATGGATGAAGCGTTACAGGCAAAGGCAGCAGTGGTGGACTTTTCGGCAGTATGGTGCGGACCGTGCCAGATGCTTGCACCGGTACTTGAGGAACTGGCGGATGATCTGGACGGTAAGGTAGCATTTTACAATGCGGATACCGATGAGAATACACAGCTTGCGATTGCAAACGGCATCACAAACATTCCGGCGCTCTTATTCTTAAAGGACGGCAAGGTGGCAGGCAAGAATGTCGGATTCATGCCGAAGCCGGAACTGGAAGCATGGGTAAAAGGATGCATGGAGCAGTAACAGCACACAGAAGATATGGAGTGAACACATATGGGATTTTATGATTACGAGGCAGAGGATGTCAGAGGAAATATGCGCAGCATGCGCGAGTATGAGGGAAAGGTCGTCCTGGTAGTCAACACGGCGACCAAATGCGGATTTACGCCGCAGTACGATGAACTGCAGAGCATTTACGAGCAGTACGGTCCGCAGGGGTTTGAGATTCTGGATTTTCCGTGCGACCAGTTTGAACATCAGGCGCCGGGAACCAACGAGGAGATCGTTGCATTCTGCGATGCCAACTTCGGAATTACATTCACGCACTACGGGAAGATCGACGTCAACGGGGAGCATGCGCTGCCGCTGTATCAGTATCTGAAGTCACAGAAGGGATTAGCGGGATTCGACGAGGAACATCCGCTTGCTGCCATCGTGGAAAGCATGTTGGAGCGCACACATCCGGATTATAAGGAAACGCCGGACATCAAATGGAACTTTACCAAGTTTTTGATTGACAGAGACGGAAACGTGGTGGAGCGTTTTGAGCCGACGGCGGATATGGATGTTGTCCGCGAAAAGATTGAGAATTATTTATAAGCGACGGGTGCCGGAATGAAAGATAAGTATGATGCTTTAAAATTAGAAAATCAGCTCTGTTTTCCGCTGTACGCATGCTCCAAGGAGATCGTGCGGCGCTACAAGCCATATCTGGATGAGATCGATCTGACCTACACGCAGTATATTGCGATGATGGTGCTGTGGGAGCATGGCAGGATCAATGTGAAGGATATGGGGGCGCTTTTGTACCTGGATTCGGGGACGCTGACGCCGGTGCTAAAGAAGCTGGAGCAAAAAGGCTACCTCACCAGAGAGCGCGACCGCGCAGATGAGCGTGTGTTAAATGTGACGATCACGGAGGCGGGAGAGCAGTTGAGAGAGCAGGCGGTTGATATTCCGCGGAAGATGGGCGGCTGTATCGGACTGTCCGGGGAGGATGCGAGGGAGCTGTACCGCATCCTGCACAAGGTGCTTGCACTGATGGAGCAGGGCTGAATGAAAAGCCTAATCCCCCAGCTATGCTGGGGAGAATGGAATAGTTGGAAACGGTGAGGATAAAAAAGAAAAACCTCCTGTGGTATATTGAGAATGGT
>CACZIN010000035.1:0-32864 GCA_902781225.1 uncultured Lachnospiraceae bacterium | reverse complement strand
CAGGCAAGCGCGGCACAAAAGTCCTACAAATTGTCTTCCGGGATGCGGACATGACCCGCGGAGTGCTCCAAACTTGGAAAGACACGGATCATCGAAGATACAGACATCCGACCGGTTAGAAATGCCACATTTTTTGAACCGAATGTCCATCCGCATTTCCATCTGAAATCCCACGGTGTGATCTTCTTATAATATTACATATCACCCCAAAGAGGATTACGCTTATTGCGGCAATTCCTTTTAACAATAGGTATCAAGCATCAGGCCGGAATACACCGAAGAGTGATAAGCCGCCGCAAAATTGTGCCCCGGATTCTTGTAGGCAATCAGAACTTTGCTGACATAGCTGATCGGGTCGATGGAAGCCTGGGTGGCTTTGCGTTGAAGACCGTTTTTGAAATTGTTCAGGGTATGAAAACTTTCGCGTGCGTCCGGTGCGGAAACGGCGTCGGTCAACAGGCTCTTGTCAATCTGGATCGATCCGTCCTGCTGCAGATTCAGTCCGATGGATTCCAGTTCGTTGAAATAGGATTTGGCAACGCTCTCCATATCGTGGAGAAGCTTGCCGGATTCCTGCCTGCCGCGGTAATTGTGACCGAGCTGTATCATGTTGTTGTACACGTTGACCAGCGACTGCACATTGTCTGCGATCGCATCCGTATCCGCCTTGAAACCAATCGTTGCGGATTCCCCGTCGGCACTGGGGGCTTTCAGCGTCAGCTCAAAAGCGTTGTTAACGGTAAACGTGTTGGACAGCGACGAGTGTTCGGTACCGTTTAACAAAAAGAGCGAATTGACCGGCATCTCCGTGACATCGTTGATGCCGAGCGTGCGCATGGCACGTATGGAACCGCTGTCCGGAGCCGGCATAATCTCAAACAGGTACTGTTCGTTATCGCCGAGACCGGTCTGCTGCGACGTGATCGAAAGCGCATTCTGCCCGCGGTCGTTGGAGACCAGCGTGGCGTTTAGACCGATGTTGGCATTGTTGATCAGCCGCATGATCTTGCGCTGCACGGTTTCGTTGGTGTCCTTGCCGCTGATCGAGTACTGGAATTCATAAGAGCTTAAGTTGGTATTCAGGTCGAAGCTGTAATTGCCTGGCACAAAGTCACTTGCGCCCGGGGCAAGATACACGCCGCGGTTGACCTGCGGTGTGGCGAGACATTCTACCGTTATATCGAACTGCTTGGAGTTGTCCGCGTCCATGTTCGAGCCGATGTACTGCACACTCACAGCGTCCTCATCAGAAGACTGCGCGATTTTCCGGGAAAAAGCGTGTTCCGCATTGTCGTCCGGAGCATTGTTTGAAAGCGCCGCGATAAAATTCTCGATCGAGCGGGCTTGCTCCTTGATGTCGATGGCGAAACGGCCGGTATCCCTGGTGAAATTGATTTTGTAAAGGGGGGAATCTTTATTAACTTTGACAATATTATTGTATACGGCGCGCAGTTGGCTTTTTTTGTGCGTGTCGTAGCGAGACGTGCCGGAACCGGCATAAGTGCTTAGGTAATACTGATAGGCACTGTCGATGACTGCCATTGGAATCCCTCCTTTCTTCCATGAAATCATATGCCTTCGCATATGCAGGGATATAAATCCGTTTATATTGCTTCCTGCTTATATATATTATAATGAAACTGTATTTTTAAATGCACAATAGATATACTTCTAATAATTTTTATCGGTAAACAGATATAAAATATTTACAGTAAAAATAAAAATTACGCGATAGATTTGTAAAATCAGAAAAAAGACTTGCGGCACACTATATGTAGTGCTAAAATAAATTCGTTGCACGAGTTAAAAAAAGTGGTTGACGCTCCATATTGATTGTGATATATTAGACTAGCGATGGAAGTAGGTCTTTTTTTTTATGCCTTTTTTTAGGACTCCTTTCCTGAGGGGATCCTAAGCCCGGTCGCAGGGAACGAAAGACATAAGAAAAGCACAAAGAATTTTAATGGAGGTGGAAGTTGTGCGCACGAAAATAACATTGGCATGTACTGAGTGTAAGAATCGTAATTACAACACGACAAAGGACAAGAAAGCTCATCCGGACAGAATGGAAACCAAGAAGTATTGTAGATTCTGCAAGACTCATACATTACACAAGGAAACCAAATAGGCTTTTGGGCAAAGGAGTGAGAAAATGGGAGAAACCGAGAACAAAGCTGCTCAGAAAGAGAGCTTTTTTAGCGGCCTGTCGGCTGAATTCAAAAAGATCATTTGGCCGGACAACAAATCACTTGCAAGACAGACAGCAGCCGTTGTTGCTGTTTCCGTAGTAATGGGTCTTGTGATCGCGCTTCTGGATTTTGCAATTCAGTATGGCGTTGATTTCCTTGTTGGTTTAAGTTTTTAATGGAGGCATAGGTGATTTATGGCAGAGGCACACTGGTATGTAGTTCATACCTACTCAGGATATGAGAATAAGGTAAAAGCGAACATTGACAAGACAATCGAGAACCGGCATCTGGAAGACCAGATCTTAGAGGTCCGCGTACCGATGCAGGAGGTCGTTGAGCTGAAGAATGGCGCAAAGAAATCCGTATCAAAGAAGATGTTTCCGGGATACGTGCTTATCAATATGGTTATGAATGATGACACTTGGTACGTTGTCAGAAATACCCGTGGTGTTACCGGATTTGTTGGTCCGGGATCGAAGCCGGTACCGCTTACCGATATGGAAATGAGACCGCTTGGAATCAAGACAGAGAACATTGAGGTTGATTTTGCTGAGGGAGACACCGTAGTTGTCACCGGAGGCGTCTGGAAAGATACCATCGGTGTGATTCGGGCGATGAATCCTGGAAAGCAGAGCGTAACGATCAATGTTGAGCTTTTCGGCCGCGAAACGCCGGTAGAAATAAGTTTCGCAGATGTAAAGCTTGCGAATTAAGCAGGCGATCCTAATCAGGAAAGAATGAATTAAGGAGGCAATTCCAATGGCAAAGAAAGTAGAAGGATATATCAAATTGCAGATTCCTGCTGGCAAGGCTACACCAGCTCCTCCAGTCGGACCTGCACTTGGACAGCACGGTGTGAACATTGTTGAGTTTACAAAGCAGTTCAACGCCAGAACAGCGGATCAGGGCGATTTAATCATCCCTGTAGTAATCACTGTATACGCAGACAGAAGCTTCAGCTTCGTTACAAAGACTCCGCCTGCTCCGGTACTGATCAAGAAGGCTTGCAACATCAAGTCCGGTTCTTCCACACCGAACAAGGATAAGGTTGCAACTCTCTCCAAGGCAAAATTACAGGAGATTGCAGAGTTAAAGATGCCAGACTTAAACGCAGCATCCTTAGAGGCAGCTATGAGCATGATCGCAGGAACTGCAAGAAGTATGGGCGTTAACGTAGAGCAGTAAGACACGAGAGTGTAATGCATCAGAGAGCACCGGCGGTGTTCTTATGGAACGATATAGTGGGAGGGTCCTCTCCCGATACTACCACCAGGAGGTTTATATTCATGAAAAGAGGAAAGAAATATCAGGACGCTGTAAAGTCTTTTGACAAGGCGAATCAGTACGATGTTGCTGAGGCAATCAGCTTAGTAAAAAAGAACGCTACAGCGAAGTTTGATGAGACAATCGAGCTTCATATCAAGACCGGTTGTGATGGACGTCATGCAGAGCAGCAGATCCGTGGCGCAGTTGTACTGCCGCACGGAACAGGTAAGACTGTAAAAGTTTTAGTATTCGCAAAGGGCGTAAAGTTAGATGAGGCACAGGCAGCAGGCGCTGACTACGTTGGAGGCGAGGAGTTAGTTCCGAAGATCCAGAACGAAGGTTGGTTAGACTTTGATGTGATCGTTGCTACACCTGACATGATGGGCGTTGTTGGACGTCTCGGTCGTGTACTTGGACCGAAGGGCTTAATGCCAAACCCGAAGGCTGGAACTGTTACAATGGATGTTACCAAGGCAATCAACGACATCAAAGCTGGTAAGATTGAGTACAGATTGGACAAGACCAACATTATCCACGTGCCAGTAGGAAAAGCTTCTTTCACTGAGGAGCAGTTAAGCGACAACTTCCAGACCCTTATGGGTGCTATCAACAAGGCTAAGCCGTCCAGCTTAAAAGGTCAGTATGTAAAGAGCGCAACTCTTACATCTACCATGGGACCTGGCGTTAAGTTAAACGTAACCAAGATCACAAACTAGTTTGTGTTGTTGGCGAAAAGTGTTGACAGCCGCAATATACAGTGTTATAATGCAAAGGCGTTGTAACGCGGTGCGTCCGTATGGATGCAGTCGTCTCGCATGAGACGGATGCCACAGCAGTGGCGGATCCACGTATGTGGATTGCATATAATGGCCGAAGACAGCAGGTGCCGTAAGGCGTAATCATAGAGCCTGCCGAGGGACTTTCATGAGCAATCATTGAGAATGAGATTCTGATCCCTCTCTGTCCAGGCAGAGGGGGATTTTTATATCCTTTCGGATTTGTTATATGCGTAAAATCTAAAAAGGAGGTGCACGATTCGTGGCAAAGGTAGAATTAAAACAGCCTATCGTACAGGAAATTTCTGAAAACATCAAAGATGCGCAGTCTGTTGTAGTCGTTGATTACCGCGGACTTACCGTTGCAGAGGATACTCAGTTACGTAAAGCATTAAGAGAAGCTGGTGTTACTTATAAAGTATATAAGAACACATTAGTAAGCCGTGCCGTAGAGGGAACACAGTTCGAGAGCTTAAGAGATGTTCTTGAGGGACCGAATGCATTCGCAATTTCTACGACAGACGCAACAGCTCCGGCAAGAGTATTGGCAGATTTCGCTAAGAAAGCTCCGGCTCTTGAAGTAAAAGCAGGCGTAGTTGAGGGTAACTTCTATGACGAGGCAGGCATGAAGGCAATCTCTTCGATTCCGTCAAGAGAAGTTCTTCTTTCCAAGTTACTTGGAAGCTTACAGTCTCCGATTACCAACCTTGCTCGCGTTCTTAATCAGATCGCAGAAAAGGGCGGTGCAGCTGACGCAGCAGTAGAGGCTGCTCCGGCAGAGGAAGCTCCTGCAGCAGAAGCAGCAGAGACTCCGGCAGAATAATCCGGATCGAATGTAGTGAAGAAAGCCGCAGGAATCTGCAGGCAGAAAACGTATCATCGTGATACAATCTCAATATTAAATGGAGGAAAATAATCATGGCAAAGATGACAACAGCAGAATTTATTGATGCTATCAAAGAGTTAAGCGTATTAGAGTTAAACGACTTAGTAAAGGCTTGTGAGGAAGAGTTCGGTGTATCTGCAGCAGCAGGCGTTGTAGTTGCAGCAGCAGGTGCTGGTGACGGCGCAGCAGCAGAAGAGAAGACTGAGTTCGACGTTGAGTTAACAGAGGTTGGCCCGAACAAGGTTAAGGTTATCAAGGTTGTTCGTGAGGCAACTGGTTTAGGCTTAAAGGAAGCTAAGGATCTCGTTGATGGAGCTCCGAAGGTTCTCAAAGAGGCTGCTGACAAGGCAACTGCTGAGGACATCAAGGCTAAACTTGAGGCTGAGGGCGCAAAGGTTACTTTAAAATAATCGCGTAAGCTACGAGAAGCATATAAGCGGAAACGGAGCTGTGGAGGAAATTTATTTCCTGCCACGGCTCCGTTTTTGCTTATACGCGGCGACAGCCGCGTGCTGGCCGGCTTGCCGGACAGAGCGCTTCTCGTGGCATACGCGATTTGGTTATTTGCTCTGCTTATATGCGGCGACAGCCGCGTGCAGAAAATAATTTCCCTACTTCCCAAAAGGGAATGTGTGGTATATGATAGAACTGACAGTCTGTATAGGAAAATAGTACGATATACGATGAAAAAGTACAGGAAAGAGGAGAAGATACCATGCCGTGTTTGAGGATGTCGGTCAACCGCCTGCGGGAGGGTATGATCATAAGAGAAGATGTATTTTCAAAGACAGGAGCGGTGATCGTGCCGGATGGAGCGGCGGTCACAAGGGATGTGGTCGCGCTGCTGACCAGACATTTTGTGGACAGCGTGATGGTGGAGTATCCGGCGGCGGGAAAGGGACGGCCGGAGCAGCAGGAAGAGAGCACATCAGCGAAGAAGCAGCAGCTGGAGGAATTTAGAACGGAGTTCTCGGTTGCGGAACAGTCGCTCTCGGAAGAACTGAAAGATATTGTATACCGGAGCAAGGATGTGAACATCTCCATGCTGCTGGAACCGCTGAACGGACTACTGAAAAAAGCGGATGATGATACAGATCTTGCGGACATGCTGCTTCATATGAAAAAACAGCAGGCAGGTCTGTACGCGCACACCATTAACGTGGCGCTTTTTGGACAGCTTCTTGCACGGTGGAGCGGATGCACCGAGGCGGAGATGGAGGAGGTTATGGCGGCGGGGCTGCTTCATGACATCGGATTTCTTGAACTCTGGAAAGACGGGCAGGAGCAGACGGAATTTTTACAGGAATACGAGACGGAACGATATGAAAAGCATGTCGTCTGCGGATACAACCTTATTAAGAAGATGAACATAGAACAGAGGATTAAGCAGGCGGTTCTGACGCACCACGAGCGCGTGAATGGAAGCGGCTTTCCGCTGCAGGTCATGGGGGATAATATCAACAGGATTTCCAGAATCCTTGCGGTGGCAGATACTTACGATGCCCTTACGATGCGCCAGGGAGATAAAGCGGGCATCTCGGCATTTGAAGCGATCAAGAAGATGGAGGATGAGGGATATAATCGTCTGGACGCCAACTATCTGATGACATTTCTGAAGCGGATTGCCGAGACGATGATCCAGCGCAGTGTGATCTTGAATGATGGCAGGATGGGAAGAGTGGTCATGATTAACAAATATAAGCTGTCATGTCCGCTTGTGCAGGTGGGCGATGCGTTTGTCGATCTCGCAAAGCAGAGCCGGTATTACATTCAGGAGGTACTGGAAGAGTAGCGGGTTTGTGCAACATAGAGAAAACAGAGAAGGGCGGAGCGGAAGTTAAAAACTTTCCTCCGCCGTTTTCGTCATGGAAAATGTATCGTGGAAAATGCATTCCTTGAAGTAAAAACAGGTATAATAAATATTTTAAAAAATCCTTGACGCGGAACTTGCTATTGTGCTATCATATACGTTGCACTATTGTGGTGCATTGGGCTTATTGCGCGCTTTTCGCGTTGTATGCCGCCGGATGTGCCTATACCGTATCTTGTGGTTACGGTGGATTGAGACAGGTGCTGCCACTTTTGGGGCAGCTTAGTGTAAATAAAAACGAGAGGTGAAACGTCAATGGAGAAAAACAGAATACGTCCAGTGAAAGCTGGAAAGGGCATACGTATGAGTTACTCGAGACAGAAAGAGGTATTGGAAATGCCGAATCTGATAGAAGTCCAGAAAGACTCCTATCAGTGGTTCTTAAGCGAGGGCCTAAAAGAAGTTTTCGATGATATCTCTCCAATCGCTGATTACAGCGGTCATCTGAGCCTGGAGTTTGTAGATTTTACATTGTGTGAGGACGATGTAAAGTACACAATTCCAGAGTGCAAAGAAAGAGATGCAACTTATGCGGCACCTTTGAAGGTCAAGGTCAGACTTCATAATAAGGAGACTGACGAGATCAATGAGCATGAGATTTTCATGGGCGACCTTCCTTTGATGACAGAGACCGGTACTTTCGTGATCAACGGCGCAGAGCGTGTTATCGTCAGCCAGCTGGTACGTTCCCCGGGTATCTACTATGGAATCGCTCACGATAAAGTGGGTAAAAAGCTGTATTCCTGTACTGTCATCCCTAACCGTGGTGCGTGGTTAGAGTATGAGACAGACTCCAATGACGTATTTTATGTCCGTGTAGATAGAACCAGAAAGGTGCCAATCACGGTATTGATCCGTGCACTTGGCGTCGGAAGCAACCAGGAGATCGTAGACCTGTTCGGTGAGGAGCCGAAGATTCTTGCAAGTTTCGGCAAAGATGTGGCAACCAACTACGAAGAGGGACTTCTGGAATTATATAAGAAAATCAGGCCAGGCGAGCCGCTGACAGTTGAGAGTGCGGAGAGCCTTATTTCTGCTATGTTTTTTGATCCGAGAAGATATGATCTTGCAAAAGTCGGACGTTATAAGTTTAATAAGAAGTTAATGCTGCGCAACCGTATCAACGGACATGTTCTGGCAGAGGATGTTGTCGATGTGTCCACAGGTGAGATCATTGCCGAGGCAGGAACTGAAGTGACAAGATCCCTGGCGGATGATATTCAGAACGCAGCTGTTCCGTATGTATGGATTCAGGGCGAGACCAGAAATATCAAGGTGCTGTCTTCCATGATGGTAGATCTGAGACATTATGTGGACTGCAACCCGAAGGAGCTCGGCATCACAGAGCTCGTGTATTATCCGGTATTAAAGCAGCTCATGGATGAATATCCGGACGTGGAGGATTTAAAAGAGGCCATTCGCAAGAATGTGCATGACCTGATTCCGAAGCATATTACCAAGGATGATATTTTTGCATCCATCAACTATAACATGCATTTAGAGTACGGCATCGGCCATGATGACGATATCGATCATCTGGGCAACAGACGTATCCGCGCGGTCGGAGAACTGTTACAGAACCAGTACCGCATTGGTCTTTCCAGACTGGAGAGAGTAGTCCGCGAGAGAATGACCACCCTGGATCTGGACGGTATTTCCCCACAGAGCCTGATCAACATTAAGCCGGTAACCGCAGCTGTAAAAGAATTCTTCGGATCTTCCCAGCTGTCCCAGTTTATGGATCAGAACAACCCGCTGTCAGAGCTGACACACAAGAGACGTCTTTCTGCATTGGGACCGGGCGGTCTGTCCAGAGACCGTGCAGGATTCGAGGTGCGAGATGTACACTACTCCCACTACGGAAGAATGTGCCCGATCGAGACGCCTGAGGGACCGAACATCGGTCTGATCAACTCTCTGGCAAGCTATGCAAGAATCAACGAGTACGGATTTATTGAGGCTCCGTACCGTAAGATCGATAAATCCGATCCTAAGAATCCGCGTGTTACAGACGAAGTTGTCTACATGACCGCAGACGAAGAGGATAACTACCATGTAGCACAGGCGAATGAGGCGCTGGATGAGGAAGGACATTTCGTTCGTAACTCCGTATCCGGTCGTTATCTGGATGAGACACAGGAATATGAGAAGACCATGTTTGATTACATGGATGTCTCCCCGAAGATGGTGTTCTCCGTCGCTACCGCATCCATTCCGTTCCTGCAGAACGATGATGCAAACCGTGCACTCATGGGATCCAACATGCAGCGTCAGGCAGTGCCGCTTCTGACCACAGAGGCCCCGGTAGTCGGTACCGGTATGGAGACGAAGGCAGCGGTAGACTCCGGTGTGTGTGTTGTGGCGAAAAAAGCCGGCGTTGTTGAGAGTTCCGAGTCCAACCAGGTCATCATCAAGAATGACGAGGGTGGAAGAGATGTATACAAGCTGACGAAGTTCTCCAGAAGTAACCAGTCCAACTGCTACAACCAGAAGCCGATCGTGTTTAAGGGCGACCGCGTGGAGGTTGGCGAAGTGATCGCAGATGGTCCTTCCACCGCAAACGGTGAGCTGGCACTCGGTAAGAACCCGCTGATCGGATTCATGACCTGGGAAGGTTACAACTACGAGGATGCCGTTCTGTTGAGTGAACGTCTGGTACAGGATGATGTTTATACATCCATTCATATCGAAGAGTACGAGGCAGAAGCGCGTGACACGAAGCTCGGACCGGAAGAGATCACAAGAGATGTTCCGGGTGTCGGCGACGACGCGTTGAAGGATCTCGATGAGAGAGGTATTATCCGTATCGGTGCGGAGGTTCGCGCCGGTGATATCTTAGTCGGAAAGGTAACTCCAAAGGGAGAGACCGAGCTGACAGCCGAGGAGCGACTGCTCCGCGCAATCTTCGGCGAGAAGGCAAGAGAAGTGCGTGATACTTCCTTAAAGGTGCCGCACGGCGAGTACGGTATCATCGTGGATGCAAAGGTATTCACAAGAGAGAATGGCGACGAGCTGTCTCCGGGTGTGAACCAGGCAGTCCGCATTTACATTGCACAGAAGAGAAAGATCTCCGTCGGTGATAAGATGGCAGGTCGTCACGGTAACAAGGGTGTCGTTTCCCGTGTGCTTCCGGTGGAGGATATGCCGTTCCTTCCAAACGGTCGCCCGCTTGACATCGTGCTGAACCCGTTGGGTGTGCCGTCCCGTATGAACATCGGTCAGGTTCTCGAGATTCACCTGAGCCTTGCTGCAAAAGCACTGGGCTTCAACATCGAGACACCGGTATTCGATGGCGCGAAGGAGATTGATATTCAGGATACACTGGAGCTTGCAAATGATTACGTCAACTTCGAGTGGGAAGACTTTGAAGCAAAATATAAAGACACACTGAACGAGGAAGTCATGAAATACCTGTATGACAACCGCGCACACAGAGCACTGTGGAAGGGCGTGCCGATTTCCCGCGATGGAAAGGTACAGCTTCGTGACGGACGTACCGGAGAGCCGTTTGATTCACTGGTTACAATCGGACACATGCATTACCTGAAGCTGCATCACCTGGTAGACGATAAGATTCATGCGCGTTCTACCGGTCCTTACTCCTTAGTAACGCAGCAGCCGTTAGGTGGTAAGGCACAGTTCGGTGGACAGCGTTTCGGAGAGATGGAGGTATGGGCACTCGAGGCTTACGGTGCATCTTATACCTTACAGGAGATCCTGACAGTGAAGTCCGATGATGTGGTCGGACGTGTGAAGACTTACGAGGCAATCATCAAGGGTGACAACATCCCTGAGCCGGGTATTCCGGAGTCCTTCAAGGTTCTCTTAAAAGAGCTGCAGTCCCTCGGACTGGATGTCAAAGTGCTCGATGAGAACCGCAACGAAGTAGAACTTATGGAGACCAGTGAGTACGGTAATACCGATTTGAATTCTATCATTTCCGGCGATAAGGATTTTGCATTTGAAGACAGCGAGTCCTTTGCAAAGATGGGATTCTCCCAGAAGCAGTTTGATACAGAGAACGAGGAACTGGTAGACGTAGAAGATGAGGAAGAGGATGAAGACGATTCTGAGTTTTTTGATGAGTCATCAGACGACGTTCTTGACGAAGAATAGATAGAAGGGAGTGTCATAAATGCCAGAGACAATGAATAAAGAGGCAACAGGCCAGTCTATCTCTTTCGATGCCATTAAGATCGGTTTGGCATCACCGGAGAAGATTCATGAGTGGTCCAGAGGCGAGGTTAAGAAGCCTGAGACGATCAACTACAGAACATTAAAGCCTGAGAAGGATGGTCTGTTCTGTGAAAAGATTTTTGGACCGAGCAAGGACTGGGAATGCCACTGTGGTAAATACAAGAAGATCCGCTACAAAGGTGTGGTATGTGACCGGTGCGGCGTTGAGATTACAAAAGCAAGCGTTCGTAGAGAGCGTATGGGACATATCGAGCTCGCAGCTCCGGTTTCCCATATCTGGTACTTTAAGGGAATTCCGTCCCGCATGGGACTGATTCTTGACCTCTCTCCGAGAACTCTTGAGAAGGTATTATATTTTGCATCATACATTGTACTGGATGCCGGTAACACGGCATTACAGTATAAGCAGGTGCTTTCCGAGAGCGAGTATCAGGAAGCCAGAGAGCAGTATGGCAATGCATTCCGTGTCGGAATGGGTGCCGAGGCAATCCAGGAACTGTTACACGCGATCGATCTTGAGAAGGATTCCGCAGAGCTTCAGGCAGAGCTTGCAGACGCAACCGGCCAGAAGCGCGCGCGCATCATCAAGAGACTGGAAGTTGTAGAAGCATTCCGTGAGTCCGGCAACAAGCCGGAGTGGATGATCCTCACGGTCATCCCGGTCATTCCGCCAGATCTGCGCCCGATGGTACAGCTGGACGGCGGACGTTTTGCAACATCCGACTTAAACGATCTGTACAGAAGAATCATTAACCGTAACAACCGCCTGAGAAGACTCTTAGAGCTTGGCGCACCGGATATCATCGTCCGCAACGAGAAGCGTATGCTGCAGGAGGCTGTAGATGCGTTGATCGATAACGGCCGCCGCGGACGTCCTGTTACAGGACCGGGTAACAGAGCACTCAAGTCTCTGTCTGACATGTTAAAAGGTAAGTCCGGACGTTTCCGTCAGAACCTGCTTGGTAAGCGTGTTGATTATTCCGGACGTTCCGTTATCTGTGTAGAGCCGAAGTTAAAGATTTACCAGTGCGGTCTTCCGAAGGAAATGGCAATTGAGCTGTTCAAGCCGTTCGTTATGAAGGAACTCGTTGCAAACGGAACCGCTCATAATATCAAGAGCGCGAAGAAGATGGTCGAGAGACTTCAGACTGAGGTCTGGGATGTGCTCGAGGACGTCATCAAAGAGCATCCGGTTATGCTGAACCGTGCTCCTACACTGCATCGTCTCGGTATTCAGGCATTCGAGCCGATCCTCGTAGAAGGTAAGGCAATCAAGCTTCATCCGCTCGTGTGTACCGCGTTCAACGCCGATTTCGATGGTGACCAGATGGCTGTTCACCTTCCGCTTTCTGTGGAAGCACAGGCAGAGTGCCGTTTCATGCTGCTCTCTCCGAACAACCTGTTAAAGCCGTCTGATGGTGGACTGGTAGCCGTTCCTTCGCAGGATATGGTACTTGGTATTTACTACCTGACACAGGAGAGACCGGGCGCAAAGGGAGAAGGTAAATTCTTCAAGAGCGTCAACGAAGCAATCCTCGCCTACGAGAATGGCGCGGTAACACTTCACTCCAGAATCAAAGTCCGCATGAGCAAGACCATGCCGGATGGAAAAGAGATTACCGGAATCGTAGAGTCCACGCTGGGACGTTTCATCTTCAACGAGATTATCCCGCAGGATCTGGGCTTTGTAGACAGAAGCATTCCGGGCAATGAATTAAAGCTCGAGGTCGATTTCCTCGTAGCAAAGAAGCAGAATAAGCAGATCCTTGAGAAAGTCATCAATATTCACGGCGCAACCAGAACCGCTGAGGTGCTGGACGCTGTTAAGGCGATGGGTTACAAATACTCCACCAGAGCGGCAATGACCGTATCCATTTCCGATATGACCGAGCCGCCGGAAAAGCCGCAGATGATCAAGGACGCTCAGGATACCGTAGACCGCATTACAAAGCAGTATAAGCGTGGTCTTATCACAGAGGAAGAGCGTTACAAGGAAGTCGTAGAGACATGGAAAGAGACGGATGAGCAGCTGACACATGCACTTCTCTCCGGACTGGATAAGTACAACAATATCTTCATGATGGCGGATTCCGGAGCCCGTGGTTCCGATAAGCAGATCAAACAGCTTGCCGGTATGCGAGGACTTATGGCCGATACAACCGGTAGAACAATCGAGCTGCCGATCAAGTCCAACTTCCGTGAAGGTCTTGACGTACTGGAATACTTCATGTCTGCGCATGGAGCACGAAAAGGTATGTCCGATACAGCTCTTCGTACCGCCGATTCCGGATACCTGACCAGACGTCTGGTAGATGTATCACAGCACATGATCGTTCGTGAGTCTGACTGCTGTGAGGGAACAGGCAGAGAGATCCCTGGTATGTGGGTAACAGCATTCATGGATGGCAAGGAAGAGATCGAGAGCCTTCAGGAGCGTATTACAGGACGTTTCTCCTGCAACACCATCTGCGATGCCGAGGGCAATGTCCTCGTGAAAGCAAATCATATGATTACACCGAAGCGCGCAGCGCTTGTTATGAGCAAGGGTGTGGATGAGAACGGAGAACCACTTACAAAGGTGAAGATCCGTACCGTATTATCCTGCCGTTCCCACATGGGTGTGTGCGCGAAGTGCTACGGCGCCAACATGGCAACCGGTCAGGCGGTACAGGTTGGTGAGGCAATCGGTATCATCGCCGCACAGTCCATCGGTGAGCCTGGTACACAGCTTACCATGCGTACATTCCATACGGGTGGTGTTGCCGGTACCGATATTACACAGGGTCTTCCGCGTGTCGAGGAAATTTTTGAGGCAAGAAAGCCGAAGGGACTTGCGATCATTACCGAGTTCGGCGGCGTTGCCAATATCAAAGATACCAAGAAGAAGCGTGAGATCGTTGTGACGAATAATGAGACTGGAGAGAGCAAGGCATATCTGATTCCTTATGGTTCCAGAATCAAGGTTATGGACGGTGCAGTCTTAGAGGCCGGCGACGAGCTGACCGAAGGTTCTGTCAACCCGCATGATATCTTAAAGATCAAGGGTGTGCGTGCCGTTCAGGATTACATGCTTCGCGAAGTACAGCGTGTATACCGTCTGCAGGGTGTTGAGATCAACGATAAGCATATCGAGGTGATCGTGCGCCAGATGCTGCAGAAAGTCCGCGTGGAGACAAACGGAGATTCCGATATGCTCCCGGGAACATTAGTAGATACGCTTGATTTCGAGGATACAAATGAGCTTCTGGAGAAAGAGGGCAAGGAGCCGGCAGAGGGCAAGCAGGTACTGCTTGGTATCACAAAGGCTTCTCTTGCAACCAATTCTTTCCTGTCAGCAGCATCCTTCCAGGAGACCACAAAGGTTCTGACGGAAGCTGCGATCAAGGGCAAGATTGATCCGCTCATTGGTATGAAGGAGAATGTTATCATTGGTAAGCTGATCCCGGCTGGTACCGGTATGAAGAGATACCGCAATATCAAGCTGAGCTCGGATATTGATGAGAACGAAGAGATTGCATTCGATGATTTCGACGATTTTGATGACACTGATGTGGCAGATGAGAATTACACATTAGAGGAGAATGAGCCGGAAGAGTCCGAGGATACAGAAGAATAAAGCGCAGATTATATCTGCATTACAGAATGGGGCGGCCAGATAATGTATGGCTGCCTCATTTTTACTCTTCAGAGCAAAAATGAGGCGGCGGGGATTGCACGGATTCTTTTTTATTTTTGGAAAAGATGTTAAAGAACCGTGAAAAGATGTCGATAAAATAGATAAGGTATAATTTAGAGTTTCATAAAATGGGACGAACGCTAAAGGGATAGATCAAAGGAGATGGCGCGTATGTACAAGGATGTATGCAAGAGAATTTCGGCGTTTATGCTGACAGTATGCCTGATTGTGACGATGGTGGAATGGCCGACGACTGTCTGGGCAGGACAGGGAACGGTAAACACCTATCGGAACGGAGACGGGGTACTTGCAGGATCGCCGTGCGAAGCCCAGGCTGTAGCCGCGGTATTTACCGCAAACCGCAATGCGGACGGAGCAGAACTGTTAGACAGTATTGACTTCTACGCACATGTGGATGACGGCGGCAAGGCAACGGCTACCGTGGAATATTACAAGGATGTAAAAGGCACAGCGCCGGATGCGGGAACGAGCATTTTCCAAAAAGAAGTCAGCGTGAAGGAAGGAAAGAACACTTATTCCGCAGGGCTGGCGAATCAGGTAATGGACAATGGCTCCAAGTTTTCCGTGATCGTCCGGTTGAGCGGGGCGTCCTTTTATGTATATGGCGGTACGGCAGAGGGAGAGAGTTATATTCTCGGCAATGCCGGCTGGCAGGATATGTATACAGTAAACGGAAGCTGTGCAGCGATAACCGCATACACCTATGATGTGACTGCAACATCCGGAAGAAGTTCTTCCGGTTCAGATAATCAGGTGGCTGCGCAGAGCGGCAATGTGAAGAAGAGTGCCGCTGTAGCGCTGAACAAGAACAGCATGACCATCGGTGAGGGATGGACGGATCAGGATCTTACACTGCAGAATGCCACGGGAACGGTAACATGGGTTTCCGGCAATGAAGCGGTGGCAAAAGTAAGCAGTACGGGCAACCCGGCGACCATCGAGGGTATTGCCGCGGGCAGCACGACGATTACGGCAACTTATGCCGGAGAGAGCTACACATGTAATCTGACGGTCACACCGAATCTCTCGGAGGATGCGGTAACCGTCAGCCCGGAGAATCCGGTATACAACGGCGGACAGCAGATTCCGAGCGTTGCGGTTCAGGTGGGAGATACCGTATTAAAAGAGAACGATCAGTACCAGCTTTCCTATTCACAGATGGTTGGCGGTGCGGCAACAACATTTGACCCGGCCACGGATGCGACCGTGCTTGTGAATGCGGGAACCTATTACCTGTACATTACCGGACAGAACGGTTACAGCGGAAAGATTCAGAAGGAATACGTGATTGCACAGAAAGACGTATCAGATGCGACGGTGGAAGTGATACTGCAGGATAATATCGACTGGGATCAGGTGCTGGCTGATGCGGCGGCAGATCCGGACAATGCATCTGCCACACTTGCCTCCTGCATCAAAGAGGTAAAGGATACGGCGCGTGCGGATGCGGATGCCGTAGATGGCGTGAAGAATCTTACAGAGGGAACGGACTACACACTTTCACTCAGCCAGACAGGCAGAGGAATTACACTGACCGGTACCGGCAACTATACCGGAGAGAGATATTGCGGTGCACCGCGCAATGCGGCGGACGCAAATGTTGTTTTTGACAAGACTTCCTATGTATATACCGGAAGTGAGTGGACACCGGCATTCCAGCTTCTGGTGGATGGGGAGACCATTTCCCAGGCGGATTACGATGCGGTATATTCCGACAATGTCAATGTCGGACAGGCCACATTGACGATTACCGGAAAGAATTCCCTTTACGGAACAAAGACGGTAAATTTTGAGATCAAGGCAAAAGATATTGGCAACAAGGATCAGGAAGAAGTTGGCATGGCTGTGTCCGTGACGGCTGCTGCGGCAGGAGGAGCGGACAAGGAGCCGGTCATTACTGCAGCCTACAACGGCATGACGCTGGAGAAGGGAACGGATTACACCGTCGGAACAGATATTATCAATGCCGGAAACGGAACTTACCGCCGGGTTATCACCGGTATCGGAAACTATCAGGGAACCTACACGGTGGAATATCAGGCGGCAGGCGCTGATCTCTCGGATCTGATTCAGAGAGTGACGGCAGCAAACGTAACTTATAACGGCAATGCGCAGACACCGGAACCGGACATTACCTGGAAGAGCGGCAACAACGATCTGGGACTGGTTGAGGGAACGGATTACTCTGTTACTTACGCAAACAACACGAATGCAGGAACAGCGACCATTACGCTGCAGGGTATGGGAACATACGGCGGCGCTGTGACCGGTAAATTCACAATCGAGCAGGCGGACATGTCAAAGGCGGTATGCTACTATGTGGATGCCGATGGCTCCGAGGTAAGCACTGCAAACTATAAGATGGAATATTCTCCGGACGGAGCAGATGTGAAGCCGAAGGTGGTTGTAAAGTTTGCGCAGGGCGCGGACATGGTAACACTTCCGGAGTCGGACTACAAGCTGACCTATTCTGCGGATACCAAGATATTTGCAGGTACGGCGAGCGTTGAGATTGCGCCGAGCGATTCCAACAGCAATTTTAAGACCGGTACAACGAAACGTCTGACATATACGATTACCCAGTGCAACCTTACAAGCACGAAGATTACAGCCAGCATTGACAGAGAGCTGTTTGACTATACGGGAGCAGAAATTGCGCTTCCGACAGAGAGCGTTGTATATCATTCCGCATCCAAGACGGATCACACGCTGGTGAAGGGAACCGATTATACGGTGGCATGCTCACCGACAACGGTAAAAGACATCGGAACCTACACGATGACGATTACCGGAAGCGGCAACTATACAGGTGTTGTTACCAAGACGTTTGAGGTTACAGCGGTAGATATCCAGACACTGATCAACGACAAGAACCTTAAGGTGACCAACAGCGCAGACCGGATGGTGACCGGATATGACGGACCGTACTGGGCGATGCTGTGGTATTCCAGCAACAAAAATGATAACCAGCTTGAAATTTCACTGACAGACAACCAGGGCAACACACTGGTAAAAGGAACCGATTATGAATTAAAGTATGACGGCATCAAGGATATTTCCAAAGAAGGAAGCACCGCTTCGGTAACGATTACCGGAAAAGGCAAATTCTACGGTAAGCAGGAGATCAAATACCTGCTCGCATCAAAGCTTGACGAGGATTATGATGTATCGGTGAATCCGGCAGAAAACCCGGTTTACACAGGAGATCCGATTGAACTTGCGGCGGATGAGATCTCTGTATCGGATGGCGGATTCGGACTCTGGAAGAGTGTTCTTGAGCAGGGAACCGACTATACGGTCAAGTACAGTGACGGAACCAATGCAGACCAGGCGATCAATGCCGGGGAGGCAACGGTGACAGTGGAGCAGATTCCGCTGGAGGATCAGCCGACGGCAAACGGATGCTATGTGTATAGCGACGGCGCCAAAAAGCTGAGTGCAACCTTTACGATTCGTCCGAAAGACATTGCAACCGGCGTTTCCTATGAGGCGATCAAGAAAGCGTACGACGGAAATGCAGTGACGCTTACAGAGAGTGAGATTAGGCTTACTTATAATAAGAAGACACTGACCGCACCGACCGACTATTCGATCGTGGCAGGAAGCTATGCGAACAACGAGAAACCGGGACCGATGGCGAATGTAACCATACAGGGAAACGGCAACTATACAGGAACAAAGATTATTGTCTTCACGATCAGCGGAAAATCTCTGGATGAGATCATCAGCTGGAAGGTGGACGAGAACGAGACGACCTACACCGGCGAGCGCCTGTACCCGAAGATCGCCGAACTGATATTGAGAGATGGAACAAAGCTTACGACGGCTGATGAGATCGAGAAAGTGATCGCGTACGATGAGTCTTCCTATGCGGACAACCTGAATGCCGGCGAGGCATCCATCACCGTTTCCGGCAAGGGAGATTACTACGGAACAGATGACAGAACACTGACATTTGCGATTCTGCCGAGAAGCCTGGACAACAACTGTACGCTTGGCGGATTAAAGTCCAGTTATACTTACACTTCGGAAGAGATTACACCGGTACCTACGGTACAGTGCACAGATCTGAAGAAAAAGCTTGGCGAGGATGATTATAAGATTTCCTACGAGAATAATGTGGATGCCGGAACCGCGACGATGACGATTACCGGAAAAGGAAATTATCAGGGAAACTTTACGAAAGATTATACGATTGCGCCGAAGAATCTGGCAGAGCCGGAGGTAAAGATCGCACCGATCGACGCGCAGGAGTACAACGGAATGGCTGTTACACCGGTACCGTCGGTAAGCTATGAATTTGGAGACGGAACCTATACGTTGAGTCCGGCCAGCGATTACACGGTGGCTTACGCGAACAACAAGGGAACCGGAACCGCAACGGTGACAGTGACCGGAACCGGTAACTTTACCGGAAGCAAGACGGCGGAATTCAGGATTGGACAGCTCATCACAAACGAGAGCAAATTTACGATCAGCTGCCCGGCACTCACCGACGGCACACAGTATGTTTATGACGGAAGTGCATTTGAGCCGGAGGTAACGGTAACGCGGATTGAAGGCAACAAAAAGCTGGTAAAAGATTCCAACTATTCCGTGACCTATACGGATAACATCCACGCGGGAACCGCAACGGTAAGCGTGGAAGGTCTGGGAGGATACGTCGGTGTATGGCAGAAGACCTTTACGATTGCACCGAGAGATCTTACGGACAGCAGTGTAGAACTCTCTGTCGGCGGAGTGACCGATGGAAGTTATCAGACGCAGTATACCGGAAGCCCGGTAGAGCCTGAAGTAGCACTTACTTATGACGGACAGAAGATCAGCACGACGGATTACACCGTATCCTACGGGGTGGATCACACCAGCCGCGGAACCGTGACACTGACGGCAACGGCAAAGGAAGGCACGGACTTTACGGGATCGAGAAGTACGACCTTTACCATCACACTTGCAAGTATCGGCAACGGCGGATACACACCGGCAGACGGCTTTAAGATCGGGGCGATCGAACCGCAGCCGCTGGTGGACGGAGCGGCAACACCGCAGCCGAAGCTGTACTATAACGGAACAGAACTTGTCATGGGTACGGATTATATCTGCACTTACGAGAAGAATGACAGCATTGGTTCCGACGCGGTTGTCATTCTCAAGGGAATCGGCAATTACACGGGAAGTGTGAAGAAAACCTTTAAGATTTGCGCAAACATTGCAGACGCCGAGATCACCGTTCCGGATGAACTCTGGTTTAAGGACTATGTGAATGCCGGAGAGACGGACATTGCAATCGGCGATAAGGACATCACGTTTGACGATCAGATCAGTGTTGTGCTGAACGGAACAACACTTCAGAAAGATACCGACTATACGCTGGTCTATGCAGACAACAGCTGGGTTGGCAACGCGGTAGTTACCATCAAGGGTATGGGAAGTTTTGCGGGAAGCGTGGAGAAGACGGTTCCGATCAAAGCGGATCTCTCAGAGGCAGGCATCAAGGTAGCAATCGGAGATCAGCAGTATACCGGAGATCCGGTGGAGGCAATCCCGAGCATCAGCTACTACGGAACAGAACTGACATCCGGAAAGCATTTTGTGATCCATACATACGAAAACAACGTCAAGATCGGCGACAAGACCGCGAGCGTGACCGTAATCGGAAATGAGAAAAACGGATTTACAGGAACACTCACAGAGAATTTCAGCATTGTCGCAAATGCGGGAATCCTGGAGGTAAGCGGTGTAGAGAGCAGCTATTTGTACCGCGGAACACAGATCCGCCCACAGGTTACCGTTAAGATAGGAAACAAGACGCTGACAACATCCGATTATGATGTGACCTACGGAGAGAATATCAAGGCGGGAACAGACGGTGGAAGCATTATGGTAAAGGGCAAGAACGAGTACGACGGCCTGATCAAGCCGGTAACCTTTGATATTAACCCGCTTCAGATGGACGATCTGAAGGTGCTTGACGGAACGCAGAATACGATCGGAAGCAGGGAGTACACCGGTAAAGAGATTGTGCCGGAGTTCTCATTGAAGGCAACCATCGGATCAACAGATTACATTCTGCCGGTAAGAAGCTACACCATTGCAAAGAAGGCAGATGCGGATAATACGAACGTTGGAACCGGCGCAGTCGTGATTACCGGTGATGGAAGCAACGTGATCGGAAGCCGCGAGGTATCTTTCCAGATCGTGGCGAAATCATTGGCAACACCGTCATCCGGCACCGACCTGATTGCGGTAGAGGTGATTCCGGACAGCTTTTCTTATGACGGAACGGAAAAGAAGCCGACGGTTCTTGTGACATATCAGTACGGAACGGAGGCTGAGGTACGTCAGCTGACAGAGGGCAGCGATTTTACCGTTGCATACAGCAACAACATCAATGCGGGAACAGCGACAGCCGTGATTTCCGGTATCGGAAATTATACGGGATCCCGCACTGTGGAATACACGATTACAGAGAAGAGTTTTGACGGAGCGATCGTCACATTCCCGAACGGAACATCCTATCCGTATATGGGAAGCGATACCGGTGTGGAACCGGAAGTTCAGGTAACACTGGACGGCAATGTACTCACAGCGGGTACAGATTATGAGGTATCTTATCAGAACAACAAGGCGTGCGGTACAGCGACTGTGACCGTGACCGGAAAAGGAAGCTATGCGGGAAGCGTAACGGCACCGTTTACCATCGTAAGCCACGATATTGCAGCGGCAGATGTTACGGTGGATCCGATTCCGAATCAGGCATACACGGGTCAGCCGGTGATTCCGGAAGTGAAAGTGACCTGCGGCGATTACACCTTAAAGCAGGGTGAGGACTACACGCTGAGCTTTGACACGGACAACACAGAGATTGGCACCGTTCTGATGCGGATCAACGGAACCGGTGGATTTACGAATTACCGCCAGACCACATTTAATATTGCGAGCGACATCAGCCAGGCGGAGGTCATAGGACTTGACGACAGCTATCCGTTTACGGGAAGCGCATATACGCCGGACGATCTGGGCATTACAGAGGTACGCATCGGCGAGACGGTCCTTACAACAGACTCCTACAGCTTTGCATTTGATGACAACAGCGATGGCATGAGCGCCGGAACGCAGACCCTTCTTCTGATCGGTCAGGGAAGCTACGGCGGAACCAAGAAATGCACCATCGAGATTACACCGAAGAATATCACCGATGAAGATGTGGTGATGAGCGGATTTGAGGACACGGTATCCTACTCAGAGCAGATTACACAGAACGTAACGTTCCAGTGGGGTGAGATCGCACTCGTAAGAGACACCGATTACACCGTAACATGCAGACCGGCAGGAGTGGCAGGAACCTACGAGATGGAGGCAGCCGGAACCGGCAACTATACAGGAACCGTTACAAAACCGTTTACCGTAGACCAGACGCCGATCGACGGACTGGAAGTGAAGGGTGTTTCTTCTACTTACACTTATACCGGAAAAGCAATCACACCGGAGCCGGAAGTATGGGCAGATGGCGTGCAGCTGGAAAAAGATAAGGATTACACGGTATCCTATGAAGACAACATCAACGCGGGTGTAGCGAAGCTGGTAATCACAGCAAGCGGAACCCATTATGCAGGTAATAAGGAACTGAGTTTCCAGATCCTGCGCAAGAGCATACATCTGTGCGATATCGGTTCGATTCAGACACAGGTATATACCGGATCTGACATCAAGCCGACCGTGACGGTAGAAGACGACGGCAAGACGCTGGAACTTTTAAGCGACTATACACTGATGTATTCCAACAACCGCAAGGCAGGTACCGGTGTGGCGGCAGTTGCAGGAAAAGGCAATTACACCGCGACAAAGAACCTGACGTTTGACATCAGACCGTGTGATGCGGGTGCGGCAGTTGTGACAGGTACATCCGCAGACAGTCTGTCCATCAGCTGGACGGGCGACGGTGCCGTGACGGGCTACGAAGTATATCGTGCCGGCGCGGACGGAAAGTGGCAGCAGGTAACGCGTACCAGAGACGCGTTCTATACCGATAAAAAGCTTGCGGCAGAGACAACATACTCTTATAAAGTAAGAAGTTATCTGGTGGCGGACGGCGAGACTTACTATGGTGAGTTTACCGCGGCAGTTACCGGAACAACCACAAAATAAAGACAGAGAGGAGGGAGAGCGGTTCCGATCATGGCGGCATATAAGATAGGGAATTTTACATTTGACACAGAAGAGGAATATGCCCGAGGGCTCGAAGATGCGAAGAAAATCGAAAAGATACAGAACACCGTCGATCTCAATGAACCGGAAACTGCTCTACGCCTCTATTGGCTGATACGAACAGGGAAGATCAAGTTCGGCAGCAAAGTCGGCAAGAAATTTTTTCTGGATATTGCAGATGCCGTGGCAAAATCCGCGGCAAAAAATATAACGCAGGCACAGGCGCCGGAACAACAGGCAGGGGAGGAACCCCGGCAGGGGGCGCAGGACCGTAGCAGAAAGATTCTCGGTGCGGTGTGCGTGACGGCTGCGATTCTCTGCTTTGGCTGGTATTTCTGGTCAGATTACACGAATCGCCGCGGCAGTCAGGCGAATGAGTATTTGAAGATGCTAAAAGAAAATCCGACAGAAGCCGCAGAGATGGTGGACAATGACACCTTTTTTTTGGAGGATGCACCGGAACTTGCGGCGGGATTAGACCAGACGGAGCGGGAGAACGAACCGCCTCCTCCGGTTCTGCCGGAATATGAAGCCATCGTGGCGCAGCACAGTGATTTTGCCGGATGGATCACCATTGACGGGACAAAGATTGACTATCCGGTCATGCTTACCCCGACGGACGGGGATTATTATCTCAAGCGCAATGTAAACGGGGAGGACGACATCAACGGAACCCTGTTTATGGATCCCAGAACGGATCTGGTGCAGCGCAGCACCAATATTATTATCTACGGACATAACATGAAAAGCGGTGCGATGTTCGGAAGTCTCAAGAAGTATCTGGATGAAGATTACTGGAGGGAGCACGCGCAGATCAGATTTGATACAATTTATGAGAAAGGCACCTATGAAGTGTTTGCTGTCTGTCTGGCAAAGGTGCAGTACCGGAATTCACAGGAATTTCGTTATTATGATTTTATACAGGCGGATTCCGAGGAGGCGTTTAACGACTACCTCGATCATATCATACAACTCTCGGTGTTTACCGGAACAGATCTGCCGGTCTATGGGGACGAGCTACTGACCCTGTCGACCTGTAACAATTTTACAGAAGACGGAAGGTTGTTCCTGGTGGCGAAGAAATGCAGGGAAGCAGAGTAAAAGCGTGGGATCGCGCGTGAGGTTCACGGGCGGGCTACGGCGAAATAAAGGATGATGGGAGAGAGTGCTAATGAAATACCGGATAAAACGAAAAATAGGCTATGTGCTGGTCGTTGCCATGCTTGTGGTAATGATCTATCCCGGAGAGCTCAGTGCGGCGTCCGGACAGGAGGACGGATTTGTCATAAAAGGGACAACCCTGCAGGGGTATGTCGGAGCGGAGAACGCAGTTGTCATTCCGGATAACATCACGAAAATTGATGACGATGTATTCCTCAATACGACGATCACATCTGTGGAGATCCCGGACAGTGTGACAACCATCGGAGATAACGCATTCGCAGGATGTGAATATCTGACCGAAGTTACGGTCCCGGACAGCGTGACAAAGATCGGAGACAATGTGTTCTACGGCTGCACCAGTCTGGAAAGCGCAACATGGGAGAGCAAAGAAGGAATCGGCGACGGCACATTTGCAGAGTGTGCAGGACTGACGGATTTAAGCATTTCCAAGGAGCTTCCATCGATCGGAAAAGAAGCATTTAAAAATTGTGAGTCCCTCGAGAGCATTGTAATACCAGAGGCGACCAAAACGATTGCATCGGACGCATTTGACGGATGTGTCAACATGCAGTCCATTGACGTGGAAGAGGCGAATACTTACTTTATGTCATACGACAATGCGCTCTACACGGCGAACGGGGTTACGTTATACCGCTGCCCGCAGGGTGCGAGAACCATCGAGGTATATGACGGCACCAAGATGATCGGTGAAAATGCATTTTACGGCTGCAAGCTTGGAAAAGTGACACTTCCGGAGAGCGTGACAACCGTGGAAGACGGCGCGTTTGACGGCAGTGAGATTCAGACACTCTGCCTTGGCAAAGCCTTGGAAACGTTTGGCGAGCAGAATACATCTTTCAAGATTCACTCGATTGAAGTGCCGGGAAGCGCTCCGGCAGCACCGAAGCTGGTGGAGACGTACGGTGCGATTGTGGTGACGGATTATAAGCCGGACGACACCGAGGATACGGAGAAACCGACCGAGGACACGGAAAAGCCGACGGAAGACACGGAGAAACCGACCGAGGATACGGAAAAGCCGACGGAGGATACGGAGAAGCCGACTGAGGATACGGAAAAACCGGCAGATGACAATAACAACAATAACAGCGACAACAACAATAATAACAGCGATAACAACAATAACAGCGGCGACAACAGCAATAACAGCAGTGACAACAGCAGCAATAACAACAGCAGCAATAACAGCAGCAACACGACCAGCGGTAATAACAGCAGCAGTACGGGCAGCGGAAGCAGCGGAAAGAGTAACGGCACATCGTCCGGAAGAGGAAGCGGAAGCGGCACCGGCAGCGGAAGAGGCAGCGGTGCGGTAAAGGGCAGTGCCGGAGCGGCAGGTGCACAGAGCAGCGGTACCGGATCGGCGGCAGCGACGACAGCGGAGACGCAGGGCGATGTGCAGCCGACAGCGGCGGAAGTGCCTGCAACGACCAGATTTGCAGAGCAGGGAACCGCATATATTACCGGAAATGAGGAACTGAAAGGCTGGGATGCGATTTACACGCAGATGACGGTGGCGGATCCCGGTTCAACGATCTATATTACCATGAACGGCACCACGGTTGTGCCGAAGAATATTCTGACACTGGCGGCAGACAAGCAGCTGACGCTGGTTCTGGATATGGGAAATGGAATCTCGTGGATGATTGACGGAAGCAGTATTGATACAAGCGTTGTAGCAGATACGGATTTTGGCGTGGAGCTGGGAACAAGCAATGTGCCGGCGAATCTGCAGAGTACAGTGACCGGAAGCGGATGGTCGACGCAGATGCATCTGGCGCACGACAACCTGTTTGGGCTGACGGCACAGCTGACTGTAAATGTCGGTGCGGCGAACGCCAATAAGCTGGGCACTTTGTTCTATTATAATGTAGATGATCAGATTCTGGAGTATATGGGGCAGTCCGATACAGACGCAGACGGCAATGTGACATTTTCCTTTGTGCATGCGTGTGATTATGTCATCGTAGTGGATGAGCGCCACTCGGATTCGACGGCGCAGGCAACCTCCGGGTTTGTGATTACTCCGGCAGGCGGAAGCCAGGCGGAAAGCCAGCCGGCAGAGACGACGGAAGCTGCGGAGACGGAGCAGCCGGCAGATAATGCGCAGGCGGCGGATGACTCGCAGGTGAAGGATGAGACGCCGAAGACCGGACAGTCGTTAAATCCGAAATATATTCTTTGCATCGGTGTGATGCTTCTGGGAATCTATATGATTCTGACCAGCGAGAGACAGGAGAAGCAGAGAAAACGGGCAAATGGCTGATCATCCGGTATAAAGATGTAAAAATGTGGAAGAATAGATGGAAGATATCCGTTGGGAGTTTTCCATCTTTTCTTTTTGCCCGCAGAATCCTTTCCCTGACCGTGTATTCCGCGAAATTCAAGGAAATTTCGGAAAAGAACTTGACAAAAAAAGATAGGGTTAATATAATGATTTAGCGTGCATACGTACGCCGAGATCAATTTATGATCTCATACAAATAAAACAGGAGGTGAAAATAATGCCAACATTTAACCAGTTAGTAAGAAAAGGACGTCAGACATCTGTTAAGAAGTCTACAGCACCTGCACTTCAGAGAGGTTACAACTCTTTACAGAAGAAGCCAACCAATACTTCTTCTCCGCAGAAGAGAGGTGTATGTACTGCTGTTAAGACAGCTACTCCTAAGAAACCTAACTCAGCTCTTAGAAAGATCGCCAGAGTACGTCTTTCCAACGGAATCGAGGTTACAAGCTATATCCCGGGTGAGGGACATAACTTACAGGAGCACAGCGTTGTTCTGATCCGTGGTGGTCGTGTTAAGGATTTACCAGGTACAAGATATCACATTATCCGTGGTACACTTGATACTGCCGGTGTCGCTAACAGAAAGCAGGCTCGTTCCAAGTACGGCGCTAAGAGACCAAAGGCTGCAAAATAGTAGCGTAGAGTTACTGTAATTCAGCGAACCAATAGTATCACATGGTAAGTGTTGGAATTGTTTCACACAGAGATATATTTCCGCACGAACACGAAGGGGCAGATACCTGCCACTACATTGTGAGTACCGTTGAATTAATCGAAATGAAGTCCTCCGGATCCAGAGACTGGAGACCGGGCAATGCAGACAGAGTTCTGTATAGTAAATTATGATTAAGGAGGGAAGAACCGTGCCACGTAAAGGACATACTCAGAAAAGAGACGTATTAGCAGATCCAATGTACAATAACAAAGTGGTTACCAAGCTTGTCAATAACATCATGTTAGACGGTAAGAAGGGTGTAGCACAGAAGATTGTATACGGAGCTTTCAAGAGAGTAGAGGAGAAGGCTGAGAAGCCGGCTCTTGAGGTATTTGAAGAGGCCATGAACAATGTTATGCCAGTTCTTGAGGTAAAGGCAAGACGTATCGGTGGTGCTACTTATCAGGTACCGATCGAGGTCAGACCAGACCGTCGCCAGGCTTTAGCACTTCGCTGGTTGACAACATACTCCCGTAACCGCGGTGAGAAGACCATGGAAGAGAGACTTGCTAATGAGATCTTAGATGCAGCTAACAACACAGGTGCATCCGTTAAGAAGAAAGAAGATATGCACAAAATGGCAGAGGCAAACAAAGCGTTTGCTCACTACCGTTTCTAATTTAGGGAGGAAATACCTTGGCTGGAAGAGAATATCCATTAGAGAGAACCAGAAACATTGGTATTATGGCTCATATCGATGCGGGTAAGACCACATTGACCGAGCGTATTCTGTACTATACCGGTGTTAACTATAAGATTGGTGATACTCACGAGGGTACTGCTACCATGGACTGGATGGAGCAGGAGCAGGAGAGAGGTATCACCATTACATCAGCCGCTACGACCTGCCATTGGACTCTGGAAGAGTTCACAAAGCCGAAGCCGGGTGCTCTGGAGCATCGTATCAACATCATTGATACCCCAGGACACGTTGACTTTACGGTTGAGGTAGAGCGTTCACTCCGTGTACTGGACGGCGCTGTCGGCGTCTTCTGTGCAAAGGGTGGTGTTGAGCCTCAGTCAGAGAATGTATGGCGTCAGGCTGATACCTACAACGTACCGCGTATGGCATTCATCAACAAGATGGATATCTTAGGTGCGAACTTCTACGGCGCTGTTGATCAGATCCGTACAAGATTAGGTAAGAACGCAATCGTTCTTCAGCTGCCGATCGGCAAGGAAGATGATTTCAAGGGAATCATCGACCTGTTCGAGATGAAGGCATATATCTACAACGACGATAAGGGTGATGATATCACTGTTACCGATGATCTTGGAGATATGAAGGACGACGCAGAGCTTTACCGCAGCGAGCTGGTAGAGAAGATCTGCGAGCTGGACGATGACCTTATGATGATGTACCTCGAGGGTGAAGAGCCATCCGTTGAGGAGATGAAGAAGGTCTTAAGAAAAGCTACCTGTGAGTGTACGGCAGTACCTGTATGCTGCGGATCTGCTTACAGAAACAAGGGAGTGCAGAAGCTGATCGATGCAATCATCGAGTACATGCCGGCTCCGACCGACATCCCGCCTATCAAGGGTGTTGACTTAGATGGCAATGAGGTAGTAAGACACTCTTCCGATGAAGAGCCGTTCTCCGCACTTGCATTTAAGATCATGGCTGACCCGTTTGTAGGAAAGCTTGCATTCTTCCGTGTATATTCCGGTACAATGAACTCCGGTTCTTATGTACTGAACGCAACAAAAGACAAAAAAGAGCGTGTTGGACGTATCTTACAGATGCATGCCAACAAGCGTCAGGAGCTGGAGAAAGTTTACTCCGGAGATATCGCTGCAGCCGTTGGATTCAAGTTCACAACGACAGGTGATACCATCTGTGATGAGCAGCATCCGGTAATCTTAGAGTCCATGGAGTTCCCGGAGCCGGTTATCGAGCTCGCAATCGAGCCGAAGACCAAGGCTGGACAGGGTAAGATGGGTGAGGCTCTTGCAAAGCTTGCAGAAGAGGATCCTACATTCCGTGCTCATACAGATCAGGAAACTGGTCAGACAATCATCGCCGGTATGGGTGAGCTCCACCTGGAGATCATCGTAGACCGTCTGCTTCGTGAGTTCAAGGTTGAGGCTAACGTTGGTGCACCTCAGGTTGCTTACAAAGAGACATTTACAAAGCCGGTTGATGTTGAATACAAATATGCAAAGCAGTCCGGTGGACGTGGTCAGTACGGACACTGTAAAGTGAAGTTTGACCCGATGGATCCGAACGGTGAAGAGACATTCAAGTTTGAGTCTACCGTAGTCGGTGGTGCGATTCCGAAGGAGTACATCCCGGCAATCGGCGAAGGTATCGAGGAAGCTGCTCAGGCAGGTATCCTTGGTGGATTCCCGGTACTCGGTGTTCATGCGAACGTATACGATGGATCTTACCATGAGGTCGATTCCTCCGAGATGGCATTCCACATTGCCGGATCTATGGCATTCAAGGAAGCTATGCACAAGGCAAACCCGGTATTACTCGAGCCGATCATGAAGGTTGAGGTTACAATGCCTGAGGAGTACATGGGTGATGTTATCGGTGATATCAACTCCCGTCGTGGACGTATCGAGGGTATGGATGATATCGGCGGCGGTAAGCTTGTAAAGGCATATGTACCGCTTGCAGAGATGTTCGGTTATTCTACAGACCTGCGTTCTAAGACACAGGGACGTGGTAACTACTCGATGTTCTTCGAGAAGTACGAGCAGGTACCGAAGAGTGTACAGGAGAAGGTATTGGCTGACAAGACCAAATAAACTTTCTGTATGCAGTTTGTAAAAATCCCGGATTTTCCCATAAACAGGGGAAATCCGGTAAGAAATAGCTTGAAAAACCGCTGATTATTTTATATAATCAGAGTTAGCCGAGTTATTCTTATATAATAACTATAGCCCGCAAGGGGCATCATTTTAAGGAGGATATTCAAAATGGCAAAAGCTAAGTTTGAAAGAACAAAACCACATTGTAATATCGGTACCATTGGACACGTTGACCATGGTAAAACAACTTTAACAGCAGCTATCTCCAAAGTATTAGCTGCAAGAGTTGCTGGTAACACAGCTACAGATTTCGAGAACATCGATAAGGCTCCGGAAGAGAGAGAGCGTGGTATCACAATTTCTACCGCTCACATCGAGTACGAGACAGAGAAGAGACATTACGCACACGTTGACTGCCCAGGTCATGCTGACTATGTAAAGAACATGATCACTGGTGCTGCTCAGATGGATGGTGCTATCCTTGTAGTAGCTGCTACTGACGGTGTTATGGCTCAGACAAAAGAGCACATCTTACTTTCCCGTCAGGTAGGTGTACCTTACATCGTTGTTTTCTTAAACAAGTGCGATATGGTAGACGATCCGGAGCTCATCGAGTTAGTAGAGATGGAAGTTACCGAGCAGCTTGAGGAGTACGGCTTCGAGGGATGCCCGATCATCCAGGGTTCTGCTCTTAAGGCTCTTGAGGATCCGAACGGCGAGTGGGGCGACAAGATCATGGAGCTCATGAACACAGTTGATGAGTACATTCCGGATCCGCAGCGTGACACAGATAAGCCATTCCTTATGCCGGTCGAGGACGTATTCACAATCACAGGTCGTGGTACAGTTGCTACCGGACGTGTTGAGAGAGGTACATTACATCTGAATGATAACCTTGAGATCCTTGGTGTTAAGGATGATGTTCAGACAACCGTTGTAACCGGTATCGAGATGTTCCGTAAGCAGTTAGACGAGGCTCAGGCTGGTGATAACATCGGTGCATTACTTCGTGGTATCAACCGTGACCAGATCGTTCGTGGACAGGTTCTTGCTAAGCCGGGTACTGTTACCTGCCATCACAAGTTCACAGCTCAGGTTTACGTTCTGACAAAGGACGAGGGTGGTCGTCATACTCCGTTCTTCAACAACTATCGTCCGCAGTTCTACTTCAGAACAACAGACGTAACAGGTGTTTGCAACCTTCCGGCTGGTACAGAGATGTGCATGCCTGGTGATAACATCGAGATGACTATCGAGTTAATTCACCCGGTAGCTATGGAGCAGGGTCTTACATTCGCTATCCGTGAAGGTGGACGTACAGTAGGTTCTGGTAGAGTAGCAACAATCATCGAGTAATCTCGAGGGATTGTCTATAAACCTAGTAAAATCAAGCCTTCCGAGGAATTTCCTCGGGAGGCTTTTTTCGTCTAAAGATAATTTTGGAGATGAAATTTGAGGCCATTGGCTCCAAATCGGCTCCAAGAAATTAAGTTCGTGTATTTTAGACATAAGAAAACCCTTGAGAATTTATCTTCCCAAGGGCTAATATGTTCAGAGCCATCTCGAAAATGCTTCTCATTTTCTCGATGTGGCGTATCCGCCAAATATAATTTCAACAATATGTTGATCGATGCAAGCATCGCCAAATATTGTATGAAATTATGCTTGGCTCTGAACGATTACCATTTAGTAATTTTCTTTATGTCGGCAGCTCGTTCAGGATCTTTTTTAATTGAGAGCTGCATTCTAATAAATTGATCTACGTCACGTCTGCCTTCATCTGTCAGCTGATAATAGTTAGTCAGATGTTCATCAAGTATAGGCATATCATTTTTTCCAAACATTTGCATAAGAGGATAAAGTGTATTTTTCAAATAGCGTTTTACTCTATTTCCATCAAGTACACCATCCATGCCAGAAGGAAGCTCTGGAAGAACAATACGTTCCTTGTCAGACCAGTCTTCTTGCTGAAGAGAAGCATCAGAACATATTTCAGATACTTCAATTCCAAGAACATTGGCAATACGAAGCGCAAAATCGAATCTAATAGATGTGTCCTTCTGAATGATTGAATAAAGGGTTGTAGGACTTATAGTTGTTTCCTTAGCTACCCAACGAACACTTTTTCCTTGTTTATCAAGAATTTCTTTTAATTTTTGACCATCACCCATAATTTATTACCTGCCTTTTCATAGGATAAATGCTTAATCTATAAGGATTATAGCACGATGTACGAAAAAAGTACATAGAAAATAAAAATATTTACGAAAAATAGTCGACATTACGATTTTCGTACATTATAATCAAAATACAGAATGTACGAATATCGTACAAATATATAAGGAGGTAGAAATATGAATCGTACAAAGTATTTATATAACGTTACTGACGTTATGGAAATTCTTGAATGTTCCAAGGATCACGCCTACAAGATCATTAAGAAATTAAATTCTGAGTTGATTGAAATGGGTTATGAAGTTGAAACAGGAAAAGTGCCAAGTGCATTTTTCGCGAAAAAGTATTACGGCTTAGAAGCATCATAGGAAGGAGGAAAGCTAAATGGCTAGTAAGGACAAAGACACTGGGCTTTGGATTGCTCAGTGGTATGAAATTGACGTTTATGGAAATAAAAAACGTCACAAAAAGCGAGGCTTTAAGACGATGCGTGAAGCCAAGCAGTACGAACAGAAGATGGGGTTAAAGGAACCAGGTAGCATGGATATGACGATGTCAGAATTCATGGAGCAGTATTTTGAGGATAAGCAGAATGAACTCAAAGAACGTACAGTTAGAAATAAACGCTATATGATGAACAAATATGTGATTCC